>CABUKS010000057.1 GCA_902492235.1 uncultured Collinsella sp. | reverse complement strand
CGCCTGGTCGCCGCCATCGAGTCCGAGCAGCCCGACCGCATCGTGCTGCTGGGCGACCTGCTCTACCACGGTCCGCGCAACGACCTGCCGCGCGATTACGCCCCCAAGCGCGTTATCCCGCTGCTCAACGCCCTGGCCGACCGCATCATCGCGGTGCGCGGCAACTGCGATGCCGAGGTCGACCAGATGGTCCTCGACTTTCCCGTCATGGCCGACTACGCCACGCTGTTTGACGAGACCGGCCGCGAGCTGTTCCTGACGCACGGCCATGTCTTTGGCGCCGGCATGCACAACAGCGTCGACCACGCGCCCGCGCTGCCCGAGGGCTCCGCGCTCGTCTACGGTCATACGCACATCAAGGTCAACGAGGAAAGTGCCGCGCACCCGGGCCTGTGGCTCTTCAACCCCGGCAGTGTGAGCATTCCCAAGGACGGCACGCACAGCTACGGCATCTACGAGGGCGGTGCGTTCCGCCACGTGATCCTGGAGGAGGAATAACCATGGCGCAGCATATGGCTCAGCAAAATGCCGAGGGCTCGCGCGATCTGTCCACGCTGATAGACGCGTCGGCCGAGCTGCAGCATCTGGTGCAGACCATCTGGCGTCTGCGTCAGCCCGATGGCTGCCCGTGGGACCGCGAACAGACACACCGCAGCATCGGCAAGAACATGATCGAGGAGGCCTACGAGGCACTCGACTGCATCGAGGCGGACGACGCGGTTCACCTACGCGAGGAGCTGGGCGACGTGCTCATGCAGGTCGTGCTGCATGCGCAGATCGCGGCGGATGCCGGCGAGTTTACGCTGGCCGACGTGGCGCGCGATATCGACGCCAAACTCATTCGCCGTCATCCGCACGTGTTTGGCGATGTGGATGCCGACAGCTCCGACGAGGTACTCAAGATTTGGGACGAGGTTAAGCTTGCCGAGAGGGCTGCCAAGGACAAGGCCGTGGCGGCAGGCGAGGCTGCGCCCGAGGGCCTGCTCGACGGCGTGCCCACGCATCTGCCGGCGCTGATGCAGGCTCAGAAGGTGTCGCGCAAGGCGGCTGCCGTGGGCTTTGAGTGGGAGACGGTCCAGGATGTGTGGGACGAGGTTGCCGAGGAGCGTGCCGAGTTTGAGGCCGAGGCCCCTGGCTCGCCCGAGCGCGAAATGGAGTTTGGCGACCTGCTCTTTGCTTTGGTCAACGTCGCGCGCAAGGAGGGCATTGACGCCGAGAGCGCCCTTCGTGCCAGCACGGCAAAGTTCCGCCGTCGCTGGGCCGCGATGGAGCAGATGGCGGCCGATGCTCACGTGGATCTTGCCGAGCTTTCGACCCACGGCCTCAACGACCTGTGGGATGCCGCAAAGGCGGAGGAGTAAGACTGCGGGAACGACAGGCTGACACGCCTCATCGTTCCCGCTAAATTTTTCGAAAAACAAGTGTATCCCTCGGCTAACTTAGGGCATAATGCAAAAAGTGCGACATGGCTAACTTACGGAGGCGCACCGACGGTGCGCGGTCAGCCGGTCGCTTGCATCCACTACGTTTCCAAGTGAGAGGGAGACAACATG
>CABUKS010000056.1 GCA_902492235.1 uncultured Collinsella sp. | reverse complement strand
GTCGTAAATCTGATCCATGTGCGCCTTGTGCGGTTGAGGTTTGTTTGCGCTAAGTCATTTAGTTATAGCACGAGAGCCCGCACCGCCTTCGCCAGCCTTTGCTCGACATAAAAAAGGCGCTGAGTCATATGGCCCAGCGCCCAATGGTGCTCAACAGCGCCCGGCTGGAGCAAGGCAAATCCGAGTCTTCCCCGCCCCCGCGACCTCCGCGTGCCTAGCGAATGTTGTAGAACGCGGCCTTGCCGGCGTAGCGCGCACTGCCCTCGAGCTCGTCCTCGATGCGGATGAGCTGGTTGTACTTGGCGATACGGTCGCTGCGGCACGGGGCGCCCGACTTGATCTGGCCGGCGTTGACACCCACGACCAGGTCGGCGATTGTGGAATCCTCGGTCTCGCCGGAGCGGTGGCTCACGATGCAAGCATAGCCGGCCTCCTTGGCGGTTTCGATGGCCTCGAGCGACTCGGTGAGCGTGCCGATCTGGTTGACCTTGACCAGAATCGCGTTGGCGGCACCCAGCTCGATGCCCTTCTTGAGGCGCTCGGTGTTGGTGACGAACAGGTCGTCGCCTACGAGCTGCACCTTATTGCCAATGCGGCGGGTAAGCTCGACCCAGCCGTCCCAGTCCTCCTCGGCCATGCCGTCCTCGATGGAGATGATGGGATAGGTGTCGACGAGCTTCTCCCAGTAATCAACCATCTGGGCGCTCGTGTACTCCACGCCCTCGCCCTTGAGCTCGTACATGCCGGTCTCGGCGTTGTAGAACTCGGTCGAGGCCGGGTCCATGGCGTACATGAAGTCGACGCCGGGCTTAAAGCCGGCCTTCTCCACGGCCTTGGTGATGTACTCGAACGGCTCGGCATTGGTCTTAAGGTTGGGGGCAAAGCCGCCCTCGTCGCCCACGCCGCCGCCCAGGCCGGCCTCGTGCAGCACGCCCTTGAGGGTGTGGTAGACCTCGGCGCACCAGCGCAGACCCTCGGCAAAGCTCGGAGCACCCACGGGCATGATCATGAACTCCTGGAAGTCAACGTTATTGTCGGCATGCACGCCGCCGTTGAGGATGTTCATCATGGGCGTGGGCAACAGGTGGGCGTTGACGCCGCCCAGGTACTGGTACAGCGACAGGCCCGCCGACTCGGCAGCGGCGCGGGCAACGGCCAGCGACACGCCCAGGATGGCGTTGGCACCGAGCTTGGTCTTGTTAGGGGTACCGTCCGCGGCAATCAGCGCGGCATCGACGGCGCGCTGGTCGAAGGCATCGAGGCCCACGACGGCGTTAGCGCACTCGTTGTTGACGTGCTCGACGGCCTGCGAAACGCCCTTGCCCAGGTAGCGGCCCTTGTCGCCATCGCGCAGCTCGCAGGCTTCAAAGGCGCCGGTCGAAGCACCCGAAGGCACCATTGCGCGGCCAAAGCTGCCGTCCTCGAGCACAACCTCGACCTCGACGGTGGGATTGCCGCGGCTGTCGAGCACCTCGCGACCGTAGACGTCCAAAATATCGCTCATGTTGTCTCCCTCTCACTTGGAAACGTAGTGGATGCAAGCGACCGGCTGACCG
>CABUKS010000055.1 GCA_902492235.1 uncultured Collinsella sp. | reverse complement strand
ATGTCTGCAATTCATAAGAAGCCCGCGCGAGGGGATTGGGGTGGCCTCGCGCGGGTAAGCAAGCGCGTCCGCACGGTGTGGTGGGGTCGGGCGCGGTGGCTCCTATTGGGGAAGCTCGATTTCGGCTTCCGACGGGATACGGAAGTAGGTCTCGGTCCAGTCGGTAAGCTTGTGCTCGAGCTCGCGGGTGATGGCACCATCGAGCATGCGCCAGGCCCAGTTGCCGCCTAGGGTGGCGGGGGTGTTGATACGCGCCTCGTTGCCCAGATTGAGCAGGTCCTGCATGGTGTAAATGCAGGTATCGCTCACGCTGGCGGCGATGGTTCGGTTGAGCGCGTCGGCTATGGACTCGCCTGCCTGCTGGTGGGTGTACAGGGCTGCCTGCTCGCGCTGACGCGGAGTGGCCGTACCCTCGAACCAACCGCGCGCCGTCTCGTTGTCGTGCGTGCCTACATAGGCGACGGTATTGGCGATATAGTTATGCGGCAGGTAATACGAGTTGGTGCCCTCAAAGGCAAACTGCAAGATCTTCATGCCGGGGAAGCCCGAGGTGTCGCGCATATCGATGACGCCGGGGGTAAGGAAGCCCAGGTCCTCGGCGATAATAGGCAGCGTGCCGAGCTTTTCCTCGAGCGTCTTGAAGAGCTTGAGGCCGGGACCCTGTGTCCACGAACCGTAGGACGAGTCGGGCGAGGAGAACGGCACCTCCCAGTAGGCCTCGAAGCCACGGAAGTGGTCCAGACGAATAACGTCGTACATGTTGAGTGCGGCGCGGATGCGGCCTTCCCACCAGGAGAAGCCGTCTGCTTCCATGGCATCCCAGTCATAGATGGGATTGCCCCAGTACTGGCCGGTGGCGGAGAACTGATCGGGCGGTGTGCCGGCGACACTGACGGGGTTGCCGGCGGCGTCGATCTTAAAGAGCTCGGGGCTTGCCCACATTTCGACGGAATCACGCGAGACGTAGATGGGCAAATCGCCGATGATCAGGATATCGCGCTCGTTGGCATAGGCCTTGAGGCGGCTCCACTGGCGGTCGAAGAAATACTGCGTCATCTGGTGATAGAGCATGCGCGCGGGATGGGCGGCGCAGACCTTGGCGGATGCTTCGCCGCGGGTGCGCAGCTCTGCGGGCCACTCCCAAAAGGCCTTGAGTCCGCACTCCTCTTTGACGGTCATGAACTCGCAGTAGGGAATGAGCCAGTCTTCGTTTGCCTGGACAAAGTCGTCGAAATCGGCTGGCTTGTTGGAGGCGAAGCGTTCGGCGGCACGGTCGAGAATCTGGCGGCGACCGCTAAAAATCGCGCCATAGTCAACGTTGTTGGGATCGGAGCCCAGATACACACCGTCGATATCGCGCTGCTCCAGATAGCCGGCCTCGATAAGCTCGGCAAAGTCGATGAAATTGGGGTTGCCCGCACGGGCCGAGAACGACTGATAGGGCGAGTCGCCATAGCTCGTCGTCGTAAGGGGCAGAATCTGCCAATAATGTTGTTTGCACGAGACGAGGAAATCGACAAAGTCGTAGGCATTCCAGCCAAAGCCGCCGATGCCGTACGGTCCGGGCAGGGACGAGATGGGCATGAGAACACCGCTTGCACGCTCCATGGATGTGCTCACCAACCTTCTTGTTGTGGGATCGGCCTGCAGATGGGTGAACAGCCCGCCCCGAGTTTTAGAGTCGATGTCCCTATTGTAGAACATGTTGTTTAAACATGTATAGGTGAGATTAAAAAGTTGCCACGTTTTCGGTAAATGGTTGCGCGCCATGAAAAAGCCCCGACCTCACAACGTGAGATCGGGGCAAGAGCGGTATGTAG
>CABUKS010000054.1 GCA_902492235.1 uncultured Collinsella sp. | reverse complement strand
GGACGGGAGCAGCTATACTACTCTCAGTAGTTAAGGGTCGCGGATCCGCCGCGTCACCGCTCTCAACAGGAGGTCTTTGTTTATGGCAGATCAGAAGCCGGTTGTCGGGATCATCATGGGCTCCAAGTCGGATCTGGGCGTTATGGAAGGCTGCACCGCCGAGCTCGAGGCACTGGGCGTGCCCTATGAGCTCGTGATTGCAAGCGCGCACCGCACACCGGCGAAGGTCCATGAGTGGGCCTCGACCGCTGCCGACCGCGGCATCAAGGTGATTATCGCTGCCGCCGGCAAGGCTGCTCACCTGGGCGGTGTCGTGGCTGCGTTTACGCCGCTGCCGGTTATCGGCGTGCCTATGAAGACGAGCGACCTGGGTGGTATGGACTCGCTACTGTCGATGGTGCAGATGCCTTCGGGCGTGCCCGTTGCCTGTGTGGCCATCAACGGTGCCAAGAACGCCGCTATCTATGCCACGCAGATCCTAGGCGCCTGCGACCCCGAGTATCGCAAGGTTATCGAGAAGATGAAGCGGGAGATGGCTGACGCCTAAGCGCTTTGCCAGTCCATTTGCAGCATAAGGAGAGCTATGTCCGACTATCAGGGAAAACGATTCAAGGCTTCTCAGATTCCCGATCCGTCGAAGCCGGGTGCTGCCCGTGCGGCACAGCAGGGTCGGACATCCTCTCCTCAGCAGCCGCGCGCGCCGCGTCCCGTGACACCGGCGACGCATCGTCGACAGGACGCGCCGGCCGCATATCGTCCTTCGTCTTATAGCACCGCTAAAAAACCGCCCCGGTCTTCATCGCATGCCGCGCCGTCGGATTACACCGAGCCGCCGCGCAAAAAGTGCCGCTCCGTTATCCCCATCTTGCTCATCATTATTGGCATCGGCCTAATCGTTGCCGCTGCCGCCATCTTTATCAACGCCCAGATTGGCTACAAGCAGGCGAGCGAGTCGTATCAAAAGATCGAAAAACAATATGTGAGCGATAAGGACGCCAGCGGCGTGCCGATTATAGACTTTGATGCACTTGCCCAGACGAATCCCGAGGTTGTGGGTTGGATTTACGCGCCCGGCACCAACATCAACTATCCCGTCGTGCAGACCAACAACAACTCCAAATACCTCAACACGCTGTTTGACGGTACGGCTAACGCGTCCGGTGCCATCTTCTTGGATAGCGACGACACCGCGCCGGGCATGGTGGATCAGCAGACCACGATCTACGGCCACCATATGAACGATGGGTCGATGTTCAACGTGATTTCGGACACCACCGACCAAGCGACGTTCGATAGCATCGAGTACGTGTATTACATCACGCGCGATGCAACGTATAAGCTGCGTCCGCTGGCGACCAAGGTCGTTGAGGATACGTACTCCAAGGCGCGCACGACCAATTTTGAGGGTGACGACGGGCTCAAGAACTACCTGTCCGAGATGCTTGACGGTGCCTCTGCCGTGGCGAGTGATGCGGGCGATCGCGCCGCCTCGGCAACCAAGGTCGTAACGCTTGTGACCTGTCGTTCGTTATCGTTGAGCAACACACGTGCCGTCATGGTGCTCACGCTGGTCGAGGAATAGATAATGGGCTATTCAATGACGGTGAAAGGGGAAATGATGCTCGAGAATGGCAAAACGATGCCTTCGGTTGATGCTTGGCTGCGCGAGGCCAAGGCCGATGCTTCGGCGGCAGGCTGTGGGATGTATCTGACGCATAACGGCGTGGTGCGCGCGACGCCCAAGTCCGAGGTCCGCGGGATCGAAACCGATGGCGTAGCTCCCGGACGCAGGGTGGGCGGCATGGTGTTCGGCTTCGATGCTCAGAAAGTGCAGGCTGCTATCGAGGCCACGCGCGCGATGCCGGGTATCGGCTATGTGCGCGTGTGGCTGGCAAGCGGCGAGCTTGCCGTAGGTGACGACATCATGCTCGTGCTCATTGGCGGGGACATTCGCCCGCATGTGGTCGATGCGCTGCAGGCGCTCGTTGGCACCATCAAGAACGAATGTGTGAGTGAGGTCGAGCGCGAGGCGTAGAGGCTTGCGTCGATAGAAGACTCGTTTATAAAAATGCCCGCCGGTACGTGTGATTGAACTGCGCCCCAAATCTTGGACGCCCTAAATAGCGACTAGGCCGCGAGGGCCTGATTCCGGAACTCCTCCGGGGTCAGGCCCTTCAATCTTA
>CABUKS010000053.1 GCA_902492235.1 uncultured Collinsella sp. | reverse complement strand
CGAGGTAGCCCTCCTGGTCGAAGTGCATGATCTCGATCTTCTCGGTCTCCTTCATTCCCGCTCCTTTCACGAGCAGTTTGAATTGTCGCACGGAATGAACGGGCTTGCCGCCCCGTCGCACCGCTTAACCTTGTGGACATCTTGGCCCCAAGCTCAACAATTCAAAGGTTCTTAATACCAGTTAACGATTACAGGTTAGCCGTTTTTAATACCGGTTTTATGATTTCATCCTCCCCTCTCGGTAGACGGTCAGTTTTTGCCGCTCATCGGTCAAGCGACATATATCCGTAAAAACGAGCGCCCCCGCCATGCGCAGGGACGCTCTAGACGCTAATAGTTGTAGGTATATCCGCCGGCATCACCGCGGGTAAAAGACTTGGCATGCTCGATCGCCTGCCCACTCGAGTCATAGGTCAGGCATTCCAGTACGAGCGCCAGATCGCCCGGCTCAAGATTGAGCAAACTCGCATCGCGTGCGCCCAGCGCCTCGATATCGAGTTTCTCAATCGACTTGTCCGGTTTGCGCCCCAACATGTCGTAGGTCTCGAACAGGCTGAAGACCGAAATGTCCACGTCTTCGATGCCCGGAAACAGCAGACACGGAATCAGCGTCATCTCAATCGACACGGGCTCCCCATCAATGCAGTTGAGACGGCGCACCGAGTAAAGCAGATCGTCCTCGGCGATGCCAAACAGGTCGGCGTAATACGGGCCGGCGTAGCGTTTGGAGCGCGCCAGAATGCGCACCGACGGCGTCGCGCCCGACGCCAGAACCGACTGACGGAAGCCGCCCTTGCGTTCGTGCTCGTCAAACCACTTGTGTCCCACAAAGGCGCCCTTGCCCTGCACGCGACGAATCTGGCCACTTTTGACCAGCTCGTCCATGGCACTTCGGATTGTCAGGCGCGTCGTGCCAAACTCCTCGGCCAGCTCGTTTTCGGACGGAATCATCGAGCCCGTCGGGTAGTCGCCGCGCTCGATTCGCTCCGCAATGCAGCGGCGAATTTGTTTGTAAACCGGCAAGTCTTCTACTGCATCAGCCATTCGACACCTACCTTCGTCGCAACGCCGTCTGCCTCGCCGTTATCGGCAAAACGATACTTGGTCGGCAGAATCACGGACTTGCAATACTCGACAAAGCCATCGTTCTCGTCACGCTCGTGCGAAGCCTTGTAAAACACCGGCGTGCCCTCCTGAGCACCCAGCAACTTGGCCTCGTCGGCGTTCAGACGGCTGATGGAAATATGCTCCTTGCCGTGCGTCACATGGACATTCCCTTCTTTGAGCAAAACGTCGTAGAGGCTTTCCTGCTCAAAATCGTGATCGGGAAGCGAGGGGCACAAAGACAGATTGACGTGGGCCGTCTCAATCGACGCCGGGGAACCATTAACCACGCGCACACGTCGAATGCAGAAGAGCGGTGTACCCAGGTCGATCTGGGCCTTTTGGGCCAGATCGATATCGGCGTACACGACCTTGGACCAAACAAGGCGTGCGGTCGACTTTGAGCCAACCCTCTCCACCGCCTGCGTATAGTTCCATGTTTCCTGAAAGATGTTCAGCGGTTTGGGAGGACACACATAGGTGCCCGAACCGCGGCGGCTTTCCAAAGTTCCGCACGAAATAAGGCGCGTGATCGCAGCACGCAACGCCGTGCGCGACACGCCCAGCTCTTCACAGAGCACACGCTCGGCGGGCAGCCGGTCGCCACCCTGCAGGTCATAATGATTGATATACCAAAGAATGCCCTCAAAGGCGCAATCTTTGGGCGGAATCGCATATGGTTCACTCGGCATGGGCACGGCTCCTCAACCGCTTGATGCTGCAGACATCATTGCTCCGGACGCCCCATGGCGTCGAAGGCTTCTTTGATCTGCTCCGCAACGTTCCGATACGACCGATATAGGCCGGAGTCTCGCTTGACTTCGCCCGCGGTCACCGGAATCTCAAGCTTCGAAATCTCATCCTCGCCGGTTTGCACGGCAACGATGACACCCATACCAAGGCACATATTACGCTTGGCAGCATTGTTTTTGGTAGCCTGAGCTGGATTAATCAAAATCTGCTGAGCTAGTTCGCGATTGCTAAGCTCCGGCACATCCTCGGGATTTCCGGTCTCGACAATCTCGCACTGCAGCACGTCCGCATAGTCAAAAATCTTCGGCTCGCCGCCGCGCTGATGCACGGCCCAC
>CABUKS010000052.1 GCA_902492235.1 uncultured Collinsella sp. | reverse complement strand
CGCCCAGCAGCACGATGCGGTCGGGCTGCTCGGACTCGATGGCGGCGACCAGGCGCTCGGCCCAATATGCAGAGCCGTGGATGTCGGAGGCGATGAGGTATTTCATGGGGAGATCCTTTCGAATGGGGTTGATGGGGGCTGAATACGGGGTCCGGCGGATGCGGAGCCCATCTACCGTGTTACTCGAATCGCAGTGCCGCGCTCTGAGCCGCCTGCATCACGCGTTGGAGCGGCACGCCATGTTCGCGGGCAAGACGGGCGCAATCCTCGTACTCGGGAGCCGCGCGCTCGCTGCCGTCGGGCAGGGTCGCCACCTTAACGGATACCTCGCCCCATGGCGTCGTTACGCGCTCAAAGCGGCGTGGCAGGCAAACGCGTTCCATCACCTGGCGACGAATGGCGTTGGTCGTGGTCTCCAAAAAGATAATCGTCTGCAAGCGCTCGATATCATCGTGCGAGCAGATCACCTGCAGCTGCCAACCGGGACGGCCTTTTTTGCAGTAGAGGGGCAGCCAGTGCACCTCGCGCGCACCTGCCTCGCGCAGGCGGTCGGCGGCGTAGGCAAGCACCTCGGGCGACGCGTCGTCGATGTCGCACTCCAGTTTGACGATAGTTTCGGGCGCATCAGTCTCGCGAGACAGCGGGGATGTGCTATCGCATTGCATACGGTCTGGATCCTTTCCGCGCGGGCTCGTTTTGTTCACCCAAACGCTAGCACATCGCAGGCTGCGCGAGTGTGACGGCGCGTGATGAGCGCGATTTTCCTTGTCGACAAGAAACCGACACTCCACCGCCCCGGCCAAACATGTACATCAGCCTCCAAACATGTCATTATTTGCAGCTTTTGGAGGCTGATGTACATGTATTGGAGCAAGCGAGGCCGCGCAGCCTTTCCAATCGATTTCGAGCTCCGGCGCGCGCGGCGTGTTGAGAGCTGCAACATTACAATGGAGCGGATTCGCCAAATGCAAAGGAGTCGCCATGCCCGCATGCCCGCTGGTCGATTGCCACACCCACACCTCGTTTTCGGACGGACATGCCTCGTTTGAGGACAACGTTCGCGCCGCTGCTGCGGCCGGTTGCCGCGTCATGGTCTCGACCGACCACCTCACCTTACCCGCCAGCATGGATGCCAACTGCGAGGTGCAGGTTGTCGAGGGCGACCTGCCGGCACATCGTCTGGCTTTTGAGGATGCCCGCAAGCTTGCCGCGCAGATCACGCCGGAGCTCGAGCTTATCTATGGCTTTGAATGCGACTGGTACGAAGGTTGCGAGCCTCTGGTTGAGCGCTGGTCCGCGAGTGCCATAGTGCGCTTGGGCAGTGTGCACTGGATTGGCTATCCGGGCGATATCATGGCCGGTGCCGCGGGTGCGGCGGGAACGGAAGACGTCGCTCGCCCCGATACACCCGATTCGCGCTGCGGCTGGATCGATGATGACACCAACCTGCATGTTTGGGAAAACCTGGGGGTACACGGCGTGTGGGAGCGCTACGTCGACGACTGGTGCCGCGCCTGCGAAAGCTCACTCAACTTTGACGTAATGGCCCATCCCGACCTGGTCATGCGCTTTTCGAAGGAAGGCTTTACGCCCGACTTTGACCCGACGCCGTTCTGGGGGCAGATGGCCGAATGCGCCCACGATACAGGTCGCCGCGTTGAGGTCTCGACCGCCGCACCGCGCAAGGGCCTCGACGACTATTACCCCTCGACGGGGCTGTTGCGCTGCTTCGCCCATGCCGAGGTACCCATCACCTTTGGCTCGGACGCGCACCGCGCCTGCGACATCTGCTGGAATATCCACAAGGCACAAGCCCACGCCTACGACTGCGGTTATCGAACCTTCGACATCCCCCACCACACCGGCGAATGGGAACCCACGCCCCTCGACTAGCCATCCCTTCATAAGTTGCGGTGGAATAGGGATTGTTTTGCCTGATGAAGCGCTTAAACAGTCCCTATTTCACCGCAACTTCCATGACCCCGTTACACCAACAAAGACTGTCCCAAACGACTAGTGGCGGCGGGCGTTGAGTTCGCCGGCCAACTCGTCGAGGGTAATGCCGTAGCGCTCAAGCGTCACGAGCAAGTGGTAGACCAGGTCGCCGGCCTCATAGCGAATGTGATCGTGGTCGTTATCCTTGCAGGCCATGATGACCTCGCTCGCCTCCTCGGCAAGCTTCTTGAGCAGCTCGTCCTCGACGTCGGTCAACAGACGAGCGGTGTAGCTCTCCTGTGGCGACGCATCGCGACGGCCATGAATCACCTCGGCCAGCCCCGTCAGCGTCTCACCGATATTTCCATCCTGAACATTTGCGGTGCGCACACCCATAGTTCAATCCTTTCTGGTTGGCCAAGCGCCTGGTCGAGCGCCCGCCCTACGCGAATTTCTTAAAGAAGCAGGTACGGTTGCCGGTATGGCAGGCCGGACCCGGAGAATCGACCTTGACCAGCAGCGTATCGCTATCGCAGTCGGCCCAAAGCTCCTTGACCTCCTGCATGTTGCCGCTCGTCGCGCCCTTGTTCCAGAGCTCCTGGCGGCTGCGACTCCAAAACCACGTGGTCCCGGTCTTGAGCGTCAGCCCCACCGACTCCTCGTTCATCCAAGCAACCATAAGCA
>CABUKS010000051.1 GCA_902492235.1 uncultured Collinsella sp. | reverse complement strand
CGCTTGCTGGCGTTGCCGGCGAGGACAACGTGCTGATGAGCGAGCCCATGCGCGAACACACCACGTTTAAGATCGGCGGCCCGGCTGACGTCTTTGTCACGCCCGATACCGAGCAGGGACTCGTCGCCACACTCGATACCTGCTATCGTTGCGATCTGCCACTCACCATCGTGGGCAACGGCTCCGACCTGCTTGTCGGCGACAAGGGCATCCGCGGCGTCGTCGTGGCGCTGGGCGAGGGCCTCTCCGACATCACCGTCGACGGCACGCACGTCACGGCGGCAGCCGGCGCCTTGCTTTCCGATGTCGCCGCGGCGGCAGCCGAGGCCGGTCTCACCGGCATGGAGCCCATCTCGGGCATCCCCGGATCGGTCGGCGGCGCCTGCTACATGAACGCCGGCGCCTACGGTGCCTGCATGGCCGATGTGCTGGGGTCTGTGCGCGTCTACAAGCCCGCCCGCATGCTCGACGACGGCACCCGCGGCAGCGGCAGCATCATCGAGTTCGATGTCGACGAGCTCAACCTGGGTTATCGCAAGAGCCGCATTGCCGACGACGGCTTCGTCGTGCTTTCGGCCACTTTCAATCTCGCCCCGGGCAACGCCGCGATGATCAAGGCCGACATGGACGACTACCGTCAGCGTCGCGAAGACAAGCAGCCGCTCGATATGCCGAGTGCCGGCTCCACTTTCAAACGCCCCGAGGGCTACTTTGCCGGCAAGCTCATCATGGATGCCGGCCTGCGTGGCCACGCTGTCGGCGGCGCGCAGGTGAGCGAAAAGCACTGCGGCTTCATCGTCAACGCCGACCACGCCACCGCCGCCGACGTCGACGAACTCATCCGCGACATCCAAGCCAAAGTCAAAGAGCAGTTCGACGTAGACCTAGAACCCGAAGTCCACCGAGTCGGCGAATTCCTCTAACAAAAAAGGCCCCGAAAGGGGCCTTCACTTTCTTTATATCAGACAACCAGTCCGGTGAGTCGCGCTCAGGACCCGAAAGGGCCGCGTGCCCGCCCGCAATATATTTGATTGGTCGCGAGTTCCGCACGCAAAGAAGGCCACTTAATGTGGCCTTCGTCTTGCGCAGGACTGCCCGAGCAGGCAATCAAATATATTGCGGGCGGGCACGCGGCCCAGTCGGCTTTACGACAGCGCAATACCGCCAAGCCAGCCCCAGCGCACGCCAGAGCCAGTGCCGTAGAACCCAATGAACGAGTCAAGCGACCTCGACGTGATGGCGCCCTCGTTACTCATAACGATGCCGCCGCCAACGTAGATGCCCACGTGGCCATAGATCAGACCCGGCATGCCGGTACCACTATGCGAGGAGTCGGCAACAATCATGCCCACCTGCAGCGCCGAGCGGTCGGAGCTATAGCACCAAGCGTTAAACATGTCGCACGCGTTACCGCCAAAGTAACCAACGCCGGCGTTGCGGAAGACGTTGGAGACCCACGCCGCGCACCAGTTCTGGCCAGGCGAGGGCGTGGAGTAGCAAGCGTTGACGACGGCCTGCTGCTTGCCCGAGCCGGCATTCTGCTGCGGGGTACCGCCGGCATACGATCCGCCACCCGAGCTTGAACCACCCGAGTAGGAATTGTTCTTGTTCGCGGCAGCTGCGGCGGCGGCAGCCTTCTTGGCAGCCTCCTCGGCCTGAGCGGCAGCGAGAATCTCGGAATCGCGCTGGGCCATGAGCTCCTTGACATCGTCGGAGAGGCCGTTCAGAACCGTCTGGACCTCCTGCTGCTTGGCCTGCATGTCCTGCATCTGAGCAGTCTGCTGGTCCTTGAGCTTCTCCAAGTCGGCTTTTTGCGACTCGAGCTCGGTCTTTTGCGCATCGAGCTCTTCCTGGATGGCCTGGATATCTTCGATGGCGTCGCGGTCGCTCTTGTTGATCTTCTCAACATAGTGTGCATTGGCGACGAGCTCCTCAAACGAACCCGAGGCGAGCAGCAGTGACAGAATGTTGGTGCCGCCCGACTTATAGCTGGCGGAAACGCGATCGGAAAGATCGCCGCGCTTCTTTTTGAGCTCGGCCTTCTTTTCGTCAATCTGCGTCTGCGTGTCGTCGATCTGGCCCTGTACGCCCTCGATATCGCTGAGAGTCTGGGCGTTCTTGTTGGCCAGCGCCGCGTATTCGCCCGCAATGCTATCGAGCTGAGCCTGGACCTCGTCGAGCTGGGCCTGGGCCGCATTGAGCTTGTCGGTGGTTTCCTTGGTGGCCTCCGCCGCACGGGCGCGAGCGGGCAGACCAAAAAGAACGGCTGCAGAAGCGGCGCCGAATAAAGCCTTGAGGGCGGTGCGACGCGAGAGCTCCTGGGAAAGGATGGGATCGCTGTTTGGTGACATATGTACTCCGTTACATGTTTATTTATATGTCGCTCAACTCATACATATTAGCGTACATACGGCGCGTCCCAACGATTTCCACGAACGGCAGGAAACCGTATGGTCGACGGCTCGTATGCAAACGCCAAAGTCGAGGTTATGTCCACGCCAAACATTTCCATGAGTACGTTAGCACAGTCCTCTGCTTTTCCTACAGCGCACGATTTGGGCGTCCCTGCCTGCGCTATACTCCCCTGAAGAAGTGTTCCTGATTCGATAGGAGACTACATGTCCAAAGCACTCGACCCCAAAG
>CABUKS010000050.1 GCA_902492235.1 uncultured Collinsella sp. | reverse complement strand
TCACGAGCGGGGGCTCCTATCTTTTTAGTGCCCTCGGATTGGGTCATAGTGTCTGACGTTGAGCTGATCTGTAGGGTTACCGCTGTTGTTGCGAAGCTTTCTGGTTCAGTAAGCTGCTCCGATAACACGTTTGCTTGCTGAGCTTGTGGGCTTCGTTTTGGCGGGACCCGGTATTCTGCAGCTTTTCAATTGACGGCTCGCGTTTCTGTGAGGGGGCGCGGGCCGGTTTTCTATCAGCCCTATTGACTTGGCGGGCTGTCGTAAGAAAGGGAAGGCTCCTATGGAGTTTGTTCTTGATAACGGTTCTATCCGCGTGGCACTGAGCACGGCGGGCGGGTCGTTCACTTCTATTACGGCCAACGGCCGTGAGTACCTGTGGCAGGGCGACCCGGCGGTGTGGTCGGGCCAGGCACCCATTTGTTTCCCGATCTGCGGCGGCCTTCGTGACGGTCGCGCAATGACCATGGGCGGCCGCGAGGTCAAGCTCGCCCGCCACGGCTTTGCTCGCAAGCAGGAGTGGAAGCTCGAGGAGCAGAGCGACAACATGGTTGTGCTGAGCTTAAGCTCTGCCGACCATGCCGAGTTGCTCGAGCAGTACCCGTATCCGTTTAAGATCGTTGCTCGTTACACGATCGATGCGGAGAAGGTGGCCGTGTCGTACGAGGTGACCAATGAGGGCACCGAGGACATGCCGTTCTTTGTGGGCGGTCACCCTGGCTTTAAGTGCCCGCTTGACGAGGGCGAGTCATACGACGACTACGAGCTCCGTTTTGAGCAGCGCGAGGCCGCCGAGCTCTGTACTGCCGTTCCCTCGACGGGCCTGATTGATGTTGAGCATCGCAGCAAGAACCCGATGGTTGGCCATGACCTGCCGCTGACCCACGAACTCTTTGACTTCGCAGAGACCATCTTTGACGTGCTCGAGAGCCACGTGGTTACACTTACCAAGAAAACCGAGGACAAGGGCGTGCGCCTGACGTTCCCCGATATGCCATACCTGATTGTGTGGAGCAAGCCCGAGGGCGACTTTGTGGCCGTGGAACCGTGGGGCGGCCTGTCCACCTGCTCCGACGAGGACGATATTCTGGAGCACAAGCGCGGCTGCCTGGTGGCCAAGCCGGGAGAGACCGTCACCCGCGGCTTTGAGATCGAGATCCTTTAACGAGCTATCGTATGTTTGGGGCGGGTTATGCCGCCCCGGAACAGGAGTTCAACATGATTCTGACCGTTACCATGAACCCGTCGATTGATACGCGCTATCAGCTCGACAAGCTGATCATCGACGATGTTAACCGTGTGACACCCGAAAAGACCGCTGGCGGCAAGGGCCTCAACGTGAGTCGCGTGCTGCTGCAGCTGGGTGACGACGTGCTCGCGACCGGCCTGCTCGGCGGCCACATGGGTGCCTATATGGCCGAGCTTATGGATGCCGACGGCGTCAAGAACGACTTTGTGCCTATTGCTGGTGAGACGCGCATCTGCCTGAATATCCTGCATGAGGGCAATCAGACCGAGCTGCTGGAGAGCGGCCCGCAGATCGCCCCGGCCGAGCTCGAGGCCTTTACGGCCAAGTTTGCCGAGCTTGCAGCGAAGGCGGACGTCGTGACGCTTTCGGGCTCGCTGCCGCGTGGCGTCGATGCCGGCTACTATGCCGAGCTCGTCAAGATCGCCGAGGAGGCGGGCGCCAAGGTGCTGCTCGACACCTCGGGTGCATCGCTGGAGGCCGCGCTGGAGTCCGACGCTAAGCCTGAGCTCGTAAAGCCCAACCTGACCGAGATTAACGGCCTGCTGGGTACGTCCTTTACGACCGATGATGTCGATGCCCTGCGCGAGGCGCTTGCCGCCGATGACCGTTTTGCCGGTATCCCCTGGGTTGTCGTTTCGATGGGCGCTGCCGGTTCGGTGGGCTTCCATGAGGGCCGCGCGTTCCGCGCCA
Source organism: uncultured Collinsella sp. (assembly GCA_902492235.1). GTDB lineage: Bacteria > Actinomycetota > Coriobacteriia > Coriobacteriales > Coriobacteriaceae > Collinsella. The sequence continues at coordinate 933 of CABUKS010000050.1, read as the reverse complement.
AGACGCCCGCGATTGCGGCTGTGAACGCGACGGGTTCCGGTGACTCGACCATCGCCGGCTTTGCGCATGCCATCGCTGCCGGTGCCGACGACGTCACGGTGCTCAAGACCGCCAATGCTTGCGGCAAGCTCAACGCCATGGATCCCAAGACCGGCCACCTGGTCATGGACCGCTGGGACGAGGTCTACAACAGCGTTGTCGTGACTGAACTGTAGGGTTACGCGGTTTTACCAAACCGCGTAACGGCGCGACGCTGCAAACGCCCCTAAGCGGCAATCTGACGTTCAATCGTCGGGCATGACCAAAAGGTCAATGCCCTCCTCTTTCACGTCACCTTGCTCGCTTAGGGGCGTTTTCGCTGTCGTTGCCAAGACACCGGCGTTGCCTTGGTCGCAAGTAGTCATTGGGGACGCTCTTTAATGACTAGTCGTTTAAGAACGCCCCTTAAGAATGACCCCAATGACTACACTCAAAAACGGCGCCCGTCGGTGATGTTGCCGGCGGGCGCCGTTGTCGTGTAGACGCTATTTGTTGAGTGCGTGCGTTCGAGCTCGCATGCTATAGCGAGTCGATAAAGCGCTGCTGGGCGGCGCGGCCGGCTTCGTCCCACTTAAAGACGCCGGCGTTGTCGAGCACGTGGCCAAACACCACGCCGACCTCCTCGTGCAGGATGTCGATGGCGTTGTCGGCCGTAAGCTCGTCGGCGCGGCGGGCAAAGACGTCCTCAGCCCATGCGGCGTGGCTGCGGCAAAGATCATCGCCCTCGAGCGCACCGGCAAGGTCGTAGCTGGCATCGACCTTGGCTGCCAGCAGATGCTCACGGACAGCGCCAAGCTCGGGAACCAGGCGCGGCGGCAGAATGGCCAGGCCCATGACTTCGATCAGGCCGATGTTCTCCTTCTTAATGTGGTGGTACTCGGCATGCGGGTGGAA
>CABUKS010000049.1 GCA_902492235.1 uncultured Collinsella sp. | reverse complement strand
AGACGGTCCCGGGCTGACAATTTCGACTGTAATGGACGTTCTTAAACGACTAGTCGTTGGGGACACTCTTCGCAAAAAGCTGCAAGGACTGTCCCCCACTGTCGGCAGAAAAGGAACGTCCCCATCTGCCGGATTAGGAGAGACTTTCCAGCACGCGACGGAGCTCCTGCTGGACGGCGTGGTCGCGGTTGCAGCCTACGACGCGATCGGCCACTGCCTTGAGCGCGGGGCGCGCGTTTTCCATCGCGCAGCCCGTGCCGACAAAGCGAATGATCTCGTAGTCGTTCATCGAGTCGCCAAACGCCATGACCTCGTCGCGTCCAATGCCGTAATGCTCCGCGAGCTGCGCGATACCCGAGGCCTTCGACACACCAGGCTGCATGGCATCGATCCACGCGTTGCCCGAAGGCGCAAAAGTAAAGAGCTGACCAAGTTCGCGCTGTAGCACGTACGCACTGTCCATAACCGCACTGTCGTCGCAAAAGATACTCGCTTTGATGATATTTACGCTGGGATCGGGCAGCTCCCAAATGCGCTCGGCATTGGGAAGGTCCTTATCGACCTCACGCACGAACTTGCACTCGTCATCGAGCAGGAAGGACTTGGTTCGGTCAAAGAGCGCAAGATGCAGATTGGGAAACGTCCTGACGGCTTGGGCGAGCCTTCGAATCGCCAGGTGGGAATACACCTCACGGTCTACCATCTTACCGTCGGCGTAGACCTGGGCGCCGTTAGCGGCGACAAAGTCCATCTTGTCGCGAACGGGCGCAAAGAACTCGCACAGGCGATCGTAGCGACGACCTGACGATGCAGCGAAATGCACACCATGCTCGTGTAGCGCCAGAATCAGTTCGTAGGTCTCGGGAGGCACCTGGCCGTTTTCGTCAAGCAGCGTGCCGTCCATATCGGATGCAATCAGTTTAAACATAGAAAAGCTCCCTTCGGGCTTGTTGGAATCGAACGCGTATCCGATTCCAACGTACCCAAAGGGAGCTCAAATAAGACTCCGCGGGCGTAAACGTTACAAGGACCTGGCAAATAGCTCACACATGCCAGAGGCCCTACGGTCGCGGCGTCAGGCAGCCCGCCAAAGAGCGTCCCCAATGACTAGTCGTTTAAGAACGTCCCCGATGACTAGTCGGCGTAGGTGAAGGTTGTAACGTCGAACATGCCCTCGGGGCGGATGCGGAGCGTCGGGATGACCGGCAGGGGCAGGAAGATGATGCCCATGATGGGGTCGAGCGGCGGCTCAATACCCATGGCGCGCGCCTTGACCATAAAGTCATCGTGCTGCGCGGCAACGTCCTCGGCCGTGCCTTCGCTCATCAGGCCACCGAGCGCCAGCGGAATGCGCGCCACGACCTCGCCGTTACGCACCAGCACGTGACCACCCTGGCCCACGGCCTCAACGGCAGCCATCATATCGGCAGCGTTATCGCCCACCACGCACACGTTGTGCGAGTCGTGGCCGATCGTGGAGGCAATGGCACCACCGGTGATGGTGAAACCGCGCACCCAGCCGCGACCGATATGCTTGCCGACCAGGCCCAGGCCAGCGGGGCCGTCGCCATCGGCGCCCTCGGCCTGCAGCGACACGCCACGGCCATGGCGCTCGATCAGCATAATGCGGCGCAAGTCCTCGGCGCTCTCGGGGCGGGCCATACCCGTGATAGCCATACCCGGGATAACATCGATAACGGCCTCGCCCGGCTTAAAGGCATAATCGAACACGTCAAGCGAAAGCTTCGGAAGTTTAACGGAAGCACGCAGCTCATCGGCAAGGGCCGCAACCTCGGCCATCTCGGGTGCAATCTCGCCCACAAAGGTGCCGTCCTGCGCCACCAAAGCACCGGCGGCATATACGCGATGCGGAGCCGTGGCAAACGTTAGGTCGTTGAGTACCAGCAGGTCGGCACGCTTGCCCGGGGCGATGGCGCCACGCAGTTCGTGCGGGTCGCGGCAGCCGTGGTCCAGGCCAAATGCCTCAGCCGTGGAAAGGGACGCCATAGAGATGGCGACCACGGGGTCGATACCGGCCTCGATAGCCACGCGGCAGGCATTGTCGATCATGCCGGTCGAAAGAGCATCGGAGGGAGCGCGATCGTCGGTCGCAAAGCAGCAGCGGCGGGCGCGGGCAGGATTCTCCAGCAGCATCGGGGACAAATTGGCCAGGTCGTGGCTGCACGTGCCCCCACGCAGCATCACATACATGCCGCGGGATAGCTTGTCGAGTGCCTCCTCGGGAATCGTCGACTCGTGGTCGGCGATAATGCCCGCTGCGGCATAGGCATTGAGGTCCTTACCGGCAACGAGCGGCGCGTGGCCGTCAACCTGCTTGGACGGCGTCTGGTTGGCAGCATCGATGCGAGCGCAGGTCTCGGGGTCGGCCATAAAGACGCCCGGCAGGTTCATCATTTCGCCCAGACCAAAGACATCGCCTGGATGCTCGGCAAAAAACGCCTGCATATCGGCAGCCGAAATAACGGCACCGGCCTGCTCGTCGGGCAGCGCGGGCACGCACGAAGGCATCATGTACTTGATGGAGATGGGTGCGCGGCGGCCGTCCTCAATCATAAAGCGCAAGCCGTCAAGACCGGCAACATTGGCAATCTCGTGGCTGTCGGCAATGGCGGTGGTGGTACCGCGCGTCGCGGCCATGCGAGCGTACTCGGCGGGACGGATGTTCGAAGACTCGATATGCAGATGCCCGTCAATAAAACCGGGAGCGAGATAGCGCCCTTGGCAGTCGATGACCTCAGTTGACTCGTAGGCGCCAGCGGCATCGTCGCGACCATCGTAGAGCACGCCGACGATCACACCGTCCTTGACGGCAACGCTACCGGGCGCCACACGCTGGCCATACACGTCGACGATCTGCGCATTGGTAAACAGCGTGTCGACGGGCACGCGCCCCTCGGCAGCATCGATCACAGACCTCATGACCTCAACGGACATACATACTCCTTTAACCGTAGAAAAAAGCTGCGGAGCGGACAGGCCTTCACCGCAGCAAACCAATAGCCATTGTATGCCCAAACGATGGGTCAACAATACGCCTCTCCGCTTAACGGTACACGCCGCTTGGCGCAATGAGGAGAGGTTGCTTTGCACCAATGACAAGGAGCGTCCCAAAGTGCCGGCACAAAAGGAACGTCCCAAAGTGCCACAAAAGGAACGTCCCCAAGTGCCAACAACGGAAGCGCCGATGTTTTGGCAACGACAGACACTATGACCCAATCCGAGGGCACTAAAAAGATAGGAGCCCCCGCTCGTGA
>CABUKS010000048.1 GCA_902492235.1 uncultured Collinsella sp. | reverse complement strand
CCGGTCTTGAGCGTCAGCCCCACCGACTCCTCGTTCATCCAAGCAACCATAAGCACCTCGCCGGTGTCATACTGCTGAACCACACAAGGAATCAGCCCACGGGCGTCGTACGTAAGATCAGACGCTTCTATTACCTCAGTCATCATTTCTCCCAAACAACAAACGAAATCCCACAGGTCGGCGAGGGTTGTCCAGGTGCCCGAGATTCCGAGCGACAAGCCCGACGACGCGTACTTAAGTACGCGAGGAGGGTTGGAGCCGGAAGGTCGGGTGCCTGGGCAAGCCGCAGCGCTAAAAGTCCAGCCTCACAGGGATGCCCTGCGACGCCATATACTCCTTCACCTGGCGAATGCTGAACGTCCCAAAGTGAAAGACGCTCGCCGCCAGCACGGCATCGGCCTCGCCCTCAATCACGCCCTCGGCAAAATGCTCGAGCGCGCCCACACCGCCGCTCGCAATCACCGGAATCGGCACCGCGCGCGCCACGGCGCGGGTGAGCGCCAGGTCAAATCCGGCCTTGGTGCCGTCGCGGTCCATACTGGTGAGCAGGATCTCGCCGGCGCCGCGACGAGCCGCCTCCTCGGCCCACGCCACCGCGTCGATGCCCGTGGCGTTGCGGCCGCCCGCCGTGAAGACCTCCCACTTGTCGGCACCAGATGCGCCGGGCAAACCGACGCGCTTGGCATCGATCGCCACGACCACGGCCTGGCTACCAAACGCCGCGGCAGCCTGGCTAATCAGCGACGGGTCGCGCACGGCGGCAGAGTTGAGCGACACCTTGTCGGCACCGGCTGCAACCATGGTGCGCATGCCCGCCAGGTCGCGAAAACCGCCGCCCACGGTATAGGGAATGGCTAGCTCCTCGGCCGCATGCGCCGCCATCTCGATGGTCGTCGCACGGTTGTCGCTCGTGGCGGTAATGTCCAAGAAGACGACCTCGTCCGCACCCTCGCGGTCGTAGGCGCGCGCCAGCTCCACCGGATCGCCCGCATCGCGCAAGCTCACAAAGTTGACGCCCTTGACCACACGGCCGTCCTTGACGTCCAGGCAGGGAATCACACGTTTGGTAAGCATGGGCTACTCCTCCCCTCGGGCGGCGGTCAGCGCCTGTACCAGCGTAAAGTTGCCCTCGTAGAGCGCGCGACCGGTAATGGCACCTTCAATCGCGCCCTCACCCACTGCGGCCAGCGCGCGGATGTCGTCGAGCGTCGAGATGCCACCCGATGCCACGACGGGAAAGCCCGCGACCTCGACCACATGGCGATACGCCGCCACATCGATGCCCGTCTGCATGCCATCGCGCGCAATGTCGGTATACACCAGATGCTTAAAACCCAGCTCGGAAAGCTGCGCCACGGCGTCGTCGAGCGCCACGCCCGCGCCGTCACGCCAGCCATTCACCTTGACCTGGCCGTCGCGTGCGGCAATATCTGCCACCAACAGCTCGCCAAAGCCTTGGGCCGCCACCTCGGCAAAACCCGGCTCGGTCACCAGCACGGTGCCCAGCGCAATGCGGCGCGCACCGTAGCCGGCCAACTCGTCGATGCGCGCGAGCGAGCGGACGCCGCCGCCCACGTCCACGGACAGACCGTTGACGCCGCAGATGGCCTTAATCGCCGCCGAGTTGGCAGCGCATGTGTCCTCGTCCTCGCCAAAGGCAGCGGACAGGTCGACGACGTGCACCCAGCTAGCGCCCTGCTCGGCAAACGAGCGGGCGACAGCCACAGGGTCGTCGGAATATACCTTGCAGCGGCTGCGGTCGCCGCGCTCCAGGCGTACAACCTTGCCGCCGATCAGATCGATTGCGGGAAACAGAATCATCGGCCGACCTCCTCGATGATGTTGACGAAGTTCTTAAGGATGCGCTGACCCAGCGCGGAGGATTTCTCGGGATGGAACTGGCAGCCCCACACGTTGCCATGGCGCACGATGCACGGGAAACTCCGTGTATAGTGCGTGCGCGCCAACACATCGGCGGCATCGACGTCGTCGGCCACCGCGTAGCTGTGGGTGAAGTACATGTTGGCGCCCTCGGCAAAACCGGCAAGCAGCGGATCGGCCGCACCGGCGGACGTCATGTGCACCTGGTCCCAGCCCACGTGCGGCACCTTCAGGCGACTCGACTCCAAGCGCGTGCACGAGCCGCGCATAATACCCAGGCCATCGACCCAGGGACCGTCAGCCCGCTCGGGGGCGTTGCCGTCGGCGACCACGCCCTTGTCCGCAGGCACGCCCTCGTTGCCACGCTCAAAAAATAGCTGAAGCCCCAGGCAGATGCCGAGCAGCGGAGTTCCAACGGCGATGGCATCGAGCACCGCGTCCGCCTCGCCGCTCTGGCGCATAAAGGCGATCGCGTCATAGAACGCGCCCACGCCTGGGATGACCAGGCCGTCGGCGTTGCGGATCTGCTCCGGATCGTCCGACGTGCAGGCGGCGGCACCGGCGCGCGCAAGCCCGCGCACGACGCTCGACAAGTTGCCCTTGTGGTAGTCGACCACCACAATCTTCGGTTCGCCCACGCGACCCTCCACTTCTCATCATCCAAAACCACCGCAAAGGGGACAGGCACCTTCGTGGTGGTTTTACCCTTGTGACGGTTACAGCGAGCCCTTGGTGCTGGGGATGCCCTGCACGCGGGGATCGAGCTCGCAGGCGCGGCGCATCGTGCGGCCCACAGCCTTAAAGGCGGCCTCGATAATGTGGTGCGAATTGCCGCCCGCCAGCTCGCGCACGTGCAGCGTGAGCTTGGCGTCGCGCGCAAAGGCGTAAAAGAACTCGACGGCCAGCTCGGTATCGAAGCTGCCCACGCGCTCGGTCGGCACGGGCAGCTCGCAGTAGGCCTGCCCGCGGCCCGAAATATCAACAGCAGCCATCACAAGCGTCTCGTCCATGGCGATCGCCGCGTCGGCAAAGCGCGTAATGCCCGCCTTGTCGCCCAGCGCCTGGCAGAACGCCTCGCCCAGCACAATGCCCGTATCCTCGACGGTGTGGTGCGCGTCGACTTCCACGTCGCCCACCGCGTGCACCGTCAGATCGAACAGGCCATGGTGGCCAAAGGCGTTGAGCATGTGGTCGAAAAACGGCACGCCGGTCGAGATATCGCACACGCCGCATCCGTCCAGGTCGAGCTTGACGACAATATCGGTCTCCCCCGTCTTACGGGCTACCTCGGCATAGCGGCCCATCTACATCTCCTCCTTCACCAGCGCGGCAAACGCAGCCAGCACCTCATCGTTTTCCTGCGGGGTGCCCACGGTAATGCGCAGACAGTCCGCGAGCCCCGGCGCGTAGCTAAAGTCGCGCACCAAAATCGAATACTCATCGCGCAGACGCTCGCGCACACGCGTGGCATGCGGCGTACGCACGAGCACAAAGTTCGCCGCGCTCGGCCATGCCTCCACGGGCATGCCCTCGGCAGCCATTGCACGCAGGGCGCACAACTCGCGCTCGCGCTCGGATGCAACCTGCGCCACCACGGGCGCGTACGCATCGCGGGCACGCACACAGACAAGCGCCGCCGCCTGGCTCAGCACGTTGACCGAATAGATCTGGCGAATCGCCGCGAACACGTCGATGACCTCGGGCG
>CABUKS010000047.1 GCA_902492235.1 uncultured Collinsella sp. | reverse complement strand
TTGCTCTTCTTGCGAGAATGTCGTTCATCTCGGCACCTCATTTCAAGGGTCGGCGACTAACTTGGTAGCACTAATGTAAGTATACCAAGCTAGTCGACCCGACACTGGCTGGGTGTGCGCGTGCCTTTCCGCTTCTTTGGAAACCGAATCCCATTAGAAATGACGAGTTGTTTACGCTTCTTTTGGGCTCACCGTACTATCATGGTTCGAATTGAATGTGGATGATGATAGGGAGCGCCTATACATGATTGAGCTGCTCAGGCGTTTTGGTGGTAAGTTTCGCCGGTATATGGTGATCGGCCCAGCGTGCAAGCTGATCGAAGTGATCTTTGACCTGCTTACGCCGCTGGTGATTGCCCAGATGATCGATAAAGGCATCGGCGCGCACGACGTGAATGCTGTCGTCCACTACGGCATGGTACTTGGCGCTATGGCCGTGATCGGCATCTCGTTTACGCTCGTCTGCCAAAAGATGGCGGCGCTCACCTCGCAGGGCATGGGCACCGACATTCGCGGCGCGCTCTACGAGCACATCAACAAGCTGAGCTATGCCGAGCTCGACCGCTTTGGCACGCCGTCGCTCATCACGCGTATCACCAACGACGTCAACCAGGTGCAGCTCGCTGTGGCGCTGGGCGTGCGCATGCTCATCCGCTGGCCCTTCCTAGCGGTGGGCTCCATGGTCGCGGCCCTTGCCATCGACCTTAAGCTCGGGATCATCTTTTTGATTTGCACGCCCGCCATCGGCCTGGTGTTTTGGTTTGTCATGGCGCGCTGCATTCCGTATTACAAGCAGTTGCAGGCAAAGCTCGACCGCATCGCGCTCATTTGCCGTGAGGGTCTTTCGGGCGCCCGCGTGGTCCGTGCGTTTGTGCGCGAAGACCACGAGCGCAAGCGCTTTGCCCAAGCCGCCGACGACCAGGCCCATACCGCTATTGCGGTGGGCAAGCTCTCGTCGATCCTTAACCCCGTAACGTTTTTGATGATGAACCTGGGCGTGTGCGCCATCCTGTGGGTGGGCGGCATCCAGGTCAATGTGGGTGAGCTTACGCAGGGCCAGGTCATGGCGTTTGTGAACTACATGACGCAGACCCTCACCTCTATCGTCTACGTGGCCAACCTGGTCGTGGTCTTTACCAAGGCGAGCGCCAGCGCTTCGCGTATCAACGAGGTGCTCAACTGCGAGCCGAGCATCACCGACGAGGACAACGAGCCGGTCGCACTGCCCGAGCCGAGCGAACTGGCGGGCGGCGCTGTTCCGGTCCCTGCGCTGAGCTTGAGCCATGCGAGCTTCTCGTTTGGCGCCGGCGCGGCCAATGCTGTCAACGATGTGACACTGGAACTCCCGCTGGGCAAGACGCTCGGCATTATCGGCGGCACGGGCAGCGGCAAGTCCACGCTCGTCTCGCTTATTCCGCGCCTGTACGATGCGAGCACCGGCAGCGTGAGCGTAATGGGTGCCGACGTGCGCGCCTGGCCGCTCGATCAGCTGCGCCATGTGGTCGCGACTGTTCCGCAGCGCGCGTCGCTCGTGAGCGGCACGATCCGCAGCAACCTAACCTGGCGCGACGAGTCGGCAACCGATGAGGAACTGTGGGCGGCGCTCGATATAGCGCAGGCCAGCGAGTTCGTGCGCAAAAAATCTCAGGGTCTGGACGCGCCGGTCGAGGCGGGCGGCAAGAACTTTAGCGGTGGCCAGCGCCAGCGCCTGACTATCGCACGTTCCCTGGTGGGCTCGCCGCAGATTCTGATCATGGATGACTCCGCCTCGGCGCTCGATTTTAAGACCGACGCGTCACTTCGCCATGCCATTCGCGAACGCAGCGTGCGCGGTGCCGCCGAGGGCGGGCTGCCGCTCACGACGGTGATCGTGAGCCAGCGCGTCTCGACCGTGCGCGACGCCGACATGATCTGCGTGCTCGATCACGGCTCGGTCGCGGGCCTGGGCACGCACGATGAGCTGTACGCGACCTGCCAGCTCTACCGCGAGATCTGCCAGTCGCAGCTTCGCCGCGAGGAGCTCGAGGGCCAGCAGGGGAACGCGACGCCCGTGTCCGCCCCGATCGCCTCCGCATCCGTCTGCGCAAAGGAGGGTTGCTAGATGAACCCGTATACTTCTTCCGGTTCGGTCGCCACGATGACGGCCAACGTGTCCGGCAACGATAGTCTCAACGACCTGGGAGACGGTCCGCGCCAGCCCGGCGACCCCGAGCGCTATCCCGCCGGTGCGGTGACCCGCCGCCTGCTGGGCTATGTTCGCCCGCACCGCGTCTCGTTTGCGGCATCGTTTTTGAGTGCCGCCGTCTCGGTGATACTGCAGCTCTACACGCCCATCCTCATTGGCGAGGGCATCGACCTTATCGTCGCCGCCGGGCAGGTGGACTTCGATGCGCTGCTGCCGCTCGTTACCAAGCTCGCGATTGTCGTCGTAGGTGCTGCGGCCTTCCAGTGGCTGCAGGGCTATTGCGTCAACCGCCTGTCCTACGAGACGGTGCGCGACATGCGCGTGGAGGCGAGCAACAAGCTCAGCCGCATGCCGCTCAGCTTTATCGACAGCCATGCCCACGGCGACCTTATGAGCCGCGTGGTCAACGACGTCGATCAGGTGGGCGATGGCCTGCTGCAGGGCTTTACCCAGCTATTCACCGGACTTATCACCATCGTTGGCACGCTCGCGTTTATGCTCTCCATTAACCTGACCATGACGCTCGTGGTGGTACTCGTCACGCCGCTTTCCATTTTTGCAGCCGGTGCTATTGCCAAGCTCTCCAATAAGAGCTTCACTGCTCAACAGCGCATCCAGGGCCAACTCGGCGGTCATATCGAGGAGTATGTGGGTGAGCAAAAGCTGGTGGATGCGTTTGCTTATGGCCCGAACGCCCAAGCGCGCTTCGATGCCCTTAACGCCGAGCTCTATACGGCAGGTGAGCGCGCGCAGTTTATGGGCTCGCTTTCCAACCCCGGTACACGTTTTATCAACAACATCATCTACGCCGTGGTTGCCGTGATCGGCTGCGTGGGCGTGATCACGGGCGTGCCGGCGGCGCTTACGGTGGGCGGCGTGCAGATCTTCCTGTCCTACGCCAACCAGTACACCAAGCCGTTCAACGAGGTCACCAACGTCATTACGCAGATCCAGACCGCGTATGCCTCGGCGCGCCGCATGTTTGCACTGCTCGATGCCCGCGAGCAGGAGCCCGATGCGCCAGATGCCGTGGAGCTTGCCGCCCCGCAGGGCGAGGTGACCTTTGAACACGTGGACTTTAGCTATGTGCCCGACCGAAAGCTGCTGCAGGATATCTGCATCGATGCCAAGCCCGGCATGCGTTTTGCCCTGGTCGGCCCCACGGGCTGCGGAAAGACAACGCTCATCAATCTGCTGCTGCGTTTTTACGATATCGATGCCGGCCGCATCGCGGTCGATGGCAAGGCTTCGCGCGATTACACGCGCTCGAGCCTGCGTCGTGCCTTTGGCATGGTGCTGCAGGACACTTGGCTGTTCGAGGGCACGGTGGCGGAAAACATCGCCTACGGTTGCCCAGGAGCCACGCGCGAGCAGGTTATCGAAGCCGCCAAGCGCGCGCACGCGCACAAGTTTATCGTGCAGCTGCCAGGCGGCTACGATACGGTAATCGGCGAGGACGGCGGCACGTTTAGCCAGGGCCAAAAGCAGCTGCTGTGCATCGCGCGCGTTATGCTCACCGACCCGGCTATCTTGCTGCTGGACGAGGCGACTTCGAGTATCGATACGCGCACCGAGCTGCAGGTGCAAGCGGCATTCGACGAGCTCATGGCCGGTCGCACGAGCTTTGTCGTGGCGCATCGCCTGAGCACCATCCGCAACGCCGACTGCATTCTGGTGATGCGCGACGGCGAGATTATCGAGCGCGGCACGCATGACGAGCTGCTGGCGGCAGGCGGCTTCTACGCCGAACTCTACCGCAGCCAATTCGCCCAGTGAGCAAGCCCGCGGGGCAAATTAATCAATCGACAGACGGTGGTTTACATCTGTCACGTTAGTACTAAGATATTCATCTAATAAATTGCATTAGTGGCTTTAGTTTTGGGGGATACGAGGCAACGTGACTATGACGTGCTCTTTGGTGGTTAACAGCAAGAGCGGTAATACCAGGATGGTTTCGGGTGCGATCAAGCGCACGCTGCAGGCTGCGGGTGTTGAGTTTGTCCATGCCGCGGCGTTGAGCGACGATGCGGATGCAGATCAGGTTGCGCTCGAGGCGCAGGGCGCCTGCGCGGCCGACACGGTGCTTGTCGGTTTTTGGTGCGACAAGGGCGCGAGCACGCCTTCGGTCGCGACGTTGCTCTCAGCCTTGCACGGCAAGCGCGTCTTCCTGTTTGGCACCTGCGGCTTTGGGGCCAGCGAGGAGTACTTTAGGCAGATTATCGATCGCGTGACCTCCAATTTGGCCAATGATGCCGAGCTTGTAGGCTGGGCGATGTGCCAGGGCAAGATGGGTCCCGCGGTCAAGCAGCGCTACGAGGCCATGCTCGAGCAAGATCCCGACAACGCCCGATTTAAGATGCTGCTCGACAACTGGGTTGCCGCAAAGGATCACCCCACCAAGGATGATCTGGACAACATGGCGGCGGCGGCCAAGAAGGCCGTGCTGGGCGAGTAGCTCCCATCGCTGACGGCGGTCGGTCCATCTTTCTAAATGAAACGTCCTCCCGGGCGTCGGGGCACGAAGTTCCCTGCTCTACAGTCCTGCGCAAGACGAAGGCCACATTAAGTGGCCTTCTTTGCGTGCGGAAC
>CABUKS010000046.1 GCA_902492235.1 uncultured Collinsella sp. | reverse complement strand
AAGCGGTCGGCGGGGCCATTGTGGCTCTTGACAGCGGATTGGGTCATATGAGCGAGCGGGTCGCATTTGAGACAAGGTGACGTGAAACGAAAGGGCGCTGACCTTCTGGTCGCGCCCTTGAAGTTGAACGTCAGATTGTCCAAATGCGGCCCGCGCAGCGTCGGCCGGTCCGCCGTTCGTTAGAACGGCGGAACTAAATCAACTTGAAACCCTTGCGCTTACCCACAGAAAGGGTGTCGCCCAGCTTGAGGGCGCTGGGATCGATGTTATAGCTCTTGGGAGCCACGGCCTTGCCGTTGATTTTGACGCCGCCGCCGTCGATATCGCGCCGAGCCTGGCCGGCGCTCGCCGAAAGACCCAAGTCCTTGAGCAGGCCGGCGAGGTAGATCTGGCCCTCGTCGTTAACAGTCAGCTCAACGTGCTTCTCGGGGAAGTCGGCGAGCTGGCCCTCCTTGAACACGCGGTCGAACTCGGCCTGAGCCTCGTCGCCGGCACCGGCGCCGTGGTAGGTGTCGCACAGGTCGCGACCCAGAGCGCGCTTGAGCTCATAGGGATCGGCAGAGCCGTCGGCCAGGGCGGCGTCGATCTTGTCGACCTCGGCCGGGGTGAGCGAGCTGGCCAGACGATAGTACTTGCCGATCATCTCGTCGGGGATGGACATGGTCTTGCCGAACATGTCCTTGGGCGCGTCGGTCAGGCCGATGTAGTTGCCGTATGACTTGGACATCTTGCGCACGCCGTCGGTACCCTCGAGCAGCGGCATGGTGAGCGCGATCTGCGGCTCCATGCCCATCTTCTCCATGAGCTCACGGCCAGCGAGCAGGTTGAAGAGCTGATCAGTGCCGCCCATCTCGACGTCGGCCTTGATCTGCACGGAGTCGAAAGCCTGCATCACGGGATACAGGAACTCATGCAGGGCGATCGGCGTCTGAGACTGGTAGCGCTTGGTAAAGTCGTCGCGCTCGAGGATGCGGGCGACGGTGAACTTGGAGCACACCTGCAGCAGACCGGCCAGATCCATCGAAAGGATCCAGTCACCGTTGTGCACGATGGTGGTCTTCTCGGGATCAAGGATCTTCATGGCCTGGCTCACGTAGGTCTCGGCATTGGCCTCGATCTGCTCCTGCGAAAGCTGCGGACGGGTGGAATTCTTGCCCGAAGGGTCGCCAATCAACGCGGTACCGTTGCCGATGATGAGGGTGACGTTGTGGCCCAGGTCCTGGAACTGACGCATCTTACGCAGCGGCACGGCGTGGCCCAGGTGCAGGTCGGGGCTGGTGGGGTCGACGCCGAGCTTGATGTTGAGGGGCTCGCCCTTCTCAAGCTTCTTGCGAAGGTCGGCCTCGGGAACGATCTGCGCGGCGCCCGAGGTGATGATACGCATTTGCTCGTCAACAGACAGCATTGGGTATCCTCCTTTTGCTATAGCACCCTCGCCGAAAACGGCGGTGCTGGAAGTCCAAAACTCTCTTATGATAACAAACTGACGCGACGCGGCACCTACGACAGGAAAATCCTCGTCCTGCCGCATGCGTCAATGGCAACTGGCAGACGTGTACCGTCACGCTCGACCAGATAGCGTGTCGGCCGACGACGCAAGCAGTCGCGGCAACGGACCTGTCCCGTCGCATCGGTGGCGCAGACGCCCTCGGCGGTCAGCAGGCAGTGCTCGCACACCATAAGCTCGGGACGGTCGGCGTCGACCGGACCCAAGACGCCGGGTTCAGCAGCCAGTTCGGCAATACGCTCCGCATCATTGCCGAGCAACTCGGCCGGCAAGTACACCCGCCCCGCACCGAGTCCGCGCAGCCAGGTAAGCGTGGCCCGATTCGCGCAGAACACCGGCGCCGCCACGTCAAACGTCACGCCCAGCTCGCGAGCGATCGCCACCTGCCCCAGGTTGCGGCAGACGATGCGCCCGGCACGCTGCATCAGTGAGCGGGTCCAGTCAGCGTCACCCGTGCGGCACACCTCGTCAAGCACCACAACGGCGTCGGACAAATCGAGTTCTCCGCGCGGGTCGGCATCCATCAGCTGCCAAGCAAAAACCATGCGAGTGGGAACCGCGCACTCCACCAACTCCGTCGACGCACCGCCATCCACCGCAACGTCCTCAAAGGGCAGCACCTCAACGGCACGAGCAACGGGCGCAATCGCATCCGCCTCGGCCCGCATACACTCCAACACCGCCGCCGTCTGATCCAACACGCCGGCGCTGCGAATCAGGTATACCTCGCAGCCCGTGCCCACCTTACGCTTGCAATGCACGACGACGCGCTTCCCCGCTGCGGCATCCACCGGGCAGGGCACCTGCGGCCAGCGCTTGGGCACATCGGGACGCGCGTCGACACCCGGATAGAACCGAATCTCGAGCGTGTCACCCGCCGCCACGGCGGCGTCGAGCTCAACGGTCACCTCTTCGTGGCCCACAGCGACCAAGCGCCCCACGCGCACGCCCTGGTTAATTGCGCGCTCAAAGCTCATCAGCTCGGCACCCGAATGCCCTCGCAGGTACGCATCGGTAAACCCACGGTTAAACGACCTCCCCAGCTCGCGCTCAAGCTCTTCCACGGCATCGGGGTCCCATGCGCCGTCGCACAGCATATCGAGTGCCCGGCGCCACACCCGCACCACGTTGAATACGTAATCGGGGTTCTTCATGCGCCCCTCGATCTTGAGCGACGCCACGCCGGCATCTACAAGCTCGGGCAGATGCGCAATACCCAGATAGTCACGCGGACACAGCAGGCGATCTCCCTCGACGGCGACAACGCTCTGTCCAGCCTCGTCCACCAGGTCGTACGCCAGACGGCACGGCTGCGTGCAGTCGCCGCGCATCGCCGAGCGCCCACGCCGCAGGGCCGAGAACTCGCACGCCCCCGAATAGCCGATGCAAATCGCACCGTGGCAGAATACCTCGATGGGCACGCCCGTGGCACATAGCGCCGCAATCTCGTCGACCGTCAGCTCGCGTGCCGTCGTCACGCGCTCGACCCCCAGCCCATCGGCGGCAAGCCGCACGGCGCCTTCGCTATGAGCGCCCGCCTGCGTGGACAGGTGAATCTCGACCCCGGGAATCGCCGCGCGCAGCGCGCAGGCCAACCCGGCATCGGCGACAATCAGAGCATCGGCGCCCAGCTCCAGTGCATGAGCTCCCAACGCCACCGCGTCGGATAACTCATCGTCAAACACGAACACGTTGAGCGTCACGTACACGCGCACGCCATGGGCATGCGCCACGGCGCAGCCGCGCGCAAACTCGTCATCCGTAAAGCCATGCGCGCTCACGCGGGCGTTAAAGCCGCCCAACCCCGCATAGATGGCATCGGCACCCGCGGCGATGGCCGCAAGCATCTGGTCGAGCCCGCCCGCCGGCGCCAGCAGCTCGGGCAGCGCCGCACCGGCAGCATCCAATCCAGTCTCGTATTGTCCGCTCGGCCCCATCGCCCGAATCGCCATCGGCAAACTCCTTACCAAGGTATGCATTCACTCTGAAAAATGCCGTCTTCCAGCATACACGAGGCCTCGCGCGCCCCGTTTGGTTTATCGTGTAATAACTTATGTTCATCCTGCCTCGACGGCACATCTACCGTCCGGCACGACATACCTGGAGGTCAATATATGGGTCCTCGCCAACGACAGGGACGCAGCCGTTCAAAGACGCATGCCCTGCCCATAATCCTGCTCTCGTTTTTGGGCTTTCTGCTGATTGCGGGCGTGGCGTTTGGCATCGGCATGGTCGGCAACGTCAACCGCTGGCTGTCCGATCTGCCCGACTACACCGACGCCAACGCGTATCTGGTGAGCGAGCCCACCGAGATCGTCGACTGCAACGGCAACAAGATCGCGAGTTTCTACACGCAAAACCGCAAGTCCATCACCAAGGACGAGGTCTCCCCCTACGTGCTGCAGGGCACCGTTGACGTCGAGGATGAGCGCTTCTACGAGCACGGCGGTATCGACCTGTGGGGTATCGCGCGCGCTGCGGTGGCAACCCTCGGCGGCGGGCACGAAGGCGCCTCGACTATCACCCAGCAGCTGGTGCGCAACACCATCCTGCAGGAGGAGCAGTTCGACTCGACCATCGAGCGTAAGGTGCGCGAGGCCTACATCGCCGTCAAGATGGAGGACATGTACTCCAAAGACGAGATCCTCATGATGTACCTCAACACCATCTATTACGGCCACGGCGCCTACGGCATCGAGGCCGCAGCCGAGACCTATCTGTCCAAGAGCGCCGCCGACCTCACCCTGAGCGAGGCCGCGCTGCTCATCGGCCTTCCCAACTCGCCCTCGCAGTACGACCCCACGGTCAACCCCGACCTGGCGCTGTCCCGTCGCAACAAGGTCCTTGACAACATGTTGCGCCTGGGCCACATCACGCAGGAGGAGCACGATGCCGCACAGGCCGAGCCCATCACCCTCAACGTGACCGAAATCTCGGGCAGCGGCGTCGACGTATACTCGCAGCCCTACTTTGTCGCCTATGTTAAGCAGCTGCTGGAGCAGGAGTTCTCGACCGACGTGCTCTTTAAGGGCGGCTTGACCGTCAAGACCACCATCGACCCCACGATGCAGCAGGTGGCAGAGAATGCCGTCCGCGAGCAGCTCGACACGCTCTCGCTCGACGGCCTGGACATGGGCATGGTCGTCGTCGACCCCAAGACCGGCTACATCAAGTGCATGGTGGGCGGCTACGACTACAACGCCGACGAGAACCATGTGAACCACGCTACGGCGAAGCGCCCCGTCGGCTCCACCTTTAAGGCCTTTACGCTGGCAACTGCCATCCAAAACGGCATGAACCCCAACGTCACCCTCAACTGCAACTCGCCGCTCAAGGCCAAGGGCACCACGACCGAGGTCCAAAACTACGCCAACCATAGCTATGGCAACATCACGCTTAAGCAGGCGACGGCATACTCCTCCAACACCGGCTACATCCAGGTGGCGGAAGCCGTCGGCAACAGCAAGATCATCTCGCTCGTCAAAAAGCTCGGCATCGACCCCGCCAAGGACAACATCGAGGACGTTCCCGTCATGACGCTCGGCACCGGCTCGATCTCGCCGCTCGAGATGGCCGCCGCCTACGCGACGTTTGCCAACGGCGGCTACTATCGCCAGCCGATCGCCATCACCGAGATTGACTCTCGTACCGGTTCGGTGCTGTACCAGCACACCGACAATCCCTCACAGGTGCTTACCGAGGGCGAGGCCGCCGCGGTCACCGATGTTCTGTCCGGCGTCATGCAGGGCGGCGGTACGGGTGCTGCTGGCGCCCTGAGCGTCAACCAGCCCTATGCCGGCAAGACGGGCACCACCGACAACACCACCAACCTGTGGTTCTGCGGCTATACCCCGCAGCTGGCGTGCGCCCTGTGGACCGGCTATTCCGCGGGCGAGATCCCCATCCAAAAATACGGCACAGACCTGCTGGGCGACAGCACCAACCTGCCTGTCTTTAAGCGGTTTATGAACACCGTTCTGACCGGTACCGAGCGCGAGGAGTTTGCGACCGGAACGGCGCCCACCTACAAGAACAACAGCGTCTGGAAGTTCTACGGCACCAACAACTCCAAGAAGACGGAGAACGACGACAAGGACGAGAACGAGGACGAAGAGGAAACCACCACAACGACTACCACGACGACCACGACCACCGAGACCACGGGCGGCGACACCACCGGCGGCACCGGTACGACCGGTGGCTCGACGGGCGGCTCCACTGGTGGTTCGACCGGCGGCGATGGCGGCACGCCTACGCCTACGCCTACGCCTACGCCTACACCCACTCCCGACCCCTCGCCCACGCCTGACGATACGGTCGGCTAGAAATCATCCGGCCATAAGCAACAAGGCCCCCGAGCAGCTTATTAAACTGCTCGGGGGCCTTTTTAGTTTAAAGCGACCTGATGGGCGGTCTTTATACCGGCAAACAAAAAGGGGGTATCGACCAACGTCGATACCCCCTTACAAGCCACTATGTCACGCACACAGTGCCGAGCGCACGACCCGCACGCCTACTTGCGAGAATTGCTCAGCTTATTGATCAGCGCCTCAAGACGCTCGCCGTCCTCGGCCGTCTGGGCAATAACCAAAATCGTATCGTTGCCGGCAAGCGAGCCAAGCACATCGGGCAGCTCTGCCGCATCAACGGCGGCGGCGATGCCGGAAGCCGTGCCAGGCTGAGCCTTGATCATAACCAGATTATCGGTGCGCAGAACGCCCGTTACGAGCTCGGAAACCATACGCTGCAGGTGCAGGTCCTCTGCCAGAACATAGATGCCCTCAGGGAGCTTACGCAGCCCCATATCGGCAATATCGCGAGAGACAGTCGCCTGCGTGCAATCAAAGCCCATAGCGCGGAGCTCATCGACCAGCACGCGCTGCGTGCGGACGTCCTTATTGCGCACAATATCTCTAATGGCATCCTGGCGCCCATTGCGTTTTTTAGCCATACAAACCCTCTCTCCAAAAGATGGCGGAGACAATCAATCAGTGATTGAATAGTTTAACGCTATTTGAAGGCTTTTGTGTATAAGAACGCATTTCGAAACAATTCTATGCAAGTTTGTTTCGAAAGGGGGTGCGGACAGAAAGTTGGACCGTGAAGCGGTCCGGACTGGAGGTTCGCATGTACAGCAGGGAGAAGGTCGAGCTCTTCCTCCTGGCGACG
>CABUKS010000045.1 GCA_902492235.1 uncultured Collinsella sp. | reverse complement strand
AGCCGCGAGGCGCATCAATTGCCACCTTGCCGCTCTCTAGCACATGAACGCGGCCGTCGGCGAGCATCTGCACGACCTCGGGATACAGCACGTGCTCGATCGCGTGGATGTGCTCCTCGAGCGTATCGACATCCCAGCCCTCCTCAACAGCCAGCGCGCGCTGGGCGATGATGGGGCCGTTGTCGTAGATCTCGTTGGCAAAGTGCACAGTCACGCCGGTCACCTTGACGCCGCGGGCAAACGCATCGTCGATCGCGTGGGCACCGGTAAAGCTCGGCAGCAGTGCCGGGTGCAGGTTGACCACGCGGTTGGGGAACGCCGCCAGCAGTGGCGCGTGTACCATGCGCATGTAGCCGGCCATGACCACGTACTCGCAGCCGCGCTCGAGCAGCTCGTGCGCAATAATCTCATCGGCGGCGATAGGGTCGGCATAGACGTCCTTGGACAGCGTGAGCGTCTGGATGCCCGCACGCTCGGCACGCTGCAGGCCCTTGGCCGAAGGACGACTCGACACCACAAGCTCAATCGAAGCATTGAGCTTACCGGCGGCGATCAGGTCGATCAACGCCTGCAGGTTGGTACCCGAACCGCTGATGAGCACACCGATCTTGAGCGGCTCGGCCGTATCGGTGCCGGTCGGACGGGTGTAGGGCACAAAGCCCAGGCTCGCGGCAGCAGCCATCTGCTCGTTAGCGCTCATCGGAGTACACGACCTTACCGGAGCCCTCGACGCACTCGCCCACGCGGAACGGCTTCTCGCCCAGCGCGACCAGGGCCTCGGTCACGGCAGCCTCGTCCTCGGGGGCGACGATCAGGCACAGGCCAACGCCCATGTTGAAGGTCTTGCATGCCTCGTTGGGCGCGAGCTCGGCCTGGCGCGACACGTAGGTGATGACGGGCGGAACGTCCCAACCCATCTCGGCGCCGTTGCGGGTGACCACGGCGTCGACGTCGTCGGCAAGCGCGCGGTTGAGGTTCTCGGTAATACCGCCGCCAGTGATGTGGGCGATAGCGTGCACGTTGGCGCCGCCGCGCAGCAGCTCCAGAATCGGCTTGACGTAGATGCGCGTGGGAGCCAGCAGGGCGTCTGCCAGCGGTGCGCCGCCGAGTTCCTCGAGCGGACGGCTCAGCTCCTCGGCCTTAGCGGCGGCCTCGGGCGTGCCCGGCTTAATGCCGTCGACGCCAATGACCTTGCGCACGAGCGAGTAGCCGTTGGAGTGCACGCCAGTGGAAGGCAGGCCCAGGATCACGTCGCCGGGGCGGACGTTCGCGGGGTCGAGCATCTTGGGACGGTCGACAACGCCCACGGTAAATCCGGCAAGGTCGTAGTCGGCAGGAGCCATGACGCCGGGGTGCTCGGCCATCTCACCGCCCACGAGCGCGCAGCCCGCGAGCTTACAGCCGTCGGCCACACCCTTGATGATCTTTGCCATGTGCTCGGCCTCGATGTGGCCGATGGCAACGTAGTCCAGGAAGAACAGCGGCTCGGCGCCCGAAGCCAGAATGTCGTTGACGCACATAGCGACCAGGTCCTGGCCAACCGTCTCGTGACGGTCCATGATCTGGGCGAGCACGAGTTTGGTGCCCACGCCGTCGGTACCGCTGATCAGGATCGGGTCTTCCATATCCTTAAGCGCGGCGGCCGAGAACAGGCCACCAAAGCCACCGATACCGCCGATGACCTCGGGACGGTTGGTGTCCTTAACCATTTGCTTAATAGCGTCGACGGCGCGGCCGCCCTCGGCGGTATCGACGCCGGCGTCCTCATACGTCACATGCTTGCTGTCGCTCATCTGAGCCTTCCTCTCCCACTACCGTGGCGCCGCGCGGGCGCCAAACGGTGCTCATAGTTGCGTTCATTTCGGCGCGCGCCATAACAGCACGCGCCGTCATATCAACAAAACAGCAGGTAAAACCTACCAAAATAAACCTATCCCCACATGGCAGGCTTTAGGCCTCGCCGTGCTTCTCTTCCCAGCTGCGGTCGTCGTATTTCTCGACCACGGCGTCGTCGTCAAAGTGCAGCGGCTTATCCAGGTTGCGGGGCTTAAAGCCCTCCATAAACTTGTCGCGGCCAAAGCTCTCGGGAATCGCCACGGGGTAGCGACCGGTAAAGCACGCATCGCAGTAGCCGCCCTTGGGCATGACCTTAAGCAGGCCCTCGACCGAAAGGAAGGCCAGCGAATCGGCGCCGATGTACTCGCAGATCTCATCGACCGTCTTGTTGGCGCTGATAAGCTGCGACTGCACGTCGGTATCGATGCCGTAGAAGCACGGCCAGATGACCTCGGGCGAGTTGATGCGGATATGAATCTCCTTGGCGCCAGCGTTGCGTAGCATCTTGACGAGCTGCACCATGGTGGTGCCGCGCACGATGGAGTCGTCGATGACGACCAGGCGCTTGCCCTCGATGTTGTCGCGCAGCGGGTTGAGTTTCATACGCACGCCCATGGCGCGCAACTCCTGCGTAGGCTCAATAAACGTACGGCCCACGTAGCGGTTCTTGATAAGGCCCTCGCCAAAGGGAATACCGCTCTCGTGCGAATACCCCTCCGCGGGCGGCAGGCCGGAGTCGGGCACGCCGATGACCAGATCGGCCTCGACGGGCTCCTCGTGTGCCAGCTGACGACCCATGTCGTAACGGCAGGCATAGACGCTCTTGCCGTTCATGATGGAGTCGGGGCGGGCAAAGTAGACCTGCTCAAAGATGCAGTTTGCGGGCTCTTCGGCTGCAGGCACGCCCTGCTCGGATACCAGACCCTCGGCGCTGATGCGCAAAATCTCGCCGGGACGGACGTCACGGACGTACTCGGCACCCACGATGTCGAGTGCGCAGGTCTCGGAAGCAACGACCCAGCCGCCGGCGCGCGTGACACGGACGGCGGAGTCGACCGTCGCGGCGCCGTCCTGCGACGGCAGCTGCGAAACGGATGCGGCATCGGCCTGGTCCAGGCCCTCGTCCACCAGCTTGCCCAGCACGAGCGGGCGAATGCCGTGCGGATCGCGGAATGCGTAGAGTGCCTGCTCGTTGATGAGCGTCATGGCGTAGCCGCCGCGCACGAGCTCCATGGTCTTGCGAATGCCCTCGCGCAGATGGCCTGTACGCTGAGTAAAGTAGCCGATAAGCTTAGTCGCGACCTCGGAATCCGAATTGGAAAGGAACGGCACGCCCAGCTCGATCAGCTGGCGGCGCAGCTCGTCGGTGTTGACGAGGGTGCCGTTGTGCGCGAGCGCGATAATGACGCTATTGATGGTAGAGAGGTGCGGCTGAGAGGCTTCCCAGCTCTTGGCGCCGGCGGTGCCGTAGCGCACATGACCCACGGCCAGCTGACCGGAGAGCGTCGACAAGTCGGCATTGGAGAACACGCGGTCGAGCAGGCCCAGATCCTTGCGGACCATAACCGTACCGCCGTCACCAACGGCGATTCCCGCCGATTCTTGGCCGCGATGCTGCAGTGCACGCAGGCCAAAGTACGTCAGTCGAGCCACGTCGCGATCGGGCGCCCAGACACCAAAAACGCCGCATTCCTCATGCAGCTGGTCAGAGTCCGGATCATACGTCGACATGGCGTTCACCTGTCCCGCGGCACGCTCGGCCGCGCGGATGGTTTCTTGAGACATGGCATCCCCTCAGAGCCTCGTATTTTGGCGTTACCCGCCTTATTATACGCACGGCGCGACGCGCTCCCCCGCGCATGAGCAGCGCTTTTTAAAAGCCCACCGAGCTTATTATCCGTTTTGCGACCAAACATTTTATTGGGCAACCGCCTCGGGGCCGACGATCCCGCATACTTCCGTTGCGACGCGTCTCGCCCGCCGTTGGGGCTTGCATTGTTGCAATTGGGACGTTCGTCCTGTCTTTTGGCAGGTCGGCGGCGTATCCTTGTACCTACAGCAAAACGAGAAAGGTTATGTATGGATCGAAACGAACTCGACCCCAGCGTCCCCAGCGCCACGGAGGTCAAGAAGATCCCCCTCATCATTAAGGTATACGCCGTCCTGTGCATCCTGTCCGGCGTGGGCACGCTCCCGTCGGTCGGCGCCTTTATGTGGCAGGTCATCACCGCGCTCATCAACGGCAACGCCGCCGCCAAGCTCGGCGACAACACGCTCGTCGCGGTCGGCCTTATCGTCGCCGGCATCATGCTCTCTGCGGCAAGCGCCGTCATCCTGATCATCTTTGGCCTGGACCTCATCAAGAACCAGCGCCGCAATGCCGCCCGTCTGTCCTATATCCTTATCGCGTTTACCGTCGTCGAGCTTTTGGTTGACGTGATGCTCCAGGGCATCGGGCCCTTCTTGCTTCGCCCTGCCATCCAGCTCGGTATCCTCGTCGCGCTTTCGGCCACCGTCGACCCCACGCTGCGCCAAGAGCGCGAGCTGCAGCGCCGCCTGCAGGAAATGCTCGATCGCGACGCCGCCGCCGAGGGCATGCTCGGGCGCGATGAAACCGGCGAAGGCTACATCAAGCTCAACTACTTCAACCTGTTCTGGGTATTCTTTGTCTGCTGCATACTCGGCCTGATCGCCGAGGACATCTGGCACATGACGGTCGACGACCCGGGCGTCTACCAGAACCGCGCCGGCATGCTGTTTGGCCCCTTCAGCCCCATCTACGGATTTGGCGCCGTGCTCATGACCATGGTGCTCAACCGCTTCTATAAAAAGAACCCCATCATTATCTTTTTGGTGAGTGCGCTGCTCGGTGCAAGCTTTGAGGTGTTCGTGGGCTGGTTTATGCAGACCTCGTTTGGCGTGGTCTCGTGGAGCTACTCGCATATGAAGCTCTTTGGCATGCCCGATCCGCTCGCCGTCCTTACCGGCGGACGTACCTGCACGGGCTTCGCCTGCCTGTGGGGCCTGGGTGGCCTCATCTGGATCAAGCTGCTGCTGCCGAGGCTGCTCAAGCTTATCAACATGATTCCGTGGAAGAGCCGCTACTCCGCTACCGTCATCTTCACCATCATTATGCTGGTCGATGGCGTTATGACGCTGCAGTCGCTCGATTATTGGTATCAGCGCGTCAACGGCACGGAACCGGATATTCCCGTTGCGCAGTTCTACGGCAAGTACTTCGATAATGACTTTATGGAGAATCGCTTCCAGAGCATGACCATGAGCCCCAAGGATGCGACGCGCGTGTAGCGTCCACCGCGCCCAAAACGCAAAATGCCCGCCGGTATCACACGTACCGGCGGGCATTTTTATAAACGAGCCTTCTACCGACGCAAGCCTCTACGCCTCGCGCTCGACCTCACTCACGCATTCGTTCTTGATGGTGCCAACGAGCGCCTGCAGCGCATCGACCACGTGCGGGCGAATGTCCCCGCCGATGAGCACGAGCATGATGTCGTCACCTACGGCAAGCTCACCGCTTGCCAGCCACACGCGTACATAGCCGATACCCGGCATCGCGCGCGTGGCCTCGATAGCAGCCTGCACCTTGCTGGCGTCGTAGCCAAACACCATGCCGCCCACCTTGTGGCCCGGCGCCACGCCATCGGTCTCGACACCGCGCGCCTCGGCCTTGGGCGTCGAGCGCACCACACCGTTATGTGTCAGATACATACCGCACGCAGGTGCCGACGAATCGGCCTTGGCCTCACGCAGCCAAGCATCAACCGAAGGCATCAATTTGCCATTTTCAAGCATCGTTTCTCCCTCTACTGTCAGCGAGTAGCCAATTTGGGACGGGTTTTAGCTACCCCTGGATAATCTATTCCTCGACCGGCGTGAGCACCATGACGGCACGCGTGTTGCTCAGCGATAGCGAACGACAGGTCACAAGCGTTACGACCTTGGTTGCCGAGGCGGCGCGGTCGCTCGCATCGCTCGCCACGGCAGAGGCACCGTCGAGCATCTCGGACAGATAGTTCTTGAGCCCGTCATCGCCCTCAAAATTGGGCGTGCGCGCCTTGGCATACGTGTCCTCAACGACCTTGGTCGCCAGTGGTCGCAGCTTATACGTAGCATCCCGTGTGATGTAGTACACATATTCAATGCTATCGAACGTTGCCTGGTCAGTCGTATCCGAAATCACGTTGAACATCGACCCATCGTTCATATGGTGTCCGTAGATCGTGGTCTGCTGGTCAACCATTCCCGGCGCGGTGTCATCACTATCCAAGAAAATGGCACCGGACGCGTTAGCCGTACCGTCAAACAGCGTGTTGAGGTATTTGGAGTTGTTGTTGGTCTGCACCACGGGATAGTTGATGTTGGTTCCCGGCGCGTAAATCCAACCCACAATCTCGGGGTTCGTCTGAGCAAGTGCATCAAAATCGATAATCGGCACGCCGCTGGCGTCCTGATCGCTTATATATTGCTTCTCGATTTTCTGATACGAATCGCTCGCCTGCTTATAGCCAATCTGAGCATTAATAAAGATAGCGGCGGCGGCGACAATCAGACCGATGCCCACGATGATGAGCAGAATGGGAATAATGGAGCGGCGCTTTTTGCGCGGCGGCTCGGTGTAATCCGACGGCGCGGCATGCGATGAAGACCGGGGCGGTTTTTTAGCGGTGCTATAAGACGAAGGACGATATGCGGCCGGCGCGTCCTGTCGACGATGCGTCGCCGGTGTCACGGGACGCGGCGCGCGCGGCTGCTGAGGAGAGGATGTCCGACCCTGCTGTGCCGCACGGGCAGCACCCGGCTTCGACGGATCGGGAATCTGAGAAGCCTTGAATCGTTTTCCCTGATAGTCGGACATGGCTCTCCTTATACTGCGGTGAAACGGCGGGACGCCTAGGCGTCGGCCATCTCCTGCTTCATCTTCTCGATAACCTTGCGGTACTCGGGGTCGCATGCACCCAGAATCTGCATGGCATAGATGGCAGCATTCTTGGCACCGTTGATGGCAACGCAGGCCACGGGCACGCCCGAAGGCATCTGCACCATCGACAGCAGCGAATCCATACCGCCCAGGTCACTCGTCTTCATAGGCACGCCGATAACCGGCAGCGGCGTAAAGGCAGCCACGACACCGCCCAGGTGAGCAGCCTTGCCGGCGGCGGCGATAATCACTTTGATACCGCGATCGGCAGCAGTCGAAGCCCACTCGTGGACCTTCGCCGGCGTGCGGTGTGCGCTCGCGATCACGAGCTCATAGGGCACACCCAGCGCCTCGAGCTCGGCGGTGCAACCTTCCATAACGCCCAGATCGGACTTGGAGCCCATGATGATCCCGACAACCGGCTTTTGATCTGCCATAAACAAAGACCTCCTGTTGAGAACGGCGACGCGGCGGATCCGCGACCCTTAACTACTGAGAGTAGTATAGCTGCTCCCGTCC
>CABUKS010000044.1 GCA_902492235.1 uncultured Collinsella sp. | reverse complement strand
GGCCGCGGCGGCCCGCGCTGCATGAGCATGCCCTTCTGGCGCGAGGACCTCTAAGTCTTTCCGTTTCCGGTGCGGTCCCCCTACAACCGCACCGGCTTCGCCCGTTAAACGGGCACCACTAATACTTACGTAATTCATTTCTTCGAAAGGAATCAAACCATGGGTGTTAACCTCTCCGGCCGTAGCTTCCTCAAGCTTCTCGACCTCACCACCGAGGAGATCGAGTACCTGCTCAAGCTCTCCAAGAACTTCAAGGATATGAAGCGCGCTGGCGTTCCGCACCGCTATCTCGAGGGCAAGAACATCGTTCTGCTCTTCCAGAAGACCTCTACTCGTACCCGCTGCGCCTTCGAGGTCGGCGGCATGGATCTGGGTATGGGCGTGACCTACCTCGATCCGGGTTCGTCGCAGATGGGCAAGAAGGAGTCCATCGAGGACACCGCCCGCGTTCTCGGCCGCATGTATGACGGCATCGAGTTCCGTGGCTTTGCCCAGGACGACGTCGAGGAGCTCGCTGCTAAGTCCGGCGTGCCCGTGTGGAACGGCCTGACCACCGAGTGGCACCCCACCCAGATGCTCGCCGACATCCTGACCGTCCAGGAGAACTTCAACTACGACATCAAGGGCAAGACCCTCGTCTTCATGGGCGACTGCAAGAACAATGTCGCTCGCTCCCTCATGGTCGTCTGCTCCAAGCTCGGCATGAACTTCGTGGCCTGCGGCCCCGAGGAGTGCATGCCCGCTGACGACGTCATCGAGGCCTGCAAGCCCATCGCCGAGGCTAACGGCTGCACCATCAAGCTGACCACCGACGTCAAGGACGGCGTCACCGGTGCCGACGTTATCTACACCGACGTGTGGGTCTCCATGGGCGAGCCCGACGAGGTCTGGGCCGAGCGCATCGCTCAGCTCACCCCGTATCGTGTTACCTCCGAGGTCATGGCTATGGCCAACCCGGGTGCTATCTTCCTGCACTGCCTGCCCAGCTTCCACGACACCAACACCACCATTGGCGCCGAGAAGTGCGAGCAGTTCGGCATCACCGAGCAGGAGGTCACCGACGAGGTCTTCGAGAGCCCCGCTTCCAAGGTCTTCGACGAGGCCGAGAACCGCATGCACACCATTAAGGCTGTCATGTACGCCACGCTCAAGTAAGAGCATCTAGCATCTCGCTCGGGGTGTATTGCTGCACACCCCGAGCGGTTTTATCTGGTAATAATCTCGCATCAAGCGGCAGGCACGGCACGGAAGAGCCGCTTCTGGCGAGATCAGTAAATGATTTATGAAGGGGGGATGAGAACTATGACTGAGACCGCTAAGAAAAAGCGCGGTATGCCTTCATCGTTCACCATTCTTCTTGCTCTGCTGGCAATTGTTGCAGTGATTACCGTTATCGTCTCCGGCACGTCCGGCGGCGCGGTTACTGCCGCCCGTCTGAGCGATTTCTGCACCGCCCCGATTAAGGGCTTCGCTGACGCTCTGCCTGTCTGCCTCTTCGTTATGATCCTGGGCGGCTTCCTCGGCATGATGACCGAGACCGGCGCTCTGGACAACGGCATCGCCGTTCTGGTGCAGAAGCTTAAGGGCAACGAGATTATGCTCATTCCCGTGTTGATGCTCATCTTCTCCCTCGGTGGTACCACCTATGGTATGTGCGAGGAGACCGTTCCCTTCTACGCCCTGCTCGCCGCTACCATGATGGCCGCTGGCTTCGACCCCATGGTCGGTGCCGCTACCGTCCTGCTCGGCGCTGGCTGCGGCTGCCTGGGCTCCACGGTTAACCCGTTCGCCGTCGGCGCTGCCGTCGACGCTCTGACCGGCGTTGGCATTGAGGTCAACCAGTCCATCATCATCGGCCTCGGTGCCGTCCTGTGGATTGTTACCACTGCCATGTCTATCTTCTTCGTCATGAGCTATGCCAAGAAGGTCAAGGCTGACAAGGGTTCCACCATTCTTTCGATGCAGGAGCTCAAGGACGCCGAAGAGGCTCACGGCAAGGCTGCTTCCGAGGTCCACAAGGAGGTCAAGCTCACCGGTCGTCAGAAGGGTGTTCTGATCGCCTTCGCCTTCACCTTCGTCGTCATGATCGTCGGCTTCATTCCGCTGGCCGACCTCAACGAGGGCGTCGCCAACTTCTTCGACGCTGGCGCTGTCTACGACGCCGACGGTAACGCCGTCGTCCAGGGCTGGTCTGCCCTGATCACCGGCCTGCCCATTGGCCAGTGGTACTTCGACGAGGCTTCCACCTGGTTCTTCCTCATGGCCGTCCTGATCGGTATCATCGGTGGCCTGTCCGAGAAGCAGATCGTTAACACCTTCATCACCGGCGCTGCCGACATGATGTCCGTTGTTCTCGTCATCGCCCTCGCCCGTGGTATCTCCGTCCTCATGGCTAACACCGGCCTCGATGTCTTCGTCCTCGACGCTGCCGCCAATGCCCTGGCTGGCCTGTCCGGCGTGATCTTCGCTCCCATGAGCTTCCTGGTCTACTTCGGCCTGTCCTTCCTGATCCCCTCGACCTCCGGTATGGCCACCGTCTCCATGCCCATCATGGGACCGCTGGCTGTTAAGCTCGGCTTCTCGCCTGAGGTCATGGTCATGATCTTCTCCGCCGCCATCGGTGTCGTGAACCTGTTCACCCCGACCTCCGGTGCCATCATGGGCGGTCTCGCCCTGGCCAAGATCGAGTGGACGACCTGGCTCAAGTTTGCCCTTAAGCTCATCGTTGCTCTCTCCGTCGTCTGCGCCATCATCCTGACCGTCGCCTGCGTGTTGATCTAAGTACCCAACGGGTACCCCACGGAAACCTTGACGATCCTGTAGAGGATCACCTGGTCATCGTCTGTCCGGTGGGGTAAACCCACCGGTAGACTCCTACCTTTAGCCCCCTTCCGTTCCGTGCGCGGGAGGGGGCGCACTTATGTTGCGCGGTTCTACGAACCGCGCAACCAGTCGACGCTGCGCGCCGCCCAGGACGACAATTTGTCATTCAAAAGGCAAGGCATGACCAAAAGGTCTATGCCTTGCCTTTTTCATGCCAACTTGTACGTCCTGGACGTCGCTCGCTGTCCGTCCTCTGCCTGCGGTGCTTTCTATTGTTGGTGCAGAGGGCGCTTTGCCTACTCTGGTGCCCGTTCGCTGGCTTTGGCTCTGTCTGTGACGTTTTCATTGTTGGTGCTGAGTGCCTTGTTTCCCGTCCCAAATGATCTACCCCGGGTCCCCGGTGGTTGCGGTGGGCGTGTTTGGTTGGTGCCTGTTGATGGTCTGGGTATCGGGGAGGGCGGGCTCCGTTATAATCGCCTAGAACATTAAATGGAAACGGGACGGGAGCCATATATGCGCCAGGGTTTCGACAACGCGAAGTATATCGAGCTGCAGGCTGCTCACATTAAGGAGCGCATCTCGCAGTTTGGTGGCAAGCTCTATTTGGAGTTTGGCGGTAAGCTGTTCGATGACTATCATGCGAGCCGCGTGCTGCCGGGTTTTGAACCGGACAGCAAGTTCCGCATGCTCAAGAGCATCGCCGACGATGTCGAGGTTATCATCGCGATCAACGCGAACCACATCGAGAAAAACAAGGCTCGTGGTGACCTCGGCATTACCTATGACGAGGATGTGCTGCGCCTGGTTGACCTGTTCCGCGGCAACGGCTTTGCTGTCGCGGCTGTGGTCATCACCCAGTACGCCGGCCAGCCCGCTGCCGATGTGTTCCGCAACCGCCTGAACGCGCTCGGTATTCCCGCCAAGCTGCACTATCCCATCGAGGGGTATCCGCACGATGTCGATCTGATCGTGTCCGACGATGGCTACGGCAAGAACGAGTTTGTCGAGACCACCCGACCGCTCGTCGTGGTCACTGCCCCCGGTCCTGGCTCGGGCAAGCTTGCCACCTGCCTGTCTCAGCTCTATCACGAGCACAAGCATGGCACGGCCGCCGGCTATGCCAAGTTCGAGACCTTCCCTGTCTGGAATCTTCCTCTGACGCATCCGGTCAATATTGCCTACGAGGCCGCCACGGCTGACCTCGACGACGCCAATATCATCGATTCGTTCCACCTTGAGGCCTACAACAAGACCACGGTCAACTACAACCGCGACGTCGAGGCCTTCCCGGTGGTCCGTGCCCTGATGGAAAAGATCCTGGGCAAGAGTCCCTACCAGAGTCCTACGGACATGGGCGTCAATATGGTCGGCTTTGCCATCACCGATGACGATGCCTGCCGCGACGCTTCCAAGATGGAGATCGTCCGCCGCTACTTTACCGCGGTCGAAAATGTGCGCCGTACCGGCGTGGGCGATGAGCAAGTCGACCGTCTCAAGATTATTATGAAGAAAGCCGGCATCGATAAGAACTACTCACCGGCGCGCTCGGCGGCCCTCACCAGGGAGCAGCTGACGGGTGGTCCCGTGGGTGCCATGGTCATGCCCGATGGCTCCGTGGTGACCGGTAAGACCTCCACGCGCCTGGGCGCCGCAAGTTCGCTCATTATGAACGCCCTCAAGCATGTCTCGGGCGTCGACCTTGAGCTCGAGGTCATTAGCGATGAGGCGATCGAGCCCATCAGCAAGCTCAAGACGCATTTCCTGGGCAGTAAAAACCCGCGCCTCCACACCGACGAGACGCTTATGGCGCTGTCGATCACCTCGGCCACGAGTGAGACGGCCGCTCGCGTCCTTTCGGGCCTGGAGCAGCTGCGCGGTTGCGATGCCTTCTTTAGCGTGATTATCTCGCCGACGGACGAGACGGTACTGCGCAAACTTGGTATCAACGTGTGCTGCGAGCCCAAGTTTGAGCGCCGCGGTTTCTTCCATCGCTAAGTTTGAAGCACCGCGGTAATTGCATTGCATTTTGGCCGTATCGGGTTAGCGCCCGGTACGGCTTTTTGATCAATAAAGCGCCTATTTCGGCGAAAAATAGCTGTTTACCTGCCTAGAAACATTTTGAGCGGTATACAATAACCGTAACTGTTTCATCCTTAGCGGGATGCCGCATGATGGATATTACCTGCCATCGTGAGGTGTGTCGGTCGCGCACGGCGCGTTAGATGCTCGTGCTCGGTTTGAGGAGGCTGCTATGGCGGGCAAGGGTCGTGCGAGTGTCAACGATATGAAGCGTGTCGAGGTGCTGGTGTTGATGGAGATCGACCAGCAAACCGAAGACAATGGCGGGCCGTATGGTTTCTCGCGCAAAACGCTTGCCGAGCGCGTGGGGGTTTCGCCGTATCGTGCCCGCGCTGCAATCGATCGCTTGGATTCCGAAGGCATGATTGATGTCGTCTCGCGTTATAGCGACGACGGCGGTCAGCTTGCAAATGGCATTTGCCTCACCGAACGTGGCGAGTGGTATCTTGAGGGCGTCCGTACCGGCATGCTCGTTCAAGAAATGCTTGAGGACGAGGTTGCTGATCGATAGCAGCATGTAACCCTTGCCATAGCGACGCCGCCTGGGAAACCGGGCGGCGTTTTGTTTCAAGATTGAGAAATGCAATCGCACGCGAGAAAAATTGCGAACGGTCCGCGGCGCGAGTATTACAATGAAGACCCGTAAGATGTGTATGGACAACTTCTACGGGAAGCGCAGGTAACTCAATATGACCAAGCATGTGTTCGTAACCGGTGGCGTGGTTTCGTCCCTGGGCAAGGGTATCACCGCGGCCTCGCTGGGCCGTCTGCTCAAGTCGCGTGGCTACAAAGTAACGATGCAGAAGGCCGACCCGTATCTGAACGTCGACCCCGGTACCATGAGCCCCTTCCAGCATGGTGAGGTCTTCGTTACCGAGGATGGTTACGAGTCCGACCTGGACCTGGGTCATTACGAGCGCTTTATTGATGAGAACCTGACCCGCGATTCCAACTTTACGACCGGCGCCATCTATAAGAGCTTGATCGCCCGCGAGCGTCGCGGCGACTTTTTGGGCGGTACCGTGCAGGTGATTCCCCACGTCACCAATGCCATTAAGGACAAGTTCCGCCGCATTGAGGAACAGACCGGCTCCGATGTAGTCATCACCGAGCTGGGCGGCACGATCGGTGACATCGAGTCCCAACCGTTTGTCGAGGCCATCCGTCAGTACCGCAAGGAGGCCGGCCCCGAGAACGTCTGCTACATCCACGTGTCGCTCGTTCCCTATATCGCCGCCGCCCACGAGGTCAAGACCAAGCCCACGCAGCATTCCGTCAAGGAGCTCCGCAGCCTTGGCATCCAGCCCGATATCATCGTGCTGCGCTCCGACCACCATATCGATGACGCTATCCGCGGAAAGATCGCAAGCTTCTGCGACGTTGACACCGATTGTGTCTTTACCAACGAGGACTGCGCGAGCATTTACGATGTTCCGCAGCTGCTTGCCGAGCAGGACTTTGACCTGCGCATTTGCGAGCGCCTGGGTCTGGACCCGCGTGAGCGCGACATGAGCGAGTGGAACGAGTTCCTGCGCAAACAGAATCACGCCAACCATCACGCCGACAAGGTGAAGATTGCCGTCGTGGGTAAGTACACGCAGCTGCCCGATGCGTACCTGTCGGTTATCGAGGCCCTGCACCATGCGGGCGTCTTCTACGATCGCCATGTGGACGTCCAGCTGGTCGACGGCGAGAGCCTCGACGAGCAGAATGTCTCCGAGGTTTTGGGCGACGCCTCGGGCATCCTGGTCCCCGGCGGCTTTGGCAAGCGCGCCCTGGAGGGCAAGATCCTCGCGGCCGAGTTTGCCCGTGAGCACAAGATTCCGTATCTGGGCATTTGCCTGGGTATGCAGGTGGCCGTGTGCGAATTTGCACGCAACGTCGTCGGCCTTGCCGGCGCCAGCTCCTCCGAGTTCGATCCGGATGGCCCGTATAGTGTCATCGATCTGATGAGCTCGCAGGAGGACGTGACCGAGAAGGGCGGCACCATGCGCCTGGGCGCCTATCCGTGCAAGCTCGCCGCCGATACCCTCGCTCGCGAGGCATATGGCGAGGAGCTCGTCTACGAGCGTCACCGTCATCGCTTTGAGTTCAACAACGCCTTCCGCGACCAGCTCGAGGACGCCGGTTTGGTTATCTCGGGCCTGTCGCCCGACGAGCGCCTGGTCGAGATGGTCGAGCTGCCGCGCGACGTGCATCCGTGGTATGTGGCAACCCAGGCTCATCCCGAGTTCAAGAGCCGCCCGACCAACCCGCAGCCGCTGTTCCGCGAGTTCGTGCGCGCTTCGATCGGCCAGCACGAGGGTGTCGACCGTCTGCAGGTGACGCCCATGAACCTTGCTACGGACTAAGGGTGCCGTCGAATAAGGAACATACCGAAGCTACTCCCTCGTCGCTCGCCGTGGCGGCGGGGGAGTATCTCGATTACCTCGCGGTCGAGCGGGGTTTGGCGCGCAACACGATTGCGGCCTATCGTCGTGACCTGACGACGTACTGCGCCTATCTGGAGCGGGCGGGTATTGTGTCTTTTGAAGAGGTGACTCGTCAGGTCGTGGAGGGCTTTGTCGCCGACCGTCGCGATGGGGGCTATTCCGATGCCTCGGTGGAGCGTGCGCTTGCGGTTGTAAAGGGCCTGCATGCCTTTTTGGTGCGCGATGGGGCTGTGGCCCAAAATCCAACGACGGCGTTGCGCCTGCCTAAAAAGGCTGAGCGTTTGCCGGAGTATCTATCGGTGGAGGATGTCTCGGCGCTGCTCGATCAAGACTTCCCCGAGGGCGAGATGGGCTTGCGCGACCATGCCATCTTGGAAGTGCTCTACGGATGCGGTTTGCGTGTGAGCGAGTTGGTGGGGCTCGATGTGGGCGATATCCATATCGACGATGGTTTTGTGCTCGTTCGCGGTAAGGGCTCAAAGGAACGCCTGTCCCCGCTGGTGGGAAGCGCGGCGCGAGCTCTGATGCTCTATGTAACTGAGGGGCGTTCTCGCTTGGCGGCCCATGCCCGCGGAACCGAGACCTCGGCGGTCTTTTTAAATAAGAACGGCCACCGTCTGTCGCGCCAGGGCATCCATGCCATCTGTGAGCGCTACGGGCGCCAGGTGGGGCTGGTGGGACTCCATCCCCACACGCTGCGTCACTCCTTTGCTACCCATATGCTTGCGGGCGGCGCAGACCTCCGTGTGCTACAGGAGATCTTGGGACATGCCGATATATCGACCACGCAGGTCTACACGCATGTCGATCGTACGCAACTGACCGAGGTCTATCTGGCGGCGCACCCGCTGGCGCATCGTTAACTCATCGCTGACCTGCAAATTTATAGGTATTTGGGGACGGGCCCCAGATTGCCACGGCGTGCTTTTGCGCGCGCATGGGCAATCTGGGGCCCGTCCCATTTTTCGCCACTTGGCATCGCGGTGGTGGGCCGCACGTGCCTTGGGTGGGGGAGTTTGGGGGCGATGTGAACGGCATATAAAGGGACGCAAAATCGCCTCAAGGTCAACTTGAAGGTTGAGGTTGAACGGCGGGGTGCCACAGGTGGCATCCCGCCGTTGCTGTAAACACAACATATTGTGTTTTCGAACATATGCTCGGGGGTGTTTTGCAACATATAGGGGGTGGAGTGGTGGGGTGGGGTGGGGAAAGAGGTGGGGAAAGGTGTTGAAAA
>CABUKS010000043.1 GCA_902492235.1 uncultured Collinsella sp. | reverse complement strand
TCACGAGCGGGGGCTCCTATCTTTTTAGTGCCCTCGGATTGGGTCATAGTGTCTGGCGTTGCCAAAGCATCGGCGTCGCCTTGGCCCAGATGCGGCACTTGGAGACGTTCGGCACTTGGGGACAGTCCTAGTCATTGGGGACAGGTTACTTTGCACCAAGTTGGCGCATATGAACCTGACCCCTTTGCACCAATGGGTTGTAGCGGTAGAGCAGATTTTCCCGTTCGGCGATTTGTGTCTTGAAAAATGTATATAACGACTATAACGTAGTATGAAACATATTGGAAACAATACCGAGGAGGCTGCGTTGAAGAAAAGCAATCTGGGCTATGTGCTGGTGCTGATCGCCGCGCTTATGTGGGGCAGCATCGGAATCTTTGTAAACGGCATCTCGGCCATGGGCGTTTCGTCCCAGAGCATGGCTGCCTTTCGCTTGTTGGTCGGAGCGCTTATCTTGGCGCCGGTCCTGATGTTTATGGGCTGCCGTCCGGGTGAGGGGTCTACCGTGGCTCAGGGTCCCCTGGCCCTGTTCAAGGCAAGCCCTAAAGAGCTTGTTCCCTGCGCACTTGTCGGTATCGTTGGTCTGGCCGCCGCCAACACCTGCTATTACGAGTGCATGGGCGAGGTCGGCATGTCCACGGCCTCGGTGCTGCTCTATACCTCGCCGGTGTTTGGCGTCGTGCTCGGTCGCGTGCTTTATCGCGAGGACGTGACCCCCAACAAGCTCGTTGCCATTGTCTTCAACATCGTTGGCTGCGTGCTTGCAGTGACCAATGGCGACCTTTCCGGTTTTCATTTTTCGGTTTGGGGCGTCACGTCGGGCGTGATTGCGGGCTTTTGTGGTGCGTCGCTCGCGGTGTTTAGCCGGATAGCAACCAAGACGGTCCACCCGCTGGCTGTCACGTTTTGGGGCTTTGTTTTTGGCGGTGCGGTTATGGCAGTTATCGCGGCTCCGTGGCCGGATGTCGCCGCGGCAATGTCGCCACAGCTGCTGCTGTTGTTCCTTGGCTTTGGACTCATCCCCACAGCTGTGGCTTACATCTTATATATGCAGGGTCTGTCCATGGGGCTCGAGACATCGAAAGTTCCCGTCGTAATGTCTTTCGAGACGGTCGTCACCGTACTGGTGGGCATTGGTGTCTATGCCGAGCCCGCCGGCGCGATCAAGGTTCTGGGCATTGTGCTGGTGCTCGCGTCCATCCTGATCATGAATACCGACTTCTCCAAGCTGCGCAACAGCGTGTTTGTCGGTCATGTCGTTGAGAGCATGACCTTTAAGCCCAACGCGTGGTGGACGGAGAAATCGCAGGACATGGATCTGTTTAAGGAACGCACTGGCATCGCGCTGGAGCCCACCGTGCAGGAAAGCCCCTGGTACTTCGTGCGATAGGGGATTGGCGAGGCGTCTGATCTGGGGTTATCCAGCCAGTGCCGGCCCATCTAGCCCAACGTTTCAAGTACGTTAAACCCGTCAACGGTCGATTTTCACCCGCGAACGGTCTTTATACTAATTAGCAATATAAGCAACGTATAAGACGTTATAATGACCATAACGAAAAGGAGGAGGCAAGATGAATCAGATCATTCTCGCATCTCATGGCGGCCTGGCCGCAGGCGCCAAAGACACGCTCGAGATGGTTCTCGGTGACGTGTCGAACGTCCACGTTGTGTCGCTTGCTCGTGACGACAAGGAGCCCATCACCAATAAGGTGGACGCCATGATCGCCACGTTCAACGCGGACGACACCGTCTATGTGCTGACCGATATGCTCGGCAGCTCGGTCAACAACAGCATGGTCGAGCTTTCCAAGAACGGCACGAAGTTCACGGTTGTCAGCGGTTTCAACATTCCGCTGGCACTGACGCTTGCTATGAGCCCCGTCCCCGTCAAGGGCGCCGAGCTCGCGGCCCTCATCAACGAGGCCCGCACCGGTCTGACCAACCCCAACGCACCGGTCGAGGTCGCCGCGGCTCCCGCCAAGAAGGCCAAGGCGCCCCGTCACAGCTCCGGTCCCGCCAAGATCGTCCTCGCACGTCTTGACTACCGTCTGCTGCACGGCCAGGTCGTCTTTACCTGGACCACCAAGGTTCAGGCCGAGCGCATCATCGTCGTCGACAACGCTGCCGCCAACGATGACATCAAGAAGGGCGCTCTTAAGCTGGCCAAGCCCCAGGGCGTGCGCCTGAACGTCTTCACCGTCGAGCGTGCCCTCGCCAAGATGGACAAGCTCAACACCCTCGGCGAGCGCGTCATGTTCGTCTTTGGCAACACGGCCGAGATGCTGCAGTTCTGCCAGGGCTACAAGCTCGATGCCATCAACCTGGGCGCCACCGCCAACCACGACGGTGCCGATCAGGTCGGCGGCAAGGACAGCTCCGTCTTCCTCGACGCCACCCAGAAGGCCGACGTCAACCAGCTGCTCGACATGGGCATTAAGCTCTATGTCCAGCAGACCCCTACGTATCAGAGCGTCGACATCGACGCCAAGCTGTAATCAACCAGGCTTTTGCCTGACTGAAAGGAGAAGGGTATGAATACGTTCATCAGTGCGGTGCTCGTCGGCCTCGTCGGCGTGTTCTGCATGTGGGACTCCCGCCTGCTCGGTCGTCTTAACTTCGAGCAGCCCCTCGTTGGCGCTACGCTCGTCGGTCTGCTGCTGGGCGATGTGCCCACCGGTCTTGCCGTCGGTGCCGCCGTCGAGCTCGTGTCCATGGGCCTGGTGCAGGTCGGCGCCGCCGTTCCGCCTGATATGGTCCTGGGCGGCATCGTGGCCGCTGCCTTTGCGTGCCTGACCGATGCTTCCGCCGAGACCGCCATGACGATCGCCATCCCGGTCGCCGTCCTGGGTCAGCTCCTCGGCATCGTGTTCCGTTCCATCATCGCCGTCCTCACCCATGTGGCAGATAACGCGATTGATAACGGAAAGTTCAAGACCGCCTACCGTATGCACATCTGCGCCGGCTCCGGTTTGTACGCCATCATGTACTTCCTGCCGATCTTCCTCGCCGTCTTTGTTGGCACCGACCTGGTTCAGGCCATCGTCAACATGGTTCCCGAGTGGCTGTCCACTGGTCTTAACGTTTCGACCAAGATCATGACCGCCTACGGCTTGGCCCTGCTGCTCACCATGATGATCAAGAAGGGTATGACTCCGTTCCTGTTCATCGGTTTCCTGCTCGCCGCTTACCTCAAACTGTCCGTCATCGCGGTCGCTCTGATCGGTGTGTGCCTGGCTGTCGTCTTCATGGGCTTCAAGTTCAACGGTTCCCATGCAGCCGCCGGTGTCGATTCCGACTACGATCCGCTCGAAGACGACGAAGACTAAGGAGGAACACACTATGGCAACCGCAACCAAGGACGTGTCCCTGAACAAGAAGGTCAGCCAGTTCTTCTGGCGCTCCTGGGCCATCCAGGCCTCTTGGAACTACGAGCGTCAGATGAACATGGGCTTCCTCTACGGTATGGTTCCCACGCTCGATCGCCTCTATCCGGACGAGTCCGACCCCAAGCAGCTTGCTGCTAAGAAAGAGGCTTACCACCGTCACATGGCGTTCTACAACTGCACCCCGCAGACGAGCGCTTTCATCCTGGGCCTCGCCGCCTCCATGGAGGAGGAGTACGCCAAGGATCCCGAGAACTTCGACCCCGATTCGATCAACGCGGTCAAGACTTCCCTTATGGGCCCGCTTTCCGGCATCGGTGACTCCTTCTTCCAGGGCACCATCCGCGTTATCGCCTTTGGCTTGGGCGTTCAGCTGGCTCAGCAGGGCTCCATCATGGGCCCGATCCTGGCCCTTCTCATCTCCATCGTCCCCTCCGTGCTGATCACTTGGTTCGCAGCCAAGATGGGATATCAGGGCGGCCACGAGTACCTGAGCAAGCTTCAGGGCGGCGACCTCATGGAGAAGCTCATGTATGTCTGCGGCATCGTGGGTCTTATGTCCGTGGGCGGCATGATCGCCACGCTGATCGGCGCCACCACCCCGCTGCAGTTCGCTGACGGCACCGTCGTGATCCAGGACATCCTGGACGGCATGATGCCCCAGATGATCTCCCTCGGCCTCACCGGCCTTATGTACTGGCTCATCAAGAAGAACGTCAACACCGGTTGGCTTCTCGTGATCGCCATCGTGGGCGGCATCGCCCTCTCCGCGGCCGGCATCCTGGCCTAGTCGCGACCAAGCGTCTAACCGCTTTCCCCCGGGGGCCTGCCTGGCATCCCATACCCCAGGCAGGCTTCCATCCCTAAATGTGTCAAAGGGACAGTTCCTTTGACACATCCTCAACGGACCGGCGACTCGGTCCAAATCACGGTAACCCTGCGAGCGCCCGGCAATGTGGCGCCGCAAAAATTGAAAGGAATGTGTCAGATGTACGAGATCGACCTTAACCTCCCTAAGCAGATCGTCGCTGACGTCCTGTCCAACCACGAGATCCACAGCGTCGCCTTCGTCGGCTGCGGTGCCTCCATGTCCGACCTTTACCCCGCCAAGTACTTCCTGGCCAACAACACGGACAAGCTGAACGTTCAGATCTTCACCGCTAACGAGTTCAACTACGATACGCCTTCCTGGGTCAACGAGCACACCTTCGTGATCACCTGCTCCCTCGGTGGCTCCACGCCCGAGACCGTCGAGGCCAACAAGACCGCCAAGAAGCACAACTGCCCGGTCGTCTCCCTCACCAACAAGGCTGGCTCCGCTCTGACCGTCGACGCCGACCACGTCATCGTTCACGGCTTCCACGCCAACTACGCTGCCAAGTGCGAGAAGCCCGGCTATGCCATCGCTCTTGCTGTCGAGATCCTTCAGCAGACCGAGGGCTATGACCACTACGAGGACATGATCACCGGCCTCACCAACATCTTCGATCTCTGCGAGAACGCCGCTCAGCACTGCAAGAAGCTCGCCAAGAAGTTCGCCGAGGACTTCAAGGACGACAAGATGATCTACTTCATGGCTTCCGGTGCCTCCGAGAAGATGGCTTATTCTCACGCCGCCTTCCTGTTCACCGAGATGCAGTGGATCGACGCCGCCGCCTACAACACCGGCGAGTACTTCCACGGCCCGTTCGAGGTTTCCACCGAGGGTAAGCCCTACGTCTTCTTCATGTCCGATGGCGCCACCCGTCCGATGGACGCCCGCGCCCTCACCTTCCTTGAGCGCATGGGCGCCAAGGTCGCTCTGATCGACTCCAAGGACTACGGCCTGGCTGACGCCGTGCCCGCGAGCGTCATCACCTACTTCAACCCGCTGCTGCACCTCGCCGTTATGCGTGAGTACGGCAACCAGATTGCCGAGGCCCGTCAGCACCCGCTGACCATGCGTCGCTACATGTGGAAGCTTTCCTACTAATCACAAGTAAGTAGACCTTACGGGTTGATTGAGAGGGGATGGGGTTTGCGCCCCGTCCCCTTTTTTGCTCTGGGGAGGGCGTGTCTGTCGCGTCGCAAATCCCAGATAAAACCTACCAAAATAAACCTGTCCCTTTTTGGCAGGTGGGAGGAGATGCGTATGATCAAGGCAGTGCTGTTTGACATGGACGGCGTGCTGGTCGATACCGAGTGGTTCTACAACCGTCGCCGCGTGGCGTTTATGGAAGAGAAGGGGTTCCACTTTGACGAGATCCCCGATCTTTCGGGGTCTAACGAGCCCGCCATTTGGGAGGCGCTGGTGCCCGACGATATTGAGCTGCGCGAGCGTCTGCGCGTGGAGTACAAGCAGGTCTATAGCCCGGACCACCCCGTTCCGTATGCCGAGCTGCTCAACGAGCAGACGGAACCGGTGATGCGTGAGCTACATGAGCGCGGCGTGAAGTGCGCCATCGCGAGCTCGTCCTATCGCGAGCTGATCGACGAGCTGGTGGAGATTGCCGGTATCGCCGACGTGCTGGACTACACCATCAGCGGTCACGAGTGCAGTGCGTTTAAGCCCGACCCCGAGATCTACTTGCATGCCATGGAGGCGCTGGGGGTGGAGCCTGCCGAGTGCCTGGTTATCGAGGATTCGCCTTTGGGCATCGAGGCTGGTAAGCGCTCCGGCGCCCGCGTCCTGGCGCTGCGTCCGCACGAGGGTGTCAACCTCGATCAATCGCGAGCCGATGCCGTTATTGATAATCTGACCGACATTTTGGCCGCTTTGTAGTGTCAATCCGCCGCGAGAAGCACTGATTCACGCGTCTTTTGCTGCGGATTGGCTTAATTTGTCATCTATTTGGATCCGTTTGGCTTCGATTCGGATTAAGTGAGTAGACTTTTTGGTGCAGGACGAGCACAAAGCGCATCTGCTCTAGTAAAACCGCAGGTCACAGGGGTGGCGGTTTTGGGTGTGCTCTGCAGGTCGCGTAAAGTCTACTCACTTGTAATTTGGGCCTTTGGTCGTGCGGGTTGTTGGTCCCGCTTTGGTTGTCGAGAGAGGGTGAATTGAAGCGCCCCCGCACGCTCCATGCTACAATCGCGGACATACCCCACAACTACATCTGCCTTCGAAAGGAGCCTGCGTGGCGAACGCCATCGATCAGCTCACGGACCGAGTGCTCGTACTTGGCCGCCTCACCATCGTCCGCCGCGCTATTACTGCCGTGGCGGTCACGATTTCCGCCGTTCTCCAGACATTCCTGATCCAGGCGTTCATTCAGCCCGCCGACTTGCTTCCGAGCGGCCTCACCGGCGTTGCGGTTCTGCTCGATCGCGTTACCTCGCTGGGCGGCGTTCACATCGACATCTCGCTCGGTATGCTCGCGCTCAACATCCCCGTGGCGCTCCTATGCTGGAGCGGCATCAGCAAGCGCTTCGTCATCTTCTCGATGATGCAGGTCGTGCTCTCGTCGCTGTTTCTCAACGTCTTTCACTTCGCTCCATTTTTGGGCGACAAGATCATGCTCATCATTTTTGGCGGCGTGGTCTCGGGTCTGGGCGCTGCCATCGCACTTAAATCCGGCGCATCCACCGGCGGCACCGACTTTATCGCGCTGTGGGTCTCCAACCACACGGGCAAGACCATCTGGGGCGTCATCTTTGGTTTCAACTGCTTTATCCTGGCGATCTTCGGCTTTATGTTTGGCTGGGACAAGGCGGCGTATTCCATCGTGTTCCAGTTTATTTCGACCAAGACCATCGACAGTTTCTATCGTCGCTACGATCGCGTGACGCTGCAGATCACGACGCGTAAGGCAGACGAGGTCATGACTGCCTACGTAAACCATTTTCAGCACGGCATTAGCTGCGCCGAGGTCGTCGGCGGATATAGCCGCGAAAAGATGTACCTGCTGAACACCGTTGTCTCGACCTACGAAAGTCAGGACATTATCAAGCTGGTGTGCGACGTTGATCCCGGCGCCGTGATCAACGTGTTCCACACGCTCAACTTTGTGGGCGGCTGGTGGGGTGGTCATGTCGACGAGCCCATGCCCACGGCCGTTCCCGATCCCGACAAGCCCGCACGCATGGCCAGCAGGCAGGCGCGCCTCAGCGAACAGGACAGCCTGCAGCAGGACGACGGCAAGTAGGGTATTGGCATTTTGCCGGTCCTGCGCAACCCATCCGAACGAGCCCCCCCGAAAGCCCCGTTGCTTTCGAGAGGCTCTCGTTTGCCCAGATAAAACCTACCAAAATGAAGCTGTCGCTTTTTGGTAGGGAGGGTGTATCGTTTTATCATTATGAGGTAATATGAAACTAGACGTTATATACGTATTAGTTATTTCGATATTTCGATAAGAGTGATTAGATATGCCTGCACCCAAAAATGCACCGCTTTACCAGCAGATTTACGACGAAATCAAGGATGCGATCGAGAAAGGTGTTTATGCACCCAAGGAGCGTATTCCGTCCGAGCTTGAGCTAGCCGAGCAGTACGACGTGAGCCGCATTACGGTGCGCCGCGCCGTCGAGGAGCTGTGCTCCGATGGCTACCTGGTTAAGCAGCAGGGCCGTGGCACCTTTGTCTCCACGCCGCACATCAACCGCCAGTTCCACGCTTCGACGCTGCAGACGTTTACCGCGCTGTGTGCCGATAATGGCATGAAGGCGGGCGCACATGTGGTCGATCGCCAGATTGTGCCGGCACGTCAAAACGAGATGGAGTTCTTTGGCCTGCAGAAGGACGCGCTGCTGCTGCATATTAAGCGCGTGCGTACAGCCGACGGCGAGCCCATCTTTGAGGAGAACATCTTTGTGCCGTTTGACGCCTACCGTGAGCTGTTGACGGCCGATCTTGAGGACAAGTCGATTTTTGCCGAGGTCGAGCGTGTTGGCGGAACGCCGATTGTCTCGGTTGGCTACCGCACGGTCGAGGCCGTTCGTGCCAATACCGAGCAGGCGGCCGAGTTGGGTATTGCTCCGCACGATCCCCTGCTCAACCTGCGTGCCAGCTTTACCGGTCCCAATTGCGAGCCGGTCCTGATGGGTAAGCAGTACTACGTGGGTAGCCGCTACGTTATGGTCATGTAAGTTACGCGGTTTTACCAAACCGCGTAACGGCTCGACGCTGCAAGCCCGCCAGGGCGGCAATCTGCCTTTCAACTTCGGCGGCATGACCAGAAGGTCAATGCCGCCTCGTTTCAAGGCACCTTGCTCGCTCTGGCGGGCCTTCGCTCATATGACCCAATCCGCTGTCAAGAGCCACAATGGCCCCGCCGACCGCTT
>CABUKS010000042.1 GCA_902492235.1 uncultured Collinsella sp. | reverse complement strand
CGGCAATACGCTTGAGGATCCTTAAAAGAAAGTCCAGTTTATCCTTCCCACTCCACCAGTCCGGACCGCTTCACGGTCCAACTTTCTGTCCGCACCCCCAATCTAGGAACTATTTCACCGCAACTTATAGGGAACCCTAGGCGATGTGGAGGGGGTTGGCGGCGTCGACGGCGTCGGGGACGTCGGAAGGGCCGTCGGGGACAGCGTCTGCCGGGTCCTCGTCGGGGGTCTCGATCTGCTTGATCATTACCTCTTGGCCCTGCAGCAAATAGGTCTCGCCGCTACCGCAATGGGGACAGGTCTTGCCGTGCTCGACCGTCGCGTAGTCGCGGCCGCACGCCTCGCAATGTGTAACGGCCTCGACGAGCTCCACGATAAGCTCCGCGCCCTCGGTGATAGGCTTTTTATCTGCTGCCCAGCGCCAAG
This sequence comes from uncultured Collinsella sp., assembly GCA_902492235.1. Taxonomy (GTDB): domain Bacteria; phylum Actinomycetota; class Coriobacteriia; order Coriobacteriales; family Coriobacteriaceae; genus Collinsella. The sequence continues at coordinate 8,263 of CABUKS010000042.1, read as the reverse complement.
CGTCGAGCAGCAAGTCGGGAACGACGCCCGAGACCTCGCCCAGCAGCAGCGTGACGCTCGAAACGCGACGCACGCCATGAGCGCGCGCCACATTCTCGACATCGCGAATGATGTGATAGACGATTCCGAGCTCGTGCATTTATTTCCTTCCGCCGTTCCCGTTATGACTACTTACTTGCGACCGAACTTAATCTTGATGGCGCGCTTCAAAGCATACTTGCCCAGACTTGGGAGCTTTTGCTCATATTTGACCATCGTTGAGCACTCGGGGCGGTCGCGATCCAGATGGATGGCGTCGAACGCGCACTTGGTGGTGCACAGACCGCAGCCGATACACTTGTTGGGGTCGACGATCGAGGCGCCGCAGCCCAGGCAGCGGGCGGTCTCGGCGCGCACCTGCTCCTCGGTAAAGGTCTCAACATACTCGCTAAACGGCGCAGCCTTCTCGCGTTCGCGGTCCACATGCGCAACCTCGCGGCTCGCGTTGTCGTAGCTCTCGAGCACAACGTCGTCGCGGTCGAGCGCGGTGTAGCGGCGCTGATTGCGGCCGATGGTGAGCGTGGAGCCCGGCTGCACAAAGCGATGGATGGACACCGCGGCCTCGTGGCCAGCGGCGATAGCGTCGATGGCAAAGCTGGGGCCGGTGTAGACGTCGCCGCCCACAAAGATGTCTGGCTCGGCGGTCTGGTAGGTCTGGGGATCGGCAAGGGCACCCTGGCCGCGGCCGAGCTCCACCTTGGAGCCAGCCAGCAGGTCGCCCCACACAATGGACTGGCCAATCGACATGACGACACGGTCGGCATCGACACGGCGCAGATCGTTCTCGTCGTACTCGGGCGCAAAACGGCCCTCATCGTCAAAGACACGCGTGCAGCGCTTGAAGGTGATACCGCACACACGACCGGCCTCGTCCAGGTGAATCTCCTTGGGGCCCCAGCCGCAGCTGATGTGAGCGCCGTCCTCAACGGCCTCGCGACGCTCCTCCTCGCTGGCGGGCATCTGGGCCTCGCTCTCCAGGCAGAACATCTCAACGTGCTCGGAGCCCAGACGGCAGGCGTTGCGGGCAACGTCGATGGCCACGTTGCCGCCGCCCACCACAATGGTGCGGCCGGGCAGGGTATCGATCTTGCCGCTGTTAACCTCGCGAAGGAAGTCGACGGCCACGGTCACGTCCTCGGCATCCTCGCCCGGAATGCCGGCAAGGCGGCCGCCCTGGCAGCCAATAGCAACGTAGAAGGCCTTAAAGCCCTGCTCGCGCAGCTCGTCGAGCGTCACATCACGACCGACCTCCACGCCATAGCGGAACTCGGCACCCATCAGGCGAATGATCTCGACCTCGGCCTCGATGACGTCCTTCTGCAGCTTAAAGCTGGGAATGCCATAGGTGAGCATGCCACCCGGGCGCTCGTTCTTCTCGAATACGACGGGCTTGTAGCCCTTCTCGGCCAGATAGAAGGCACAGGACAGGCCGGCCGGACCGGCACCGATGATGGCGATCTTCTGATTAAAGCCGCCAGCGCGCGTCGGCGTCACCACGGGCGGGACGTAGCGGGTCGCGGCATCCAGATCGCGCTGGGCGATGAACTTCTTGACCTCGTCGATGGCCACGGCGGCGTCCACACGGCCGCGGGTGCAGGCGTCCTCGCAGCGGCGGTTGCACACACGGCCGCAGATAGCGGGCAGCGGGTTCTCGCGCTTAATGAGTGCTAGGGCCTCGTCATAGCGACCCTGAGCCGCGAGCTTCAAATAGCCCTGAACGGCAACGTGTGCGGGGCAGGCCGTCTTGCAGGGAGCGGTGCCGGACTCATGCGTCTCGATGCGGTTGTCGTTGCGGTAGTTGGGCGACCACTTGGTGTGGTCCCACTTGGTAGCGTCGGGCAGCTCCTGGCGCGGATACTCGGGCACCTGTCCGCCGGCCTTTTTGCTGCAGAGCTTCTGGCCCAGCTTGGCGGCGCCGGCCGGACACACCTCAACGCAGCGACCGCAGGCCACGCACTTGTCCTTCTCGACCTTGGCGACGTAGGCCGAGCGCGACAGGTTGGGCGTGTTGAACAGCTGAGAGGTGCGCAGGGCATAACACACGTTGACGTTGCAGTTGCAGATAGCGAAGATCTTGTTCTCGCCGTCGATATTGGTGATCTGGTGCACAAAGCCGTTGTCCTCGGCCTGGCGCAGGATGTCGTAGACCTCGTCGCGCGTCACGTAATGGCCGCGGTCGGTCTCAACCACATAGTCGGCCATATCGCCCACGGCAATGCACCAGTCGGCGGGGTCGTCGGCGCAGCCCTCACCCATCACGCGACGGCTCGCGCGGCAGCTGCAGGTGCTGGCGGCATATTTGCCATCGTATTTGTCGAGCCAATGCTCGATATGCTCGATCGGCACCGAGGTGCTCGCGGCGTCGATAGCCTTCTCGACCGGAATGACATGCATGCCGATGCCGGCACCACCGGGCGGCACCATCGGCGTAGCCTTGGACAGCGGGCCCTTGGACGCCTGTTCAAAGAACTTGGCGTAGACCGGATGCTCCTCGAGCTGGCCCACGCGCATGTTGAGGAACTCAGCTGAACCCGGTACCAGCATGGGCAGCACCCACTGCTTGGCGCGCTCGGGGTTTTCCCAGTTGTACTCGAGCAGGCCCGTGTAGCTCATATCGTCGAGTATCTTCTCGATATCGGCCTCGGGTATGCCGGTGAGCTTGACCATCTCGGGCAGCGTATAGGGACGGCGCATCTTCATCTTACAGAGAACTTCGGCCTGCTCGTCAGTCGCGGCCTCGGCAAACGACCAGTACTCGTAGCCCAGCAGCTCGTCGCGATGCAGCAGACGGTTAGTGCAGTGCTCGCACAATTTGACGATGGCCTCGCGCGGATGCTCCGGCAGCGGCGGCACGAACTCCGAGCCGATATCGGGCTCGGTGTAGCTAATCCCCGGTCCGTTGAGAATCATGGTTGTCCCTTCTCTTGCCGCAGCACGACGAGGCCGCAGCGCCCCTCTTTTTTGCAGGCCGAGCATGCCCCCATGCCGTTCACCCACCATTGTTGACATTGTGTCAAAAATAGTATTGACGAACCGTCAACAATATTCAAGACTGTTAGGCGAACGGTCAGGCAAAAGAGGATGAAAGGCGACAAAACATGGGCAACAACACAGCAGATACCTCTGTGGTCGATGCCGTCCCCGCATCCGATAGCGCGGCAAAGCGCTTGACGGGCGACGAACGCCGTCGCGAGATCCTCGATGCCGTGCGCACCGTGAGTTCCGAGCTGGGCGTGTCCCACCTATCGGTATCGGCCGTGACCAAGCGAGCCGGCTGTACGCGCTCGCTCTTCTACCACTACTTTGCCGATATGGACGCCGCCGTCACCGCTGTTATGGACGAGGCGATCGACGGCTTTATCTCCGAGCTCGAGCAGTGGAATGCCAACCGCACCGTCGGCGATATCGAGGGCGCGCTCGACACTGTCGCGCCGCTCTTTAAGCGTCTGGTCGCCAGCGGCCACGAACTGCCGCACACTCTGACCTCCAACAGCGGCGCGCTCTACGGCGGCTTTTTGCACAACGTGGTTCAGCGCGTGGCGCAGTATATCTGCGACACCACCGTGGTGGACTTTGTCGCCCATCATGAGCTACGCATCGACCATGTCTACGAGACGTTCTATACCCTCATCATGGGGTTGTTGATGTATATCCGCACGCACCCCGATGTGCCCGACGAGACGGTCAAAGAAATCATCGCCTCGACACTCCACATCGAGGGCTATACCGCCAAGTATCCGGAGCGCAAGCCCCAGAACTGACGACATTTGGCCAAACTGCCCGCGATCAGAAGAGGGGCCGCGGGCGTGTGAAAGGAGAGCAGCATGCTGTTCGATGTTTGGGGTAGCGATACCCTTATCCACTGGGCCGGCTGGGCCATGGTCTTTATTGGCCTGATCGTGCTCAACGAGGTCGGCCGCCGCACCAAGCTCGGCGCGGCAATCATCTTTGGCGTGGCTCCGTTGGCCATGACCATCTACTGCATCGCCATCGCCATCGGCGTCTCGCAGGGTGCCGAGTGGGCGCTCACCAACCCCACCCATGTGTACCAGAACAGCTGGTTCCACTACGCCAAGGTGTACGCGGCGCTGGCCGGTTGCTGGGGCTTCATTGCCATTAAGTACCAGTGGGGCAAGATCGGCAAGGCGCATTGGTTCCGCGCGTGGCCGTTTGTGATCGTCGCCATCAACATCATGATCGCCGTCGTGTCCGACTTCGAGAGCGCCTATCACTTCTTTGTCCTGGGCCAGTCCACCTGGGTCACCTCCGAGGGTGCCACGCAGCTTGCCGGCTGGAACAACGTGTTCAACGGCATCGCCGGTCTCATCAACATCTTCTGCATGACCGGTTGGTGGAGCGTCTACGCCTCCGAGGATCAGACCGACATGTTGTGGCCCGACATGACTTGGGTCTACATCATCGCCTACGATATCTGGAACTTCTGCTACACCTACAACTGCCTGCCCACCCACTCCTGGTTCTGCGGCTTTGCGCTGCTGCTGGCGCCCACCGTCGCCGCCTTTATCTGGAACAAGGGCGGCTGGATTCAGAACCGCGCCTTTACGCTTGCTATTTGGTGCATGTTTGCCCAGGTGTTCCCGTACTTCCAGGAGGAGTCCATCTTTGTGACCCACTCCACGCTCGACCCCGGCGCCGCCACCGCGGTCTCGGTCGCCGCGCTGATCGCCAACATCGCCGCGATTATCTACGTCGCCTACCGTGCCAAGAAGCTCGGCCGCAACCCCTACAAGCAGGATGTCTTTGAGGGCACCAGCGATTGGGAGAAGGCTACCGCTCGCCGCGCCAAGGTTGATTACGCGCACGCCGAGTAACGCGCTGGTCGCTGTTGGCACTTGGGCATAGGCCCGCCCGCCAGGCTTTTCAATCCAATGTCTCGCAGAGCCCCCGGAAAGCGTTTCGCTCGCTTTCCGGGGGCTTTTTTCATCCCGCTTGCATTCAAAAACACGCGCATATATAAAATCGGATTTCAAATCCTGCGGCGGCCCTATAGGGTCCCGTTTTTGGGTACAGTGTTGTCCCGATATTGAGCTTGGGGGATATATGAAAGATGAGACGATGGGCCAAGAGGATGCGGCCCAAGATGCAGAAGCGTGTGCCGAGGCCCTGGAGAGCCTTGACCGGATTGCGCTGGCCGAGATTGCGTTTGACGATCCGAGCGTTGATGTGCAGGATGAGCCAGAAATCGAGGCGCAGCCCGATGATCGGAATGCAAAAGACGATAGCGCCGCGCCCACCGAAGACGAGGCGGGGCACGAGGAATCCGAATGCAAGGCCGACGACCAGCCCGGATCCGACACGAGCGAGGAAACCATCTTGCTCGGCAGCTTGCCGGCCGAAGATTCGCTGACCCGCGAGCTCCCCGGCCTGGGCTCTGCGCCTGCCGTGGACGAGACCATCGCCATGGGCGATATCCCCCTACCGTCTGTTCCTTCGGCACATGAGGCCGAGGCCCGTCATCGTAAGATGCCGCCCAAGCGCCGCAACCTGATGGTTGCCGGCGTTGTGGCCGTCGCGCTCGTCGCCGGCGGCGCAGGCTATGCTGCCTGGAACGGATATCAGCAAGAGCAGGCTGCCGCTGTCGCCGCCAGTGCACACACGATGATGTCGGTGCAGATTGGCGTGCATGCCGCAGGGCTCGACTGCTCAACTGGTTCCAAGATTCCCGTGCAGGTGAGCGGCCAGGATTCCGACGGTTCTTCCGTGAGCGAAACGCTCTACGTTGACGAACACGGTCGCGGCATTAAGCTGCTGCCCGGCGACTATACGCTCTCCATCGCTGGGTCCCCCATCGCAGCCGACGGTACCATTTACACCGTGCCGACCACCAAGGCGCAGGTCACCATTAAGAGCGATGGGCAGGATTTGAGTGCCCAGGCCACCTTTAAGCTCAAGGCGCCTTCGGCCGACACAGTGACTGACGACCAGATCGATGCCGCCGCCAAGTATGCCGAGGAAGGCGGGGTGAACTCCGCCGCGGTCGCAAAGGTGCTCCAGCAGGCGGCAACCGCGCGCCGTGACGCCGCCATCAACGCCGTGAGCTCCCGCGAGGCACAGGCGGCCCGCGACGCCGATGCTCGACATAAGGCAACGGACCTGTATCAGCTCGATATTCCCGTTGAGTGGTACGGCAAAGTCGCGACTTGGCAAAACGGCAGCACGCTGTGCATCTATCTTGCCGGCGACACGAACACGCCGCTTGTGACGCTTGTCACGGTGCGCGACGGCGAGAGCTTTACGCCCGATGAGGGCGATGCGGTTTTGGGTGCGGCAAACCTCGGCAACGGCTACACCGTCTACGCCAGCGGCCCCGTCTATCCGTACGTGGTGCCCCAGACCATCAACGGGCGCACGCAAGATCCCGTGTCGACCTACCCCATGGACACGGCCATTGAGCTTGTCGAGCTTACGACCGGCAACCGCTACACCTATAGCCAGATCAAGAACGTGCTGGTCGGCAAAGACGGCAAGGCTGACGCCGCCACCAAGCTCGAATGCGACTACCTCGCCCAGATTCTGATGCCGAGCATCAAAGCCCAAGACTAGCCGGGCGCATCATGGTGCTCCCCAACCGTGATAAAGGGGCCAGGAGGTCCTGGCCCCACGATCCGTAGATGATTAGGCAAGGAGCCACTTCCATGCGGGCACAACGTGTACCACACCGTGTTCGCATGGAATATCGGCCTGCTCATCCATGGTAACGATTGCCGACTCGCCAAGATCGAACTGGGCCATCGAGGCATCAAGCGCGGCAATTTCGCGCTCGCGCGTTTTCTCACTTGCCATATCCACACTCACCTGAATCAGGCTATAAGCCCGCATGAGAAGTGCGTCCCCAGCCACAAAGTCCACCTCATGGCTTTTGCTCTTCTCTTTGATCAGCAGGCGGCAGACCGAGCCAGTCCTCACCGCGGGAGTCCTTCTTCTTAGCGCATTGAACACTGCGGTCTCGAGCCTCTGGCCCTGGTCCAATGCCGATGCGGGAGAGAATGCTCCAAACATCGCAGGGTCGACAGCGTAGACCTTAGACGCAGACCGCATGTTATTTGCCAGTGAACGCGTGAACTCCGGCACGGAGAACAGCAGGTAGGCGTCCTCATAATACTCAAGTAAGTCGCTGAGCGAATTACGACTGACGGGTATCTGCCTGCTCTTGAACTCGTTGTACACTTTGTTCACCGACAGCTCTCGTCCCGAAGATGCCATACACCGCGCTAGGAACAGCGATGCCAGGCGAGGGTTCTTGACGTCGTAACGCTCAATGACGTCCATAGCGACCGTTCGCGAAGCATATTCCTGTAGCAGCTGAATCGCGTCTGCGGGCGTCTGCTCAAGCGTCGCGATGAATCCCCCTCGTTCAAGATATCCGATCAGATGATGTCGAAGCAGCGCTGCATCGCTTGGGGAAAAGGTCGCATCTGGCTCGAAAACGCTCCCCGTCTTATACCGAACGTATTCCGAAAAACTCAACGGAAAAAGCTCCCGTATAAGAGAACGACCCCTGAACTCGCTCTTAAGCTCTGAGGACAGCATCTTAGAAGAAGATCCCGTCACATAGACGGTCGCTTTCTCCGTATCGACTACACGCCGCAGAAACGCACCCCATTCGGGAATTTCCTGGATCTCGTCAAAGAAAATGCAAGCGCCCTCGGTTCGAGCAGCAGGATACAGCGCATAGAACGTGTCGAGCACGTCCGCCAGCAGCGATGACTCATACGGGCGCAAGCGCTCGTCCTCAAAATTAAAGTAAAGCATCCGGTCAAGCTCGACGCCCCGGCCCTGAAGCCGCTGCATCTCCTGATACAGGCGATACGTCTTTCCACAACGGCGGGCTCCCACAATCACATTTACGATGTTGTCGCGCTTTGGCTCCTGTGGGTTTCCTAGATCAAGGTCTCGCTCAAAGACCTGCGGAACCCCCTGCTGTTCAAAGTCCTTTATTTTCTGGGCGATCAAGTCGTTGAATGCCATGATTCTCCAATCTTGCTCTCTAGCTAATCAAAATTATACTGATTCTTGATTAATTAGAGAGCAAGATTGTGTGTAGCTTGATTAACACTTAAGCAAGTTTTTTCACTGTTATTGCTCCGAAGGATATCGAGTGGCTAAGAGGACAACCGAGCTCGAATGCGACTCCCCGAGCAGTCAATTTGAACTGCACCCCAAAACTTGGACGGCTTAAATAAGAACTACGCCGCAAGGGACT
>CABUKS010000041.1 GCA_902492235.1 uncultured Collinsella sp. | reverse complement strand
ACGTTGACCGAATAGATCTGGCGAATCGCCGCGAACACGTCGATGACCTCGGGCGGCGCGATCACGTAACCCAAACGCGTGCCGGCGGCGCCAAACGCCTTGGACAGCGTATGCAGAATCACCAGGTTGGGATGCTCGGCGATAAGCCCCTGCGCCGTGGTAGCCGCGCCAAACGAATCGTCCGCAAACTCAACGTAGGCCTCGTCGACCATGACCATGCCGGGGCATGCATCGCACAGGGCCGCGACAAAGTCGAGCGGCGCCACGTCGCCCGTGGGGTTATTGGGCGAGGTCACGATCGCCAGATCGCACTCGGGAGCCGCCGCAAGCACCGCTGCCTGGTCGAGCTCAAGGGTCGCCGGGTCGCGCCACACGTCGCGCACCTCGGTCTGACAGAGCGATGCAAAGAACGCATACTCGCTAAAGCACGGCGGGCAGTTGAGCAGGGTCCGTCCCGCGCCGCCAAACGCCAGCAGGTAGTTATAGAGCAGCTCGTCGCCGCCGTTGCCCACGCAGATGTTCTCGCGCGTCACGCCATGCCAAGCGGCCAGCTCGTCGCGCAGGTCGTTAGACATGGGATCGGGATAGCGGTTGAGCGGCGTAGCGGCGAGCGCCGCATCGATCGCCTCGCGCACACCGGCCGGCACGGGATAGGTGTTCTCGTTGGCCGAAAGGTTGATGCGCGTGGGCGTAAAGTTGGGATCATAGGGCTCGATGCCGGCCAGGTAGGGCTGGACGAGTTCCTTCATGCGCGGCGTGAGTTCGGCCATGTTAGGCCTCCTCGCCGGTCGCGCCAGCGCCATCCGAGCCTGCAGCCGCCAGGTCCACACCCTCGGCGACCGTCGCCACGGCGTCGCCCGGCCAGGCAACCTTGGTCAGGTCGGCCGCGGCCAGCGACTCGACGCTCACGGCATCCTCGCCTTGTTCCAGCACGCGGCGACGCAGAGCGGCGGAAAGCGCGTGTGCCCACAGACCCTCGGCCTCGGCTAAACGCTGTGTGGCGGGAGCGTCGGAGAGCAGGCCCTCGGGTGTATAGCAAATGACACTCGAGCGCTTAACGAACTCTTCGACCGAAAGCGGGTTGGAGAACATGGCCGTGCCGCCGGTCGGCAGCGTGTGGTTGGGGCCGGCAACATAATCGCCAAGCGGCTCGGAGCTCCAAGCGCCCACAAAGATGGCGCCGGCGTTGCGAATGCCGCCAAGCAGGCCCATCGCATCCTTGCAGTGCAGCTCCAGGTGCTCGGGCGCCACGGTGTTCACGGCCTCGACGGCGGCAGCCATATCGGCGGCCACCACGATGGTGCCTTCGTTGTCGAGCGAGGCGCGCGTGATCTCGGCACGCGGCGACTGCGCCACCAGAATGTCGATACCAGCCTCGACCTCGCGCGCAAACTGCTCGTCGCAAGTCACCAGATAGCAGGCTGCCAGCGGATCGTGCTCGGCCTGGGCCATCAGGTCTGCCGCGACCACCATGGGCTTGGCCGTGGCATCGGCCAGTACGCAGACCTCGGAGGGGCCAGCGACCATGTCGATTCCCACGTCGCCCGAGACAATCTGCTTGGCCGCGGCGACAAAGGCGTTGCCCGGACCGGTGATTTTATCGACACGCGGAATGGTCTCGGTACCGTATGCCAGCGCGGCCACGGCCTGGGCGCCGCCCACCATATAGATTTCGTCCACGCCGCCGAGCTTTGCCGCGGCGAGCGTGTAGGGGCTGATCAGGCCGTCTTTTTGCGGCGGGGTCACCATAACCACGCGCTTGACGCCGGCAACCTTGGCGGGAATGGCGTTCATGAGCACGGTGGAGGGATACTGAGCGCGACCGCCCGGCACGTAGATGCCGGCCGCCGCGAGCGGGGTCACCTTAACGCCGAGCATCGTGCCGTCCGCACGCGTGGTAAACCAGCTCTGCTCGACCTCGCGTTGGTGGAACTCGCGAATCTGACGCGCGGCCTTCTCGAGTGCGGCGACAAAGGCCGGATCAAGACCTTCGAGCGCGGCATCGATCTGCTCTTGCGGCAAGCGGAAGCTCTGCAGCTCGACACCGTCAAAACGCTGACAGTAATCGCGCACCGCGGCATCGCCGTTGGCACGCACGTTGGCCACGATATCGCGGGCGGCGTCGACGATGTTTTGCGGCAGCACGCCCTTGCGGTTGAGCTGGTTGGTAACGAGGCGCTCACCGGGAGCAAGCTTGATGGTCTTCATATCGGTATCCCCTATCGGTCGAGGTTGTGTTCGAAAAACGAGAGTCCGGGCGGCGGCGCCAATCGGCCCGCAGCCCGTACGTTGGGGCGCCCGTGCACGCTCGCGCTATTGTGCCGAGCCCGCGACGGGCTCAAAATGCTTGTCCTTAACGGCCGCGGCCAGGCGATCTGCCAGATTGCGTACGCGCGGATCCAGACGCGCGGCACCCGGATTGACAAAGAAGCGGGCCGTACAGTCCATGATGCGACCAGTGATGACCAAGTCGTTGTCGCGCAGCGTGGCACCCGTGGCGGTGATGTCCACGATGCGATCGGCCATGCCGACAATGGGGCCCAGCTCGATGTTACCGTGCAGTGATACGATATCGGCGTTCACGCCTCGCTCGGCATACCAGGCACTCGCGATGCGCGGATACTTGGTGGCCACGCGAAGCGACCCGCGGCGAGCATAGTTGCGCTCGGCCTGACCGGCGCGCCGTGCGGGCTCCGCCTCGATAAAGGTGCACAGGCCATAGCCCAGGTCGACCAGCTGCAGCAGGTTGAGGTCTGCCTCGATGAGCGAGTCCCAGCCGCAGATGCCGCAATCGGCACCGCCGCAACCCACAAAGGCAGGCGCATCGCTGGGACGCACGATGACAAACTCGATATCGCCGACCGCGCCCTCGCCGGCACGCGTGTCGCGGCCGCGCACGATCAGGTGACGGCCGGGGTCACGCAGCTCGGAGACGTCCAGGCCCGCGGTCTCAAGCACGTCGAGGGTATCGGCCTTGAGCGAACCCTTGGGCACGGCGATACGCAGCGGCCCCTCGGCGCCACGGCCCGCGGCGTGATCGCCATCGGAAGCGGCGTCCTCGGCCGAGGTACGCGCGGCCTCCAGACGCTCGAGCGAAAAGGCGAAGCCCGCCGCCGGCACCTCGATGCCGTCGCCAAATGCACCGGTAAAGATGGAGTCGTAGCGTCCGCCCGAACCGACCGGATCGGGCAAGCCGCCGGCATAGGCCTTAAAGACCAGGCCCGTGTAGTAATCAAAAGAGTTCATGATGGAGAAGTCGAATGACAGCACCTGGGCGTCCTCTGGAGCCAGACCATCAACCAGGGCACGGAGTTCGCGCGTCAGCGGCGCGACGATACCGGCAGCCCCCAGCAGCGCATCCACGCGGTCGAGCACCTCGGCACCGCCGTGCAGACGCGGCAGCTCGCTAATGGCGGCCTTGACGGCATCGGACTCGGCGCTGGCAGCCACGCGGGCATCGAGGCCCACAAAGTCGTTGGCATGCACGCAGCGCAGGGCCTCGGCAGCCAGCTCACGATCCTCGCATACCGCGAGCAATTCCTTAAACGGACGCACGCTGCCTGCGATAATGCGCGCATCGGGAAGTGCCAGCTCGCGTACGGCCTCGGCAACGAGCGAGACAATCTCAACATCGCCCGCGGTATCTCCCGCGCCGATGAGCTCAAAGCCCAACTGCGTAAACTGACGCGAGCCGCCGGCATTGCGCTGGCACTCGCGAACCACCGGCGCCTCGTAGCGAAGGCGCAGGGGCAGGTCGGCCGCGCGCATGCGGGTCGAAACCAGGCGCACGATCGGCAGCGTGTTGTCGGGACGGACCACCAGCAGGCGACCGTCGTCATCAAAGAGCTTAAACGGCGTGTCCGCAATGCGGCCGCCTTCCTCGAGCGAACCCTTGTCCTCGAGCAGCGGCGTCTCGACCGGAAGGTAATGATGCTCCCTAAAGCAGCCCTTCACCGTACATGCGATCTCCTCGCGCGCCTGAGCTTCCTCGGGCAATATGTCCCGGAATCCCCACGGTGTGGCCGTCATATGGTGAGCCTCCTCATGCTGCGCTTCATATAGAACGAAAGACCAGCATAGCTCCGCCGGTCTTCTGGGTACTTTAGCATACTAGAGTGTTTGCGGGGAGAATCGTCTTCCTCGGCTCATAGCGTATTCATTTGGAAACATAGGGCAAGCGGTTAGCAGCAGTCTCTTGTCACAACGCAAAAAGGGCGCCCGCGCAATTGCGGACGCCCTTGTGCAGGATCGAGATATCAACCAGCCAAGATATCGGACCCGTGACCAGCTCTTAGTAGTCGAACTGGTGGTAGTAGCGGCGGTACTTGAGGTTGTGCTTGGTGACCAGCTCGTAGTTGCGCGAGAGGCGGTCGGTGGTCAGCACGGACAGGATCCACGGCGACACGATGACGCGGAAGTCGTCGTCCAGGCCCGGGATCGCGTACTCGGCGGTGTCGATGATGACGTAGTCCTCGTCGCCGGTCACGCCGCTGGTGAGGAAGGCGCGGACGCGCTCGTCGAGGGCGCGGCACTCGTCCTCGCCCATGAACAGGAACACCGGGACGCCGGGCTCGAGCAGCTCGAGCGTGCCGTGGAAGAAGTCGTGCGAGGTGATGTGGCGGATGCGCTTCCACTGCATCTCCTCGAGCAGGCACATGGAGTACAGGATGGTCTCGCCCCACAGCGCGCCCGAGCCGATGAACATGGTGTAGTCGGCCAGCGCGTACTTCCTGGCGAGCTCCTCGGCGCGCGGCTCGAAGCGCTTGCGGATGTCGAGCATGTCCTTCCAGACGTCCTTCGTCTGCTCGATGAACAGGTCGAACTTGGGGAAGCAGCCGCGGCGGTTGAGCAGGCGCAGGCCGAAGCAGTCGGCGAGGTAGTAGCCCTTCTCGCAGCCGCCGGCGCCGTGGTCGGAGGCCATCATGACGCAGTTCTCGGCGCCCACGGCCTGCCCGATCTTGCCCTCGGGGTTGGTCATGGCGAAGACGCGCACGCCCATCTCCCTCATCTTGCCGACGGCCTCGAGCACCTCGGGGGTGGTGCCGGACTCGGAGGCGGTCAGCACGACGGATTTGTCGGTCATGCGCTTGTGGCCCATGACGTTCCACTCGGCGGCGTGGATCAGGTAGACCTCGAGGTCGCGGTCGCCGAACTTGTTCATGAGGTACTCGAGCTGCATGAACTCGTCCCAGGTGCCGCCGACGCCCATCAGGAAGACGGCGTCGTAGCCCTCCTCGTGCACGCGGTCGGCCAGGGCGGTCATCTTCTTGCCGGCCTCGTAGACGTTCCTGCCGTCCTCGAGGTAGCCCTCCTGGTCGAAGTGCATGATCTCGATCTTCTCGGTCTCCTTCATGTGTGTCCTCCCATCACATGTGCGCAATTCTATACATCGCGCTTCTTGCTGATACCAATTATAGCCATACGATTACTTGTTATTTAATACCAATCCAAACTCACGGAGATTTGCGGCGAACGGTCGGTTTCCTCGCCCGAGTGGTATTACAACGCCAATAGTTGTCTATTTCGAGCGCTACTGCCAACGGGCTCCCCACAACTCGCCAGCTATAAAAGCGTTGCGCCAGACCCGCCCAAGCGTTTCCAGCGCAACCGCGCAGTTTAGTTATTCGGCTTCCATCTCCGCTGTCACACGGCGATACATCTCGATAACCTGAGTCGTCGCCTTGGACGGATCCTGATAGTAGCGGCCATCACACGTCTCGGCCGAGACATAGCCCGTATAGCCGTGGCGCATGAGTGCCTCGAGGTCGGCACGCATATCACGCTCGCCGTCGCCCCAGGCAAGATGCGTCGTGCCGCCGCCCACATCTACAAAGTGGGTGTGAACGATCTTTTCGCCCAAAACCTCAAAGTAGCCGTCGATCGTGTCGCCGGCAACTTCCATGGCGCCAAAGTCGATACAGGCCTTCAGGTTGGGACGATCGACCGCCTCGAGGATGCGCACGACATCCTGTGCGGTGTTGACCAACACGGACTCCGACGGCTGCAGGGCCTCGAGCGCGACGCGAATACCGCGCGTATCGGCGTAGTCGCACACCGAGCGCAGCATGGCAACGCTGCGGGCCCAGGCGTCCTCAGCCGGCTCGTCCAGATAGGCCCAACCACTCGTCACCAGAATCTGCGGCGCGCCCAACTCAACGGCTACGTCGATCACATTCTTAAAGTACGAGAGGATGCGTTTTTGGCCCGCCTCACCGCGCACCGCGACGTTCCACGGCTTGGGGTTGTTCTGCTCGGGGCACACGCACACGATCTTGATACCGTATTGGGCGGCAAGATCGCGAATCTTATCCACCGAATCGTGCTCATGGCAATCCACATACAGGTGCATCGAGCCGGTCCACAGCTCGATATTGCGATAGCCGGCCTCACCTGCAGCCTTAAAAAACGTCTCGATGCTGTAGTAACGATGGTTGATGTTCATGAGCGAAAGCTCGGGTACGACCATAGCCCTCCCCTTTCGTACGGAGTTTTAAAAAACAGGGGGCCGCCGCAGATGCGACAAGCCCCCAAAGATCGACGCAACCGTTAGACGCGATGGAAGCGCGATTCGAACATATTAGGCAAGCACGCCAAAGTAAGCGCCGATGATGCCCACGACCATGGTGCAGAGGATCAGGACCATCGGGTTGATCTTCTTGGAGAGCAGCCAATAGTAGAGCCAGAAGGCGGCCATGCCGAGCATACCGGGCATGATACCGTCCAGGATGTCCTGGAGAGTCTGGGCGGAGTCGCCCTGACCAATGGCGATGGGCAACGAAGCCCAGAACATGTCCTTGCTCATGGCGCCGACGACCATGACGCCGACAATGCCGACGCAGGCCATGATCTTTTGCATCAGGCCGGTCTTCTGAGCCTCGTCGAGGAAGCCAATGCCTAGCTCATAACCCTTGATAGCGCCAAAGATACGAATCAGGAACGCCGGGATGTTGTAGACGAGCAGGAAGGCGATGGGGCCAAAGACGTTGCCGGCCTGGCACAGGCTGATGCCCACGGCAGCGGCGACGACGCGCAGGGTGGACAGGAAGAAGGAGTCACCCAGGCCGGAAAGCGGACCCATGAAGGCGGCCTTGATGTCGTTGACGCTCTCGGGCTCAACCTCGCCACGAGCGACCTTTTCTTCCATGGCCATCGCGATGCCACCCACGAAGGGAGCGAGCTGCGGGGTGATGTTGAAGAATGCGCTGTGACGGTGCAAGGCCTCGGCGTAATCATCGGGACGGCCGGCATAGATCTTCTTGAGCATGTTGGCGACCATCAGGCAGAAGGCAATGTTCATCTGCTTGTAGTAGGTCCAGGAGAATTCCATGCCCAGGGCGCCGGTGTTCACGGCGCTCTTAATGAGGTCGGAGCGAGTAATCTGGTTCTCGGAATTAGAAGTCATCGTCCTCATCCCCTTCCACAGAAAGCTGGGACTGGGCGCCACCAAGGCCCAGCAGGTCGTACTTGTCGATGCCGATGATGATTGCGATCAGGGCGACGCCGAGGACGGGCACGTTGGCATAGGAGCACAGCAGGAAGCCCAGGAAGTAGAACGGCACGAGCTGCTTGGTAAGCACCAGACGGCCGAGCATGGCGAAGCCCATGGCAGGCAGGATGTTGGCTGCGACGCCAAAGCCATCGAGGACGAACGTCGGGATGAAGTCGAGCAGGCCCTGAACGGCGTCGGCACCCAGATAGAAGGAGACCGAGCACAGGATAAAGGCCAGGACGACAATCACGAGACCGATAATCCAGTGCATAGCGTAGATACCCTTGAGGTTACCCTTGCTGGCAAAGACGTCGGCACGGTCGACCAGAAGGGGCATACCGGCGTTGACGACGTTCTTAATGGCCAGGCACAGAGTGGCGATGGGCATCGCGAGCGCGATAGCGGCCTCGGTGCTCTGACCCAGCTGAATAGCGAAGGCGCAGGCGAGCACACCGCCAATACACTCATCGGGCGGCACGTAAGCGCCGATGGAGATTGAACCCATGAAGAGCAGCTCGAGGCTCGCACCGATGGCGAGGCCGGACTGCAGGTCCCCGAGGACTATGCCGACGAGCGGGCACAGAACGATCGGGCGGAACGCATAGAGCGTACCGAGCTGATAATCGAGCTTACCGAAGGCAGCGATAAGTCCGATGAGGATCGCTTGAACAAGCATTGTTCCTCCCTTTGATCCCTCTTGGATCCGCGCGGCGATTCCCGACTTGTCAGCGCGCCCTTTTCCATGCCGACAATCGCCTAGACAGATCCAGCTTGTACCGGTGTGCTGTTAACACCTAAACCGGTGCAAATGATTTGATACCAATTATATAGTCATGAGAAAACTATTTAATACCAATCGCTCAACGGGTGTGTACTCCCGGTGAACGGTAGATGGGGGTAACGGGTAAAGCGTTTATCCGGTACGCCCACGAATAGGGGCGGCGCCGTGCGCGCCGCCCGTGGTTCCCAATTAGAGGGCGCTTAGGGCATCAACCTTGGGGTCGTCGGCCAGAGCGCGAATCTCGACCTCGACACCGCGGCCGACGAGCTCACGAATGTCCTCTTCCTCGGCAGCAGTCACAAAGATCTGGCGGGAGATCTTACGGGCATCGGGACGCTGCTCGTCCTTGGACTTGGTGTTGCCCAGGTTGATGGAGGTGATCTGCGGGCAGCCGTCGACAAGCTGCTTGGCCTCGGCGATGCTGGCGACGCAGATGATCATCTTGTACTTATCGGTAACACCGGAGTTGATGGCCTCGATGGCGTGCTCCATGTCCTTGATGACGAGCTTGACGTTGGCCGGCTTTCCCATCTTGAGCGTAGTCTTCCAGACGGGATCGTTGGCAACCTTGTCGCCAACGCAGAAGATGCAGTCAGAGCCCAAGCCCTGGACCCAAGAGACGGCCACCTGGCCATGAAGCAGACGATGGTCGACGCGAAGCAGTTGAATCATGATTGACCCCCAAAGGTCTCATGCCGGAAACCCGGCCCCATTAATAGCAGGCGGTGACTAGAACTCTTCCTCGTCATCCGCATCGGTCAGCAGGTCGTTGACAAACTTGACGCGCGTGTCGTCAGCCGCGAGGATCTCGCGGATAACCTGATCGGCGGGAGCCTCCTGGTCCGAAAAGAGCAGCTGGATCAGCAGCGGCAGATTCATGTTGGCAACCAGGTAGGTGTTGGGGCGCGTCTGGACGATCTTGGTGAACTCGTTGTTGACGCTGCCGCCAAACAGGTCGGTGCACACGATTACGTCGTCGGCGGGGTCGAAGGTCGCCAGGAGCTTGGCGGCCTCCTCGGCGACGTCGGTGCGGCCGTCGACGAACATCGACAGGTCGTGGACGTTATCGCGCGCGCCCGAGAGCAGCTCGGTGCTCTCCTTGATGCCGGTCGCAAAATGCGCGTGGCTGGCGAAGATGTATTGCCTCATTGCGGTTTCCCCCAAATGAAATTAGTAGTCGAACTGGTGGTAGTAGCGGCGGTACTTGAGGTTGTGCTTGGTGACC
>CABUKS010000040.1 GCA_902492235.1 uncultured Collinsella sp. | reverse complement strand
CGCGAGCGGCTGTGCGTCGGCGAGCTCGCCCGCCACGCCAGCGTCGGCTGCGGCTTGCGCATGCGCGGCGCCCAGGTCGACCTCGAGCGAAAGGCCCGCTTGGCGCAGACGTTCCAGCACGGCAAGGTTTTCGGGCACGGCCAGGAACTGCTTGACGCTCGCCGCAATCTTGGGACCGATGCCCTCGCACTCGGCGATGTCCTCTTCGCTCGCCAAGATGAGCTTGTCAATCGACAGGAATCGCTCGGCGATGACCTCGCCCACGCTCTTGCCCACGTGACGGATGCCCAGGGCAAACAGCACGCGACCGAGCGGCTGGCTCTTGGACTTGTTGAGCTCGACAATGATTTTCTCAGCCGTCTTGAGGCCCACCGGAATGGGGTCGCCCTTCTTGACGCCCTTTTTGCTGTTGGAGCTGGCATAGGTGCGCCCCGTGTCCAGGCCTGCGATGTCGTCGACCGTGAGCTGGTAGAAGTCTGCGACATCGTGGATCAGCCCGGCGGCGATCATCTTGTCGACGATCTCGTCGCCCAGGCCGTCGACGTCCATGCAGCCGCGGCTCACCCAGTGGAGCAGGCGCTCCTTGAGCTGCGCGGGGCAGTCGATGGAGACGCAGCGGTAGGCCACCTCGCCGTCCTCGTGGACCACGGGGCTGCCGCACACGGGGCAGACCTCGGGCATGTGCCAGTCGACCGAATCGGCCGGGCGCTTGTCGAGCACCGGGCCCACGACCTCGGGGATCACGTCACCCGCCTTGTGCACGATGATGGTGTCGCCCTCGCGCACGTTTTTGCGGCGGATCTCGTCGATGTTGTGCAGCGTGGCGCGCGCGATGGTGGAGCCGGCAACCGTCACCGGGTCGAACTCGGCGACCGGCGTGAGCACACCGGTGCGGCCCACCTGGATGCGGATTTCGCGCAGGACGGTCTGCTTTTCCTCGGGCGGGAACTTAAAGGCAATGGCCCAGCGCGGCGCGCGGGCGGTAAAGCCCAGGTCGAGCTGCTGCTGGAAGCTATCGACCTTTACGACCACGCCATCGATGTCGTAGTCCAGGTCACCGCGATGTTCGAGCGCCTGGGCACAGAACTCGTGGACCTCGGCGGGCGTAGCACAGCGAGCCACGTTGGGGTTGACGCTAAAGCCGGCGCTACGCAGCCAATCGAGGAACTCGCGCTGGCTGTGGACGTGCAGCGGATCGGTATCGGCGATGGCATAGATAAAGGTGGCAAGATCGCGGCGCGCCGTGACCTTGGGGTCCTTTTGGCGCAGGCTGCCGGCGGCGGCGTTGCGCGGGTTGGCAAAGGGATCGCGCCCCTCGACATCGGCCTCTTCATTCAGACGAACAAAGCTGCCCTTGGGCATATAGACCTCGCCGCGCACCTCGATGGTGCGCTCGCGGTCGGCGCCCATGTGGGCGAGCGCCGGTTCGGACAAGTGCATGGGCACGTCTTTGATAGTGCGCACGTTGAGCGATACGTCCTCGCCCGTGGTGCCATCGCCGCGTGTGGCTGCGCGTACGAAGGTGCCGTTTTGGTAAGTAAGCGCGACGCCCAAGCCGTCAATCTTGAGCTCGCAGGTATAGGTGACGCTACCGGCACCGAGCGCATCCTCGGCGCGCTGGAGCCACGCGTCGAGCTCGTCCAGATCCATGGCATCGTCCATGGAATACATGCGTGCCATATGCGTGACCGGCGTAAACTGCTCGCTCACGTAGCCGCCCACGCGCTGGGTATAGCTGTCGGGCGTCACCAAATCGGGGTAGGCAGCCTCGATTTCCTGCAGTTCAACGAGCATTTTGTCAAAGGCAGCGTCCGTGATCTCGGGCGCATCGAGCATGTAGTAGCGATAGGCGTGGTAGTCGAGCTCGTGGCGCAGCTCGGCCGCGCGCGCTGCCGCCTGGGCACGGGCATCGGTCGGTGCGGTGGCTTCCGCGGTCGTGGGCGTTTCGGTATCGATGTCCACGCCGTCACCAAACAGGCTCGATTGCTCCATAGCGGCACTCCTTCGCTCGATTTCAAACGGATACAAGAGTACCACCGGTCGCAACGGGGTCGAATAGCGGTCTCGAACCGCACCGAATCGGCAGCCGCCAGACTGGGGTGGACAGTTAGTTCAGATACGTATAAATCCTAGAGCTGAATCAGGCACGAACACCCCTGTTTCAACTAATTTTGGCTCCTCGAGACCATGTAAACGTCCCACTCTCCCTTCCAAACGCCCATCCGAGCCCCATCCCAATCAAAAATTGCTCAAAACGCATTCCAAGCTGCCCCAGATTTATACGTATCTGAACTAACTGTCCAGACCATTACGAACTAGGCCTCTTGTCAGCCCCAAGTGATCCGTTTTCCTCCGTCCCCAACGGATCAATAAGAAAAGAGGGGCTGTCCCGCGTTGATGGGACAGCCCCTCTGGCTTCGATATGTGCGATACGGGTCGTTAGTAACCCTGGCCGTAGCCTTGACCCTGGCCCTGGCCCTGCTGGCCCAGCAGCTCCTCCAGGTACTGGCGCAGCTGCTCGTCGGTAATACCGCCGTTGCCGGTGTCGGTCGAACTGTCGTCCTGCTGCTGGTTCTGCAGCTCTTCATCGGAGCCCAGCTCGACGGTGACCTTCTTCTCTTCCTTGCCGCGCATAAGCGTGATCTCGACCTTCTCGCCCACCTCGTGGCTGCGCAGTGCGATGATCAGGCCATCGGCGCTCGTGATCTCGTCGTCGCCCAGCTTGGTAATGACATCGCCCTCTTGGATGCCGGCCTTTGCGGCAGGACCGTCCTCAACGACGCTCGCCACGTACGCGCCGCTATCGGTGCTCAGCTTGTTAGTGCGAGCGTTGAGCGCGTTGACGCTCGAAAGCGTGGCTCCCAGGTACGGGTGCACCGGCGTCTTGCCGCCGATGATCTGGTCGGCAATGTTCTTGGCGTAGTTAACGGGAATAGCAAAGCCCACGCCCGAGCTAGAGCCCGAGTAGCTCTCGATGAGCGAGTTGATGCCCACCAGCTCGCCGTTGTCGTTAACGAGCGCGCCGCCGGAGTTGCCTGGGTTGATGGCGGCATCGGTCTGGATCATGTTGGCGTAGATAGTGTTGCCGCTGGTAGAGCTCATGGCCGTGGAGCGGTAGAGCGCCGAGACGATACCGGTGGAGACAGACTGCTCGTTGCCAAACGGCGAACCGATCGCCATGACCCACTCGCCCACGTTGAGCTTGGAGGAATCACCGATCTCGATCGGCGTGAGCTTGGAGGCGTCGGCGTCCTTGAGCTTGATGACGGCGAGGTCACTCGAAGCATCGTTGCCCACGAACTCGGCCTCGTAGGTGGTGCCGTCGTCCATGGTGACCACGTACTGGTCGTAGCCGTCGACCACGTGGTTGTTGGTGAGGATGTGGCCCTCGGTATCGAGCACGACGCCCGAACCGACGCTGCCCGAGCTATCCGACTCATCAGCAGACTGCGAAAGCGAGCCATTCTGGCTGCCGCTCGAAGTGGCGGTAATGGAAACGACGGAGGGCAGGGCCTTAGCAGAAACGGCCTCGGCCAGCGTGGTGTCCTCGGAGTCAATGGTGATCTTTTGCGTCGATGAACCCGAAGCGCCCGCCGTCACGGCATTCTTGCCGCCGCCGATATCGAGCGTGCCGCTCATAATGAGCGCGATGACCAGCAGGGCGCCGCAGGCACAACCGGCAAGCGCCGTAATGAAGATCGGCAGCTTTTTGGTCTTGGTCTTGACCACCGTGTGCTTGTTCACGACCTGTTGGCCGCCCAGAAGCTTGCCGGTCTGCGTGTCGTATGCCTGCACGTAGGGAATGTTGCTACCGGCAGGCGTCGACTCCACCTGCACACGCGGCTGCTGCTGGGTCTCGCCAGCGTTGCCCGCATCCTGGGGGTGCTGGGAATCGTTCTCGCTCATAGCTGCGATCCTTTCGTCAAATAACCAAAGGCCCGCCAAACATGTGGCGGGCCATCATTGTTCACGTTGAGTTGTACCCCAATATGCGGGCGAACGTGTATGAGAACGCAATCTTTTAGGAAGGCTTAAGTTCTATTGCAGGCCCAAAAGGACCCGGCCTACGGCAAAACCACCACGAAGGTGCCTGCCCCCTTTGTGGTGGAAATCTAGTCCTTAAATAGATAGCCCACGCCGCGGACGGTGGTGATGTGTGCCGCGATCTGCGGGCCCACCTTGGAGCGGATGCGTCGGATGTGCACGTCGACGGTGCGCGTGCCGCCGCAGTACTCAAAGCCCCACACGCGGTGCAGCAGCACCTCGCGGCTGTAGGCGCGGTTGGGGTGCGTCGCCAAAAAGCTCAGCAGCGAGTACTCCATCAGCGTCAGGTCGATGGGCTCATCGTCGAGCGTCACCTGGTAGGTGGCCAGGTTGATCTCGAGGTTATCGATGTTGAGCACATCGTCGGCGGTGACGGTCTCCTCCTCGCCCATCAGGCGCTGTGCACGAGCCTTAAGCTCGTTGGGCGTCGCCGTGGGGCATACAAAGTCGGCATGCGCGTGATTCGGCAGGCGCAGGGTGCCGAGCGCCTCGTCGTCGACGATCACCAACATGGGGACGCCGCCGCGATCGTCAAGCCACTTGGCAATCTGATCGATGCGGTCGCTGCGGATGCCATCGGAATCGAGGATCAGCAGGTCAAAGTCGTGCGCCGCAGTCGGCGAATCGGGAGTTGCCAGGCTCACCTCGACACCCAGGGTGGTCGTCAAGCTGCGGGCAAACTCGTGGAAGCGCGTCGTGCGCGCCATGAACAGGGCACTCTTTTCGGACATATCGGCCTCCAAGGAAATGAGCTCAATCGTACTGAAACAAGCCAGCGCGATTAGGAGTTCGCCAGGTAGTGCTTAATCTCCCACTCGGTGATCGTAGACTCAAACTTATGCCACTCGTCGCGCTTCTTTTTGAGGAAGAAGCTGTGGATGTGCTCGCCGAGGGCATCCTTCATAAACTGCGAGTCCTCAAACACGTCGAGCGCCTCTTTGAGCGAGCGCGGCAGCGGCGTGTAGCCGGCCTCGACCATCTGACGGTCGGTAAGCTTGAGCGTCTCAGCCGTTGCCTCGGGCGGGAGCTCCAGCTTGCGCTCGATGCCGTCCAGACCAGCCGCCAGCGTGACGGCGTTGACCAGGTACGGGTTGGCCATGGGGTCGGGGCTGCGAAGCTCGATGCGCGTGGACAGCTGCTTGCCGGGCTTGTAGACCGGAATGCGGACCATACTCGCGCGGTTGCGCAGGCCCCACGTGGCGTACTGCGGCACGGAGTCGCCGCCCGTGGTGATGCGCTTGTACGAGTTGACCGTGGGGTTAGTGATGGCGCTGATCTCGCGCGCGTGCGCCAAGATGCCGGCCATGTAGTGCTTGGCGATATCGGAGAGGTGGTACTTCTCGTCGTCCTCGCCCCAAAAGACGTTGTTGCCGTCGTGGTCGAATAGCGACTGGCACAGGAACATAGCGCTGCCGTCCTCGCCCGCCAACGGCTTGGGCATAAAGGAGGCGTGGCACCCGCTCTCGTAAGCCTGCTGCTTAATGATGAGTTTGGCCGTGGTGATGGCGTCGGACATGCTCAGGGCCTCGGCGTGGCGCAGGCTCATGCCGTGCTGCGAGCGGCCGGCGGCGTGGAAGGTGTACTCCACGGGCACGGACATCTTCTCGAGCGTGAGGACCGTGTTGCGGCGCAGGTCGCGAGCGGCATCGCTCACCGAAAGATCGAAGTAGCCCACGTTGTCGAGCGGCTCGGGGGTGTGCTCGTCGGGGAAGTAGTAATACTCCAGCTCGGCGCCCACGTTGAGCAGGTAGCCAGCCTTCTCGGCCTTATAGAACATGCGGCGCAACGCATCGCGCGGATCGCCGGCGAAGGGCTTGCGGTCGGGGGTGCACACATCGCAGAACACGCGGGCGACGCCGTTGTGGCTCGGGCGCCACGGCAAAATCTGGAAGGTCGAAGCATCGGGAAACGCCAGCATGTCGGCTTCCTCGGGCGTGGCAAAGCCCTCGATGGCGGAGCCGTCAAAGCCAATACCCTCCTCAAAAGCGACCTCGAGGTCCTCGGGGCTAATGGCAAAGTTCTTGAGGCGGCCGAGAATGTCGACAAACCACAGACGCACAAAGCGGATGTCACGCTGCTCTACGGAGCGGAGTACGTAATCGATGTTCTGCTGGTTCATGTCGCTCCCCTTTCTTTCGGGCGGGTTTCGACTGGTCTATATCGCAGATACTATCGCAGAAAAATGTTTCCGCAGGGTTAAAGCGTATCAAGCGCTCAAAAAACGTGTGCGAACAGGCAGTTGCGAACGAGTTGCTAGCGCGAGGTTGATGCGCGGTGTTCGATGTGGCCGGGGATCTCGATGCGTTTGGGCGCCAGCTTTGCGGCCTCGCCCACGGTGGTGGTAACGACGTCGATGCGCTCGGAAAGGCGCTCGACTACGCGCTCGGCAATGGTGAGGGTGTCCTGCGCGGCCGTGGTGACGCCGCCAAAGAGCACATGGTTCCAGGGGTAGTCGTCAAACGTCGCGATTTTGAGCCCCGCCGGCAGCGAGGGACCAAGCTGCGCCAGCGCCTCGGTCAGACGCAGGAAAACCAGGCCGTTGACGGCGATAAGGCCGAGCCTTTTGCCCGCGTAGTCGCGGATGGTCTTGTCCAAACGGCCAACGCCCGTGGCGCCACCGTCGGCCAGGGTGACGACCTCGCCCGCAAGGCCGCGGCGCGAAAGCTCGTCGGCAAAGGCCTCGGCGCGCTCTCGACGCACGGGGCTATCGTCGCTTGCCTCGGTGAGCAGGCACAGACGCTCGCTGCCCGCAGCTGCCAAGGCGTCTACCAAGCCGGCGACCAGCTCACGGTTGTTAGATGTCACCAGGTCAACACCGCCGTCGGCAACGTCGCGGTCGAGCAGCACGACGGGCAGACGTCCCGCTACCGCGGCGATCGCCTCGTCATTGCCTCCGCAGGTGTTGACGACCAGGCCGTCCACGCCGGCATCGATAAGTCTGGTGAGCGACTCCGCTTCCTTAGCGGGGTCGTTGCCGCTAATGGCCGTCATGAGCGAGCAGCCGCGCGCCGCGGCGCTGGCGGAAAGGCCCTCGAGCATGGCGCTCGAGAACGGGTTGGCGATGTCAGCCAGAATCACACCGATGAGGTTCGTACGCGAGCTGCGCAGATTGCGCGCGGCGGCACGTGGGCGATAGCCGGTGCGCTCGATAACTGCCGCGATGCGAGCACGGGTCTCCTCGGTCATTTGCCCGGGGCGGTTGTTGAGATAGCGCGAGACCGTGGCCGGGCTCACGCCCGCCTCGGCGGCAATGTCCTTGATTCTCATCTGCGCCATAACGCACCCCGTTTCCCAATTGTCGGCGATCTGAGCCATTTTAGGCATTTTTTTAAAAATCTCGGTTGCAAAACGCTGTAGGTGAGTATACTACAACTCGAAACGAAACCGATTTCGTAAACCGATTTCGGCGAGCGTTGGCACGCAGGTGCAAAGACGCACCCTACCGTCTTGGCACCTGCGTGCCAACGCCATATCAAAGGTGTACGCACGAGTAAAAGGAGCTGCGCGACCATGGGTAAAACGGTTCTTACCTTCGGCGAGATCATGATGAGACTCTCGCCCAAAGACCACCTGCGTATTGAGCAGGCAACCGAGTTTGACGTCCGCTACGGCGGCGCCGAGGCCAACACTGCGCTTTCCCTGGCCTACCAGGGCGACAAGGCCGCTTACGTCTCCGTTGTTCCGGCCAACCGCCTAGGCGAGTGCGCGCTGCGCTCGCTGAAGGCCTACGGCGTCGACACAACGCGCGTCGTGCGTCAGGGCGACCGTCTTGGCTCCTATGTGTTTGAGGTCGGCGCCTCGCAGCGCGGCAACGGCTGCGTCTACGACCGCAAGTTCTCTGCCATCAACATGGCCAAGCGCGATGTTTTTGACTGGGACGAGATCCTCAAGGGCATCGATGTCTTCTATTTCTCCGGCGTGACCCCCGCCGTCTCCGACGAGATGGCCGCCGCCTGCAAGGAGGCGCTCGCCGTCTGCCGCGCCAAGGGCATCACCACCGTGTGCGACGTGAACTATCGCGGCAAGATGTGGTCGCCCGAGAAATCGCAGGCCACCATGAAGGAACTCCTGCCGCTCGTCGACATCTGCATCGCCAACGACGAGGATGCGCCTGCTGGCCTCGGTATGACCTGCGTCTCCGGCTCCCTTGCCCACGGCATCGAGGAGCGCGACACCTATGTCGAGATGGCCCGTCAGATCTGCGCCGAGTACGGCTGCAAGAAGGTCGCCTCGGTCGTCCGCAACATCTCCTGCGTCGAGCGCTCCATCTGGATGGGCATGCTCTTTGAGGCCGAGAGCGGCGAGCACTGGTTCTCCCCTGCTCACGACGTACACGTGCTCGAGGGTGTTGCCGCCGGCGACGCTTTCAACGCCGGCCTCGTCCATGCCCTCATCAACGACTTTGACCCGCAGGACGCCGTCAACTACGCGATTGCAGCCTCGATCCTCAAGCTCACCATCAAGGGCGATTCCAACTTGGTGACCGCAGGCGAGATTGCAGCCGTGGCATCCGCCGCCGACGGTGGCACCCGCGTCGCGCGCTAGTCCGTCTCCATTCCGCGGGCCGCAGCTTTCCAATCCCATACCCCTGCGGCCCGCTCCCCGATTCCTCCGGCCGGGCAAAACCACCAGTCCCATTCCGGTTTTGCCTGGCATCCCCTACACGACTGGTCGAACAGCCGGTTTTGGAATTGCTTGAACCCCAAGCAGTGCCTCCGATAACCAATCCAAAATCGGCTCCTGACCAGCACATTTGGCAATCACGCGCCCATGCGCGCCACACATCGAAAGGAACATCATGTTCGATCAGTTCTACACCACGCTTGAGTCCCTGGGCATCGTGCCGGTCGTTGTGCTCGACAAGGTCGAGGACGCCGCTCCGCTCGCCCACGCCCTTATGGCAGCTGGCATGAAGTCCGCCGAGGTCACCTTCCGCACCGCCTGCGCCGCCGAGTGCATCGCCGCTATGGCCGAGGCCGAGCCCGAGATGTGCGTTGGCGCCGGCACTGTCCTGACCGTCGAGCAGGTTGAGCAGGCCCGCGCCGCCGGTGCCAAGTTCATCGTCTCCCCGGGTTACAACGAGGACGTCGTGAAGCACTGCATCGATATCGACCTGCCCGTCCTTCCCGGCACCGTGACCCCCTCCGAGGTCACCGCAGCCGAGAACCTGGGCCTCAAGGTCACCAAGTTCTTCCCCGCGTCCCAGTATGGCGGCCTGAACACCATCAAGGCCCTCGCCGCTCCGTTTGTCGGTCACCGCTTTATGCCTACCGGCGGCGTGAGCACCGCCAACGTCGAGGAGTACCTGAGCTCCTCCGCCATCATCGCCTGCGGTGGCACCTGGATGGTTAAGCCGGCCCTGTTTGCCGACGGCGACTTCTCCAAGGTCGAGCAGATTGCCCGCGAGGCCATGGACGTCGTCAAAAAGGTCCGCGGCTAGGTTTAGCTCTCTATCGTGAAAGGGGGCGTGCCCTAGACCTCGCCCCCTTTCTTTTAAAACGGCTCGGAAGCGCGCCGTTTCCGTCACGAGCAAGAACCAAAACCGTCTTGTATGCTGATAGAACGTGACGGAAGCGACACGCCCCCGAGCCGCTTTGCCTACTCGGCTGGCAGTCGCACTCAACTAAGACACTTCGACAAAAGCCGAACCATCAAAACAGCTGCGGCGCCGTCTGGAGGAATGGACCTTTGCTTCCGGTCTTTTCCTCCAAGCGGCGCCGCATCTTTGTGCCCCGGTCACACCCCAACGCAGTTGCGGTGAAATAGGGACTGTTTGCGCCACCTAGGGGGTGCGGACAGAAAGTTGGACCGTGAAGCGGTCCGGACTGGAGGTTCGCATGTACAGCAGGGAGAAGGTCGAGCTCTTCCTCCTGGCGACG
>CABUKS010000039.1 GCA_902492235.1 uncultured Collinsella sp. | reverse complement strand
CCTGCTCACGACGGAGGCCACATTAAGTGGCCTCCTGTTCGTGCGGAACTCGCGACAAATTAAATACCGTGACGGCTGCCGGCATTCCGGGAGACACCGTGCTCGGGATCTTAAATAGGCGTCCCCTCCAATCGAGCACGTTGAATGCACGGTACAATTGCTTCGGACTTTTCTTTTATTTAATAGTGGGGTTAATTCATGGCAGAATCTCGTGCGGAACGTAAGGCTCGTCGTGCTTTGATCGAGGCGGCTGAGGGGTCGGAGGAGAAAAAATCTTCTAAGAAATCCAAGTCATCTCAAGACGCGAAGGGTAAGTCGGCCAAGGGCAAGGCTAAGGCCAAGCGTCCCGGCTCTCGTCGGAACGAGGATAAGGCATCTCAGACTCGCACCAAGCGCCCGCATAAAGATCCCGTTTCGCCTGCGCGTAAGGCTGTGGACCCCAAGTCTCCCTGTTCGATCATGAAATCTTGTGGTGGGTGCACGGCGCTCAATCGTCCTTATAAAAAGCAGTTGGCGACCAAGCAGGCTGCTATGGAGGAGCTGTTTGCTGAGCTCTGTGAGCGTGAGGGTATCGCCGTTGATCCTATTCGCGGTATGGGCGTCACCCTGGGCGACCCGGGTAAATATCCTGCGCCGCGTGGCTTTCGTCATAAGGCCGCCACTCCCTTTGCTCCCGGTAAGGAGGGCGCTGTCCGTTGCGGTTTCTTTGAGCGCGGCACGCACAGAATCGTTGCCGTGCCCGAGTGTCCTGTCGAGGCGCCGGGTGCCCGTCAGATTCTCAACGGCATCGCACGCGAAGCTGAGCGGCTGCATATTCCCGCCTTTAACGAGGACAAGCATCTTGGCTTGCTTCGCTATGCCGTCGTCCGCTGCGGTTGGCGTACCGACCAGGTCATGGTTACGCTCGTGACCGCCCAGCGCGACTTACCGCATGCGCAGGAGTTCTTTGAGGCCGTCGCGGCGCTCGATCCGCATATCGTCACCGTTGCCCAAAATATCAATGGTCGTCCCGGTAACGCCATCTTGGGTGAGGAGACTCGTATCGTTTATGGCGCCGAGTGCATGCGCGACCAGCTGCTCGGTTGCGAATTCGATATCTCCCCTACCGCGTTCTATCAGACCAATCCGCAGCAGACCGAGCTGCTCTATCAGCTCGCGATTGACGGCATGGACCTGCAGCAGGGTGACATTCTTATGGACGCGTACTGCGGCAGCGGCACCATCGGTCTGTGCGCCGCGAAGGATGCCCAGGACAGAGGTGTCGGCATTATGCTGCTCGGCGTGGAGCGCAACCCGGCGGGCATTGCCGACGCACGTCGCAATGCCGAACTCAACGGCCTCACCCGCAGCGCTTGGTTTATGGCCGACGACGCCACCGACTACATCCTAGATGCCGCCGATAACAGCGAGCGCGTCGACGTCCTTTCCATCGACCCGCCGCGCGCCGGCTCTACCCCCGAGTTCCTCGAGGCCGCCTGCGCACTTAAGCCGCGCCGCATCACTTATATCAGCTGCAATCCCACCACCCAAGAGCGCGACCTGCACCAGCTCCTCGACAGTGGCTACCGACTGCTCAAGATCACGCCGGTCGACATGTTCCCCCACACCGACCACACCGAAACAGTAACGGTCCTCGAGCGACGCTAACCAACCCCCGCAGATTTTAGGACAACGAAGGGGGCGGCCCGTCTGGACCGCCCCCTTCGTTGGGCATATGAGTCTCGTTACATCCCCTTGCGCAGGTCGCACACACCGGCTGCCGCCATCTCGCGCAGCAGCGTCTCGCGGTCGCGCGTCACGATCAGGTCCAGCGGGAAGTGAATCTCGTCGAGCAACTTGCGGGCGTGCTCGAGCTTGCCAATGGCCATACCAATGTGGGCATCGGTCGACACACCAATACCCACGCCCAGCTCGGCGCAGCGCTCGGCAATCTTGCGACACACGTTCCAATGCTCGGCATCCGTGCCATGCTCAAGACTATGGTTGTTAATCTCGATAATCTTGTGCTTGGCCTTGGCCGCCAGCAGTACCTCGTCGATATCGAACGACACGCCCGAACGACCCGTGTGGCCCAGCATAAACACCTTGGGGTGCTCCAGGGCATTGATATACATCTCGGTCGTCTGGGCGAGCGTCGCGCCCTCAGCAATCTGCGGATTATGCACGCTTGCAACCAAATAATCCAAATTACGCGTAACCAAATCGAACAGCGAATGCTGGCGGCTGTACGAATCGCCGGCGATATCGAGCGTGACAGGAGTGTCCTCGCCAAACAGGCTTCCGTCCAGTGAAACGATATCGGCCTCGGCACCACGCAGCACCAGCACGCCGCTCCAAATGCGCGGCCAGATATCCTGGTTGATAAAGAACTGGAAACTGCGCAGGTCATTGGGGCAAGCCGTAACCATAGAGCTTAAATGGTCGGCAGATCCGAGCACCTGCAGGCCACGCTCTGCCGCCCAGTACACATTCTCCTCAATGGTCGAATATGCATGCGCAGAGAACATCGTATGAGTATGAATGTCACAAGAAAGCAGGTAGGGCATCGGGTCTCCTTATCTGGCATGGCCGTCGCTTATATTCATTGTACGCATAGCCTTCGATAGTCGTAAAACCACTCCATCCCAACGACACAACGTCCATGACAACGGGGTCCGGCTTAGCACCAAACCCCGTTTCACGTAAAACATTGTAGGCAGAGCGCTTTACTTTTGACGATACTCGTCGGCCAGCTGCTTCCAGGCGGGCAGTGAGTTGACGATAGTCTCGTAGCTCACGCAGTAGCCCAAGCGGAACCAGCCCGGCATGCCAAAGCTGTCCGAGGGCACCGCGAGCAGCTCATACTTCTTCGCGCGCTCGCAGAAGGCGTTCGCATCGGGCTCCAGCGCCTTCACCCACAGGTAGAACGCGCCATCCGGCTCAACATACGTGTAGCCGTACTCCGCCAATGCACCGGTAAGCGCCGTGCGGTTGCGTGCATAGGCCTCAACGTCACTCGGCTCATCGATGCAGTCGATAATTGCGCGCTGGAAGAGCGCCGGCGCGCACACGAAGCCCAGCGTACGGGCGGCACCGGCAACAGCGGGCATTAGACGAGCCGCCTGAGGATTCGTATTGGGAACTAGGATCCACCCCACGCGCTCGCCCGGTAGCGAAAGCGACTTGGAATACGAGTAGCACACGATGGCGTGCTCGTAGATCGAAGGCACCCAAGGCACCTCGGCGCCATAGACAATCTCACGATACGGCTCATCCGAGATAAGCGTGATCGGGTTCTCGGGATCGCGCTTGGCGTTGACCTCGCACAGAACATTGGCCAGTTGCGTCAGCGTGTCGCGCGTATATACGGCACCGGTCGGGTTGTTGGGCGAGTCGATGATGACGGCAGTCGTCTTATCGGTAATCGCCTTGAGCACGTTGTCCACACTCAGCTGGAACGTATCTTCATCGGCGAGCGCCTCAATACACGTACAGCCGGCCTTCTCAATCCAAACGCGATACTCCGGAAAGTACGGGGCGATAACAATAACCTCGTCGCCCGGATTCGTAACGGCATTGAGCGTACAGGTGAGCGAAGCCGCGGCGCCCACCGTCATAAAGACGTCCTTGCCCTCATAGCTCGTACCGAAGCGACGGTTGAGCGACTCAGCAACGGCGGTACGGCACTGTGGTAGGCCCGGTGCGGGAGTGTAGCCGTGCAGCTGGTCACTGGGCAGTTCAAGCGCCTTTTTGATGGACTCCGCGACGGCAGCGGGTGCCGGAACGCTCGGGTTGCCCAGCGAGAAATCGAACACGTTTTCCGCGCCGATTTGCGCCTTGCGCTCAAGGCCATAGCTAAAAATCTCGCGGATGATGGAGCTTTCCGCACCGCGAGCATACATAGTTTCGTTGATCATCTGTTCCCCTTTCGCATAGGCGCTATTGTACGCTTTAGTCGGGCAAAGCGCCGCAGCAATGTTGATTGGGGACAGACTTAAATGCGTGAAAACGCTCATTTAAGTCTGTCCCCAATCAACAGATGGCCCCATATCGCTCAAAAGAAAAGCCTCCGCAGGTTTCCCCGCGGAGGCTTTCGCCACAAAGACTATTTGTCGTCGTCGGTGTCGGCACCGGCATTGACGGCACAGTCATCGCCGGCATCATCGGATGCGGCTTCGGCATCCTCCTGCATAGCCGCCTGCGCAAATGCTGCGGCATCGGCCGCCAGCTCCTCCTCGCTCATGTGAGGCGCACGCTTCTTGGTCGGCATGCCGGCCGCCTTGGCGTTGCGCTCCTCCTTGGCCGCCAGGATATCGCCCTCGCGCTCAAGGTAGGCGTCCCACTCGTTGTCGAGCAGGGCGCTCACGGCGTCGCCCTCAACGGTCTCGCGCTCAAGCAGCACCTTGGCCATCAGGTCGAGCTGATCGCGACGGGCATCCAGGATCTCGACCGCACGACGATGGGCCTCGCGCATGATGCGCTGAACCTCGATATCGATGCGGCGCGCCGTCTCCTCGGAGTAATCCTGGTGATCGGCGTAATCGCGGCCCAGGAATACCTGATGCTGCGCCTCACCAAACACTTGCGTGCCCAGTTCCTCGCTCATGCCCAGGCGCGTGACCATCTCGCGCGCCATCTTGGTCGCGCGCTCCAGATCGTTGCTCGCGCCCGACGTGATGTCGTCGCACATGAGTTCCTCGGCAACGCGGCCACCCAAGAACACGGCGAGCTCGTCGAGCATCTCGTTCTTGGTCTTGAGGAAGTGATCCTCCTGCGGAAGCTGCAGTGTGTAACCCAAAGCCTGGCCGCGGCTGACGATCGAGATCTTGTGAACCGGATCGGAATGCTCCAGGATGTGGCCCACCAGGGCGTGACCGCTCTCGTGGTAGGCAATCGTGGTGCGCTCGGCCTCGGTCATCACGCGACCCTTGCGCTGCGGACCGGCAATCACGCGCTCCATCGACTCCTCGACCTCGTCCATCGAGATTACGGAACGATGGCGGCGGGCAGCAAGCAGCGCAGACTCGTTGAGCAGATTTGCCAGATCGGCACCGGTGAAGCCAACGGTCATCTGGGCGAGCTTCTCAAACTTCACATCCTCGTCCATCGGCTTGTTCTCGGCATGCACGCGCAAGATCTGCTCGCGGCCCTTCACATCCGGACGGTCGACCGTGACCTGACGGTCAAAACGACCGGGACGCAGCAATGCCGGATCCAAGATGTCAGGACGGTTGGTCGCAGCGATCAGGATGACCGACTCGCTCTCCTCAAAACCGTCCATCTCGACCAGCAGCTGGTTGAGCGTCTGCTCGCGCTCGTCGTGACCGCCGCCCAAGCCAGCTCCGCGCTGACGTCCCACAGCATCGATCTCATCGATGAAGATGATCGACGGGGCCTGGGACTTGGCCTCCTTAAAGAGGTCACGCACACGGCTGGCGCCGACACCCACGAACATCTCGACAAAGTCGGAACCCGAGATGCTAAAGAACGGCACGCCCGCCTCGCCGGCAACGGCCTTGGCCAGCAGCGTTTTACCGGTGCCCGGAGGGCCCACCAGCAACACGCCACGCGGGATCTTGGCGCCCAGCTTGCGATAGCGATCCGGATCGCTCAAAAAGTCACGGATCTCCTCGAGCTCCTCGACCGCCTCGTCCACGCCGGCAACGTCTTCAAACTTGACCTTGGGGCGCGTGGCCTCGTTGGTCTTAGCGTTGGTCTTGCCAAACTGCATGTTCCTGTTGTTGGCGCCCATCATCTGGCGCATAAAGTAGAACATGATGGCGATCAGGGCGATCGTCGGAAGCACGCTCATCGCCAGGTCGCCCCAAAAATCGGGATCATTGGTGTTGACGATGTACTTGGTATCGGGGTGCTCCGCCATAAGCTCGGCAAGCGAATCGGAGCCGACATAGGTCGAGGAGAAGCTCTTGAGCTCGCTCGTATCGCCCTTGTCCTTCTTCGTCTTCCAGTAATGACCCGTCACGCTTCCGTCTTGAACCGTATAGGTCAGATCTTCGACGCGATCCTGCTTGATGGCGCTGACCATCTCGCTCGTCGCGAGCTTTACGGTATTGCTGGAATTGGCAAAGCCGGAGCCCATGTTAAAGAAGGCGTAGCCCAGAAGCGCGCAAGCCAAAATAAAATACAGCCAGCCCGTACGCGTGGGCTTCTTGCCTCCGGGCATTCCCGGGATCTTAGGCTCCCGGGGAGTCTGGGAATTGTTATCGTTACGGTCGTCGGGCATCTTACGAATAAACCTCCGGTTTCAAAATGCCCAGATACGGAAGGTTACGATAGCGCTCGGCATAGTCGAGGCCGTAGCCCACCACAAAGGCATCGGGGCAATGGGTTCCAACATACTTGGGCGTGACGGCCGAGGTACGGTCCTCAACGTCCTTCCACAGGAAGGCAGCGACCTCCAGAGAAGCGGGCTTGCGGCTCTCGAGGTTCTTCATCAGATATTTGAGCGTCAGGCCCGAGTCCAGAATGTCCTCGACGATCAGCACGTCGCGACCGCGGATGTCGATATCCAGGTCCTTAATGATACGCACGATACCCGAGGACTTCACGCCGTCACCATAGCTCGAAACAGCCATGAAATCGATGTTGGTCGGCAGCTCGATCTTGCGCATCAGGTCGCCCATAAAGACCACGGCGCCGCGCAGGACCGCAATCAGCACCAGATCCTTACCCGCGTAGTCGCGAGTAATCTGCTCGCCTAGGCGAGAGACGATACCGTCGATATCCTCCTGCGTAAACAGAACCTTCTCGATATCCGGATGTTGAGAAGCCATGACAACCCTTTCTTGTGCTTATCGCCCACACACCGCCGTATGGACGCGAACTTCACATTCTAGCAGCGCACGGTGTATATTTTCCAGCCCATACGCCATCAGCGCGGGAATACCGTCAACGTCGCACAGAATAGCTGGCGTGGAACGCTATTCTGCATCGACCACACGAAGCATATACGCCACACGCGTTGCGGCCGTGCATTTAAAACGCTCGTCCGTGCGAACGCCTGCGACCCATACCACGGCACCTCCCGGAGCCGTTCTCACCACAGGAACGCCCGCACGTTCAGAAACGGGAATACGAGCCTCGTTGAGTAGGTCGGATACCTTCTTACTTCGCCCACTCATGCCCAACGGACACATCACATCCCCCGGCGCGGGACCGTCTACCCACAGACGCGCCAAACGCGCCTCGGCGGGAATCTCCCCGCGCGAGCCGGCGAGCATCCGTTCGCTATCGCGATCGGCAAAGCCCAGCATCGCGGCATCCACCATAGCGGCCACCCCTCCGGCGCCCGCGAGCTCACGAGCACGGCGCACAATATCACACCCCGGCTCGACGGCCATCGGCTCTGCCACCAGGATGCGGCCCGCCCCCAGCGGCAATCGACCGGGAATGGTGACCCAATCGGCAACTAACCCCTCGCGCGCCGCCGGGGCCTTGAATGACAGCATGCCAAACTCCACGCGCGCATCGATTCCCGCCGGCAGCGTGACCGAACCCGAACCTTCGGCGACACAGGCGAGCACGCGCTCCACATGCCGCATCTCCGGGCGAGCGTCGGGGTTGATACGTTTAATTGCCAGTCGCACCATGCGCCGAGCAATCACCACCTCGGCCGCTGCCAGTCGGCGAGCGTCAAGGACCAGTGCACCCGCCGCCTCCTTACGCAGGCAGCTTCGAAACGCCTGTGCGGAAAGCTGGGAAAGAAAGGCGTCCTCATCGCCTAAGATCTCGCAGGCGGCGCCAATCGTCTTACAGACGCTCGCGTTGCGCTGCGCCACCACCGGCATCACTCGATGGCGCACGTAGTTGCGCAAGTACGACACGTCCTCGTTGCTCTCGTCCTCTCGCCACGGCTGACCATGCACCTGCAGATAGCCCACGAGCTCATCATGAGTCAAGTCGAGCAAGGGCCGCACCACGATATTCCTCCGGCGAGGAATGCTCGATAGGCCAGCGGGCCCCGAACCCTTAATCGCGTTCATCAAAAACGTTTCCGCGCGATCCGAAGACGTGTGCGCGGTGCAGATACGAGCCGCCGTTCGCGGTGCCCCCGTCTGGGCGCAGAGCTCGCGAACATACCTCCGCGCCGCGGCATAGCGTACCTCGCGGGCAGCCGCCTCGATATTGCCCGATTCATCATCAAAATAGGCATGCTCAACACACAGCGGTAGACCATATTGCGCGCAGAGCTCACGCACGAAGGCCTCGTCGTCATCGGATGCCTCGGCGCGCAGATGATGGTTCACATGCAGCACGTGCAGTCGCTCGCGCGCGATGGGGGCTACACCACGCCCATCCAGAATATCCAACTTTGATGTGCACGCCATAAGGAGCAAAGCCGTTGAGTCCGCACCACCTGATACCATGAGCACCACGGGGGCAGCCGTCTGCCGCGTTGCCAGGGCCTTATCATCGGCCCACGATGCAGCATGGTGTCCATAATGCTGAGATACCGTTGGCATTTGCTTCCTCCTCTATTCGTTCGCACCCATTGTATCCTTTGGAATCTTATGTCTCGTCTGCACCTCCATATCCTTGGCAGCGGCTCAAAAGGCAACTGCGCGCTCATCGAAGGCCCCCGGGGGCTCATCATGATTGACGACGGTCTTTCTCGCCGCGAGACATTAAAGCGCATGGCGGAACTGGGGCTCTCGGCAGACAACATCTCGGCTCTTCTCATTACTCATGAGCATAGCGATCACATCAAGGGTCTCGATGTCTGGTGCAAGCACTGGCACGGTCCCCTCTTTGCCAGCAGGGGCACACTTTCGAGCAAAGAAAATCTTTCGCATCTGCCTGTCGAGGAATTCGACCCCGGTGACACCCTATCCATTGCCGGCATCCACGTGCAAACCTACTCAACATCACACGATGTCATAAATCCAATCGGCTTTCGATTCGACGCCCTCGATGATTCCATCGGCTTTGCTACCGACACCGGAAAGCTATCGAGCCAAGCCATGAACACCCTCAAAGATTGTCGAGTCCTCGCGCTCGAAAGCAACCACGATGCGACCATGCTGCGCGAGGGAGAATATCCCCGCTTTCTTCAGGAGCGCATCCTGTCTGCAAGGGGACACCTCTCCAACGGCCAAGCCGCCGAAGCCGCGCGCGAACTTGTTACCGATCGCACCGAACAGCTCATTGCCATGCATATCAGCCAAGACAACAATCGTCCGAGCCTTACCGTCAAAAGCTATGCCAAAGCTCTAGCCGCAACCCTGGATGACGAGCTCGGCAGCTCCGCCACCCTTCTCCAAGGATCGCGAAAACTCTCGATACGCCCCGCAAGCCAGTATCGGCCAACAACCATTCAATAGACTGTCCTAAACAGCAAAAGGGGCCGGGAATCGCTTCCCAGCCCCTTTTGTTGTCTTTTAATAGCGAAGAACACCAACGAAGTTAGTCAATGGAGATCTTCGTAACGTTCTTCTTCTCGACGATCTTGGGAACCGTAACGGTCAGGATGCCATCAGCGTACTTAGCCGAGAGGCCCTCGCTCGAAGCGTCCTTAAGATACACGCCACGCGTCGCGCTGTACGAGCTGAACTCCTTCTGCAGGAAGTTCTTGCCCTCGTTCTCCTCGTCTTCCTCGACATTCACGCTAATGGACAGACGGCCCTCGTTAAGCTCGACATCGATATCGTCCTTGGCGACGCCGGTCAGATAAGCCTTGACCTCATAGCCATCGCCCTTATCCTCAACGTCAACGGGGAACGCCTTAGAGGCAATCGAGCTGTTCGCTAGGTCGCTCATATCATCAAACAGATCGAACAGCGAGCTTGCAGAGGGACGAACGCCAAAAACCGAACGATAAGGAACCATGCTTGCCATGTTTACCACTCCTTTATAGGACTGCCGAGTCATCTTCCAGGTGACTGGGACTTCTTTTGACGCTCTTATATATGCCCACCCGGTGCTCATATATACATCGACTATAAAGTTTTTTGAGTCAAGTACTATAAGCATATCTAAGTGCGTATGACTCAGGTTTTAGGAAGGTTAAGGTTCTTTGAACCAGAGCTTAAATACCGAGTATGTCCCCAGCTACAAATAACAAGGGGCTTACAATGAGCGCGTACACGTTGTTGGTAACGAGCTAAAGGGCATCATGGACGACCAAAACCAGAACAATATGTATATGCCGACGCGGGGGGAAGAAACTTTCACGCAGCCGCCACGGTTCCATCGCCCACACATCTCGCAAGAGCCCATTAATGATGCAGAGCCCGAGTATGTGACGAGAAATCGATATCAAACGCTCGAGGATGCCCAGACGGGACGTAAGCATATGGGCGTCGCATCGAGCGATCCCGTATATTTGAAAGATGCACCGTTATCAAAAAACAGCGCGATCAATGACGACCCGACGAAAACGCCCATAACCCAGCAGCAAAGAGGTCCTCGACCTAAGCAAACCTTAACGCATTCGGCTCGTTATCTCGAGACGCCAAAACAGGGAAAATCAATCTTCGTTTCGTCAAATAAACGACGCAAGCAGCATCGACTCCAATTACTGCTATTGATCATTGTGGTTATAGCAG
Source organism: uncultured Collinsella sp. (assembly GCA_902492235.1). Taxonomy (GTDB): domain Bacteria; phylum Actinomycetota; class Coriobacteriia; order Coriobacteriales; family Coriobacteriaceae; genus Collinsella. Next base: position 153 of record CABUKS010000039.1, on the reverse strand, counting down.
TTGCCCTTGTGATTCGATTTTTTGTCTTTAAATAAAAGCTCATTACCCATAAGCCCAACCGAGTCACGGGTGAAATGCAACTACATTGTGAAGTATTAGGTAGCGCACAGAGATGTGGTGTAAGAGGCGGGGCATGCCCCGCCTCCGCCCTTT
>CABUKS010000038.1 GCA_902492235.1 uncultured Collinsella sp. | reverse complement strand
CGTCGCCAGGAGGAAGAGCTCGACCTTCTCCCTGCTGTACATGCGAACCTCCAGTCCGGACCGCTTCACGGTCCAACTTTCTGTCCGCACCCCCCTGCTGGTCAAAAAACATCAAATATGAGTACTGTTACCGATTTGGTAGCAGCAATTTTGGACTAATAAGGCCAGATGGCAAGTCGAAATGGCGATGAAAGCACGATTTTGATCCAACTGTTAGTCCTTATAATGGACATATGTTGCGTAACTTAAGCAAATACTATCTTTTTATATGTTGCAAACAAAGTAGCAGTACTCATTTTTGCCATTTTTTGGCCACGGCCTTGAAATAAGGGGTCCTTAGGGTTCGAATCCCATGCGCTGGGCCCAAACAAAAAACGGTCCCCTTGCGAGGACCGTTTCCAATTCAGTGGTGGGCGATGAGGGATTCGAACCCCCAGCCTTGTGCGTGTAAAGCACCTGCGCTAACCGTTGCGCCAATCGCCCGTGCGGAGAGAGTATAGCAAAACAATCGCGCCATTCACCTCATATCCATTAAAGGTAACTCGCGCGTGTCACAGCGGAGCTGATTCAGTTGAGATTGCCTGAACATTCCGCCCCTCTTTACGCCCTCGGGTATACTCAAAAGCTACTGATTCGATTTGATGCCCAGCAACAGCAGAGGGGATAGTATATGTGCGGTTTTGTCGGTTTTGTCGGTGGGACGGATAACCAATCCGAGGTGCTCACCAAGATGATGGACCGCATCGTCCATCGCGGTCCCGACATGGGCGGTCAGTTTATCGACGGCCGCGTTGCCCTCGGCTTCCGCCGCCTGTCGATCCTCGACCTGACCGAGGCTGGCGCCCAACCCATGGCCAACGAGGACGGTAGCGTCGTCATTGTCTTCAACGGCGAGATCTACAACTTCCAAGAACTCCGTTCCGAGCTCGAGGCCAAGGGCTACAAGTTCCACTGCGGCGCCGACACCGAGAGCCTCCTGCACGGCTACGAGGAGTGGGGCGAGGCCGTCCTCGATCGCTTACGCGGTATGTACGCCTTCGTCATCTGGGACAAAAAGAAGAACAAGCTTTTTGGCGCCCGCGACATCTTTGGCATCAAGCCGCTTTACTACTATCCCATGGCCGATGCGGGCGACGGCGCTCCGGGCGTGCTCTTTGGTTCCGAGATCAAGAGCTTCTTGGACTACCCGCACTTCCACAAGGCGGTCAACAAAAAGGCCCTGCGTCCGTACATGACGCTGCAGTATTCGGCAACCGAGGAGACCTTCTTCGAGGGTGTCTACAAGCTGCCGCCGGCGCACTACTTTACCGTCGATATCCCGACCGGCAAGATGAACATCGAGCGCTACTGGGATTGCGATTACTCTGCCGTCGAGAAGCCGTTCGAGGAGTACGTCGATGAGCTGGACGAGGTCGTGCACGAGAGCGTCGAGGCCCATCGCATCGCCGACGTCAAGGTCGCGTCGTTCCTCTCCGGTGGCGTCGACTCCAGCTACATCGCCGCTTGCCTCATGCCCGACAAGACCTTCTCGGTGGGCTTTGACTACAAGAACTTCAACGAGACCAACTACGCCAAGGAACTTTCCGATAAGCTCGGCGTCGAGAACGTTCGCAAGATGATTACCGCCGACGAGTTCTTCGGTGCGCTCGAGGACATCCAGTATCACATGGACGAGCCGCAGTCCAACCTGTCTTCCGTGCCGCTGTGGTTCTTGGCCGAGATGGCTCGCAAGGACGTCACCGTCGTGCTTTCGGGCGAAGGCGCCGACGAACTCTTTGGCGGCTACGCCTACTACGAGGATACGGTCCCGGTGCGCAAGTACAAAAAGATGGTGCCGCTGCCCATCCGTCGCGCGCTCGGTAATCTGGCGCTGCATATGCCGTACTTCAAGGGACATAACTTCCTGGTCAAGGGTGCCGAGATTCCCGAGAAGTCGTTCCTGGGACAGGCTCTGGTATGGCCGGAGCGCGAGGTCGACGGTGTGCTCAAGCCCGAGTACAACACCGGCGATGGCGCCTTCGAGCTTGCCGCTCCCATCTATGCGCGCGTGAAGGGTCAGCCCGAGCTGGTCAAGAAGCAGTACCTGGACATGAACATGTGGCTCCCGGGCGACATTCTGCTCAAGGCCGACAAGATGTGCATGGCACACTCACTGGAGCTGCGCGTGCCCTTCCTGGACCGCAAAGTCATGGAGTTCGCCGAGCACATTCCCGACCGCTACCGCATCAACGAGAACGGCAACAAACAGGTACTCCGCCACGCTGCCAACAAGTCGCTGCCCGATGAGTGGGCCACCCGTCCCAAGGTGGGCTTCCCGGTGCCGATTGTCTACTGGCTGCGCGAGCAAAAGTGGTACGACTATGTCAAGGAGTACTTCACCGCGCCGTGGGCAAGCGAGTTCTTCAATACCGACGAACTCATGCACCTGCTCGATCTGCACTTTGCGGGCAAGGGCGATTTCCAGCGCAAGATCTATACGCCGCTCGTGTTCTTGGTGTGGTACAAGCGCTTCTTTATCGACGAGGACCAGCCCGCTGTTCAGGCTGCCTAGCCTCGGCTGACGAATGCCTGCGCGTAACGGCTCCTCCGGGAGCCGTTTTTGCGTGGGTGCGTTTCAGTTACTATAAAACCGTCCCTGCCAAATGGCTGAGAAAGGTGAAAGATGCACCATTCGGATTCCGCGACCGTGACCACGGTCGATACGCTTGCCAAGCTTCTCGATGTGTGCGGCGAGCTGCGCGCATCAGAGCAGGTTGACGAGCGTGCCGTGACCGGCTGCTCGTTTGATTCGCGCGCGGTCTCGGCAGGTGACGTGTTCTTCTGCAAAGGTGCTGCCTTTAAGCCCGCGTTTTTGAGCATGGCGCTCGATGCGGGCGCCGTCGCATTTGTGTGCGAGGAGTCACTGGTCGAGTCTCTGGAGCCGCTGGCGCAGGAGAGCGGTGCTGCGATGCTGGTTGTTGATAGCGTTCGCACGGCCATGGCCCTGTTGCCGCCGGAGGTCTACGACCGTCCCGACCACGACGTCAAGATCGTGGGTATCACCGGTACCAAGGGAAAGACCACGGCCGCTTTTATGCTCCAGTCCATCATCAACGCGGCGGGCGAGTCCTGCGGCATGATCGGCTCGGTGAGTACCGACGATGGCATCGAGTGCTACGAGAGCACCAATACTACGCCCGAGGCCCCCGAGGTCTGGCGCCATATCGCCAACTGCCGCACGTCCGGTCGCCAGTCCATGGTCATGGAGGTTTCGAGCCAGGCGCTCAAGTACCAACGCGTCGAGAATCTGCCGTTTGACGTGGCGTGCTTCCTCAACATCGGCCGCGACCACATCTCGCCGATCGAACACCCCACGTTTGAGGATTATTTTGAGAGCAAACTCAGGATCTTTGACCAGGCAAAGACCGCCGTGGTGAATCTGGGCACCGAAGAGGTTGACCGTGTGCTAGAGGCAGCGTCGACGGCCGAGCGCTTGGTGACCGTTGGCGTCGAGCATCCCGAGGCAAGCCTGTGGGCGAGCGACGTACGCATGCTCGGCTTTAACATCGAGTTTAACCTGCACGGCATGAGCGCCGACGAGTCCGAGGCGGGGGAGAAGATCCTGCTGGGTATCGCGGGAGACTTTAACGTGGAGAACGCGCTGGTCGCTATCGCCGCCGCGCGCGAGATCGGCATCGGTATCGAGGCTATCAAGAAGGGCCTCTCCAAACTGCGTGTGCCGGGCCGCATGGAGGTCGTGGAGTCGAAGGACGGCCGCGTGATCTGCGTCGTCGACTATGCGCACAACCAGCTTTCGTTCCGTTCGCTTTTCTCGTCGGTCAAGCGCGCGTTTCCCGCTAGCCCCGTCATTGCGCTGTTTGGCGCCGCCGGCGGCAAGGCTCAGGAGCGCCGCGAGCAATTGCCGCGCGAGGCCGCACCGTATTCCGACCTGATGATCTTTGCCAACGAGGATCCAGCTCACGAGGACCCGATGAAGGTCTGTCGCGAGCTTGCCGAGCATGTTCCCGACGATACGCCGAACAAGATCATCCTCGACCGCGAAGCCGCTGTGCATGCGGCGTTCAAGGCGGCGCGCGAGGAGTACGTCAACCCCGATGCTCCCACCATTGTCTTGCTGCTGGCAAAGGGTGACGAGGAGCTCATGCACATGGGCGACGAGTTCGTGCCCATCGAGAGCGACCTTTCGTTGGCCAATCGCTTGATCGATGTTACCCAGTTTGACTAATGAACCATGATGGCGGCGGCGCCCTGAGTGCGCTGTCGCCATAAGCGTGTTCCCTCAATCAAAACATGCCGTCCAAGTCCAAACCCTTCTACGTAAACGGAGTAACCATGTCCCACAACACCCTGCCGACCGTTGCCGAGCTTTTGGGCGAGATGCGCGAGCGCTTGGCCAAGGTCAAGTACGTCTTTACCGACCTGGATGCCACGATGCTTGCACCCGGCTCGTGCGTGCTGCGCGACAACGACGGCAACCCTTCGACCAAACTCGTCGAGGCCGTCGTGGCGCTCGCTCGCGCTGGTATTCAGGTGGTTCCCACCTCGGGCCGCAACCGTACCATGATCCACGAGGACGCGCGCGTGCTCGGCCTCAACTCCTACATCGGCGAGATGGGCGGCCTGGTCATGTACGATCTCAAAGCCAACGATTGGGAGTATCTGACCGGCGACATGCCCTACGACTCCTCTTGCGGCCTCACGCCGCACCAGGTGATCGAGCAGACCGGTGTGTGCGAGAAGATCCTCGCCCGCTGGCCGCACAAGATCGAGTATCACAACGACATGTCGACCGGCTACAAATACCGTGAGGTCACCGTCGGCATGCGCGGCGATGTGCCCGACGATGAGGTCCAGGCCATCCTGGACGAGGCCGGCTGCGGTCTGATCTGGGCTTGCAACGGCCATCTGACTCACCTGTCCAAGCCGACGACGCTCGAACTCGATCGCGTCGAGGACGGTCGCGCATTCAACATCAACCCCGCGGGCCTCAACAAAGGCGTCGCCATTGCGCGCTTCTGCGAGCACCTAGGGATCGAGCGCGAGGAGACGTTGGCGCTCGGCGACTCCGAGTCCGACTTCTATATGGCCGATCACGTGGGCACGTTCTGCCTGGTCGAGAATGGCCTGACGAGCGCCGGCGCGCCTGAGTTCCTGGCTGCTTGCGAGAACGCTTTCGTTACGCGTGGCAAAATTGTCGACGGTTGGGCGGCGACGGCAGAGCTGCTGGTCGCGGCGCGTTCGTAGCGCGCCGCCGCCGCACTTGGACATGTCTTTTCGAGAGAGACTGGTGAGGTAATGTCCGATATCGAGAATCCGGCAGGCGACACGCGCCCGATTGGCGTGTTCGATTCTGGTTTGGGCGGTCTGACGGTTGCGCGCGCCATCGCGACGGCGCTGCCGCACGAGTCCGTCTATTACTTTGGCGACACCAAGCGCTGTCCCTACGGCACGCGTACCGAGGATGAGGTGCGCTCGTTTGCGTTGCAGGCGGGTCGTTGGCTTTCGAAGCACGACGTTAAGATTATGGTCATCGCCTGCAACACGGCGACCGCTGCGGCCTTGCGTCTGGCCCAGCAGGTGCTCGACGTTCCCGTCATCGGTGTGATCGCGCCGGGTGCCCGTGCGGCAATCAACAGCACCCGCTCGCGTCGCGTGGGCGTGCTCGCCACCAACCTCACCATTCGCTCGGGCGCCTACACGCGCGCCATTCAGGACCTGGATGCCGGCGTCGATGTATACGGCTGTCCTGCCTCGAGCTTTGTCGAAGTTGTCGAACACGAACTCGCCTCGGGTGCACATCTGCAGGAACAGTGGCTTGAGAACGAGGACATCTTCGATACGCCTGCCGTGCGTGCGCTGGTGGGTGCCACGGTTGAGCCGCTGCGCGACCACGGTATCGATACCGTGGTGCTCGGCTGTACGCATTTTCCGCTGTTGGTGGGACCTATCCGCCATGCGCTGGGGCCTGGGGTGCGCGTCGTGAGCTCCGCCGAGGAGACCACGCGCGAGCTGACCGATATTCTCACGCGCCGCGAGCAGCTGGCGGGCGACGCCGCCGAGCCGCAGCATCGTTTTGCCACGACGGCCGATAACATTGCCGAGTTTGCGGTGGCGGGTAGCTTTATCTTTGGTCAGCCGCTCAAGAGCATCGAACATATCGATATCGATGAGCTGAAATAGATGTAAGGCAGCCGCCAAAGCCTTCGCCACATCTTTTGCCGAAAGGAAATTTCTATGGAGTACATGCAGGTCAACCGCGCCAACGGTCGCGCCGCCAACGAGTTGCGCCCCGTTAAGCTCACCCGTGGCGTCATGAAGCACGCCCACGGCTCGTGTTTGGCCGAGTTCGGTGACACGCGCGTGCTGTGCGCCGCCACTATCGAGGAGGGCGTGCCGGGCTGGCGAAAGGGAGCTAAGGCCGGCTGGGTGACCGCGGAATACGCCATGCTGCCGGCGTCGACCGGCAAGCGCTGCAAGCGCGAGCACGCCAACCGCAAGGGCCGCTCTATGGAGATCGAGCGCCTCATTGGCCGCAGCCTGCGTACCGTCGTCAACATGAAGGCGCTCGGCGAGTACACCGTCACCGTCGACTGCGATGTGATTCAGGCCGATGGCGGCACGCGTACAGCGAGCATCACCGGCGCCTGGGTGGCGCTGCACGACGCCCTCGCCATGTGGGTCGAGGCGGGCAAGATCGAGCGCATCCCGCTTATCGGCCAGGTGGCTGCCATCTCCATGGGCGTTGTCGACGGCAATACGCTGCTTGACCTCGATTATTCCGAGGACAGCCATGCCGAGGTCGACATGAACCTCGTCGCCACCGACACCGGCGAGATGATCGAGCTCCAGGGCACCGGCGAGCAGGCGCCCTTCGACCGCAAACGCCTCAACGCCCTGCTCGACCTGGGCGACAAGGGTATCGCCGAGCTCATCGAGCTTCAGCGCCAAGCCCTCGTCTAACCTGCCAAAAAGGGACAGGTTTATTTTGGTAGGTTTTATCTGCTGAAATGCTGCGTTGAAAGGTCCGATCGCCTGAGAGGGGAGGGGTCAAGTGCCCAAACGCCCCTCACGCGGCTTGCTATAGAGACAAGGAGGCCAGTTATGGCACTTGAGAAGATTGACATCGACACCCTCGACCCGGCGGCGACCATCGTCGTGGCAACGGGCAACGCCCATAAGCTCACCGAGATCGAGGCCATTTTGGGCAAGGTCATGCCCGAGGTGCGCTTTGTGGCGCTCGGCCAGCTGGGTGATTTTGAGGATCCCGAGGAAAACGGCACGACGTTTTTGGAGAACGCCATCATCAAGGCCCAAGCCGCGGTTGAGGAGACGGGCCTTATGGCCATTGCCGACGATTCGGGCTTGGTCGTCGACGCGCTGGACGGTGAGCCCGGTGTGTATAGCGCGCGCTATGCGGGCGTGCACGGCGACGATGCCGCCAACAACGCCAAGCTTCTCGTGAATCTGGAGGGCGTGGCCGACGAGGACCGCACTGCGCGCTTTATGAGCGTCGTCGCGCTCATCGACACGGACGGTTTGGTCACCTATGGCGAGGGCGCCTGCGAGGGCGTTATCGCGCACGAGGGCCGCGGCGATCACGGCTTTGGCTACGACCCGCTGTTCCTGCCGGTCGACACGCCGGGCAAGACCATGGCCGAGCTGACGGCTGACGAGAAGAACGCCATCAGCCATCGTTTCCACGCGCTCGAGCATCTGTCCGCCAAGCTGACGGGCGAGGAGTAGACCGTGCGTGCGGTGGTGCAGCGCGTGCTCAACGCCGGCGTGACGGTCGACGGCGAGTGCGTGGGCCGCATTGGACGCGGCTACCTGGTGCTGCTGGGCGTGGGTCACGGCGACACACGTGCCGAGGCCGACAAGCTGTGGGGCAAGCTCCGCGGGCTGCGTATCAACGAGGACGAGAACGGCAAGACCAACTTGGCGCTTGCCGATGTCGACGGCGAGGTGCTCGTGGTGTCGCAGTTCACGCTGTTCGCCGACTGCCGCCACGGTCGCCGCCCATCGTTTACGGATGCCGGCGCCCCCGATGTCGCCAACGAGCTCTACGAGTACTTCCTGACGCTCGTTCGTCAAGATGTCGAACACGTGGCGCACGGCATCTTTGGCGCCGATATGAAAGTCGATCTCGTCAACGACGGTCCATTTACCATCGTCCTGGACACCGACAATCTTTAGGTTACGCGGTTTTACTAAACCGCGTAACAACTGGTCATGCGAGGTTGTCGTCTGGTACGTATTTGGGACGGGGCTTTTTTAGCTACTTGCGTATGGTTACAACAGGGTGCTATAGTATTAGAGTTTTGTCTATCTTAGGGGTATTATCCCCTTTTTGAATTGCACCTTCTGGAGGCCCTGTTCATGGAAGAGATGGAAGTCAATCACGTCGACGACATCCACGAGAAGCTGACCGATATGGTGGGCGATCGCGTCAAGGTGAAGGCCAACATGGGCCGCACCCGCGTTGTCGAGCGCATGGGCACCATCAAGAGCGTCCACCCCGCCGTCTTTATCGTCGAGGTTGACGAGCGTCGTGGCCGCAAGTCGCGTCAGTCCTACCAGTATATCGATGTGCTCACCGGTCAGGTCGAGCTGTTCGACCCCGAGAGCGGCGAGCACATCTTTACCCCGCTCGGCAATCAGCTCGAGGAGCATTAACGGTGACCGATCGGTCCCTGACTCTTTCCGCGCCGGCAAAGATTAACCTCTACCTGGGGGTTCATACCGAGCGCGATGACCGCGGCTACCACAGGGTCGATTCCCTGATGGCGGCCGTCGGTCTTTCCGATACCGTGACGGTCACGCCGTCGCAGGCGCTGACCGTCCAGACGGTTCCAGCATCAGATTTTCCCATGCAAAAGAATACGGCGTATCGGGCTGCGGTTGCTATGGCCGAGCATTATGGTCGCGAGGCAAACATCTGCGTGACGATTGAGAAGCGCATTCCATTGTGCGCCGGCTTGGGCGGCCCCTCGACGGATGCGGCCGCGGTCATTGTCGCCTTGGCAGAGCTCTGGGGCATTGATCGCACCGACCCAGCGCTCGACGATATTGCGCGGGGCATTGGTGCTGACGTCCCGTTCTTTTTGCACGCGAGTCCTGCGTTCTACGTAGGTGGGGGAGACGTGCTGGCAACTGAGTACCCCGCGCTGCCCGCGACGCCCGTCGTGCTGGTCAAGCCGCGCGAGGCAAGCGTTTCGACAATTGAAGCCTATCGACGTTTTGACGAGGCCCCGGTGCCTGCGGACAAGCCCGGCGCGATAGCTTCTGCCTTGCGTGCTGGTGATGCCGAGACGGCATATGCACTCATCCATAATAATCTGGGTGTCATTTCCGCACAGATGGAGTCGCAGATTCAAACGGTCCTCGACTGGCTGCGTAAACAGGACGGAACCGTTGCTGTAGATGTGTGCGGATCGGGTGCCTGCTCGTTTGCCATTTGCGACACCGCTGCCACGGTCGAAAGGCTTGCCGATGCTGCCCAGCAAAATGGCTGGTGGGCCTGCGCGACTGAGCTTATTCCCAACACGGTTCAAATCGACGCGCCAAAGAAATAAAAATTTCTCTAGCACGCGGCGAAAATCTTTGTTACTATAGTCGAGCTAACGGGTTGTGGCTCAGTTTGGTAGAGCACTGCGTTCGGGACGCAGGGGTCGCTGGTTCAAATCCAGTCAACCCGACCAGAGCATGAGGAGGGACCGCTTCTTGCGGTCCCTTTTTTTAGCTAGTGTTGTGATACCGCGATACCCGCGGTATACTCATTCGAGCTTGTCTCGCTGTATTGTGGAGGTCTACATGTTTGGACTGAGGGCTCCTGAGCTCATCATTATTCTCGTCGTTGTCCTGATTATCTTCGGGCCCAAGAACCTGCCGAAGCTCGGCAAGTCCCTCGGCTCTACCGTCAAGAATATCCGTGAGGGTATGGAGGGCGACGATAAGGCCGAGACCAAGCAGGCCGAGGAGGTCGTGGTCGAGCAGTCCGAGGAGGACAAGGAGATCGCTGAGCTCGAGGCCAAGCTCGCTGCTGCCAAGAAGAAGCAGGCAGAGGACAGCGACGCGGACGCAGAGTAGTCCCATCCCTTTGGGGTGAGCACCTGACCGGCTTGCCCGCAGGCTAGCCGGTCTTTTTCGTTTTGTTGACAGTTGATTGTTTGATCAGAGTTGGGGAGATATCCGTATGGACGCAAGCCAGATCGTACTGACCGCTGAGGGCCGCCAGAAGCTCGTCGAGGAGCTCGCCTGGCGTGAGGGCGATTACGCCAAGGAGATCGTCGAGGACATCAAGGAAGCCCGCGCGTTCGGCGACCTTTCGGAGAACTCCGAGTACGATGCCGCCAAGGACAAGCAGGCCCAGAACGCCGCTCGTATTGCCGAGATCCAGGCCATCCTCGCCAACGCTCAGGTTGCTGCCACCACGGGCGACCTGACCGTCTCCATCGGTTCCACCGTTTCGCTGATTGATCCCAACGGCGAGGTCATGGAAGTCACGCTCGTCGGTACCACCGAGACCAACTCGCTCGAGCACAAGATTTCCAACGAGTCTCCGGTCGGTCACGCCATCATTGGTCACGGCGAGGGCGACTCCGTCGAGGTCGTTACGCCTTCCGGCAAGACTCGCGTCTACACCATCGCCAAGATCGCACGCTAGACCACGGTCCCGCGTAAAGGTATGTTTTCGCTCCCTGGGACCGAATCCTGGGGAGCGTTTTAGTTTGAGGAGCTAACTTATGGCAGAGAACCAGAACGCCGCCGATCAGGCATCGACGCTCAACGACGAGCGCGCCACCCGCCTGGCCAAGCGCGCCGCCCTGTTCGAGGCGGGCCAGAACCCCTATCCCGAGCACTCTGAGCTTGAGGACTACGTCACCGATATCGAGGCTAAGTACGCCGAGCTTGCCGATGGCGAGGACACCGAGGACGTCGTGAAGATCGCCGGCCGCGTGGTCGCCAAGCGCGGTCAGGGCAAGATCATGTTCATCGTCGTGCGCGATGCGACTGCCGAGATTCAGCTGTTCTGCCGCATCAACGACATGGACGAGGCTGCCTGGAATACGCTCAAGGCCTTCGACCTGGGCGACATCCTGGGCGTGACCGGCGTGGTCGTGCGCACCCAGCGCGGCCAGCTTTCCGTTGCCCCTAAGAGCGCGACCCTGCTTGCCAAAGCCGTTCGTCCGCTGCCCGAGAAGTTCCACGGTCTTTCCGACAAGGAGACCCGCTATCGCCAGCGTTATGTCGACCTGATCGCCAACGACGACGTTCGCGAGACCTTCCGTAAACGTTCGCAGATTCTCTCCACCTTCCGTCGCTTTATGGAGTCCGACGGCTACATGGAGGTCGAGACCCCCATCCTGCAGACCATCCAGGGCGGTGCCACGGCCAAGCCGTTCATTACCCACTTCAACGCGCTCGATCAGGAGTGCTACCTGCGTATTGCCACCGAGCTGCACCTCAAGCGCTGCATTGTCGGTGGTTTTGAGCGCGTGTTCGAGATCGGCCGCATCTTCCGTAACGAGGGCATGGACCTTACCCACAACCCCGAGTTCACCACGATGGAGGCCTACCGTGCCTTCTCCGACCTCGAGGGCATGAAGGCACTCGCCCAGGGTGTCATCAAGGCTGCCAACAAGGCCATCGGCAACCCCGAGGTCATCGAGTACCAGGGCCAGACCATCGACCTTTCTGGTGAGTGGGCCAGCCGTCCCATGACCGACATCGTCTCCGACGTGCTCGGCAAGCAGGTCACCATTGACACGCCAGTCGAGGAGCTTGCTGCCGCCGCGCGCGAGAAGGGCCTGGAGATCAAGCCCGAGTGGACTGCTGGCAAGATCATCGCCGAGATTTACGATGAGCTGGGCGAGGACACCATCGTCAACCCGACGTTCGTGTGCGATTACCCCATCGAGGTCAGCCCGCTCGCCAAGCGTTTTGAGGACGACCCGCGCCTGACGCACCGCTTTGAGCTGGTTATTGCCGGTCACGAGTACGCCAACGCGTTCTCCGAGCTCAACGACCCGGTCGACCAGGCCGAGCGCTTTGCCGCCCAGATGGCCGAGAAGGCCGGCGGTGACGACGAGGCCATGGAGTACGACGAGGACTACGTGCGCGCCCTCGAGTACGGTATGCCTCCCGCGGGCGGCATTGGCATTGGTATCGACCGCGTGGTCATGCTGCTCACCAACCAGGCTTCTATCCGCGACGTGCTGCTGTTCCCGCACATGAAGCCCGAGAAGGGTTTCCAGTCCGGTGCCGCTGCCGCCAAGGCTGCCGAGGCCGGCAACGCCGCGAGCCCGTTCGTTAAGTCGCTTAAGCCCACGCTCGATTACTCCAAGATCGCCGTTGAGCCGCTGTTTGAGGAGTTCGTCGACTTTGATACCTTCTCCAAGAGCGACTTCCGCGCTGTGAAGGTCAAGGCATGCGAGGCCGTCAAGAAGTCCAAGAAGCTGCTGAACTTTACGCTCGACGACGGCACCGGCACCGACCGCACCATCCTCTCCGGCATCCATGGATACTATGAGCCCGAGGACCTGGTCGGTAAGACCCTGCTCGCCATCACCAACCTGCCTCCGCGCAAGATGATGGGCATTCCCAGCTGCGGCATGCTCATCAGTGCCATCCACGAGGAGGAGGGCGAGGAGCGTCTCAACCTGATCCAGCTCGACGCTTCCATCCCCGCCGGCGCAAAGATGTACTAGGGGGTTACGGCGTTTTGCCAAACGCCGTAACCACTCGACGCTGCGCGGGCCGCATTTGGACAATCTGACGTTCAACTTCAAGGGCGCGACCAGAAGGTCAGCGCCCTTTCGTTTCACGTCACCTTGTCTCAAATGCGACCCGCTCGCTCATATGACCCAATCCGCTGTCAAGAGCCACAATGGCCCCGCCGACCGCTT
>CABUKS010000037.1 GCA_902492235.1 uncultured Collinsella sp. | reverse complement strand
GGAGTACCGCAGGAAGCTTGGATACGCCTAGGCGCGGTCCAAGAAATCGTCCGCACCCCCCAGGTCTCCCTGCCTTAGCAAATCTAAGGCAAAACGGGCTCCAGACCGCTGAATCATGCCGCATAGGGCACGTCCGCAGTCCGGAATCCGGTCCAAATTGAGTTATTGCGCCGCGTTAGCCCAAGACACCCGACAGAATCTCGATCAGACTGTCTACGTCAGCTTCCTCGCAGACGAGAGGCGGCAAGAAACGCAGCGTATGGGCACCCGTAGCGTTAATCACGGCACCGACGGCCAGCGCGCGGGCAACAACATCATGCGCGTCGCCCGCGGCATCATCCAAATCACAGCCGAGCATCAAGCCGCGGCCACGTACCTCGGTCACGTTAGGCAGCTTGGCGAGCTTTGCCTCCATATAGGCACCCACCTTGGCAGCATGGTCGGCATAATCGCCGCGCACGAGCGCGGAGAGCGTCGCGGCGCACGCCGCAATGGCTAGGCAGCTGCCGCCAAAGGTCGAGCCGTGGTCGCCCGGCTTAAACACGTCGGCAATCTCCTTCTTTGCCACCACGGCACCCATGGGCACGCCGTCGGCAATGCCCTTGGCAAGGCTCATGATGTCGGGCTCCACGCCATAGGTTTGGAATGCAAACGGCTTACCGGAGCGGAAGATGCCGCACTGGACCTCGTCGGCGATAAGCACGGCACCCACCTCGTGCGCCAAGTCGCGCGCCGTAGCCATAAACTCCTCGGTCATGGGGTGCACGCCGCTCTCACCCTGGATCGGCTCGAGCATCACGGCACAAATCTCGCTCCCCAGCTGCTTAAAGATCGCACGCAGCTCGTCCACATCGTTGGGCGTGCAGGCCACAAAGCCACCCGGCAGCGGGCGGAAGCTGTCCTGCAGCCAATCCTGCATGGTAGCGGCAATGGTCTCGAGCGTACGGCCGTGAAACCCGCCGCGCATGCACACGATGGTGTTGCCGCCATTACCGGCACGCTTGGCGTACAGGCGCGCGAGCTTCATCGAGCCCTCGTTGGCCTCGGCGCCAGAGTTGGCAAAGAAGGTCTCCCAAACCTGCTCATCCGCAGCCGGGGCACCAAGAGCAGCTGCCGTGGTCTCATCGCCGGCGACAATGGCATCGGCAAGCACGCGCGCACCATCTACGTCGTCGTTAGCAAGCTTGGACAGCAGCGCCGCGACCTGTCCGCGCTGCTCGATGTAGAAGTAATTGGAGACATGCATGAGCTTTTTGGTCTGCGCCTCGAGCGCCGAGAGCACAGCCGGGTCGCCATGACCTAGGCTGCACACGCCGATGCCGGCAAGAAAGTCGAGGTACTCACGGCCATCGTCGCCGGTGAGCTTCATGCCGTGACCCTCGACAAACTCGACCGGAGAGCGGCCAAAGGTATGCATAACGTAATGGGATTCAAGCGATTGCTGAGCTGCAAGTGACATGGGATGCCTTTCGTTGGGCGCCAGACGGCGCGGGGCTATGGGTGCAGGAATGGGGCGGCTGCGGGTCAGCTAGACCGTCTGAAGCTTCTCGACCTCGTCAAGGTTCTCGGTCAGACGCGCAGCAAACGTCGAAAGCGGATGCGGATGCGTATCGAACTCGTAAGCCGTCTCGGTGGAATGGATCACGGTGCCGACGCCGGCATCGGTCAGCAGCTCCAGGAGCAGCGAATGCGGCGTAGTACCGTTAATGATGTGGGCACGAAATACGCCGCCGGTAAGCGCATCGACGGCCGCGCGCAGCTTGGGAATCATGCCCTTATCGACCTCGCCGCCGTAGAGCATTTCGTTAACCTCGTCGAGCGTTAGGTTGGAGATAAGCGAGTCCTTGTCGCTAAAGTCCTTGTACAGGCCATCGACATCGGTCAAAAAGATCGCCTTATGCGCGTGGAGCGCCGCGGCAACGGCACCGGCGGCGGTGTCGGCGTTGATGTTGAAGAAACCGCCGTCCTCCCC
This sequence comes from uncultured Collinsella sp., assembly GCA_902492235.1. Taxonomy (GTDB): domain Bacteria; phylum Actinomycetota; class Coriobacteriia; order Coriobacteriales; family Coriobacteriaceae; genus Collinsella. The sequence goes on along the minus strand of CABUKS010000037.1, from coordinate 12,461 downwards.
CGCCGCGACGGTAGCGATGACGGGGATGTACTCGCTATCGAGTAAGCGCTCGATATAGTCGGTGTTGACGTGCGTCACTTTGCCCACGCGACCGAGCTCGGGGTCGAGCGGCTCGGCGATGAGCGTGCCAGCATCACTGCCCGACACGCCCACGGCCAGGTTGCCGTGGTGGTTGAGCGCCGCGACCAGCTCCTGATTGACCTTGCCGCCCAGCACCTCGCGCACGATATCCATAGTCGCCGGCGTAGTCACGCGCTGGCCGTTCTTAAACTCGACGGGAATATCGTAATGGCTCAGCGCCTCGTTGATAGCCTTGCCGCCGCCGTGCACGATGACGGGGCGCATACCGATGATCTTGAGCAAAACGATGTCGCTCATCACGTCGCGGCGCAGCTGCTCATCAACCATGGCGGCTCCGCCATATTTGATAACAACCGTCTTGCCGGTCAGGTTCTTAATCCACGGCAGCGCTTCGAACAGCAGCTGCGCGGTTGCTTCGTTGGATTCGCTCGAACGACAATCGCGTGCGAATTTCATAATCTGCCTCGTCTTTCGTATCGTTATCGCGCCGTGCTCCGCTGTCCGCAATCGCGGCAAGATGCGCAGCGTGCCTGGAATCTAGGAACGGTAGTCACCGTTAATGGAGATGTACTCGTGCGTGAGGTCGCAGGTCCACACGGTCGTTGCCGCGTCGCCTGCGCCCAGGTCGGCCGAGATCACGATCTCGGGCGCCTCGAAACGTCGCAGAGCCTCGTCCTCGTCAAAGGGAACAGTCAGACCGTCGCGACAGACAGGCATGCCCATCATGTCGATGGAAACGTCTTCCTGATTAAACTTAACGCCGCACTTGCCAAGCGCCATGGCAACGCGGCCCCAGTTGCAGTCGTGGCCGGCGATGCAGGTCTTAACGAGCGGCGAGTTGGCAACGGCACGGGCGGCGATATCAGCTTCCTCGTCGTTGGCGGCTCCGGTAACGTTGACCGTAACAAGCTTGGATGCGCCCTCACCATCGGCGGCGATATTGCGCGCCAGGCTCTCGCACACCTCGTGCACGGCAAAGGCCAACTCGTCGAAGGCATCGGAGCCCTCGACGATAGGCTCAGCATCTGCGGCAGTGGCGCCGGAGGCAAGCATGATGCAGGTGTCGTTGGTCGAGGTGTCGGAATCGACCGTTACCTTGTTAAAGGTCTGCTTGACGGTCGAGAGCAGCAGGGCATGAAGTGCCGCAGGCTCGACGGGGGCATCGGTGGTGATAACCGCGATCATGGTGGCCATATTGGGCATGATCATGCCCGAGCCCTTGCACATTCCGCCCACCGTATAGGCATTGCCTGTGTGTCCCGCAGCCTCGCTGACGTAGGACACGGCGTACTCCTTGGAGTGCGTGTCGGTCGTCATGATGGCGCGAGCGGCATCGGCGCCACCGTGGGCGGAGAGCGCCTCGTAGGCAGCAGGAATGGCGGTCTCAAACGTGTCGATCGGCAGAATCTGGCCAATCACGCCCGTGGAGGCAACCAGAATCTGCTGGGGCTCGCAGCCGATGACCTGCGATGCGATGCTGCACGTCTCGCGCGCGCATGCAAGGCCGGTCTCACCCGTGGCGGCGTTGGCATTGCCAGAGTTGACCGAAACGCCGGCGATGATACCGTAACCCTTGTCGGCACCGCCCAGGTTGGCACGGCTCACTTGCACGGGCGCCGCGCAAAAGCGATTGGTGGTAAACACGCCGGCACCGGGACAGGGTTTATCGGGCACGACGAGCGCGTAATCCAGACGCTCGGGGTTCTTGCGGAACCCAGCGTGGATGCCCGCAGCTTTAAAACCAGCCGCAGCCGTAACGCCACCCTCGACGGCGCGAATCTTGATATCAAACAGCTCGGTATTCATCGTCTTTATGACTCCTTATGTCAAACAAAAAACGGACATCGGTTGGTGCGCCATGCCAGTCGTGATCATGAGACCAGCTTAAGAGTGGCGCCCCACTCGATGCCCGACTACCAAATCGTTAACAATCGAATGTGCTACACCGGGCACGCCACTGTGGGCAAGCCTCGTCGCTCGTCAAAGCCAAAGACGATATTGGCGCACTGGACCGCTTGGCCCGCAGCGCCCTTGCACAGATTGTCGATGGCGCCCGTCGCCACCAGCACGCCCGCGCGCTTGTTGAACGCAAGGCCAATCTGGGCGGCGTTGGTGCCGACGACCGAAGCCGTCTTGGGCTGCTGGCCGGCATCGAGCACGCGCACAAAGGTGCGACCGGCGTAAAACTTCTTGTAATGGTCGACGACATCCTCAAGAACCAGCGCGTCGAGAGCCTGCGGCGTGAGCGGCAGCGTCACCGTGGAGAGCAGGCCACGCTTGAGCGGTGCCAGATGCGGGGTAAAGACGATGCGATCGGTCAGGCCAAGGATTTGCTCAATCTCGGGCGTGTGGCGATGCTTGCCCACGCCATAGGCTTCCAGGTTCTCGTCAGCGCTGCAAAAATGCGTACGAGCGTTGCAGGACTTGCCGGCACCCGTTACACCGCTGATGGCATCGACAATCACGGGACCGTTCTCGGCCACCCAGCCCGCACGCACGGCGGGAGCGGCAGCAAGGCTCGTTGCGGTGGGATAGCAACCGGCGCAGGCGACCAGCACGGACTTGCCGTCAGCATAGTCGGATGCAGCGGTCTCCAAGTCCTGGCAGAACAGCTCGGGCAGGCCGAAAGCGCGGGTCTTGAGCAGCTCGGGGCTCGTGTGCTCGGCGGCATACCATGCCTCAAAGACGGACGCGTCGCTCAGACGATAATCGGCCGAAAGATCAAAGCAGGAGACGCCCGATGCAAGCAGCGCGGGCACCTGTGCCATGGCAGCCGTGTGCGGCACGGCAAGAAAAACCGCATCGCAGCTCTTGAGCTCGGGCGCGTCATGCGTGGTGAAAACCAGGTCGCTCACACCAGCAAAGCTCGGATACACCGCGGACAGCGGCTGGCCGGCATCGGCGTTGGACGTAATGGCAACAAGTTCAAACTCGGGATGGCCGAGCACGAGGCGAATGAGCTCGGCGCCGGCATATCCAGCCGCGCCGACGATTCCAACCTTCAAAGACATATCAGACTCCTTGTCTGCGATTTATGCACCGATGCGCATTTCGCAGCGGTCGTTATGAAGTGGGTTGAAACTTTAGCACCAAAAGATGCATGAACACGTAAATGGCTTGCATATTTATGCATTGAAACATTCCCGACACATTCGCTTGAAGGAATTGACAAATGGAGCGGGCCCGTATTGACCGGCGCTCCTAACGGCGCCGGGCAATACGGGGCCCGCCCATGCGAAAACCAAGTTGTTAGGATGAGCCAGCTGGCTAGAGCTCGACCGGCACCCATTCGTCGTGATTGCAGATAAAAGCCTCGGGATCCTCGACGCTAAAGAAGACGAGCGTGGGGTCGTTAGGTCCCTCATAGTGCTCGCTCAAGCGCTCAAGATGTTTCCATCCGGCCTCGCGCATTTCGCTCGAAGCCCGGTCTTCCAGCCCCGCACGCCCGCGCAGAATCAACCAACCATGGCCCGGCCACCAACTCGTGGCCTCAAAGCGCTGGTTTTGCAGCAGCTCCTGCCACACATCTTTGGTGCGCGCCGTCACAAACCACAGCTTGCCGTCCTGAATCTGTGCAAACGAGAACGGACGCACATGCGGCTGCCCGTCCACACTCGTCGCCAGATACCATGCCGGCACCGACGTCAGATACTCCAGCACCGTATTCAATCCGTCCACGTTTCCTCCTGTACTAGCTAGTTTGGGAGCCTGGTTTGTGCGAGCTAGAGCTCCAGGCGCTCCTCGCTGCCGTCGATATCACAGAAGCGCGCGGCAATATTGCGGACCGAAAAGAAAGCAAGGCGGCCGTCGTTGGCACTCTCGTGTTCCTCGCCAATGCCCACCATGTGCTTAAAGCCCGCTTGACGCACCTTGTCGCTCGCAACTGCGTCGTCCTCAAGTGCGGCTTCGCCGGTCAATACGATCCAACATTCCCCCGGCTTCCAGCCCGATACCTCAAACTTGGGATTCGCACTCAGCTCCGCCCACACGTCCTTGTCGCGCGACGTGCAAAACCACAACTTACCGTCATCGACCATGGCAAACGAAAACGGCCTCACGCGAGGCTGATGCCCATCACTTGCATCGGTCGTGGCCAGATACCACGCCGGAATGCGCCTGAGATACGAACAGGCGCGCTCGAGCTGCGCCGTGCGATCGTTGTCGGTCATAGGGACCCCTTTCCTGCGCTCGAATCGCGCCTAAACAAGTTGAAGATTGATGACGATGACGCAGATGAGCAGCAACGCCGTCACCACCGCCGCCAACGCGTCGCCGCGGCCAAATGCAAGCGCATGCAGACGCGTGCGGCCCTGCTCGCCATGATAGCAACGGGCATCCATGGCGGCAGACAGCGTTTCGGCATGACGGAACACGCCCGTGAACAGCGGAATCGCCACACTGCCAAGCATACGCACGCCGCCGAGCGGGCCTCCCGTCACGCGCGCACCGCGGCTCGCCTGCGCATCGGCCGTCTGCTTCATCTCAGTGGCAAACTGCGGCATAAAGCGCAGCGCGATACCCATGATCATGCCGAGCTCGTGCGCAGGAAGTCCCACACGCGCAAACGGCGCGAGCAGGCGCTCAAAGCCCGCGGTGAGGTCGAGCGTCGGTGTGGTGAGCGTGATAGCGCTCATACCGGCCATCATCAAGGTCAGGCGGCACGCCATAAAGGCGGCGGAATGCAGCGAGCCCTCGCTTATCTGCAAAAAGCCGAGCTGCCACAGAATGCGCCCGCTCTGGTCGGAAAACAGGTTGAGCACCGCGACCACCGCGACAATCGCCAGCAGCGGTGCCATCGATGACAGGACGCGACGAGCCGGCACCCGGGACACGGCATAGATCAGGACAACGAAGATTGCGACCGGGACCAGTCCGCGGAAGCTACTGACCGTGAGCGTCGTGATCAGAAACACAAAGCCCAAGAGCAACTTGGTTCGCGGGTCCAGGCGGTGGATTGTACTATCGCCGGGATAGTAGCTGCCAAACGAAAACGCCTCCATTAGCAGCCCTCCTCTCGCGCGACCGTTTCGGGTTTGACCTTGTCCGAGACGTTAGAAGAACCGTCTGAGCGACCGTTTAGCAGGTCCACCAACTCGTCTGCCAACGACTCAACCGTATAGAGGCCGTCAAAGTGCAGCGGCACGCCCGCTTCCGCGAGCGCCAGCGCCATACGCTGGGCGGCAGGAACGCCCAGGCCGATCGACTTGAGCTCATCCGCGCGCGCAAAAACCTGCGCGGGCGTTCCCTCGGCAAACACGGCGCCCTCGTTCATCACAACGATACGGTTACAACAATTTGTCAGATCATCCATGCTGTGCGAAACCATGACAACGGTCAGGCCCTCGCGATGGAGTCGACCGATGAGCCCTAGGAAATCCCTGCGCGCAGCCGGATCGAGCCCTGCCATGGGCTCATCGAGTACTAGGACCTCGGGCTCCATAGCAAGCACGCCAGCAAACGCCACACGCCGCTGCTGGCCGCCCGAAAGCTCAAAGGGGCTCTTGTCGCCTATCGCGGCAAGGTCAAGTCCCACGCGTGCGAGCGATGATGCGACACGGCGTGCGACCTCGTCTTGCGGCAGGCCAAGGTTGCGCGGGCCAAACGCCACGTCCTGCGCCACGGTCTCGGCAAATAGCTGGCGCTCGGGATACTGAAACACCACGCCGACCTTGGCCTTAACAGCGGCGGCGTCTTTCTTGTTTGATAGGTCGAGCCCCAGCGCGCAAACGCTTCCCTCCTGCGGACGAATCAACCCGTTGAGATGCTGAACCAGCGTCGATTTACCCGAGCCGGTATGACCCGCCAGTCCCAGAAACTCGCCACGACGCACCGTCAGCGTAACATCACGAAGCGCCCAGGGGCTGTTTGGATCGTTGCCCCAAAGGGCCTGTTTGCTCGATGCGCCCGCAGTGGCCGAGCGCTTGCGCCAGCGACGGCGCTCGCGGGCGCTCAGCGAGTAACTATGCGAGAGGTGCGAAATCTCGATAACGGGCTCCGACGCGGCTATCCCGTCGGCCGCAGAGGATCCATTGTCAAGCACATGGGAATCGGATGCGGAAGGCTGCCCTGCTATGTCCGCCCCACTCCGCTCGGCATAAGCCTGTGCAATCTCGGCGACCATATCCGCCTCACGCACCTGCGCGCAAACGGGTACGCCCTTCTCACGAAGTGCCCTACCTAGACAGCACGACGCCGGCATATCCAAGTTGAGCTGCACAAGTTCGTCTGCCCGCGTCAAGATTTCCTCGGGCGTACCGAGCATGGCAACGCGCCCTGTCTGAAACACGGCGACACGATCGGCCTCGGCGGCTTCTTCCATAAAGTGCGTAATCATCACGATAGTCATGCCGCGATCGTGCAACGCGCGGCAAGCCTTCATGAGGCCCTTGCGTCCGCGCGGATCGAGCATCGAGGAGGCCTCGTCCAATATGAGCACGCGCGGTTCCATGGCGAGCACGCCGGCAAGCGCCACGCGCTGCTTTTGGCCGCCCGAAAGCGCATGGGTCTCGTGGCACTCAAAGCCCACCAGGCCCACGCCCTTCAGCGCCTCGCGTACGCGCTGCGCAATTTGCGCCGATGGCACGCCAAGGTTTTCGGGACCGAACGCAACGTCATCTTCGACAAGCGTTGCCACCAGCTGATCATCGGGATTCTGGAATACCATGCCCGCGGTCGAACGAATGTCGTAGACCAGCTCGGGGTCGGACGCATCTATGCCATCGATGCGCACCGTGCCCGCATCGGGCTGCAGCAGCGCATTCAGATGCTTGGCAAACGTCGACTTGCCCGACCCGTTTCCGCCGAGGATGCAGAAAAACTCGCCATCCTCGATGTTCAGATCGACGCCGTCGAGTGCCGGTACGGCACCGTCATAGCTAAAGGAAACGCCCCGACACTCAATCATGCGCGGCCTTTGACCTGGTCCTTTTTAGGCGTGATGAGGTCGGAGACCGCCTTATACACCGCCAGCGTCAACACCGAGTTAAGCACGGTCTTGATAAGGTTGAACGGCAAAACGGCGGGAAGCATGAGCGGGGCGATCACATCGACCGAGCCATACCAGAACCATACGCCAATGGTAAGGTTTGCGGCCATAGACAACGCCGTAGCGGCAATAACGCCGAGCACCAGGCCAATCACGGCACCCTTATAGGTATGCATCTTCTGGTAGACGATAGCCGCGGGCAGAATGTAGCCCAGCGTGGCAACCAGGTTCATAAGCGCGCCGACCCAGTCGCCCGTGGTGAGTGCATGGATAACGATCGCCATGGCGGCAACGGCAGTGCCGGCACCAGGGCCGTACGCAAACCCGCACACCATCGCCGGCACCAGCGACGGGTCATAGGTCAAAAACGGCGCCGAAGGAAGAATGGGCAGCTGCACGTACATAAACAGGGCGCCCAAGGCGCACATCAACGCCATGGTTACGAGCTGTTTGGTGCTCCACCTATTCGTGTTCTCAAAATGGATATGCTGCGACTGTTCAGACATAAGATCACCTGCCTCTTTCATCCGGACTCTAACCGTTGGTACTGGGGTCTCACCAGTTCAGCCGGCATGCGAGCCAACGCACACACGGGTCGCGGACTCATCGGCTCGGCCGCAGACGCCTCGCCTGCGCCACGGCACCCCTTTGGCGCCGCCCGATTTACCGCCAGTGGGGAATTTCACCCCGCCCTGAAACAGCACTTGCAAGTGTAGCACCAGTAGGCTTTCGCGCAAGTATGCCAAGGGTAATTTATGGTAGGGAAACGGAATGGAGATGCAGTATCCCGCTTTCCGAAATCATCAATCCACCGACGAGCCCAATGCTCCGCACCGCGCAGTAGTATGAAGGAGGTCACTGCGCAACCCGCGTATGTCAGGAGAACAAATTGGCAGTAGAACTTAATCTCGGGAAAGCTCTATCCCAAGCCGCCCGAGCCGCCGGTGAGGCGGCAAAAGACGCATCGGCGGTCATCGAGTCCGCCGCCAAAGACGCCACGAATGCAGCTGAGGGCGCGGGAAACGTTATCGTCGATACGGCCACCTCGGCATCCGAGGCCATCGGCAGCGCCATGTGCTCGGTTGCGGAAGGTATGTCGAGTGCCGGCGAGCAAATTGCGTCGTCTGATGCAGGAAAAACGATTGCAGGAGCCGCGAACACGGTAGGCGGAATTGTCATCGGTGCCGCCGTAGATCTGGCCCAAGGAGCATCGTCCCTTGCGTCCGACGCGGCATCGACCGTGGAGGGCGGAATCAATGCCATCAAGGAGAACTCATTCTCCGCGCGACTCCGCAGGGGCACGCATCAAGGGTTTCCGTGACGGAATCAAGCAGGGCGCCTACCTTGCGGGAGAGAAGCGACACAATTTCATCTACGCGTACGTGGCGACGCTTTGCTTCCTGATGCGCTGCGACGGTGACTTCTCCCAAGAGGAGCAGAAGTGGCTCGAGGAGGGTCTCAATTACCTCAAGCTGGACGGCGGCCTCCCAAATAACGTCAAGACGAAGGTGCAGGCCATCGCGGATGACGAGGGTTTGTCCTTCGACCAAGTCAAGGACTGCTTGGACAACGTTAGCATCGTGTCGCTGGACTCCATAGCCGAGCAGTTGTATGTCGCCGCGGCGTCGGACGGTCAGGTGACAGAAGAAGAGGAGCATGCCTGCAGGCTCTTTGCCGACTATATGGCGGCGAGGGCGGCATGCATGGCCGTTGACGAGAGCCGGGCCGAGCGGGCAGTCGAAAAGTCCGTCCGCGAGTACGGCGAGAACCTTCAGCGCATCGACCGGGAGTTCAAGGAGCGGACACGACTGCAGGATGCCGACGCGGCCTTCGTCGTCGCCGCAACTATGCTCCAAGTCGCCCGCATTCTTATCATCAACTCACTGACAAAGGTCGAGTGTGCCGGAGCGGGCAACGCAAAAGAACACGCTTTGCACGACTTCCAAGGTCGTGTCTTCTCTGGTTTCGATGACAGGATGCCGCGGGAATCGAACCATCTGTTCGCTTCAAAACATCATATTCTTAATTCACGTGGAGTGCCCTACGACGCGACACGCTACGAAGCAGAAAACATCGGACTCTTCAAGGGCGCAAACCACCGGTTCGCGACCCTCGGCCACGACCCAGTGCTCGGTCTCGTGTTCGGAACATCTAACATCATGACCAACAGCATCACCTGCGTTAAAGACACCAACATTTTTGGTATTGGTGCACGAATTCCCGCAACCTACTCGGTCTCCTATGACGCCTTTGGGAAAAATCCGCAGATCGGGGCGCCCGCCGGGACTGTAGAGATGCTGGTTGCGGCAGGAAGGCGCGTCGTGAGCGAGCCGGAAGCCGCCGCGGCTGCTCTGATCAAGCAGCTGATCCACATCGGCACAGACCTCTACACGCCATGCGGGATACAGATTCCATTCGCCAATCTCATCCTCGACAAAACACATACCGAGGCGCTTACCAAATACGTCAGCACCGGCGATGTGCTGAAAGTCGGCGTGCAGGCAGGTATGGCGGCGCTTATCAACTGGTTGATAGCGGCACTTCACGGGTGCTCGTTGATATTCAAGGACGACGGATCAGATTACTGCACCGAGATGTACCAAGCACGTACCAAGAAAATCATCCTCCTGTCCGATACCATCGCAACTTCAAGCAGCGTCATACGGGCGTTAATCAAAGAGAATCCCGAGTGCCTCGACCTCGGAGGCGCAGCGATACTCATCTACCGACTGTTCTCGGACGTGCGTTTCATTGCCAAGCTCAAAGAAGAGTACGTGCAATCGGAGCTCAATAAAATCTACGACGAGCGAGCAAGAGGGCTGCTCTGATTCCTCGGCGCCCTTCCTCTTACATCACCATTCAAACAAAACGGAAAGCGCCTCATTAAATAAAAAAGGGCCCCTTGTCCGCGGCTCCAAAGGAGCAGGACAAGGGGCCCTAATCTAACCGAGGACGTTCCGGAGAGAAGTCCCCGTCACGCCCCCGGATTCCCGGTGGGAGTTCTAGACCTTGTCGGCCTTAGTACATACCGCCGCCCTGCTGACCAGCGGTGGCAGCAGCGATAGCGTCCTCAAGCTGAGTGTTCTTGGGCACATCGGAGACGGTGGCCTCGGTGATGAGGATCAGGCTGGCGACAGAAGCAGCGTTCTGCAGGGTGACGCGGCTGACCTTGACGGGGTCGAGGACGCCCATCTCGATCATGTCGCCCCACTCGCCGTTGGCAGAGTTGAGACCCTGGCCGGCGGGCAGCTCGGCAACCTTGTCGACCACGACAGCGCCCTCAAAACCAGCGTTCTTGGCGATGGTAGCGACCGGAGCAGTCAGAGCCTTCTTGACGATATCGACGCCGATCTTCTCCTCGGGGTCGTCGATCTCGACAGCATCGAGCGCAGGAGCAGCATCCATGAAGGCGACGCCGCCACCGGCGACAATGCCCTCCTCGACAGCAGCGCGGGTAGCCTGCAGGGCGTCCTCGACGCGGTGCTTGATCTCCTTGAGCTCGGACTCGGTAGCAGCGCCGACCTTGATGACGGCAACGCCACCGGAGAGCTTGGCCAGGCGCTCCTGGAGCTTCTCGCGGTCGAAGTCAGAGGTGGTGTTCTCCATCTCACCCTTGATCTGAGCGATACGAGCGTCGATGGCCTCCTTGGAGCCAGCGCCACCGACGACGACGGTGTTGTCCTTGGAGATGGTGACGGACTTAGCGGTACCGAGCATATCAGCGGTGATGTCAGCAACCTTCACGCCCAGCTCGTCCAGGGCAGCCTGGCCACCGGTGAGGACGGCGATGTCTTCGAGGATGCGCTTGCGGCGATCGCCGTAGCCCGGAGCCTTGACGGCGCAGACGTTGAGGGCGCCACGGATCTTGTTGAGGACCAGGGTAGGCAGAGCCTCGCCGTCGATGTCCTCAGCGATGATGAGCAGGCCACGGCCAGCGCGCTGGACAGCCTCGAGAACGGGCATGATGTCCTGAACGCTGGAGATCTTCTGGTCGGTGATGAGGATGTACGGATCCTTCATCACGGCCTCCATACGGTCGTTGTCCGTGACGAAGTAAGCGGAGACATAGCCCTTGTCGAACTGCATGCCCTCGACGGTGTCGATGGTGATGTCGAACGTCTGGGAATCCTCGACGGTGATGACGCCGTCCTTGCCCACGACCTCCATGGCCTCGGCGATCTTCTCGCCGACCTCGGGGTCACCGGCGGAGATGGTACCGACGGAAGCGATCTGCTCCTTGGTCTCGACCGGCTTGGCCTGCTTCTTCATCTCGGCGACGGCGGCGTTGACGGCCTTGTCGATGCCGCGACGGATGGCCAGCGGGTTGGCGCCAGCGGCGACATTGCGCAGACCGTCGTTGACGATGGCCTGGGCGAGCAGGGTTGCGGTGGTGGTGCCGTCACCCACGGTGTCGTTGGTCTTGGTGGCGACCTCCTTCACCAGCTGAGCGCCCATGTTCTCGATGTTGTCCTCGAGCTCGATCTCCTTGGCGACGGAAACGCCGTCGTTGGTGATGGTCGGGGCACCGAACGTGCGCTGCAGCGCAACGTAGCGACCCTTGGGGCCCATGGTGACGGTAACGGCGTCGGCCAGAGTGTTGACGCCCTTGGCAAGCTTAGCGCGGGCATCGGTGTTGAACGTAATGTTCTTTGCCATGGTAGGTAATCCTCCAAAAGAAATGTGACTCGCGTCGCCGCTTCCGAGTCCTATGCGGCGGGCGCGTTCAAAGACGAATCAGAGATTCTGACGAGACTAGGCCTCGACGACAGCGTAGATGTCGTCGGCGCGCATCAGCAGATACTTCTCGCCGTCGACCTTGACCTCGTTGCCACCGAACTTACCGTAGATGACAACGTCACCAACCTTGACGTCCATGGGGATGCGCTCACCCTTGTCGTTGACCTTGCCGGCGCCCACGGCAACGATGGTGCCGCGCTGCGGCTTCTCCTGAGCGTTGCTGGCGATGTACAGACCAGAAGCGGTCTTCTGCTCGGCCTCGTCGGGCTTGACCAGAACACGATCTGCAAGCGGCTTCAAAGACGACATGCTTGTCTCCTCCTTTTTGGGCCGCGTGGTTATGCCACGCGAATTAACCCTTTTTGTTTGCGTACGCGTTGAATGATACCCACGAATGGCGGGTTATACAACACGGAGTCAAAAAATCTTATTTTTTGGCACTTAGATTTTCTGAATGCCGGGGGATAACTTAGCGGTGGCTCCCGGGGCGGACCGGAGGGCATGAAGTTTGCTGCTCTACAGTCCTGCGCAAGACGGAAAGCACATTAAGTGCTTTCCTTTGCGTGCGGAACTCGCGACAAACTTCATGCCCTCCGGTCCGCCCCGGGAGCTAGGTTAACTAATTCGGGCCCGGCATTCAGAAAAGTCAGTGCAGCAA
>CABUKS010000036.1 GCA_902492235.1 uncultured Collinsella sp. | reverse complement strand
CGACACGCATAAAAAGCCTCCCATTTCTCGTGTCCAAGAAATGGGAGGCAGTTCAACATGGTCCGGCGGGGCGCCCTTTTACCTATATGTGGCCGGCACGCAGCCCAAGGCTTGCAAGCTCTTATTCGGCCGCCTCGCGCAGGGCCGACATCGTAGCCGCATATTGCTGCTGCAACGCATGCATTCCCTCGCGAGCGCCGTCAACGGCATCGGCGCCGCGCAGTGCTTCGGTCACCACAACCGCCGGCTCGTACAGATTATCGAATCCCAGGTTCTGGCTCACGCCCTTGAGCGTGTGCGCTGCCATAAACGCACCTTCGGCGTCTCCCGCCGCCATGGCGGCCTCCAGCTTGTCCATGCTCTCGTCATCTAAAAACTTGAGGGCAAAGCGGGCAAGCATTTCCCCGCCCATCAGCCGAGCGCACGCGTCATCATAATTAGCGCCGATCTTCTCATACGCCTCACGCATGGAAATCATGGATTAAAACTCCTTTGGTCAAACTAAATCGTGGGAAACGCAACGACGTCGGCGGGGCGTGCCAACGTCTCGGCAATACGGTCTTGCACCTCGAGCAGGCAGTCGAGCAACAGCGGGTTAAAGGTGCCGCGCTTACCGTCCAGGATCATCTGGATTGCCTCCTTGTGCGGGATAGCGTCCTTGTACACGCGCACGCTCGTCAGCGCATCATACACGTCGGCCACCGAGACCACCTGCGCGGCAATGGGAATCTCGTCGCCCTTAAGGCCATCGGGATAGCCCTTGCCGTCCCAGCGCTCGTGATGCCAACGCGCAACCTGGTACGCATATTCCATAAGCGCATTGCCGACGTGATGGCGGCCCAGCTCAAGCAACATGTCGGCACCGATCGTGGTATGCGTCTTCATAATCTCGAACTCCTCGGGCGTAAGGCGCCCGGGTTTGTTGAGGATCGCATCGTCAATCGCCATCTTGCCGATATCGTGCAGCGCCGAAGCCAGGGCAATCGTGGAGCGCTCCTCATTATCGAGGGAGATCGTGTCGCTACGCTGGACCAGACAGTCAAGCAGCAGCTCGGTCAGTTTTTCGATATTCGTAACGTGCCTGCCGCTCTCGTCGTTGCGAAGCTCCATGACGCCGGCCATGATGTCGATGAGCATGCGACTGTTCTTGACGCGCTCGTTGTACTGCTGGGACAGCAGGTTCGTCAGGCGGCGCTGTTTGGCGTATAGGCGGATGGTGTTGCTTACACGGCGGCGCACGACACGGGAGTCAAACGGGCGGTTGATATAGTCCGAGGCGCCCAGCTCGTACGCGCGCAAAACCGCATCATCGGAATCTTCGCTCGAAATCATGATGACAGGCAGATTATCGATACCCGATCGGCGCGACAGATCGGCCAGCACCTCAAAGCCGCTTATGCCCGGCATGACAATATCCAGCAGCACGAGCGACAACTCATCGCCATAGCGGTCGACCATATCGAGCGCCGTACGACCGTTGTCGGCCTCGAGGATGCAATACTCGTCCTTGAGCATCTCGTTGAGAATCGCTCGGTTCATGTCGGAGTCATCGACAATAAGCACCAAAGGCTTTTCGCTTTGGAAGGCTTCGATGGAATCGGCGTCGGTCACGACCGTACCGGCTTTTGCCTTAGCGCGGCTCAATAACTGGACAGCGCGGCCAACGCCCTCATCGACCGTCTCGCCATGAATGCGAACACCACCAACACATGCCGTCAAGCTCACGTACTCATGGCCCGGAACAATCGTGGCATGAACGGCATCGGACACCTGGTGCAGGCGACGGGTGAAGTCATCGGAGGGAATATTGGGCATGACGACCACAAACTTGTCGCAGCCATAGCGTACAAGCTCGTCAGTCGAACGAATTCCGCTGCGTATGGCTGTCGCCACAGCACCGAGCGCAAGGTCGCCGGCATGACGGCCACACGTATCGTTGAAGACCCTAAAATCATCAAGGTCGATCACCGCAACGCCGGCATTCATGCGGGCGCTACGGAGCTTTTCCTCGTAATATCGGCGATTGCGCACACCCGTCAGCACGTCGGTGTAGACAAGGTCCTCTTCTGCAGCCTCTTGCTCATCGATCGGACGCACCATCAGCAGGACGTGAGGCTCGCCCTCGACCTTCAGAGGGCGCAGGCGAGCACGGTACTCGGTACCATCATTGAGCAGCTGCTCCGATACATCATCGGAACCTGCCAAGGCCTCAAGACTTGACTGGCGCAGACAAGGGCACCGATTGCCGGCGAGCAGGCAGTTAGGCTCGCTCTTAATCTGATCGGCCGACAGCAAACGCACCACGGGGTAGGTCTTCGCGACGCGGGCGACCTCGGCGGCAGCCTCCTCGTCGGTTAGATTGACCTCGTGATTATTGAGCATATGGGGCCCTTCCTATCGTTACGCACGGCAACGGTGCATATCAATTGGTACAAGGGTAACATCTAACAGCTGAAGGCAAACGCGCGATTATCGTTGCATTTTTATGACCTGGCAAACGGCGGTAATGGAGCCGCAGGCGCGCGGTTATGGGCGCATTCGTTAACAATGACGAAACGCTAACAGCCCCTCTCCCCGCAGGTCATCGAGCGTGCTAACGCTTCAAGACATCGCGAACGGCGTTTGCCGCCGTAACGGGGCGATCGCGCAGACCGTTATGCGCGCCCGGGATCGTCACAAGGGGGCAATCGAGATATTCGGCAGCCGCTCGCGTGCCAGCCTCGCGGGGTGTATCGACCGAAAGCTCGCCGAGAAGCACAGCAGCAACGGACTTCGATGCGCAGACACTATCCCAATTGGGAACGTAAGTCATATTTGTTCCATATTCGTTCGCCATAAAGCAACGACCATTGCGCAGGGCATGTTTGACTTCCGCTTCGGTCGTCCCAGGAGCCTCGGGGTCCAAGTCGCCGAGGGCTCCCAAGAAAAGCCGGAGCGCCCTTGAAACCTTTCCAGCCGCAATCATATCGAGCAAAACCGGAGCTGCGCCCATACCGGCGCCTTCGGCCGACACAGCCGGCTCATGCAGAATCGCACGGGCGACGAGATGGGGTTCGGTGCGAAGAAGCTCCAGCGCCACCAACGTACCGGCGCTATGCGCAAGCACATTTGCCGGAGCGCCAACGTGTTCGATCACGGCTTGCAGGTCGGCGGCCTGAGCGGCAAGATCATAGCTGTCGTCTGCCGCATCGCTGCTGTCACCGCAGCCGCGGCGGTCGTAGGCAATTACGCGGTAGTTGCGACTGAGCTCACAAGCGATACCGTCGAAAAATGTGCCGTCGACACAAGCGCCGTGCACGCACACCAAGGCAGGAGTATCAGGCGACACATCCGGGCCGGCATATTCGCGACAGGCAATCGTGGTGCCCGCATTCTCGACCGTAAAATCCATGTTGTGCCCCCATCATCAATGCTCATCCAGTTGCACGTCAGTGCGGTTGGATGGACCCGCATTGCCTTACGCCTTGTTAACAGATTAACTGTACCCGACCCGAGGCTTTTCATGGCGCGGCATAATGAGCGACGTGAAAAAACGAAACTTGTAAAGCAAGAGCCCGCGCCTTGCTTTGGAGCCGATGCTATGCTTAGGCACAATTGTCTTGAGGAGCATATGCCTATGTCTACGTATTTGAATGCCAGCCCCATCTTTGGGCCCGTTCGCAGCCGTCGCCTTGGCCTCTCGCTCGGCGTCAACATGATGCCGGCCAGCGGCAAAATCTGCACGTTCGACTGCATTTACTGCGAAAACGGCCTCAACGCCGAGCGCCCCTGCCATGAGCCGTACAACACAGCCGCCGTGGTACTCGACGCGCTCGAGGCAAAGCTGCGCGAGATGGCAGCCGAGGGCGAGCTCCCCGATGTGATCACCTTCGCAGGCAACGGCGAGCCCACCGCCGCACCGGAGTTTCCGCAGGCCATCGCCGGCGCCGTCGCGCTGCGCGACGAGCTTGCCCCAAACTCCAAGATCGCCGTGCTCTCCAACGGCACGCGCGCCGACCGCCCCGAAGTGCACGACGCGCTCATGATGGTCGACGACAACATTCTTAAGCTCGATACCGTCGAACCGGCGTTTATCCAGCTGCTCGACCAGCCCGTTGGCCCCTACGACGTCGAGCACCAGATCGAGACGTTCGCAAGCTTTGACGGTCACGTTATTATCCAGACGATCTTTTTGAACGGCGAGTATCAGGGCAAGCTCATCGACAACACCGGCGAGGAGTACGTCGCCCCCTGGCTCGCGGCGCTTGAGCGCATTCGCCCACAAGAAGCGACCATCTACACGGTGGCGCGCGAGACACCGGTCGCCGGCCTTGCCAAAGCAGCACCCGAGGCCCTCGACGCCATTGCCGCGCGCGTGCGCGCCCTCGGCATTCCCTGCCAGGTGAGCTACTAGCAAAACCACGCAGCAGCTAGTGCCCGCCATCCCGCCCCATCAGTTGCGGTGATATAGTTCCTATTTGTGCTGTTAAACCGCTTAAATCGGAACTATATCACCGCAACTTTTATGGACACGTGAGTGGGCTATACTAGCTGCGGATGAAAGGAAGTTAGCCATGTTTGACAACGGACCTGTGCCCGGCCGCAACGACGCTTGCTGGTGCGGCAGCGGCAAAAAATATAAGAAATGTCATAGCGCCTTCGACGAGCGCCTCGAGCGCCTGTGGGAAGAGGGCTGGGAGGTCCTGCCCCGCACGCTCTACAAGACGCCCGCCGATATCGAGGGCATCAAGCGCTCGGCCGCCATCAACGTGGGCGTGCTCGACTACGTAGGCGAGCACATCGCCGCGGGCATGACCACCAACCAGATCGACCAGATGATCTACGACTACACCGTCGAGCACGGTGGCACGCCGGCCGACCTCAACTACGAGGGCTACCCCAAAAGCGTGTGCACCTCGATCAATGACGTCGTCTGTCACGGCATCCCCTGCGATACGGACGTGCTGCACGAGGGCGATATTATCAACGTGGACTGCTCCACGATTTTGGACGGCTACTTTAGCGACTCGAGCCGTATGTTCTGCATCGGCGAGGTCTCGGCCGAGCGTCAGCGCCTGGTCGACGTCACCCGCGCCAGCGTGGAGGCGGGTCTGGCCGCCGTCAAGCCGTGGCTGCCGCTGTCCGTGATGGCCGAGGCCGTGCAAAAGACGGTCGAGGACGCCGGCTTTAGCGTGGTGCGCGAGTACGGCGGACACGGCATCGGTAAGGAGTTCCACGAGGACCCGTTTGTGGGCTTTACCACCGAGGCGCCCGATGTGGACACCATCATGGCCCCGGGCATGGTCTTTACCATCGAGCCCATGGTCAATGCCGGAGCGCCCGACATTAAGATCAGCAAGGGCGACGGCTGGTGCGTGCGCACCAAGGACGGTAGCGATTCGGCCCAGTGCGAGGTACAGCTCGTGGTGACCGAGGACGGCTACGAGCTGCTGAGCTGGTAGCCGTAGATGCGCCGGGCTTCGCGATGGATATGTTAACCATCGCGAAGCCCGGCGTTTTATTTGAACGTTTTGCCTGATAAAACCTGCCAAAATAAACCTGTCCCTTTTTGGCAGGTCGAGCGGAGAGGACTGCTTGTGAACATTCTGGTTTTGTTGCCCGTCAACGACCGTCATCGCGCAATTCTTGAGTCGAGCGCTCCGGGCGAGGACTTTATCTACACGAGCGCCGACGCCGCCACGCACGAGCAGGTCGCCGATGCCGACGTGATCCTGGGCAACATCGACCCTGGCATGCTCACGGCATGCGAGCATCTCCAGCTGTTGCAATTGCAGACCGCCGGCTATGACGATTACTTGGCCGCCGGCACCGTGCCGGCCGACGCTAAGCTTTCCTGCTCGGTGGGTGCCTACGGCCAGGCTGTGAGCGAGCACATGTTTGCCATGGTGCTGTCTATGATGAAGCGCCTGCCCGGCTACCAGGACCTGCAGCGCGAGCATCGCTGGGAGGACTTAGGGCCGGTCACCTCGCTCAAAAATGCCAACGTGCTGGTGCTGGGCGCGGGCGATATCGGCGGCCACTTTGCCACGCTCTGCCGCAGCATGGGCGCGCACGTCCGCGGCATCAAGCGCCATCCGCTCGTCTATCCCATTGTGTTTGAGGACATGGACGGCATGGACGCCCTGTCCGAGCGCCTGGCCGAGGCTGACATCGTCGCTTCCTTTATGCCCAGCACACCCGAGACCCGCGGCCTGGCGAACGCCGAGTTCTTCGCCGCGATGAAACCGGGCGCCTTCTTTGCCAACGGCGGCCGCGGCGACCTTGTGGTCGCCGACGACTTGGTTGCCGCTCTGGAGTCGGGACGTCTCGCCGGCGCCGCGGTCGACGTCACCGACCCCGAGCCGCTACCCGAGACAAGCCCACTGTGGGATGCGCCTAACATGCTCATCACGCCGCACGTCTCCGGCTGGTTCCACCTAGCCGCCACGCTCAATAACGTGGTCGACATCGCCGCGGAGAATCTGCGTCACCTGCAGGCCGGCGAGACCCTACGCTGCTGGATCGAGCACTAAGAATTACGCCGTTTTACAAACGGCGTAATGAGCCGACGCTGCGGGCCCGCCGTTTGGCCAATCTGCCGTTCAATTTCAAAGGCGCGACCAGAAGGTCAGCGCCTTTTCATTTCACGGCACCTTGGCTCAAACGGCGGGCTCTCGCTGGCGTGCGCTCTACCTGCGGCGTTTCGCTGGTGTCGGCTTCATCTGCAAGCCTTAGCAGTTCCGCCTTGCCGTTGGTGTTGCGGCATTTGCCCAGATAAAACCTGCCAAAATAAACCTATCCCTTTTTGGTAGGTTTTAGAGTTCCACGCTTTCGGCGCCGTTGATGGTTAGGTTGCGCTCGTAGAAGGCGGTGAGGGCGCGGATGGCGTACATGACGTCGCGCACGCCGCCGGTCTCGTAGCTCGAGTGCATGGCAAGCTGCGGCAGGCCCACGTCCACGGCGTGCATGCTCACCTGCATGTTCGACAGGTTGCCGAGCGTGGAGCCGCCGGCCATATCGCTCTTGTTGGCGAAGGCCTGCGTGGGTACGTCGGCGTCATCGCAAATAGCCTGGAACACCGCGCGGCTAAAGGCGTCGGTGCAGTAGTGCTGGTTGGCGGCTTCCTTGATGACGATGCCGCCGTTGAGCACCACCTGATTGCGGGCATCGCACTTCTCGGCGTGGTTGGGGTGCACGGCATGTGCATTGTCGCAGCTTACAAGCATCGAGGCGGCAAGGGCGCGATGGTACGACTCGTCGTCAAAGCCCAGCGATCCGTTAATGCGGCGCAGCGCGTCGGCCAAGAACGTCGACATGGCTCCCTGCTTGGTCTCGGAGCCAACCTCCTCGTTATCAAAGCAGCAAAAGACCGAAACGTCGTGCGCGTTCTCGGCACCCAAAAATGCCTGCAGCGAGGTGTAGGCGCAGGCCAGGTCGTCGAGCTTGGGCGTCGAGATAAACTCGTCGGCCCAGCCCCAAATGCGCGCATCCTGGCGGTTGACCAGGAACAGATCGCGGCCCAGAATTTGCTCGGGCTCAACATCCAGCTCGTCGGCGATCAGGGCGTCAAAGTCGCCCTGCTTAAGGTCACCAGCGCTGATGAGCGGGCACAGGTCGACAGAACGATTAGGCGCAAAACCCTCGTTAACGCCACGGTTCATATGGATGGCAAGGCTCGGAATAATGGCAACCTCGCGCTCGGTGGCAAGCAGGCGGCTCTCAATACGGTCGCCCTCGCGCACCAGTACGCGGCCCGCGAGCGCCAGCGGGCGATCGAACCAGGTGTAGTCGATCATGCCGCCGTAGGCCTCGGTGTTCAGGCGCAGCGTCTCGCCCGCGCCGTCAAGCTCGGGCACAGCCTTGACCTTAAACGTCGGCGAATCGCTGTGCGACGCCGTGAGCTGAAAATGATAGTCGCCGGCAACGCCGTCCTCGCCCCAGGTTGCGGCCAGGTCCTCGCCCACCTTAAAGGCAACAACGCTCGAGGTATTACGCTGCGTGTAATAACGCCCGCCCGGCTCGATATCCCACGCCGCGTTCTCGGGCAGGTAGGTAAAGCCCGCCTCGTCGAGCTCGGCCATAATGGTCGCCGCCGTATGGAACATGCTGGGGCACGCCTCGATAAAGTCGATAAGGTCGTTGGCGGCCTCGATATCATCGGCCGTCACATGCGCGCGCTCGGACGTTTCCTGATCCGTCATGCTCTCCCCTTTCGCTGGGTTGATGGTCCCCTCCAGCATACCCCGCCACGCCAGCGCTGCACTCTTCATTCCGTGTTTAATCCCGCACCGCTCACCAAGTTGAGCCATCATGCCCGTGCACCTTTTGCGACAATTACGCTAACAGGACGAGAGGAGCCGCCATGAAGCCACGTAACATTGCCATCGCCTGCGGTGTCGCGGGAGTCGCCGTCGGCCTTGCCGCTGCCACCGGTATCGTTTATCACAAGCAAATCAAGTCCGCCGCGTCGCTCAAACGCTTGACCGGCTACGCGGATGGCTATGACCTGTACGCAATCGACATCGCCTACGACTACGATCTTGATCGCATCATCGCCGCTGGCGTGCGCGACGACCAGGCCTACATCGATGCCGTGGTGGCGCAGGTGCTGCCCGGTGTGCCGGCACATGTCCAGGCGCCCCAGTTTGCCTGCAGCGCTTTTGTCGCCGTAGATGCCGAAGGCCGCGTGCGCACCGGTCGCAATTACGACTTTAAGGACGACACCTCGGCGCTGCTGGTGCGCAATCACCCACGCGGCGGCTATGCTTCCATCGGGTTTGCCGCCCTCAATAACCTGGGCGCCAACACTCCGCTTGACTCCATCACCGGACGCGCCGCGGCGTTGATGGGCCCGTTTGCCCAGCTCGACGGCGTCAACGAATGTGGCGTGTCCATTGCCGTACTCACCCTGGATTCCAAGCCCTGTGACCAGGACACGCAACGCCCCGTCATCAATACCTCGCTCGCCATCCGTCTGGTGCTCGACCGCGCGGCTACCACGCAAGAGGCCGTCGACCTACTTTCCGCCCACGACATGCACGCCATGGCCGGACGCGATTACCACTTCTTTATCAACGACGCCGCCGGTGACGCACGGGTGGTGGAGTGGGATCCGCGCGATCCCGACCGCGCATGCAAGGCGACGCCCGTGCGCCAGGTCACGAACTTCTACGCCTGCTATGGTGACGAAGTGCTGCCCAACCAAAAGAATGGCGACGTCGACGCCTTCGCACTGTAAGGAGCCAGGCCCGTCGACCT
Organism: uncultured Collinsella sp.; assembly: GCA_902492235.1. Taxonomy (GTDB): domain Bacteria; phylum Actinomycetota; class Coriobacteriia; order Coriobacteriales; family Coriobacteriaceae; genus Collinsella. The sequence continues at coordinate 6,713 of CABUKS010000036.1, read as the reverse complement.
TACGTTCCCTGACGTTGCTTACATTTCCATACGCTTGAGCTAACACGTTTACCCCCGTATCAACAGTGTGCGGGGGTAAACTTATGCGCATGTTATAACTTGCCCGGAAGGATTCACCATGCTTAGGATCGGTCTTCTTACTAGTGGCGGCGACTGCCAGGCGCTCAACGCCACCATGCGCGGCATCGTCAAAACGCTTATGACCAATAGCGAAGAGCCTATCGAGATTTATGGCTTTGAGGACGGCTATCAGGGCCTTATCTACAGCAGGTTCCGCGTCATGACGCCCGCCGATTTTAGCGGCATCCTCACCCGCGGCGGCACCATCCTGGGCACGAGCCGCACGCCGTTCAAGCGTCTGGATACCCCCGAGGCCGATGGTGTCGAGAAGGTGCCGGCGATGGTCCACACCTATCATAAGCTGCAGCTCGACTGCCTGTTTATGCTGGGCGGTAACGGCTCCACCAAGACCGCCAACCGCCTGCGCGAAGAGGGCCTCAACGTTATCGCGCTGCCCAAGACCATCGATAACGACACCTGGGGCACCGAGCTGACGTTTGGCTTTACGAGCGCCATCGACGTCGCCACCAAGTGCATCGACGACATCCACACTACCGCCTCGAGCCACGGCCGCGTGTTTGTCATCGAGATCATGGGCCACAAGGTTGGCTGGATCCCGCTGTACGCCGGCGTCGCGGGCGGCGCGGATGTCATCTTGATTCCCGAGATTCCCTACGACATGGATAACGTCATCAAGACCATCGAGCATCGCATGGAAACCGGCAGCCGCTTTACCATCGTGGCCGTCGCCGAGGGCGCCATCTCCAAGGAGGACGCGGCGCTGTCCAAGAAGGAGTACAAGAAGAAGCTCGCCGAGCGTACGAGCCCCTCGATTGTCTACGACATCGCCAAGGAGATCGAAGCCAAGACTGGTCGCGAGACCCGCGTCGCCATCCCCGGCCACACGCAGCGCGGCGGCCAGCCCGACGCCCAGGACCGCATCTTTGCGACCCAGTGCGGCGTCGAGGCGGCACTCGGCTGCCTACGCGGCGAGTTTGGCTACATGATTGCCCTGCGTGACGGCAAGATGTGTCACATGCCGCTCGAGGAGGTCGCCGGCAAGCTCAAGTATGTCGACCCCCAGAGCGACCTGGTACGCGAGGCCAAGGCGTTGGGCATCAGCTTCGGCGACGAATAGCCTCGGCTGGAACTGCTCTCATCGGAGGCCCCAGGGCTTACCTCCCAAATCGTCCTCGGACATGTCAGGATCCCGCCGTGCGCTTCGCGCGGCGGGATCCTTCCGTCCTGCGGAAAGATTTGGGAGGTAAGCCCTGGGGCCTCCTGCGGTAACTAAGGAGGCCATGGCTATTCGTCTTCTTGCTGCGGGTGCCTGGGGTAGGATGCGGCGTGCATTTTTGGGAGTATTCAGCAGCCGAGGGTGCCTGCATACTGGATTTTGGGCGAAAGGCAGGCACCATGAGCCGCATCCTGTAAAAAAACGAGCGGCTCTAGAGGCGTTGGGACTCAGAATCGGGGCTTTCAGCGCGGTTTTGTGCACCCGCCCCCGCGCCCGCGGACCCCGGGACGCTGAATACTCCGGAATTTGCACGGCGCCCCCTGGGGTACCTGTGGGCAAAAAGCAACCGCCCCGTCAAAGTATGCATTTGGCGGAGCGGTTTATGCAAAAATACTGCTGCGGGCGCGTCGGCAGCTCGCTAGAACTTGAATCCCAGGACAGGTTACTCGGCGCTCTTGAGGGCGCCGACCATGTCGATCTTGTTGAGGGTACGATTGGTGGCGAGGTTGACGATAAACGTAAAGCCAAAGGCCAGCAGCACGGCGAGCACGTAGCTCAGTGGCTCGACCTCGACGTCAAAGTACAGCGACGGCATCTGCAAAATGTAGGTAAAGCTCTCGGCCAGCAAGCCGCCCAGCGGCACGCCCAGTGCAGCGCCGATCGCCGTGAGGATCAACGTCTCCTTGTTGACGTAGTGGTGCACCTCGCCACGGCGGAAGCCCAGCACCTTAATGGTCGCCAGCTCGCGCTCGCGCTCGGAAATGTTCGTGTTGGACAGCGTAAACACCACAACAAACGATAGGCACGCCGCCATAAAGGTCACGAGCACCACGACGGAATTGATGATAGTGAAGTTCGCCTCGAAGTTCTCCCAATGCTCGGCCGTGCTCGAAATCGAAAGCCAGCCGTCACTCTTAAGCTTCTTGCTAAACGCAATCTGGTCGGCCGACGAACCCTTGAGCAGCGCAAAGATGCCATTGAGGCGAACGCTGCGCCCAAACGCGCGCTCATAGGTGCCCTGCGTCATGTAAAGCGTGTTGCCCAGATAGTTGAGCGAAATGTCGCTGACTTTGACCTTGGCTACGTTGAGCGACGAATCCTGGACGTGTGCCGTATCGCCCGGTTGAATCGCCAGTACCAGCTGTGAACTCTTGCTCAGATACACATCTCCGTCGCGCAAAGATAGAGGCTCTTTGGACTCATCCTCGAGACGCACGTAGTCGTCCAGGTCGTTCGTGCGGTCATCGGGCACCACGATCAGCTGCACGGTCTCGCTCTTGCCGCCAAATGTAAAGGTGACGTTGTCGGTCATAATCGGCAGCGTCGAAGTCACGGTCACGTCGGAATCCTTGGCTGCGCTTCGCTCGTCGAGCGCCGCGCACGTCTGCGAAAAATCGTCGGGATTGGCAACCGCCAGCAGGTCATAGCGCGTGATATGCCCGTACTGCTTGGGCGAAAGCGCGACCGACGTATCACGAATGCCCATGCCGCAAATCACAAGCGCCGTACAGCCCGCGATGCCAAAGATGGTCATAAAGGCGCGCTTTTTGTAGCGGAACAAGTTACGTGCTGCCACCTTGTTCAAAAAGCCCATGCGGCGCCAGATAAAGCCGATGCGCTCGAGCAAGATACGCGAGCCGGCGCGCGGGGCCTTGGGGCGCATGAGCGAGGCCGGGGTCTCGGCCATCTCGTGGCGGCAGGCGATAATCGTGGCGCCCACCACGCCCACGGCAAACAGCGCCACCGAAACGATCGAGGACACGATGTCGTACGAAAGCAACATCTGGGGCAGCGAGTACATGTCGTCGAACACCGTAAACAGGAACAGCGGCAGGCCCACAAATCCGATGATGTTGCCGAGCACGCCGCCGATCAGACAAGCCCACAGCGCATAGTCCACGTATTTGGACAGGATGCGTCCGCGCGAATAGCCGAGCGCCTTATACAGGCCGATGAGCGTGCGCTCCTCCTCGACCATACGCGTGGCGGTGGTAAGGCTGATGAGCACGGCGACGATAAAGAAGATGAACGGGAACACCGTGGCGATGGCTTCAATTGACGAGCTATCGCTCTCCACGCTCGAGTAGCTTGCGATATTGCCGCGGTCCTGGATGTACCAGGTGCATTCGCCCAGGTCGGAAAGCTCGGCGCGGGCGTCGGCAAACTGTTGGTCGGCGGCGGCACGGCGCTGGTCCAGGTCGGCTTGCGCCTGCGCACGCTCGTCGCTGCCCTCGGCCATGCGATTGATGTTGTCCTGCTCGATCCCAAAGAGCATGGCGGCCTGACGCTCGGCCGCATCCAAGCTTGTCGGCGTGTCGACCGTCAGCTCCTGAGCGCGCGCCTTCTCACGCTCCTCGCGGATCTTCTCTATATTGCCCTTGACCTCATTGATCTTTGCCGCGTAGGCATCCGAATATGAGTTGAGATCCTTGGCTCCCTCGACGACCACGTGGACCGCGGAGTAGGAAGAAGATGTCGCGGCGTCCTCGCTCACATAGAACTTATAGTCCGCCGCCGAGGCGGCACGGAAGGCGTTGACCGTCGAGTCGGAGCTCACATCAGTGGGATCGAGAACCTCGGCCATGATGGTGTAATCGCCATCGGCAAACTGATCCTTGGCGCTTTGGTTCGACGAGCTCGCGTCATTGGCGGCAAAACTCACCGTATCGCCGATTTTCTTGCCCGATGCCTTCAGGAACTTCGAAGTCACCGCGACTTCATCAGCGCTCTCGGGCAAATCGCCGTTCACGAGCACCGGCTGATCGATGTTCTCCTTGGAGAGACTCTGCACGACCACGCGCTCACGCGTTGTACCCACGGCGGTGTAGGCGGTCTCGGTGTAGATGCCCTCGGCCGTTTCGACGCCATCGACCTCTTGTATGGCGTCGAGATCATCGTCAGTCAGGCCATAGGTCGACTGCACGTTAATGTCATAGACATTTTGCTGGTCGAAGTAGGCATCAACCGAATCACACAGGTCCTCGCAACCCGCCTTAAGGCCGCACATCACGCTCACGCCAAGCGCGGTGATGACCACGATTGACAAGAAGCGCTTAAGACTGCCTCGGATTGTGCGGTAGATGCCACGGCGAAAAACCGTCGGCACCATATCGTTTGAGCTTTGGGCAGTGCGGTAGGTCGTAAAATCCTGCTCGCGCTCCGTGTTCTGCGCGTCGCGGCGTAGGCTGTTTTGGCGGTCTTGGTCCATGGGCGCTACCACTCGATCGTCTCGATAGGCACGGGATTTTGCTGGACCGTCTCGCTCTCCACGCGACCGTTCTTAAAGCGGATCAGGCGATCGGCCATGGGCGCCAGCGCGGAGTTGTGGGTGATGATGATGACCGTAATGCCCTGCTTGCGGCAAGTGTCCTGCAGCAGCTGCAAGATCTGCTTGCCGGTTTTATAGTCAAGTGCGCCCGTGGGCTCGTCGCACAAAAGCAGCTTGGGGTTCTTTGCCAGTGCGCGGGCAATGGACACGCGCTGCTGCTCGCCGCCCGAAAGCTGCGCGGGGAAGTTGGCGAGGCGCTCACCCAAGCCAACCTGGCAAAGCGTTTGCTCGGCATCGAGCGAATCGGGGCAGATTTGCGCCGCAAGCTCAACATTTTCGAGCGCCGTCAGGTTGGGGACCAGATTGTAGAACTGGAAGACAAAGCCGACATCGGCGCGGCGGTATTCCACGAGCTGAGCCTCGTTGGCGGAGCTCACGTCGCGCCCGTCCACCGTCACGGTGCCGGAGGTCGCCGTATCCATGCCGCCCAGAATGTTGAGCGCCGTGGTCTTGCCGGCACCCGAGGCGCCCAGGATAATGGCGAGCTCGCCGCGCCCAACGGTAAAGCTCGCGCCGTCGAGCGCGTGAATGCGGGCATCGCCCTCGCCGTACGCCTTGATGACGTCTTTGAATTCGATATAAGCCATCGATTAATTCCCATCTGGTCGGATAACTCCTTAGTATTACCCATTTCGCACCGACCAAAAAGGGACAGGTTCATTTTGGCAGGTTTTATATGGGGAAATGGCAGCCATAGATGAGGCGCCGGGAAGGCAGAGAAATCATCGACGGGGTCAGGCCGACCGCCAAACACAACGCATGCATCTCAATCTGTCAGCCAAATCATTCGAACAGCTGTTCGTTTCTATGATATGATTCCGCTATCTAAGCAGGCCAATACGCAGAAAGGCGGCCAACATGGCGTTCGACTTTAAGAAGGAATGCAAGGAGCTCTACAAACCTGCAAGCAAGCCGAGTATCGTAACTGTCCCGCCTATGAGCTACGTTGCCGTTCGCGGCAAGGGCGACCCAAATACCGAAGGTGGCGAGTATCAAAACGCCCTGCCGCTGCTTTACGGAATCGCCTATACCGTCAAGATGTCGAAGAAAGGCTCAAGGAGTATCGAGGGCTATTTCGACTTTGTGGTACCGCCGCTCGAGGGTTTCTGGTGGCAAGACTCCCCAAGTGGCGACATCGATTATGTACGCAAGGACGATTTCAACTTTATCTCGTGCATCCGCCTGCCCGATTTCGTCAGCCGAGATGATTTTGACTGGGCAGTCGCGGAAGCCACGACCAAAAAGAAACTGGACTTTTCCGCCGTCGAACTGCTTAAAGTTGACGAGGGTCTCTGCGTTCAATGCATGCACACCGGGCCCTACGACAACGAACCGGCGACCGTAGACGCTATGCATGAATACACGACCGAGCAGGGCTATGTCCCCGACTTCTCAGATACCCGTTTACATCACGAAATCTATCTTTCCGATCCACGCAAGTGTGCGCCGGAGAAACTTAAGACTGTGGTTCGTCATCCTATCAAGCGCGCTGAATAGCGTGGAGCGTCATTTCACGCGCTAGGTTTTAAGCCAGCCAACCAGCCGCCTCCTAGGCTGTCAAGCAATTATCTTGACGCGGCCCGCCGCATCTTATAAGTTTGTCTTGCTAAAGCTGGAAAGCCTCTCAACGATGCGCAACTCCAGCTCTTTTTCTATCAAGAGGCTTAAATGAAATACCAGAAGTCGCGGATATCCATCAACGAACAAATAGCACTATTGACAGAAAACAAGGGTCTTAAGTGCTCTGATCAAAGCGAACTCGAGCGAGCTTTGGTCGAAGCCAACCACTACAGACTGTCGGCCTACTGGTTTCCCTACAAAACCAAATGCAAGTCCGGGATTACCATCTTTCGCGAAGGCACAACATTCGAAACCATCATCTACACGTATGAATTTGACCGAGCCCTCCGGCAGTTAATGTTTGATGCGGTCGGCAGTGCGGTCGGCAGAATTGAGATCTACCTCAGAAGCAGAATTGCCTATCTTGCCTCTGTGAACTGCCTCCCATTTCTTGGACATGAGAAATGGGAGGCTTTCTTTATGCGCGTTGATTTGAGGGTGAAGCATGATGTCGAGGCCAGGAAGGCG
>CABUKS010000035.1 GCA_902492235.1 uncultured Collinsella sp. | reverse complement strand
GGAGTACCGCAGGAAGCTTGGATACGCCTAGGCGCGGTCCAAGAAATCGTCCGCATCCCCTGGTTATCTTCCTTTCCTAGTTTTTGTTATCGTTCGTCTTGAAAAGCTGCGCGTACACATTACCGATCCATTTCGAATCACCTCCCATTTCTCGGGTAACGACACGAGAGCCATCTCGTGTGAACAATACGGAAGCATCGCAAAGCGATTCGAGATTTCCGATTAGATGAGAAGAGATAATGACATGCGCCCCCCTACCCGCATCGTCTCTAAGAGCATTCGAAACGATTGCGACGTGTCTCACATCAAGTGCATTCATGGGCTCATCCAAAAGGACGACTTCGCAATAGGACATATACGCCATCGCCACATTGAGTAATTGTCTATTTCCATCAGACAGCCTAGATACGGGCGTATTCTTCAACCCAGTCAAGTCAAAGCGATCAAGCACTTGGTCCAAAGTGCGAGGTGAATGCCAAATTCGCCTGCATCGGTCGAGATGGAAAGCGACTGTCATGTATGGAATCAATAGAGACGGCCCATTCGGAACCAAGAAGAATTCCTTTCTCATTTCCTCACAGTCGACACATGCTTTTGCATGAAAACAGAGAGAACCTGACACGCGCACTGATGGCCCAGCGTCTCCCCAAAGAGCATTAAGTAACGTAGTCTTGCCATATCCATTTGGCGCGACAAGACCCCATATCTGGCCAGCGGGCATATCAAACTGCAATCCCTTTGCCAGCTGGTTTTTTCCAACCGTCAACACATCCAACGACAGAGAGAGCAAGCTTTTCTCGCCCAAACTATCCGGACTAATATGGTTCCAGGCCCAGCGATTCTTGCTTTTTAGGCGCGAAAACGAGATGATTCCCAACGCACAGACAACAAGCGTGCCCATTACGGCAAAGAAACAGTGCAGCGCACTGGCTTCAGGAACGAGTGATACCTCAGCTCCATTGGCGTAAGAAGCGCCGCCGAGTGCAAGCGAAGAGACAGAATAGCTCGGCACCATATACGGCAGCAACGCATGCCATGGAGCATCTTTGCTCGCATAAAACGGAAGCTGGCTTATGCCCCCCACAAGAGCGACCACCATGGACGAAATGGCCCTGTTTCTGCTTCCTGCGTATACGCACACGCCCAAACAAGCAAACATCATAGACAACGCAACCTCAAAGACAGCAAATAGCCCAAGCTGAACTAACACAGTTCTTTCGACCACGTCACCATACTGAATGAATACGACTGGGTACTCCGTCTGACCGGCACCGTTAAGCACCGTTGCCAATACAAAACAGGGAGCCAACGCCAGAACCAAAACCGTCATCGATGCAATGCCAGAGACGAGAACGCGGCATGCATTCATCTCTAACTTTGACAACAAAGCCCGATCGTAGAACCGCTTTCCATCCCCCTCAAGCGACATATAGAGGACGAGAACCGGAACTAAAAGCCACGCTATTGCAGGAACAGCGCCGCAATAATATGCAAGAAGAATCATCCCAGGCATTTTTGTTGTTGAGCCGTACGATTCCGGATGGGGCAGCATTGCTATGGCTCGGGGAAGACGCTCTTGGGCCTCAAGCGATAGCTCCGAATCAACGCCATTCAAATAACCGAGTCGGTATTCCTTGAGCAGTAGATTGTCATAATCGGCAATCGCATCGTAATACCCTCTGGAGTCTGTCTTACTTTTAAGCGCTCTATCAAGACACGCCCTTTCGTCGGCAATGATGCTGTTAAGCTCCTGTGGGGCAGTGTCATAAACGCCGTCAGAGACTTGAGAGACCAACAATGCCCTCTGCTCCTTGATGGAACCTCTGCCATATAGATAATCTGCTCCCGTTGGAACGGATAGAAAAACCGGGATGCAGGATACGAGCGCGAGCAGCGCCGTCAGCAACATAATTCCCCGGTTTCGAGCAAGAACTTCTAAATTAAGTCGTACATATGCGAGGCAATCACAAGTCTTCACGGCAAGCACCTCCGGTTCGCAACGTACGGATCGTCGGACCCGTTGTCCGGAAGTATCGCCTTCATCGTCTGAACTGTCTGTAGACGTATGGGATGGACTTGTGACCTTGTTTGTCTACAGGCTTCTACCTGCCATTTTCTAAAACATCAGCTATAAGACAAAATACCTTATCTCTAAGTTCACGCTCCGAGTGAACTCCAAGCAAGGCATAGCTCTTGCTCTTAGCCTCTTTGACGGTTCCCCGAGCAACGTTAAGATGTGCGCAAATCTCGGTGGATCCACTGCCATCAAGAACGCATGCCATGATGTCAGCATAAAGTGGCGTAAAGCCAAGCTTCAAGAAAACCTCGCGTGCGGCATCGCGTCGATTACCCGCCGGGACTGCATCTTTCGCACGCAAGGATAGCAGCGAATAAGTCAGAAGGATAAGTACGACAAGGAACGCGGTCACGCGTAAAGCAGGCAAAAGGCCGTCAACGGCCTCACCGCTCCCAACGGACTCAAAGAAAATGTACAGTCGACTTACCACATCGTGAACCCAGAACGTTGCCCCAGCACCCACAGACACCGAAGAAAGAGTAAGTTCGGGCGAAAGGCACAAATGCATTTCAGACATCCACCGTATAGCCGCATGGCAACACAGGGCCAAAAGCACTATAGCTATCGACAGGATTATCACATCATGCTCAAAGCCGAAGCATATGAGGATTTCCTCGATGCCCATTCCAGACGCATACATAAACAGGAAGCAGGCGAAGACTATCCTGCAGCTCCGATTGGACGATAAGGACCTCAGTGATTCTGAACGGTGATCATGGCCTTTTGTTGCGTCGAAATGCCACGCATCCTTTGACAAAAGAAGTCCAGCTGTCGCCTCTGAAATGCTTTTATATCCGGTTTTAGTCAAGGCCCGCGACAAATAGGTACGGGCGGTAGACGGGGAAATATCCAAGGCAGAAGCAATCTCCTCGTACGTTTTTCCCTCTATCCTCATAGAGAAAACCGCGGACTCCCTTTGAGAAAAACCCAAAGTCGCAGGGATATCGGCAACTGCAGAGCGTTTTCCTCCTAATTTGGCATCCGCAGAAAAAGCGCTCGTTAAGTCGGGTAAGGATCGCATTATGGCCCTGACAAGGATGCTGCCCAAGACAGTCACCAGAAGCAGTGCGATCTCTTGATGCCCACCAAAGCTCAGGAGCACAGCACCGATGTTTATATTGCGCGAAAACAAACAATCCAAATCAAGAACAACGGCAGCATTACCAAACGCAAGAGGTTCGACGAGCGAGGCAGCAACCCCCATCTCGGCGTTAACGGAAAGGAAAGAACCGACGGACTCCATCAACGGGGCGAGAAGAAACTGAAGGCCAACAAGCAAAGCAATCAAGAGTACAACGGGGCTGTAAAGGGCGAGCTCAGGATACCCATGGAGAACAGGGCCATCGACTACATGTTTCCCCGTTGATCCCGCACGCATGTTTGCGAATTCACCGCCAAGCGCCCAAGAACAGCAAGCGACAAGCAAGGGGGCTAGCAACAACAAAATGAACGCGAGCGCCGAAACCACACCATGAAATTGATGAAACACATTAAGAGATACCGTGAACATCGCAAGAAGTGCAATATCTACGAGCATAAGTCCAAAAAGCCGTTTGGAAATACCCGGTCTCACGGGGCGAGAGATGAGACCCACACAGAAGCCCGAAAGCAGATGCAGGCCGATAAGAACGGTGCCAGAAAGGCCCGCATAAATACTTGGCGCCATACAATACAGACCAGCCGCCCCTATAAACAACATAATTGAATGCCAGAGGAACGAGCGCTTCACGTTTTGTAGATTAGCCGCCTCGATTGCCATAAATTCAAAGCTCCTAGATAGCATTTTGGCTATTTTAACATCGTCCCCAGCGTTAAAAAACTGTTACCCGAATTAATCAATATGCCCCCTCCGCTAAAAGGCACCACGCTCATCCTCCACTTCTGGGAGCGCTAACCTGCCAAAAAGGAACAGGTTTATTTTGGCAGGTTTTATCTGGGCAAACGTCCAAACCGCCGTAAGGGAGTTGCCTTCCCTCGTGGCGGTCTTCTAGCAGAAAAACCAAGTGAGTAGGCTTTTTGCAGGAGGCCGAGCACGCCCTAAAACGCCACAGCTCTAACCTGCGGTTTCATCGATCATTTGTCGCGATGTGCTCGGCAGGTTCAAAAAAGTCTACTCACTTGTATCTGAGACGCACCAGGTTGGAAAAAACCGCCGCGAAAGGGCCCCTGGTCCCTTCGCGGCGGTCATACGCCTCTGATTTTGCGACGATTTTGCCCGCTTGCTACTCGCTGTAGCGGGTGGCTATGGCGGCTCGCACCATGCCGGTGCTCATGAGATAGGTCACCAGGAAGTAGCCACCGTATGCTGCCAGGAAGATTGCACAGGTGAGGCTCACGGTGCCGCCGATGCTCATATTTCCGAATATGCTCACCAGCTCGATGATCACCTTAAGTGCCACAAAGGAGTGCGCCAGGCCCACTGCCAGCGGGAACAGGAAGAACACCGCTTGTTGCGCCATCACCGAATGGCGAATCTGGCGGTCGTCGCAGCCGATCTGTGCCAGCACACGATAGCTGCGGCTGCCGTCGGCCACATTGGAGAGCTGCTGGATCGACAGTATCGCCGCGCATGCAACGACCAATACAAAGCCGATGTAGATGGCTAGGTAGCTAATAAGACCGTTCATTTGCGCTGCTTGCGTGTACATCTCGGAGCGTGTGATGAAGGTTCCCCACGACCCCGGCTCCTTGCCGTCAACGAGCAGATTGTCGAGCACAGTGTATTTAATGCTCTCGTCTGCCTCGGTCGTATCCATCCCCCGCTTGTAGTTAACGAGCAGGCTACTGGAATACGGCTGCAGATTAAGCTGGGACAGCAGCTCATCGGCTACGACCACGGTACCCGGATTACTGCCCATCGCCGAGTTGGCGATTGCCGCCGTATCTTCGTCCGACTTATCGGTTGCGGGCTTGAGCGTATGCCCGCCCAAGGTAAGGGCATGGCCGCCAACCATATACTTGGTGTACAGGTCGACCAGCTCGCCGCCCATATCACACGTGAGCAGATACTGGTCGTGACCGATGTGCACCGGCTCCTCGCCCATCATCTGGCGCAGTTTGTTGTACTGGCTCGCCGGCGTCACAAACAGACCCATCGCATCGGTATTGCTACCCCCGAACGCCTTGGGAAGCTTTTCGCCCATGATCTTGCACATCTCACTTGGGGTCACCGAAGGATTCGAGCCGCCAACTGGGTAACTCAGATACGAATCGATCTGCGCATGCTCACCGGCAACATCGGCGATATTGACCTTCTTGCCGGTCTCGTCGTTGTTGCCCGCCGACTTGCCCTTACCGTGCCATGCGGGGTACAAATCGACCGTACTATCGGCCAGCACCATGCGATCGGCTTCAGACGGATTGACATACTCTTTGTAGTAGTCGAGCGTATCGGGCGTGTAATAGGCATACGTCTGAGACACGTCAACAGGGTTATAGCGCTCCAGGTTTTCGTTCATCACGTTGGCAATCGACATACCGCACGTCACCGAAGTGATGGCCAAAAACAGGAGCATCGCGATGACGCCCATCGAAAAGCACACCGTGTTGACCTTGGCCGCAAGCTGGCGCACGGTAAACATGTTGAGGCCGCGCCAATACACGCCGCGCAGGCTCTGCAGCAGCTTAATGAGCATGCCCGAGAGTCCCCAGAACAGGGCAAAGGTGCCCACGGTAACCATAGCGGTTGTAATACCAAACTGGTTCATGGCCTCTTGCAGCTTGCTGTCCGTCGCGGTTAGCGGGAACCCATCACGTAGCAGACGGTAATAGGCCACGCCCACAAGCACCACGCCCACGGCAAAGATGGCAATCGCGATCCAGGGGTTGCGTGTCTTGATGCTCTCGTTGCGACGCTCGGCACCCATAAGCTCGATGAGTTTGGTACGACGCACGGCGCGAAGGTTCAGCAGTAGCGTGAGCACAAACATTACGAGCATACAGACAAGGGTCAGATTGAACGCATGCACCGAGAAAAAGAAGTGGAAATTGGCGATCTGTGTCTTAAAGAGCGAGGCCGTAAAGAACGTCATGAGCTGGGAGAGTCCCACACCCAGCACAATGCCGGCGACAAAGGCGCCGACCGAGACAATCACCGTCTCGAGCGCCATGATCGTGGCGACGCGCCCGCGCCCCATGCCGAGCACCTGGTACAGGCCAAACTCCTTCTTGCGGCGTTTCATGATGAAGTTATTGGCATACACCATTAAAAAGGCCATGACACCGGCCAAAAAGTATGTCAGGTTGCCGAGCATGCTGCCCATAACCTGCGCCAAGCCCTTTTCATCGATGCCGGCGATGTCGACCTGCATCGAGATGGTGTTAAAGGCATAGAAGACCGTGACGCCCAGGGTGAGCGTCAAAAGGTAGACGAGGTAGTCGCGGCCGGCGCGGCGGACGTTGCCCCAAGCGAGTTTACAGAGCATCGGAGCCCTCACCGCCCATCATGGCAACGACCTCCATAATGCGGTCGAAGAACTCTCGGCGGTCGGTGTCGCCGCGGCGCAGCTCGGTGAAGATCTTGCCGTCGCGAATAAACAGCACACGGCTCGTGTAGCTGGCGGCAAAGCTGTCGTGCGTGACCATGAGCACGGTGGCGCGTAGGCGGCGGTTAAGGGCCTCCAGGCTCTCGAGCAGCAGGCGAGCGCTCTTGGAATCGAGGGCGCCGGTGGGCTCGTCGGCCATGATCATGGTGGGGTCGGTGACGAGCGCGCGAGCCGCGGCGACGCGCTGCTGCTGGCCGCCGGACATTTGGTAGGGATACTTGTCGAGCACCTGGCTGATGGACAGGCGCGCTGCCACATCCTGCACGCGGGTTGAGATCTCTGCCGAGTTTGTGCGGGCGATGGTGAGCGGCAGGGCGATGTTCTCGCGTGCCGTGAGCGTATCGAGCAGGTTGGAGTCCTGGAAGATAAAGCCGAGCTCCTCGCGGCGGAACTGCGAAAGCTTAGCCTGCTTCATGCGTGTTACGTCCTGCCCGTTGATACGGATGGTGCCGCTCGTGGCGCTATCGATGGTCGAGACGCAGTTGAGCAACGTCGACTTACCCGAGCCCGAAGCGCCCATGATGCCAACAAATTCGCCGCGGTTGACGGTAAAGCTGACGTCGTTGAGCGCGCGGGTCACGTTGCCCAGCGCTCCATATACTTTTTCGAGATGCGCGACCTCCAGTACCGGGGTCGCCATGTGCGTGGTTTGCATACCGAGTCCTTTCTTGCGATTAGTCTACGGCATCTATAGTCGCAAGAAGACGAGTCGGCTACCATCGATATGGCTTACGCTTGCCTTACCGTTGTGTAAGGTACGGGTAGCTACCCTGTCACGTGTTGATGTTGAGAGAGGACTCCTGTTGAAGACTGTTCATGTTGCCGCTGGGATCATTCGCAAGGATGGATCTGACGAGCTGCTTGCCGTGCAGCGCGGCTACGGCGACATGCAGGGACTTTGGGAGTTCCCCGGCGGCAAGCTCATGCGCGGCGAGACGCCCGAAGACGCCGTGCGCCGCGAGCTCATGGAAGAGCTGCAGGTAAAAGTCACCAACCTGCGCGATTTCTACACCGTTGAGTACGACTACCCCGATTTTCATCTCTCCATGGAGTGCTACTACTGCTCGCTCGCCGATGAATCCGATGAACCCCAGAAGCATGACCGCCAGCTCGATATCCGCTGGATTCCGCGCACCTCGCTTGCCACCGTTGAGTGGATGCCCGCCGACAAAGGGCTCATTGATGCCCTGATTGAGTTGAAGGAAGATCGGCTTGAGGCTAACGGCGCCAACGACACCGAGTCCACCACAGCCGACGAGCCCGTTACCAAGCCCAAGCGCAAAGCCAAGCGCCGCAGCAAAAAGCGCCCCAAGCCCGGCCTGCTGGACGGCATCGACACCTCGGACCTTTCCGCTGACGAGCGTGAGCTCGTGCGCCGTCGCGCCGCCATCAAAAAGTCCATGAAGGGCAACAAGCGTGCGAACACCAAGCCCGAGCTGCTCGTTCGCCAGCGCCTGCGCGCCGCGGGCCTTACGGGCTATCGCTTGGAATGGAAGGTTCCCGGCAAACCCGACATCGCCTTTCCCGGACGCAAGATTGCCATCTTCGTCAACGGCTGCTTTTGGCACCGCTGCCCCAAGTGCAACCCTAGCCAGCCCAAGCGCAACGTTGAGTTTTGGGAGGCAAAGTTCCGTCGCAACGTCGAGCGCGACCGAGCAGCCATCAACGCACTCACTCAAATGGGCTGGACACCCATAACCATCTGGGAATGCGAGCTCAAAAAAGACCGCATCGACGCCACGATGGAAAAGGTCATCGAGCAGGTGCGCGCCGCAGAGCCGCAGCGCTAGGAACGAGCCATCCACACGCCCCACACAGGCGAGCCACATCCGCGCCACAAACCTTAGAAAGCCCTTAAGCCCCCAACCTTTCAAGAGTGTTACTCGATACCTCTGACCTGCAGTTTCATCGTAACACCAAACCAGGTTAAGCCTTTCTTTAGCGCTTCTTTGCAGCAGCCGCGGCATAATACTGCCAACGCACGGGACCTAGCAGCACACCCCGTGCGCAACCTTTTGGTGGACATCGAGGAGGCCGCATAAGCATGCATTCTTCCAACGACGCAGCACAGCAGCCATCCCTAAATCATGCAAACCTTTTCTCCTTCCCCCCGACACAGAGAAACGGCCTCCTCGACTCCCCCACCACAAAAGCCAAACGCTCAACCAACCAGAGCCACAACTTGCGAGCATCGTTCGAAAAGCTCCAAGCATCCCTAAACAAGTCATTCCCCAACCAAGCCCGGGCATACTAATCCCCCATCAGCAAAGCGCCCCTCGCACCCCACCCCTTCCGCCCCAACGCCACAAGGGCGACGACCTCGAGTAGGTCAACCTGGGAGGGACGAGGGCTTAGTTCCCCAATCTTTCCGCAGGGGGCAAAAAGCCTCGCCGCACGAAGTGCGCAGCGAGGCTTTTTGCATGCCCGAGGACGATTGGGGAACTAAGCCCTCGTCCCTCCCCGGGATATGTAGCGAGTCGGAGTACCCTTGCTGTTACTCTGCTTTGCCCACAGAGTTAAGGTTGGTCATGCGGATTTTAACCAGCTCGGTGATCTCACGCATGCCCTCCTTGGCCGGCTTCTTGGGGTCGAAGCAGGCGGGGTTCTCGGCCATGTAGGCCATGAAGCCCTTGGTGTAGGCCTGACGCAGCTCGGTGGCGTAGTTAACCTTGCAGATGCCGTTCTTCACAGCCTCGGCAACCTGCTCATCGGGCACACCAGAGGTGCCGTGCAGAACCAGCGGCACGTCGACGGCGTCGCGGATGGCCTTGACCACGGACTGCTCGATGTGCGGATCGCTCGTGTACACACCGTGGCTGGTGCCAACGCCAATAGCGAGAGAGGTGCAGCCAGTGCGCTCGACGAACTCCTTGGCCTCAGCCGGATCGGTGTAGGGGCTCTCGCCCTCAACCGCGGGACCGTCGTCCTCCTTGCCGCCAACCTTGCCGAGCTCTGCCTCGACGGGCACGCCCATGGCGCGGCCAGCATCGGCGACGGACTTGGTCAGGGCGATGTTGTCCTCGAAGGACTCGTGCGAACCGTCGATCATGACAGAGGTGTAGCCGGTGCGGAAAGCCTGCATGCAGCGGTCATAGCCATCGCCGTGATCGAGGTGCAGAGCGACGGGCACGGAAGCGCGCTCGGCGGCAGCCTTGACCATGCCGTAGAAGTAGTCCAGACCAGCGGTCTTGATGGTGCCCGGGGTGGTCTGCATGATGACGGGGGACTTGGTCTCCTCGGCAGCGGCCAGAACGGCCATAACAAACTCGAGGTTCTCGACGTTGAACGCGCCAACAGCGTAGTGGCCGGCCTGAGCGTCCTTGAGCATCTTTTCGGTGGTAACAAGTGCCATGAGCGTTTGCTCCTCTCCCTCGCCCGCATCTGGACATCGGGCGTAGTTGTTCACAAGGCGTTTTACCTTGCGTTTTGCTGCGCTCATTGTATGAAATTCAGCGGCTTTACACGCGCGAGATATTGAGCCCATGCAGGTCAATACAGTCGTTTTTGAAAAGTAAACGGAAGGAATTTGAGCCGAGTGGACATGTTCGATATTGAATTTTGAGCGTTCAGCGTCTTTCTTTTATAGAAAAGATAAGTAATCGAAAGGTGTTTTCTTACTCAAAAAGAAAATGAACGAAAATAGAGTCAACACAATTCCTGCAAATTTCAGACGATGATGGAGCAACTATGGCCCACGCAACAACCCGAGCTTTCGCCGATGAGCGTCGTTCCGCCATCATGGAGATGCTCGAGCATAACGCCTCGGTGCAGGTGGCAGAAATCGCCCAGACCTTTGGCGTGTCCTCCGTTACCGCCCGTGCCGACCTAGACGCGCTCGCCGAGTCCGGCAAGCTGCGTCGCACGCATGGCGGCGCCGTGTCGCTCCAGAAGCGGTTGACCGTATCCACCCAGGATCGCCGCATCAACGTCAATGTCGCCGCCAAGCAGGCCATCGCGCAAAGCGCCATCGAGCTCGTCAATGACGGCGACACGCTGCTCGTAGACTCGGGCACCACCGCTCTCGAATTTGTCCGGCTCCTCGACCAGCGCGATGGCATCACCGTCATCACGGCGGACATTACCATTGCCGATTATATCGACGAGAGCATGCCCTCGGTCGATGTCGTCATGCTGGGCGGGGCGCTGCGCAAAGGCCATCGTTATCTGTACGGACCGCTCACTATGCAGGCGCTTCAAACGGTCCACGCCGACCTTGCCGTCATGTGCCCCGGCGCTTTTGTTCCCGGCTGCGGCTTTACGACCGACTTTCCGCAGATGGCCGAGACCAAAACAGCCATGATCTCCGCCGCCCGTCAAAGCGTCGCCCTCATGGACAACAGCAAGGTTAACGGACGAGGCATGTACCGCTTTGCCGAACTGACCGATGTCAACACCATCGTGATGGACCGCGACCCCGATCATGCCGTCGCCACCTCAATCGCCGAGATCGTCGACAACGCCCGCCCAAATCTCCTCATCGCCAGCGCTTAAACAAAAACCACCACAAAGGTCTCCTTTGTGGTGGTTGAGCATCAGAAGTGAATGTGTCGCTACTTGGACAGCTCGTCAGCAAGGGCCTCGATCTGAGCGCGCGAGGCGTCGTTGAGCGAACCCAGCACGGTCACCTTGTTCTGCGCCATGGTGATGTCCTTCATGCCCCCGAGCTCCTTGGTCATAACCTTGGCAGCGGTGGGCGCCCAGGAGCCGGCCTCAACGAGCGCCACCGTACGGTTCTGATAGGCGTGCTCGGCAAGCGTGTGGATAAAGGTGCTCATGAACGGGAAGATCTCGCCCTGATAGGTGATGGAGGCGAGCACCAGACGGTCATAGCGGAACGCATCCTCAACGGCCTCGGCCATGTCGTCGCGAGCCAGGTCAAAGACGGAAACCTTCTGGCCGCGAGCCTCGAGCGCAGTTGCAAGCTCCTCAACGGCAGCCTTCAGATGGCCATACACGCTCGCATAGGCGATCGTGATGCCCTCGTCCTCGGGCTGATAGCTCGACCAGGTGTTATAGGTGTCGAGGTAATAGCCCAGGTTCTCGGTCAGTACGGGGCCGTGGAGCGGACAGATGATCTGGATATCCAGATCGGCGGCCTTCTTGAGCACGGTCTGCACGAATTTGCCGAACTTACCGACGATGCCAAAGTAGTAGCGGCGCGCCTCGCAAGCCCAGCCTTCCGGGTCCTCGATGTCGTTGGCGCCGAACTTGCCAAAGCCGTCGGCACTAAAGAGCACCTTGTCGGTAGACTCGTAGGAGAAGATCACCTCGGGCCAGTGAACGTTGGGAGCGCCGACAAACGTTAGGCTGTGACCGCCCAGATCGAGCACGTCGCCCTCTTTGACGACCATCTTGCGCTCGGGGTAGTCGGTGCCAAAGTAGTTGACCATCATGCGAAAGGCGCCCATGCTGGCCACAATCTGTGCCTGGGGATAGCGCTCCATAAAGGCGGCGATGCCAGCAGAGTGATCGGGCTCCATGTGATGGACGACCAGGTAGTCGGGCGTACGTCCATCGAGCGCGGCCTCGAGGTTGCCGAGCCACTCGTCGACAAAGCCAGCGTCAACCGAATCGGCGACGGCGATCTTTTCGCCCAAGATAACGTAGCTGTTGTATGCCATACCGTTCTCGGACACATCGTACTGGCCCTCGAACAGGTCAATGTCGTGATCGTCGACGCCAACGTAGCGGATATCCTTGGTGATCTCCATCAGGCAAAGCCTCCTAGATAGACAAAATAACCCGTCTATCATAGCACTCGGCAGCATTCCAACTGTTATCTGCCGGCATCCTTACCGATTGTTATTGAAATACGATAAATCGCCGTTTACCTGCGCAAACTATGAGCGTGGTATCGCCGTGCTATGTCGAATAATGAGCTGGCCGGGAATACGAATGGCAACGGTTTTGCCCGCCGTACCCGCCTCGGGAACCGCATGCTCGAATACCTCGCGTCCGCGCTGATGTAGATCGAATCGCACGGTCGTAAGCTCGTTGTGTGCCACAAAATCATCGAGCGAATCGTCGACACCCACCACGCTCACGTCCTCGGGGACGCGCAGACCGCTATCGCGCAGCGCGGCAATCGCGCCATTTGCCATCTGGTCGTTTGCCGCATAGATCGCCGTCATGATGCGGTCGTGCTCGGCCAGATACCTGCCGGCTTCGTAACCGCTGTTGGCAGACCAGTCACCCTCGAGCGGCTCTACCGGCTCGATGTGTTTACGCTCGAGTGCATCTTGCCAACCGGCGCGACGAAATTGCTCGTCGACCGAGAACGACGGGCCGCCAATATAGCGAATCTGCTCGTGCCCCAGCTCAAACAGGTGATCCATAAGCAATAGCGAGCAGCCGTAATGGTCGGAATCGACCGTGGTCACGCGCGGATGCGCGTACATGGTAACGATGACCGTGCCAATGCCCGGCAGTGGATCAAACGTCTCAAAATCAGGCGCCATGCGGCTCATGCCGATGATGATGCCGTCCACCGGCAATGCGGCCATACGACGCGTGGCCTCGGCAAGCGAAAACTCCTCGGTCTTGGACATCTCGACCAGCGTGATGGCGCAATTATGCTCGCGAGCAGCGCTGGCGATGCCGTCGATCATTGAGAGGTTGCCAAACTTGGTGACATCGTTGACGCACAGGCCGACCGAATGGTAACGGCCGTCGCGCAGCGAGCGACCGGCATAACTCGGACGAAAGCCAAGCTTTTGCATAGCGGCCTGCACGCGCTGGCGCGTCTGCTCGTTAACGTTAGGCAAGCCGTTGGCGACGCGCGAAACCGTCTGCTGCGAAACGCCGGCAGCGCGGGCGACGTCGGCCATGGAGACCGGACGCGAACTGGTATCGTTGGACGGGCGCCTTGCCACAGGATCACCTTCACCCTTGCGAGATCTGAATAGCGTGAATGCCGGCCCGGGCAGGAGTTTAGCCCGCGCCGAGGCCCGCTATCGTCGGACGCATGGTAACGTACTCTACTTTTTCTATCTGCATCTCTTCTGCTTTATAAGTCCATACGGCAGTACCGTTCACGGCTGTATTTCTACCGATTACCGGATTCTCAAAAAGTGACAAGCGTTGTGTTATGAGTACGTTAACATAGCTCGTAACGTGCGGTATCGTGAACACTTGGTTCATGCCGCTTCAAGTTGTTAACGTACTCATAATGACGCAAAACTCACCCTCGCGCGCCAAGGAAAGGACTCCCATGACCACCCCCGACGATAAGACATTCGCCACGCTCACCAAGCTGTTTGAGGAGGAGTTTGGCCCCGTCGGCGACCGCCAGGTGCTCTACGTGCACGCGCCCGGCCGTTCCGAAATCAGCGGCAACCACACCGACCACGAGGGCGGCCACGTCATCGCCGGCTCGCTCGATGTCGCCGTTGACGGCATTGCCGTAGCGACCGACACCAACAAGATTCGCGTCGCCGACGAGGGCTATCCCACGTTTGAGATCACGCTCGACACGCTGGGTATTCAAGAGTCCGAGAAGGGCACGTCTGCGAGCCTCGTCCGCGGCATGGCCCACGAAATCGCTGCTCTGGGCGTTGAGCCCCAGGGCTTCGACTTCGCCTTCACCTGCTCTGTCCCCTCGGGCGGCGGCCTTTCGAGCTCTGCTGCTGTCGAGGCGGCATACGGTCGCGCCATGGAGACGCTCTGGGGCGCACCCGCCATCGAGCCCATCGCGCTCGCCCAGATGAGCCAGCGCACCGAGAACAACTACTATGGCAAGCCCTGCGGTCTGATGGACCAGGCCGCTGTGTGCCTGGGCGGCCTTGCCTACATGGACTTTGAGGACCAGGCTCAGCCTAAAACCCAGAAGCTCGAGCTCAATTTTGAGGATCACGGTTATGCGCTCGTGCTCGTTAAGGTTGGCGCCGACCATGTGGCAGCTACCGACGACTACGCCGCCGTTCCGCGCGAGATGCAGGACGTCGCTGCCGAGTTTGGCAAGGCACGCCTGTGCGAGGTAAACGTGGCGGACTTTGACGCCAAGCTCCCCGAGCTACGCGCCAAGCTGGGCGACCGTGCCTGCCTGCGCGCCGTTCACTACTGGTACGAGAACGGCCTGGTCGATAAGCGCTGGGCGGCCCTGAACGCCGGCGACATCGATCAGTTCCTGGTCCTGACGCGCGAGTCCGGCGCCAGCTCTGCCATGTACCTGCAGAATGTCGTTGCCAAGCTGGGCTCCGAGCAGCCTTCGATGTATGCCCTGGCACTGGCCGAGCATGTGCTCGACGGCCGCGGCGCCGTCCGTATCCACGGCGGCGGCTTTGGTGGCACCATCCAGGCCTTCGTACCGCTCGAGCTTGTCGACACCTTTATCACCAAGATGAACGGCTGGCTGGGCGAGGGCTCTGCCCGCCACTACGCCATCTCTGACAAGGGGGCTTACGCGGCATGGCTGTAATGACTGACGTGCGCGAGGCCGCGCAGAACCTGATCGAGTACGCTATCCACCGATCGATGATCGGCCAGGACGATCGCATCTGGGCGTATAACACCATTCTCGAGTGCATCGGTGCTACGGGCCCGGCGCTCGACATGGCCTGGGCGCTCCAGGTCGAGAAACTCTCGCTCTTGCACCCCGATACCCTGCCCGACTTTGACCTTGAAGGCACGCTTGCCGCGCTTTCCGAGGCTGCCGTTGCCAACGGTGCTGCCGAGGACACGGCATCGGGCCGCGACCGCATCGCCATGCGCATCATGGGCGTGCTGATGCCGAGGCCTTCGGTTGTAAACGAGGAATTCAACGGCCGCATGGGCGTCAACGAGCCCCGCGCTGCGACCGACTGGTTCTACGGCCTGTGCTGTGACGCCGGTTACGTGCGCCGTGCCGCCATCGCGCGCAACATTAAATGGAGCACTTCCACCAACTGGGGTGACCTGGAGATCACCATCAACCTGTCCAAGCCCGAGAAGGACCCGCGCGATATTGCCGCGGCCGGTGCAGCCAAGAACACGGGCGAGAAGTATCCCGCCTGCCAGCTCTGCATCGAAAACGAGGGGTATCCCGGACGCTCCGCCGCAGCCGACGGCGGTGCCCATCCCGCCCGTCAGAACCTGCGAGTTATCCCTATCCAGCTCGACGGCGAGCGCTGGGGCTTCCAGTACAGCCCGTACGCGTACTTTAACGAGCACTGCATTGCTATGAGCTCCGAGCATCGTCCGATGCACGTCGACCGCAAGGGTCTGACCTGCCTGCTCGATTTTGTGGACCTGTTCCCGCACTACTTCATCGGCTCTAACGCCGACCTGCCCATCGTGGGCGGCTCGATCTTGTCGCACGACCACTTCCAGGGCGGCGCGCACGAGTTCCCCATGATGCATGCCGCCGAGGTCTCGCAGTTTAGCGTGCCCGGTTTTGACCAGGTCAGCGGTACCGTGCTGCAGTGGCCGCTCTCGGTGCTGCGCCTGCGCTCGCATGACCGCGCTCAGCTGCTCGACGCCGCCGAGAAGATTATCCTGGCATGGCGGGAGTGGACCGATGAGTCGGTTGGCGTCGTCGCGCACACAGCCGATGGCGTGGCGCACAACACCGTGACGCCCGTCATCCGCCGCGTCGACTCCCGCGGCAATGCCGGCGGCGAAATCTACGAGGCCTACCTGGCGCTTCGCTGCAACATCACGACTGACGAGCATCCGCTGGGCGTATTCCACCCGCATGCCGAGTACCACCACATTAAGAAGGAGAACATCGGCCTGATCG
>CABUKS010000034.1 GCA_902492235.1 uncultured Collinsella sp. | reverse complement strand
CTTGAAATGAGGTGCCGAGATGAACGACATTCTCGCAAGAAGAGCAAGACGAGCAGCCATGGGCATCGCCCTTTCCGCGGCACTTGTCGCGGGAATCGCCCCCGCAACGGCGATCGCGGCAGAAACCAGCGCCCCCACCGGTGCGGCCGTTTCGCAGACGAGCGCCGCCAACGGCAATTCGGGCGCCCCGCAGACAGAAGACGCGGCCGCCGCAAAAGAAAAAGCGTATGCAGCCATGCAGGAAGCGCTCAAAAACCTCGAGGCCGCAAAAGCCGCCGCAAGTCCCGAGAAACTTGCGGAAATCGATGATGACATTGCCAGTTTTCAAGAACTCCACGACATGATGTTGGCGGAAGCCGCTAAATATAGGGAACCCCTTCCCACCATGCAAGCGGACGTCGATGCAGCCCAAGCCAAATACGATGAGGCCCACAACCGGACAAGCGGCCTTCAGGCAGAATTAGATAAGGTACTCAAGGAGCTCGGCGACGAGGCGCCCAGCACGGCTATTAAGGAGCATATTAAGCAGTTGCGCAGTGAGATCATGTCGGCAGAAAGGCGAGAAGAATCTTGTGAAGATGATCTTCACCGCTACCAACGCCGGCTCGAAAGCCAGGAAAAACAGGTTCAGTATTTCGAAAGTGAGGCAGAGGAAGCTAAAGCCCAGATCGACGAGGACATTGCCAAGCGAAATGCGCTCCTCGGCGATTTGGAAAAGGCGCAAGCGGCCTATGATGACGCCTGCAAAGCATACGAAGAGGCAAAGGCCGCGGCAGATAAGACCACCTCGCCCGAGATAACGAAACCCGCCGAGACGACAAAACCCTCCAGCTCAGCGCAACCGACCGAGACGACACAGCCCACCAGCTCGCCCGCGACCGACAAAGACGCCCCATCGAGCTCCACCAAGCAGGCGAACTCGAGCAGCAGCAAGCAAGCAAATACGACCGCCGGCAAGCTCGCAAACACGGTCGACACAGCGCCGAGCGCAATCGCACTCGCAGGAATCGCCGCCGCAGGACTCGGAATAACCACCACAGCCACACGCCGCCTCAAGAACTCAAAATAGCCGCCAGCGGTTATTGTCTTCGCCAATCCACAAGCCCAGAGACAAAAAGAGGTCCGTTTCCCCCACCCAGGGAAACGAGCCTCTTTACTTGTAAAAACAAATGGTAATGCCACTGTCTCTTGAAGCACATCGCCACCGCGCTCCAAACAACGCCAACGAGCAGCATTCCTTAAGGGATAGATTTAATTAGGCTAACGCGCCTTTACGGGTGATTTTTGGACGATGCGGCCCCGGTGCCGGCGGGCTGTTTGGTAGTCGAGCGATCCCGCAGGCAAAGCCGAGGACCAGCGAGACACCAAACAGCCCGCCGGCACCGGGACCGCATCGCGGCACCAAAAAAGCGCCTAGCGCGCTCGATGGATTCGGATGCCCGACAGAGGCTCCTTATGGCTGCTTCCTTCCGGACCTGACCAGATTCGGAACATGTCGTCATCCGAACCCATCGAACGCGCTAGGCGCTCGGTATATCTTACCTGCTCCCGTCCAGCAGGGCAAGTGGGGCGAACCCATCGGATGGATTCGCCCCACTCGTGCATATCGCTAGCGGCGCCTGCGGTACAGGACCGCGCCGCCCGCGACGGCCAGCGCGCCGATGCCGGCCATGGCGCCGAGTGCCTCAACCGGCAGGCTGCGGTCGCCGGTGTCGGGCATGCCGCCCTTGGAGCCGTCGCCGCCGGAGCCGCTGCCGGAGCCGTTATCTGAGCCGCCGCCCGAGCCACCGCCCGGCGTACCGGGGTTCTCGGGGGTGCCGGGGGTCCCGGGCTCCTCGGCGTAGCTGTTGGTGAAGACTGGCGGCACGTTGGCGTCGCCCTCGTAGGAGACCTTCGCCGACAGGTAGCCCGTCTTGGTGCCGTCGGCCGCCTCGTCGCTCACCGTGACGACGATCTTGCGCACCGCCTTGTCGTAGGTCACGTGCGCCTGGCCGTCGTCGACCTCGCTCACCGTGAAGGTGTAGGTGCCGGCCTGCTTGAACGTCAGCGCATCGAACGTGACGCTGCCGTCCGCGGTGTTCTTGGCGGTCGACATGACCTTGCCGTCCCGGCTCTTGAGCTCAAAGCTAAACTGGCCCGCCTTGAGCTCGGCGCCCTTGAACACCTTGGCGGCGCCCAGCTTGAGGGTGACGGGCGCGGCCTCGTAGCCGTTGGTGAACGTCACCGAGTCGTCGCCCGCGGCATTGCCCTCGGCATCCATGAGCTCGTGCTTGACGGCGAGCGTGCCGTTACCGGCGTCGACAACCGTCGTGCGCACGCGGTACGTCGTCTTGTCGTACGTCACGCCGCCCGCCGTGCCGGCGACCTCGCGCAGCTCATAGCTGTGCGTGCCGGGCGCGGTGAAGGTGACGGGGCTGAGCGCGACCGTGCCGTCGGCGGCGTTCTTGCCCGTTGCCGCGACGCTCTCACTGCCGTCGGCGGCAATCTCGACCAGCTGGAACTCGAACTCGCCCTCGGCCAGGTCACGGCCCTTAAGCTTCTTGCCCACCTTGATCTGGTCGGTGACGAAGCTCGGCGTCGGATTCACGCCGTAGGTGTTGGTGAACTCGAACGCGCCCATACCCTCGGGCGTGCCCTCTGCGGGCAGGACCTCCGCGGCGAGCGTGCCCGCGTTGGTGTCCTCGACCACCCTGACCGTGAAGGTCCTCGTCGCCGTCGCGTCGTTGACCACGCCGTCGACCGAACCGGACTCGCCCACCCGGTAGGCGAACGTCTTGGTACGCAGGCCGTCGCCGTCGATCTCGACGTCATCGAGGTCGCTCGGCTGCTTAAACGTGACATGGCCCAGCTCGACGTTGCCGGCGGCGTCGTTGGTCGCCTCGGTCACCATCTTGCCGGAGGCGTCGACCGGTGCGGGCGCGCCGTTCAGCGGTGCGATCTTAAAGGTGTACTTGCCCTCTATGTCGGCCTGCGTGAGGCCGAGTCCAGCCTGGCCGAGCGCCAGCGTCTTGGTGCCCGCGAGGTCGACTGTCGCCTCGTTGGTGCCGTAGCCGTTCACGAACGACAGCGTGCTGTCGGAGCCCTCGGGGTAGACCACGCTAACGTCCAGCCCGCCCTTGCCGTCATCGGTCACCTTGACCGTGATGTCGAAGCTCGAGGCGGTCGCCGTCACGCCCGCAGACAGCTGGTCCGCATCGTCCTCGGATACGGTATAGGGAATGGCCCAGGAGCCGTCAGCGGCCCTGGTGGCGATGCCGTCCGCCACCATCCGCTCGAGAGCGTCGGTGGTGTAGGCAATGGGCGAGAACGCGAGTCCCGCGGCCTCGCCGTCGCCGGAGGCCTGGTTGAACGCGGTCGCGACCACGTCGCCCTGGGCATCGCGGACGGAGAACGAGAACTCGCCTGCCGCCGCGGCGCGGCCCGTCAGCGTCTTGGTGGCATTAATTGCCACGTTGCCCTCGCCGCCGAGCGTTCCGGTGGCCTCGTAGGAGTTCTCGAACGCGACCGTCACGGGCGCGGGCGTCTCCGTGGCGTCATCTGCCGTGGAGACCTCGCTGCGTGCGACCTCGACACCGTCCTTGGCAACCGTGGTCGTGACCGTGAGCTTGCCCGTCGCGGCGTCGTAGCCGGGCGCGATGGTCACCGTGCGCGGCGCGGTGTCGTTGGTGTAGCCCTCGCCGCCGAGCTTGGTCTCGGTGACGGTGAAGCTGTAGGTCTTGCCCGCGTCGGCGTCGGTGAACCTCACGTCGCTGCCCGCAGCACCGCCGACGAGGTCGACCAGGTCGGCCTCTCCGTCATCGGCAGCGGCCACGGCGTAGGCATCCTTGTCGGTCTTGAGGCCGAGCTTGGCGGCCGTCTCGGCGTCGGCGGTCACGGTGAAGGCGAACTGTCCCGCCTCCATGGCGCGGCCGGAGAGCGTCTTGGACAGGCGCACGCCCGCGCGGGCCGAGTAGTCGAGCTCGGTCGTGTAGGTGTTGACGAAGTCGCCGCCGCTCACCTGCGCGATCGCGGGCGTCGTGGCCGTGAGGTTGCCGGAGCCGTCGTCGGCCACGGTCACCGTCATCGTGGCGACGTGGCCGTCGTAGGCCACACCGGCGATGGCGGAGCCGTCATCGGGCCTGGCCTCGCGCACCGTGTAGGTGAAGGTCTTGGCGCGCACGCGCTTGCCGCCGACTTCGGCGAACCCGGCGTCCTTGATGTCGTTAAGCGTGTAGCGGATGGCTCCGAAGTCGAAGGCGACCCTATCGCCCGCCTTGGTGCCGGCGGCGGCCGTCACGCTGACGGTCTTGGAGCCGTCGGCAGAGCCCTCGGGCATGGGGGCGCCGCCCTCGCCCGTAAGCGTGAACTGGAAGATATCGCCCTCAGCCCAGTCGCGGCCCTTGAGCGCCTTGGTGAAGAGTCCCGCGGTGGAGACGTCTCTGCCCTCGGTGACCGTTCCGTACGTGTTGGTGAACGCGACGGTCGCGCCGTCCTCGGTCACGGCGCCTTCGGCCTTGGAGCCGTCAGCCCCGTTGACCGTGGTCGTGTAGCCCTCGGCGGCGTCCTCGGTCACGGTGTAGCGCGCGCCCACGGGCAGGCCGGTGATGGCCTTCTTCCCGCCGTCCTTGAGCGTGAAGGTCGCCTTGCCGCCCGCGAACGTCACGGCGTGCTCGCCCTTGCCGAAGGTGCCGGAGACGGGCTCGCCGTCCCCGTCGGTCAGCGTGACCGCAAAGCCGAACTCGCGCTGGCTGTCGCCGCCGACGACCGTCTTCTTGACGGTGAGGCTGCCGGTCTTGGCGGTGTTGGTAAAGACCGCCGCCTCGACCGTGCGCTCAGCAGCGTCGCCCGCATCGTCAGTCAGCTGTGCAATCTTGGTCTTGGCAGACAGCTTGCCGGCGCCGTTGTCGGTCACCGTGACGGTGGCACGATAGGTGGCCTTCGAGAACGTGAGTGCCGCCTCGTCACCCGACTGCTCGGTAATCATATAGGTATAGGTACCGGGCTTGGTGTACTCGATAGCACCGAAGTTGCCGACCTGGGCATCCTTGTGCAACTCAATCGTCGACACGCCCTCCTTGGCGCCCTTGGGCATGGGTGCCTCACCCTGGGCAGTCAGCGTCATGGTAAAGGCATCCGTCTTAGTCCAGTTGCGTCCGGAGATCTTCTTTTGCACCTTAAAGGTGTTTTCCACCTTCGTGGACTCCACGCTGTAGACGTTGGTGAAGCCCACCTGCGTCGCCTGTCCGATGGTACCCTTCTGGGGATTCGCCTTATCGACAACCGCAAAGCCGTCCTCGTTCGTCATGAGCTCACCATTGGAGTCGAGCTCCTGCACTTCGTAGTGCGCACCCGTGGGCAAGGTAACCGTGACGGAGCCGCCGGCCTTAAGCGCGATGGTGTCACCGCTCTTGATCTGTCCGCTTACATAAGTGCCGTTGGTGCCGCCGGGGCGACCGGCGTACGCAAAGGTGCCGGCCAGAGGCGTTGTGCCATCGGCCTGGTAGAGCAGCACCTTAAAGGTAAATGCCTTGTTGGGCGCGGTGATGCCTTCGGCGGCCGTGACCGTCTTGCTCAACGTCAGGCGCCCGTCAGAAACCTGATCGGTGGTGGTGTTGGTCTTGACGGCAGGGTTGTTGCCGACCGCCACCGACGCCTGGTTGGAGATGTCGCCCGAAGCGCCACCGCTCTTAAACGCGTCCTCGGTCACGCGGACCTTAAACTGAACCGCGCCCTCCTTGCCGGCGAGAACGTCCTTCAATGTCCAAGTGAGGTTGCCGTCATTGTCCTTGGAGCCGGCATCCTTATGGTCGCCGGCGAACTCCACGAACTCGGTTCCCGCGGGAACGGCATCGGTGATCGTCACCGTGGCAGACGCGCCCTCGGTGTTCTTGTAGCCGATGGTGTAGGTGAGCTCATCACCCAGTGCCACGCCCGACCCCTTCGAATCCTGAGCGTCGTTCTCGGACTTCTTGGGCACGTAGTTGGTCGTGGTGCCGGTATAGCTCCTGCTCTTGTTGCCAACCGTAATGTGAGCGGCGTTGTTGACGGTGCCGACGGCGCCCTGGACACCCTTCACGGCCTCCTCGGTAATCTTGACACGCACGCGCACCGAGCCATGGCTGCCCGCGGGCTGCTCGCCCAGGTTCCAGGTAAGCAACTGACCGCTCGCAGCGCCCTTATCGGCATACTCGCCCTCAAAGGCCTCGAACACAACGCCGGCAGGAAGCTCGTCGGTCACGGTCACGCTGGCCGGAACCAGGTTACCGGCGGCATCGGCCTCGGTGTTGACCCAGTTAATGGTGTAGACGTAGGACTCGCCCACGGAGAGCAGCTGCCCGTCGATATCCACATCGGGCTTCGCGACCGTGCCGATCGTCTTGACCTTATCGCGTGTGTTGTGGAAGACGATCTTGCCGTTCTCGGTACCGTCGCGATAGGTCACCTTGGACGTAAGCTTGCCGTTGTTGTTATCGGTCACCTCGAGCAGCACGCGGCACGTCGCGGACGTGTCCACGGGACGCACGCCCTCGGGCAGGTTGGCCATGCGCTCCTTTGCCACCAGGTTAAAGCTGTAGGTGGTGGTGTGGTCGGCATTGTGACGCTTGGTGGCAACGCCATCGTTCACGGCGCTGGCAAGGTCAATCGTCTGCTCATTAGATTCGCCAGCAGCATTGCCAAGCTTAAAGTTGACCTTACCAAAGTCAACCGTAGCGATACCGCCCTCGCCCGTCTGAGTCGCGCCCCCATCCATCTTTTCGAGCGAGCCATCGGCCTTCTCGGCATACAGGTCAAACGTATACTGGCCAGCCTCGATCTTGTCGCCGGAATCCATTACCTTCTCGGCAGTAAGACCGTCGAAAGTTCCGGTCGCAGCGTAGCTGTTGGTAAAGAACACCTGAGCCTTGGCAACACCGTTCTCGGAGCTAAAGGTCTTTGCGTCGTGGACATCTTCAACTCCGTTGGCGCCATAGTGCTTAGCCGTGGTCACGGTGTAGAGCGAACCATTGCCGCGTTTCTTAACCGCAATCTCTACCTCCCAATAGGTGGAGTCGTATGTATAGCCGCCTTGGCCTGCGTCGTTCTCGACCACCTTATAGGTAAACGTCTTACCCGCATCTTTCGTCGCAAAGGTCAGGCCTCCCAAAATACCGGTATGGGACGTGCCATCGGTTTGCGGCTCATCGTTTGTAACGACAAGCTCGCCCTTATCCTTGTCCGCACGCAACAGCTCCTTAAGCTTTTCGGTTGAGGCGGGGTCTTCGCCCGTCACCGTAAAGCCAAACATGCCAGCATGCAGGCCGTGCCCGTTGAGCGTCTTGACGATCTCAAGACCGCCCTGGAGCTCGTAGCTCGTTGAAGTTTGGTAACTATTGGTAAAGATGAAGCCTTCCAAGCCGGTCGTGCCATCGGCACGCGCCACAAGCTTGCCGCCCTCATCGGTTACGGTAATGGTCAGGACATAAGCGTGCGTGTCATACTTCCACTCGCCGAGAACATTCGGAACTTGTTCGTTAATAGCGAACTTATACGTGCCCGGCTTGTTGAAGGTGAGCTTTGAGAAGTCAATCTTTTCGTGCTCCCCGTCCTTGAGGGCCGCCGTCGTTTGTGTCTTCTCAACGTAGCCGTTGTCCGCACTCATCGAAGAGCCGGTGATGAGCTTGCCATCGATGGCAGTCTTGGTAGCATCGTCAGCCGCGGTCATAGCAAAGGTGAACTTGCCCGGAGCATCGGCGCCGGCAACCACCTTTGTCACGGACGGAGTGTAGGTCGCCGCCCCGGTGACCGTATAGGTGTTCTTGAATTTGACCGTCGCGACACCGGTGGACGTTGCACCCGACGGATAGATCCACTGCCCCTCGAGCTCGTCCTTGCCATCGACCTGCTTGCTTACCGCTGTCGTGACTCTAAGCGTACCGTCGCCGCTATCCGCCACGACAGCCTTAACCGTATGGACCGTCTTGTCGTACGTATAGCCCGTCGCCTTGTCGTCAATCTCACTCACCGTATAGGTGAACGTCTTGCCGGCATCATCCTGAGTGAAGGTCAACCCACCCGCAGGTATCAAACTCACAGTCTTGAGGGCGTCGGCCTCGACATTTGCGGTCTCAAAGACCTTGCCGTCCGTGGAAATGCCAACCTTGCTGGCAGATATCTCGTCGGCAGGCTTGACGATATAACGGAACGTGCTCTTAGGCGAGCCGAACACCGTCGCGTCCTTGGGGTACGTCAGCGTCTTCTCGATCTGCAGACCGCCAGCAGCGCCATAGTCGAGGCTTGCCTCATAGCGATTCACAAACGAGACGGCAGGCGTTGTGGCGCCGGCCTCACTTGCATCGTACTGCTGCACGTAGGTAGTCGAATCTTGCTTGAGCTGGACGATCTTCTCATCCGTCAGCGCGCTCGCGTCGGCACCGTCGCCCAGCAGCTCCGTCACACCCGCACCCTTGAGCACGGTCGTCACGGTATAAAGTTTGGCGGGGTCGTTCTCGCGTGCAAGAACCTTGACGAGCACAATGGCATCGCCGGTATAGCCAGTGTCATAGGTGTAGCCGGCAGCAGTAGCAGTAGGCTGGTTCTCGTGGATGCGATAGGCAAACGTACGACCCAGGTCCTGTTCCGTGAGCTTACGGGCAAGGAGCTTCTCTTGCCCGCTTGCGCCCACCACGGTACCGGACACGCTGGCTCCCGCCGCCGTATTGGACAGACTGGCCTCGGAGCCATCGACCGATGTCTGAACACCGTTGTACCAAAGGCCTGTCACGGTAAAGGTAAACTGCCCCGCGGCAGAGGCGCGACCCTCAAGGGTCTTGCTGACCGTCACGCCACCAAAGGTGCCCGACGCATGGTACGCGTTGGTAAAGGCGGCCTTGTCGGTTACGACCTTGTCCGCATCGGAGGCGCCGGTGTTGGCGTAGGTCACGCTCGACACGCGCAGCTCGCCTGTGTGCACGCGCAGCTCGCCTGTGTGGTTGCCCGACTCATCCAGATCGGTCACCACGACGGTCGCGCGTGCGGTGTGCTTGTCCATGGACATGCCCGCCTGACCATCCTGCGCAGCTTTCTCGGTAATGTTGAAGCTAAAGGTGCCCGCGCGGTTGAACGTCACGGTCGGAGCAGCTTCGGTGCCAAAGGAGAACGATGCCACGCGTCCCGACTCGGGCGCGCTGGCGACAGCCTGGTTGACGCCGATGGCAATGGCCCCGTCCGTTACTGCCTGTGCAGTGGTTTTGCTCAAACCAGTCACGCTAGCATCGTCCGTAGCGGCGGCAAGGTTAAAGGTATAGCTCTCGTCCTGGTTCCAGTCGCGACCGCTCACGGTCTTTTGGCCCTGCAGGGTCGCGCTCGTGGGATCCACGCTATATATATTGGTAAAGGAAGGTGTGGCATTCTTATCCAGCTGCTTTACCGAGCCGTCCTTTACAACCTTGTAGTACTCGATCGAAGTCTGGATGCCGGCACCCTTCTCGGCGTTGCGCACCACGGCGTAATAGACCGATTTGTCGTAGTCCATGCCCTTCTTAATGCTACCGAGCTTCTCAGCGAACTTGTACACGTAGGCGCGTCCCGCATCCGCGTTGGCGGTATAGGAGATCGCCGGCCACGTCACCGTGCCGTCGGCGTTGTTGCCCACGGTTGCGATGTCGCCCTCGGCGCCCTGGGGCATGGGAGCCTTGATGCTCGTGTCGACCTTATCGGGATCGAACACTGCATTGTCGTCCGCATAGCCGCCCACACGCTTGAGCTCAAAGCTAAAGGCGTTCTGGGAAAGCGGGAAACTCCCGGCGTTGTCGGTCAGGTTCTTTTGGGCATGGATGATGATGTTATGTTCGTGCGCATCGTAACGGTTGGTGAAGGTTGCGATCTTATCGGCAACCTCTGCGGCAGCCGGTTCGCCTGCGTCATCGCGCACCTGCACCACTTCCACGCTCTTGACGACCAATGCACCGGCTTGGTTATCCTCCACCACGACCTTCGCAGTATAGGAGGCGGCAGAGTAGCTTATGCCATCCGCCCTGGCATTGGAGTCGGGGATAACCTCCTTGATGGTATAGGTGTACGTGCCTGGCTTGGTATAGGTGATGTCGCCAAACGTCGCCGGCTGGTCGTTGGTGAGCTCAACCGTAGCCACCTTGCTCTTGGCGCCGCCGGGCATGGGGACGCCGTCGTCGGCTGTAAGCTGCACGGTAAAGGTATCGCCATCGGCCCAATTGCGGCCCTCGAGCACCTTCTTGGCGCTTAGGCCATTCTTTACGGGGCTGACACTGTATTTGTTGATGAACTCGAGCGTGTTGCTCGCGGGAATCTTTCCGTCCACGAGCGCAGCGATTGAACCCGTTATGGTGTTGCCGGTTCCCGACTGCTTCTCGCCGCCGACCATGCGTCTCACGAGGCTAAAGCCAGCCGGAAGCACCGACTCGTCGGCAGAGCCGGTCACAGTGTTAACGATGCTCGCCAGCACATTGCCACTCGACTCCTCGCCCTTAGTGGTGAGCTCGCTCACGCTATAGCTGTCGCCCTTCTTAAGGTCGTATACGCGAATGGTCTCGCCGGCCTTGATGGAATGGGTGCCGCCGTTCTTGAGCCTAAAGGAATTGCCCACAGCGTTGCCGCTCGCATCGAACACATGCGCCTCGTAGCCCTCCTGGGACTCCGGCAGGGTGAACTTAAACGTAAAGGTCAGATCGTTGTCGTCCGCATCCTTGGTGGGCGCAGTAAGACCAGCATCCGCCGTCACGGTCTTAGTCACTTGCAAGCGCGCCACACGACGATCGGTATACTGCACGGCCGTTGCCGTGGTAAAGAGATGATTGAGCTGAAGCGTGCCCAAGTTAGTACGGGTCTTGGAGGCATCGTCTATATATGCTGAGTCATCCTCTTGATAGAGGGCCATGCGGTTGATACCCGTATCGGCAAAGATCGTCGCCAGCTGGCCGTTGCGCTCGCCACCGTCCTCGACATAGCTCAAGACGGTCTTGATGCCCTGCGCCGTCTTGTCATAGCGCATGTGCATCAGGTCGTTCACCAGAGAAGGCGTTACACCCTCGGCGGTGCACTCCTGGCCCCACGTCAGGCTTCCGCTGGCGTCAACGGTCGCACTCTGCAGCTTGCCCTTGATGTGCGTAAGCGTGTTGTCGATCGAGTCAGGAGAGCCAAACTGTGCCAACGAGGCAATCAGCGAACCCGGGCCGCTCATGCTGAGCACACCGTCGCCTACTACGCCGGCATCCACATACACACCCGAATCGTCCACAATCACCTTGGTGATGGTGTTGTTAATCTCATGGCCATCTGGACTTACAGACTCACGCAGGTAGTACGTACCCTTGATAAGGGGCGCAT
Organism: uncultured Collinsella sp.; assembly: GCA_902492235.1. Taxonomy (GTDB): domain Bacteria; phylum Actinomycetota; class Coriobacteriia; order Coriobacteriales; family Coriobacteriaceae; genus Collinsella. The sequence continues at coordinate 6,653 of CABUKS010000034.1, read as the reverse complement.
GATTTGTCGAATCGAGCGGGAAGCATGCAGCACCCTCTATGTCATACGGATAGGTCATACCGTTTGCCTGCGCGATGTCATACGGCTTGGCGCCGGTTTTAATGGCATACGTGCTGGGGCTATCGCCGGTAACATCCTCGGCCTTGTATAACTCAAACGTTGCGCCGTTCACGGGTTCGCCCAGGTCGTCAACCTTCTGCACAAAAAGACGGTTCTGAACGTTGGTGAGGTGGATCACCGTAGAGAACTGCCTATTTGTCATTTGATATTGGACCATGGAGGTGTTGTCGGTGGTTGCCTCCGCCAGAGATGCTGCCGTGGTGTGATACACCGCCACGGTATATTCGGACTGGGACTTGTCCGTCATCATGGCGGCGTACTTCTCGATATCTCCGGGCAGCGACCTAACCGTTACCTCGTAGTCGCCCTTGGTGTTGACGGCAAAGACACTCGTGTCCGCCGATTTGGCAGCCTCGACCGCACCGGCAATGCCGTGCGCGGAGCACAGCGTATAGCCATTAAGCGGGTTGCCCGTGACTGCCGTCCATGCGTTTTCGTCCGTGTCCGCCTTGCTTTTATCGGTGCGCTTGAGCACGACAGCAAATGTCGTACCCGAGCTAATGGGTTTGTCCTTATTGTCTTTTGTTTCTTTGCTAAGGGAAATGGTCTCCTTGGCAGCCAGATAACCACCGTTGAGCCACATGCGGCTGCCCGTCCATTGCGTTGCGCCATCGGCCATGGTGACCGTCGTTTGCGGCGCGACCACCACGCCGCCCGAGCCGCTCGCCGCAGCCTCTTTGTACTGCAGATGCAGCTCACCTGACGTTGCGGTAGTAGATGAGATCAGACTCGAGCGATATCCCGCGGGCAGGCCAACCTCTTTGAGTACAAAGTAGTCGTGCCTTTCAGCATGCTGGTTATCGAACGAAAGAACGGAGCCGTCCGACTTCAGAAGCACCAGCTGACCATTGGCGTCCGTCGTGCCCTGAGCGATGGGCTCACCCTGCGCGTTCCATTTGGCATCTGACTGATACAGAGCAAACTCGGCACCCTGGACTGCCTCGCCGTTCTGGTCGACCTTCTCGACCTCGGACGACGGCAGCGTGGTGAGATTGAACTTAAGCGACATATTCGATGCGCCCGCACCGCGCTCCAGATAGAAGAAGCTCAGCGTATGCTTGGAGCTGTTGAGGAAGGTGTTGCCGGAGAATCTTCTGTTTGAAGTATCTGCGCCGGCAGCTTGGAACATCGCCTTAATGGTGGTGTCTTGAATTGTCTTTTCTTCATCATTTGCATTGTCAATATGACCAACATGTACGGCACCGGTGGCGAAGTTGATCTCGAGCGTCGCCTTCTCGTGAATGCCACCAAGATCGCCCACGAGCACGCCGTCGATATAGACCCAGACGTCGTCGTCACCCGAGAACTCAAAGATCATGTCGTTGCCATCGGTGGTCTTGCCGCCCGCAGGCTGGACGAACTCCGTAGTCATGGACATGCCAAAGTGATGGTTGAGTCTCGTGCTTCCGTCCACGATCTTTATGGGCGAGAGCTTATTGCCCTGTTCGTCGAAAACTTTGTCGGCCGAGTCAAAGGGGAAGAACTGACCCAGATTGGTTTCGTTACTCGCATCGCCCTTATATACGCCCGCCTTATCGTAGACGTTAAAGGAGTTGGTCGTGGGGTTATACACGGCATAGTTGCCGTGAGAACCATACGAGTCGTAAACGTAATAGCCATTCTGAAGCTGGAAGAGCCCATTCACGTTGCTGTAAACGGCCTTGCCGTCCTGTTTGCCATTGGCCTGGCTGTCGTTGTTAAAGAGATAGGCCAGCGACTCATCGGTGTACGCACCGCTCGTGTTATAGGAGGTGTAGGTGCCGGCGTTGATTGACGGATAGCCATCTACCAGCGTGTTCTTCACAAATTGAAGACGTCCAAAGCCGCCAACGCCGCTTCTTCCCGTCCATTTATTAATGCCCGATCCGGCGCCACCATTGAACTTGAGCTGGTGATCTTTGTTGATGCCAGTGTTGTTATTGCCATTATTGTTGTTTATGTTGACGGAATTATCATTGTCACCGTTCACGACCCAATAGTCGAACAGATTTACCGTGGTGCCGGTGGGATTCACCGTCTGCACGGTGTGGTTGCTAAAGGGAACCGCTTGATCGGCCGACGCACTCGTCGCGCCAAACATGAGCGCGCACGCTGCCAGCGGGACAGTCAAAAAACTCAGGACACGCTTTGCGATATTGGTTTTCTTGCCAAAAGGCTTTAGCATTTCTCGAGCTCTCGCGCACACGCGATTCATGAAGGCCTCCCCAATCCATGAGGACGGCAAGAAGCGGCTCATTATATGTGTCGTCGTCCTCATCGATGTAAATATACGCCCCCCCCCCCGCAGAAACGCAAGGCGAGACATCGCTATACAGTTAAAATTGTAACAATTTAAGCGACCCGAAATCCAACATCAGGTTGCCACTTAAGCTCAAAACTGACCATTCGCGCCCCACAAGGTAGCTAATTTGGGACGGAGCTATTTTGGCTACTTGGCCAAACCGGGCTCCCGGGGCAGTCTTTTTGGGACGGAGCTGTGCCACGAAAAGGGCCCATCTACTACGTTTAGGTCGCAGGGGTCGACCATAGCCGACTTTTTCGAAAATCGGCAAGCTCTCTACCTGCGGTTTTCTTTTTGTAAATTCCGGGATGGTCGAGGGTGGCCGGTTTAACGTAGTAGACGGCCGCATTTCGTGGCGAACGGTCCGACCCAAAGCAGCCAACCTCGAATGGCCATTCTCGAAGTTGCGGTGGAATACGGACTGAATTGGCCCCTTAAAGGCAAAAACACTCCGTATTTCACCGCAACTTATAGGGAGATAGGTTTTAGAGGCGGGCGAGGTCGTAGGATTGGGCGGCTGCCTCGCCGGCACAGATGAGGTTGGTTGTGGCTTCTTGCGGATCGAGTGCCTGTTCCAGGTCCATGGGCTTGCGGCAAACCGGCAGAACCAAGTCGATACCCTGTCCATACACCGCATCCAGGCTGTCGGCACGACCGCCCACGACGGCGACCACCGGCTTGCCATATCGCTTCGCACGACGGGCCACGCCCACCGGTGCCTTACCGGCGGCGGATTGCTCGTCCATATTGCCCTCGCCCGTTATGACCAGGTCGGCATCGCGTACGCACTCGTCAAACCCAATCAAATCGAGCACCGTCTCCACGCCCGAGCGCAGCTCCGCACCGAGCGCCAGCAGTGCGGCACCCAAGCCGCCGGCGGCACCGGCACCGGGCACACCAAGCACCGAGCCAAATGACCGTGCACCCTCGGGCGCGCGCAGAAGCTTCTGGGCTCGCATCTCGAAAATCGCCGCATCGAGCAGACGACCGTAGCCGACCATCCAGCCGTCGTATTTGCCCAGGGCCTCGGCATCCCCCGTCGGCAGACCCTTCTGTCCACCGAACACCGCAAGCGCGCCGCGACGCCCCACGAGTGGGTTCTCGACATCGGAGAGCACCACGACACGCACGCCGCCCAGTACCTCAAGCGCCGACGCCAAATCAACGCTCGCTACCTGCTCAAGGCCCGCAAGACCGGGGGCGATATTGCAGCCACACTCATCGACAAGATTCGCGCCCAGCGCCTGCAGCATGCCGGCGCCACCGTCGTTGGTGGCACTGCCGCCCAAGCCAATATAGATAGTCTTTGCCCCAGCACGGACCGCGCGAAGCATGAGCTCGCCCACGCCATAGGTTGTGGCCGCCAACGCCGCCGATTCCGTGCAGGGCGAATACCCGATGCCCGCCGCCTCGGCCATCTCAACTACAGCCGACTCGTGCTCGCCGTCCACCAGCATCCGGGCAGACACGCGATCGCCCAAGGGCCCTGCAACCTCGCAGGTCAAAAGCTCGCCGCCGCGCGCGGCGACGGCATCGAGCGTTCCCTCGCCACCATCTGCCAGCGGCAATGTGCACACATCGGCATCGGGCCACACCTGGAACACGCCTTCGGCAACGGCCGCCTCCGCCTGCGCGCTCGAAACGCTGCCCTTAAAGGAATCGATCGCCAACAGCACACGGCGGGGCCGGCGGCACGCGACACCAAAATCGACCGCCTCAACGGCAATATCTTCGGCACACGTGAGTGCCTTGGCATGAGCGACATGCGCCTCAAGATCGGCCCCACAACCGCAGACAGCACCATCGGTGTCACGCAGCCCACTAAAATAGCCGCTCAACACCTCACGGCACTCGTCTGCCAGCACGCCGGCGGTCACATTAAACCGATGGTTCAGGCGCGAATCGGCATTGAGGTCATACAGCGAGCCCACCGCGCCCGCCTTGGCATCGGCCGCGCCATACACACAACGCCCCACGCGCGCGTTAACCATAAGCCCCGCGCACATGCAGCAGGGTTCGAGCGTCACGTAGACCGTACAATCGGAAAGGCGCCAACGCCCAAGCGTCTGAGCGGCGGCGCACAGGGCCAAAAACTCGGCATGTGCCGAAGGGTCCTGGTCGAGCTCACGGCGATTATGCGCCCTCGCGACAATCTCGCCCGCACGCACCACTACAGCACCAATCGGCACCTCGCCCACTGTCGCAGCGGCGCGCGCCTCCGCCAGCGCCTCGCGCATGAACTTCTCGTCGATTTCGGTGATCGTCATCGTTCGCCTTCCCTGTTGCAAATTCAAAACGATGCTATCATTACGACTCACGGAGAGATGGCAGAGCGGTTGAATGCGGCGGTCTTGAAAACCGTTGAGCGCGAGAGCGTTCCGGGGGTTCGAATCCCCCTCTCTCCGCCACCTTAGTGATTCACCGGCGTCATGGTGCGCTCAAACAGCGCATCGACCACGTCGGCCATCTCGGGTCGACGCTCAAGATCGTGGCCCGATTCCCACCAATTTGTGAACACTCGAATAATGCCACCGGCGATAAATTCCGATGTCGTCTCGAGCGAAACGGGCGCCAGGGCGTCTTCGGCAAGCGAGCTCATCACGCGCTCACGGATGGAATGCGCGATGCGGTCGCAAATCATGCCGGTCAGCATGCCCGACATGCTGCTCGCCAAAAGGTTATCCATGAGCTGCTCATGCGCCAGTACCATATTCATGGCATCGTCAAAGACCTCATGGCGAAGCGCCTGTACATCCACAAGCGGCTCCGCGTCCGCTGCGTCGGTCTGGTTTTGCGGCAAGCCCGTCATAAGCTCATCGATATAGAAGGCAAAATAATCGTTTTTATCGCGAAAATGCTTATAGAACGTCGTGCGGCGAATCAGGGCCCGGTCGCAAAGCATGGCAACCGTCAAATCCTCAAACCGATGCTCTTCCAAAAGCTCGGTAAAGGCGTCGAACAGGGCACGATAGGTTTTCTTGATGCGAAGGTCCATCCGTATCACCATCCTCAAGGCGTAGACAGCATTCCGTAATTTGTCGCATATCTTACACCTGTACCACCCGTTCGATATTGGCGCCCCCTCCCTGGTTGAAACAAAACGCTTACCGGAAAGTTCGGCACCGCCAAAGGTTGCGGGTATACTAGATACGTTATACCAACAACGGCCGGCGCAAAACGCCGCTGCCATTCGAAACGGAGACATCATGCTTCCCCCCGTCATCATCGGTATCGTTGTTGTCGTTGTGATCGTCTGCGCCATCGCTGGCATCTACAACAACATGGTTACCAAGCGCAATCGTATCGATAACGCCTGGCAGAACATCGACACGCAGCTGCAGCGCCGCAACGACCTGATCCCCAACCTGGTCGAGACCGTCAAGGGCTACGCCAAGCACGAGCAGGACACGCTCGCCGCCGTGATCAACGCGCGCAACACCGCCGTAAGCGCCACCACCCCCGAGGCCAAAATGGAAGCCGACAATGTGCTGACCGGTGCACTGCGCCAGCTCTTTGCCGTGGCCGAGGCCTACCCCGACCTTAAGGCGAACACCAACTTTATGCAGCTCCAGGCTACGCTCGAGGACACCGAGAACAAGGTGAGCTACGCGCGCCAGAGCTACAACGACTGCGTGCTCAGCTACAACAACGCCATCCAGACGTTCCCGGCCGTTATCTTTGCCGGCATCTTCCAGTTTAAGGAGCGCCAGGGCTTCGAGGCCGCCGAGGCTGCCCGCCAGGCACCGACCGTCAAGTTCTAACAGATCCGCAGCGTATCCTTAATCGGATATATGCATAAACCGTCCCGTCGAATGCATACTTCGGCGGGACGGTTGCTTTTTGCCCACAGGTACCCCAGAGGGCGGCGTGCAAATTTTGGAGTTTTCAGCATCCTGGAGCCCAAAGGAACAGGAACGGGCCCACAAAACCGCGTTGAAAACCCTAATTCTGAGCCCTCAGCACCTCAGGGGTCACTCATTTTCTACAGGATGCGGCTCACGGCGCCTGACTTTCGCCCAAAATCCCGTATGCATGCGCACCCGGCTGCTGAAAACTCCCAAAAATGTACGCCCCGTCCCACCCCAGGCGAGCGGCAACCGGAAAACCGCGCACGCACCTCTTCCTGGTGCGCGGTTTTCCTACAGAACTGCGCGGGGTCACTAGGGCCAAGCTCCTTATGGAGCCCACACCCAGGCGCACTCCGCAGGACGAAAGAACCCCCGCCGCACGTAGTGCGCAGCGGGGGTTCTTT
>CABUKS010000033.1 GCA_902492235.1 uncultured Collinsella sp. | reverse complement strand
CGACACGCATAAAAAGCCTCCCATTTCTCGTGTCCAAGAAATGGGAGGCAGTTCATTCCATCGGGCGGGGGCGTCTTTTTGCCGAAAACTGGTACGACTCGTTTGAAAGCTCGCACCCTCAGATTCACCTTGATGTGTGGCATCAGCCAACGGCTACATGTTTTGAATCGCTTGTGCTTGGCATTTCGGATGCGGCCATCTCATTTGAGGAGCCAAGGGACAGTGTCCTTTCTTCGAAATACTTGGGTGAAAAGGAGCTCAAGGTTCTTTCTTGCCCAGCGGGTCATCAACCTGTGGGCGCTATGACCGTTCGTGAGTTACTGGGCGGCAGGTTAGCTGTTCCCATTAATTTGTCGCCCTGTCTCAATGCAGTCAATCAATGTCCCGAAGCTCAGCTGGTTAATTTCCGTTTCCGCGACGTCGAATACGGAAACAGGGCGCAGACTGAGTTTCTTCAAGCCGGGGGATTGATATTGGGTTTTTCTGGCTCTTCTCTCGCATCGGATGGATCGGAAGTGAGCGAGTGCTCCATTGAAGCCTCACATGACGTAGCCTTGCCCATCTACTTTTGCTATCGACAAAATGCCTGGACCGATCGACACCAGACGGTATTTCTTCACCTATTGCGTCATCTCGCTTCGTGAGGTCATTTGGCCTCGTGGCGTCAAGTGAATGTTGACGCCTTGTAACACATGACTGACGGCTCTGCCCTCATGCTTTTCCAAGATTTCGGTTTGGGTTATTGGCTCTTGGAGGGCGGAGCATGAACAATCGTACGATTTTGCTTTATATGACGTTCGTTTTTCTGTCGAACTTCAGCACCATTTTGTATTTTCTGACGGTTTACCTTGAATTCGTCGGATTCTCGATGGTGGCGATTTCTAGCATGATGATTGCATATCAAGTGAGCAAGTTCATCCTTGAAGTTCCCACTGGCTATATTGCCGATAGGTTTGGACGAAAGACAAGTGGTCTCGTTGGCGTCGTGGGGATGCTTGGATACTATGTCGCCCTGCTTCTCGTCCGTTCTCCTCTGCTTTTAATCGGCGCGTTTGCTCTCAAAGGTTTTGCCGTTGCATGTATGAGCGGATCCATAGAAGCGATTTACATTGACAGCGTCTCTCAGGACCAGCTCGTAAGACTTAATGTCGTTGAGCGATTCATCTTCTATGCGTCTTATGCCCTCTCCGCTTGTGTGGGCGGTTTCATTTCGTCCGCTGGCGCGTATCTCATTGGGCTTTCGGTCGATATCATCGCAATGGTGCTGACATTGGTTGTCGTTGTCTGTATTCCTGAGGTGAGAAGAGAGGGCACCGCGGTGACACCTGAGCATGGAATTAGCCCGAAGATGATCGGTGCTGCTATTGCGGGTAATGGCATTCTTCGGTCAGCGTTCATCATGGACTGTTCTCAAGCATTTGCTTTTGTCGCCCTGGAAGACTTTTTCTCACTGTTGCTTGCGGGTCGCGGAATGAATGCCGTCGCTTCGGGTGTGATCATTGCGGTCCAGCTCCTTGCCTCGGCCTCCATGGGGCTTATTGTGCCCAGTGTGATTGCTCATGTCGACAAGGGCCGTTTTGCGCGTATTTGCGGCATCGTGCGCCTTTCCCTGACTGCTCTATTTTTGATTCCCTTTACTCCGGTCTATTTGCTGCCCGTGTTCTATGTGTTGCAGACGGTCGCCTACTCGTTATTTGCTCCAATTAAATACTCAATTTTTCAAAATGCTGTCGATTCATCGATGCGCTGTTCACTGATTTCGGTTCAAAGCCAGATGGTGGCGGTGGGTGCTGTTCTTTTCTATCTGCTCAACTCTGTGCTGAGTAGCGTTGCGGGCATTCGAGTCGTATTGCTTGTTGCGCTCGGGATTTCTTCCCTGGTGTATATCCCCGCGCTATTTCGTCTTACAAGCCAAAGGCCATGAGTATTTAGGCACCGATAACTTATATATCAACGCAATAAACCCGAGCGCGAGGGCGTTTGGGTTTATTATTGAAGCGTATGTAACCTGGCGGCGCCACACCGCCTGTTAGTAGGGAGACACATGAACGTTCTGGTCGTCAACGCGGGATCTTCGACCCTTAAGTATCAGGTCATCGACACCAAGTCCCATAAGGTGTCCGCAAAGGGCTCCTGCGAGCGCGTCTGCTTTACCGGTGGTACCTTCACCCATGCCGCCAATGGCTCCAAGAAGGTGACCGAGAACATCGAGTTCCCCGACCACAAGGTCGCCATCGAGGTCGTCCTGAAGGACCTTGAGGCCAACGGCGTCAAGATCGAGGGCATCGGCCACCGTATCGTTCAGGGTGGCTGGTACTTCGGCGATTCCTCCCTCGTCGACGAGGACGTCCTCGCCAAGATCCGCGAGGTCGCCCCGCTGGCGCCGCTGCACAACAACCCCGAGGCCAACGTTATCGAGTACTGCCTGGAGCAGTATCCCGATCTGCCCAACGTTACGGTCTACGACACCGCTTTCCACTTCAACATGCCCGAGGTCGCCAAGACCTACGCCCTTCCCAAGGATGTTTGCGACAAGCTGCACATCCGTAAGTACGGCGCCCACGGCACCAGCTACCGTTACATCTCCAAGAAGGTCGCCGAGATGACCAACGGCGAGGCTCGCAAGGTCGTCGTGTGCCATATCGGCTCCGGCGCTTCCCTGTGCGCCATCGAGGACGGCAAGTGCATGGACACCACCATGGGCCTCACCCCGCTCGACGGCGTCATGATGGGCACCCGCTGCGGCTCCATCGACCCGGCTACCGTGTGCTACCTGCAGCGCGAGGGTGGCTACACCTTCGACGAGGTCGACGAGATGATGAACAAGAAGTCCGGCCTTTTGGCTGTGACCGGCGGCAAGACCAACGACTGCCGCAACGTCGAGGAGCTCGCCGCCGCTGGTGACCCCGATGCTCAGCTCGCCTTCGACATGTTTGTCTACAAGATTGCCGCCAAGGCTGCCGAGATGGCTACTTCTATGTGCGGTATGGACACCCTGGTCTTTACTGCCGGCATTGGCGAGCACGCTCCGGCTGTCCGCGCTGGCGTGGCCGACCGTCTGGCCTTTATGGGCGTCAAGATGGATCATGCCCGCAACGCCCTGCGTGGCGACGGCGCTTGGTGCCTGTCCGCCAAAGATTCCAAGGTCAAGATTTTCGTCATCCCCACGGACGAGGAGTTCATGATCGCTTCCGACGTCGAGCGCATCGTCAACGGCAAGTAATTGCAAGAGGGGAGGGGCTGGACGACCGAGCGCCGTTCGGCCCCTCTTTTGTGCTCGTTGGGCGATATGCCTGATAGCTATTTATCAAGTTGTGATAACTTCTTATTAAAATGCGGCCGCCCTAAGGGGTCTGCGTCGACCGTATTGCACTGCAAAGGAGTCTCATGAACGTACTTGTTGTTAACGCCGGCAGCTCAAGCCTCAAATACCAGCTTTTGGATACCGATACTCGCGAGGTTTTCGCCAAGGGCAACTGCGAACGTATCGGTTCGGACATGGGCATCTTTGGCCACTCCGAGAACGGTGGCGCCAAGCAGACCGAGGAGGTCCCCTTCCCGGATCATCGTTCGGCTATCGCGCGTGTGCTCGAGGAGCTCGAGAAGACTGACTTTACGATCGATGGCATTGGGCATCGTATCGTTCAGGGCGGCTGGCACTTCGATGATTCCGCAGTTGTCGACGACGAGGTTATGGCCAAGATTCTTGAGGTGGCACCGCTTGCTCCGCTGCACAACTACGGCGAGGCCGCAGCGATTGAGTATTGCCGTGAGAAGTATCCGGAGCTGCCCAACGTGGCGGTCTTCGACACCTCGTTCCACATGACCATGCCCGAGGTTGCCTACACCTACGCGCTGCCCAAGGACGTGTGCGATAAGTACCACGTGCGCAAGTACGGTGCCCACGGCACGAGCCACCGCTATGAGTGGATGATGGCCAAGGAGATCCTGGGCTCGCGCTGCCACCGTCTGCTTTCGTGCCATCTGGGCAACGGCGCTTCGCTCGCCGCCATCGAGGACGGCGTGTGCCGCGATACCACGATGGGCCTCACGCCGCTCGACGGCCTGATGATGGGTACCCGTTGCGGCTCCATCGACCCGGCTACCGTGTGCTACCTGCAGCGCGAGGGCGGCTACAGCTATCAGGAAGTCGATGACATGATGAACAAGCAGTCTGGTCTGCTTGCCATCTCAGGTATCTCCAACGACGCCCGCGACATCCGCACGCGCGCCTCCGAGGGCGACGAGCGCTGCCTGCTCGCCTTCGATATGTTCGCCTACAAGGCCATGCAGCAGGCCGGTTCCATGATCGCTTCCATGGCGGGCGTGGACACCATCACCTTTACCGCCGGCATCGGCGAGAACGACTGGTCGATTCGCAAGGCTTTCTGCGACTGCTTTGAGTGGCTGGGCGTGCGCATCGACAACAACAAGAACCGCGAGGCCGTGGGCAACGGCCCGCAGGTCATCAGTGCCGCCGGTTCCGCCGTCACGGTCATGGTCATCCCCACCGACGAGGAATACATGATCGCCCACGACGTCGAGCGCCTGACCAAGAACAACTAACGCGCGCATTTGCAAGTAAACGAAAGGCCTCCAGAGCAACAGCTCCGGAGGCCTTTTTACTAGTAGGCGGAAATTCCAGTCCCAAAGTGATCACCGCCAGCAACGCCTGCGCTCCCAACAACGGCACCCATCCATTCAGATTTTCAGCCCCAGCTCGTAGCCAAGCCGCCGTCCACTCCAGATGCCCCGATTGCCACGTAGCGGCAGGGACCCTACAGGGTAAAGCTCTGAAAACTTTCCGCAGGACGGAGGAAGCCCCCGCCGCACGTAGTGCGTAGCGGGGGCTTCCGACATGTCCGAAGACGTTTTCAGAGCTTTACCCTGTAGGGTCCCGAGGGGATATGTACGCTACTCAGCCATCTGAGCCTGGACGGCGGTGATGGCCACGACACCCACGATGTCGTCGGCAGAGCAGCCGCGCGAAAGGTCGTTGACCGGCTTGGCGATGCCCTGCAGGATGGGGCCGTAGGCGTCAGCGCCGGCGAAGCGCTGGACCAGCTTGTAGCCGATGTTGCCCGCCTCGAGGTCGGGGAACACGAGCACGTTGGCCTTACCGGCGACGGAGGAGCCGGGAGCCTTGAGCTGGGCGACGGTGGGGACGATAGCGGCATCGAGCTGCAGGTCACCGTCGATGGCGAGCTCGGGAGCCTTCTCCTTGCAGAACTTCACGGCCTCCTGGACCTTCTTGGCGACCTCGCCACCGGCGGAGCCCATGGTGGAGTAGGAGAGCATGGCCACGTGCGGCTCAACATTGCCCATGAAGGTGGACCAGGAGTGGGCCGAGGCGATGGCGATCTCGGAGAGCTCGTCAGAAGACGGATTAATGTTGAGGCCGCAGTCGGCGAAGATCAGCGTGCCGTCGGTACCGAACTGCGGGGTGTCGGTGCACATCACGAAGAAGGCCGAGACCAGCTTGGTGCCCGGGGCGGTCTTGAGGATCTGCAGCGCGGGGCGCAGGGTGTCGGCGGTGGAGTGGCAGGCGCCGGAGACCAGGCCGTCGGCGTCGCCCATCTTGACCATCATGGTGCCAAAGTAGGTGGCGTCCATCACCTGGGCGCGAGCCTGCTCGATGGTAACGCCCTTCTTGGCGCGGAGCTCGGCAAATTTCTGCGCGTACTCCTCGTGCTTCTCGGCGTTGCGCGGGTCGATGACGGTAGCGCCGGGAACGTCGATCTCGTCGGGGTTGCCCAGGATGACGAGCTTTGCCAGGCCCTCCTCGATGATTTTGTTTGCCGCGACGATGGTACGCGGATCCTCGCCCTCGGGCAGGACGATCGTCTTAAGGTCGGCCTTGGCGGCAGACTTCATACGGTTAAGGAAATCGCTCATGTTACTCCTTACAAGCGTTTCACTAAGCTCCAGGCGCCCGGCTGTTCACGAATAAACCCGCTGCTAGCGGGTTTACCTTTCAATAATGTACGCCGCGGTGCTTGAGCTTTCCTTGTGTGGCAAGCTCATTATAGGACGCATTAGCGCTATAATCGCTCTGATAAATATGTCTCGAAGAATGTTCGAGAAAAGCCCAGCTAACGAGCACGTGGCTTTTGACAAGGAGTATCGATGCAGATTACCTCAGGCCTGCCTGAAGGCTTTAATGCCGGTGCGTACGACATGATTGTTGTCGGTGCCGGTTATGCCGGTGCCGTTTGCGCCCGCCGTCTTGCCGAAACTATCGGCTATCGTGTTGCCGTTTTGGAGCGCCGTAGCCACATTGCGGGCAATGCCTTCGACTGCACTGACGAGGCGGGAATCCTGGTCCACGAGTATGGTCCGCACATCTACCATACCTTTAACGAGCGCGTCCACAATTTCCTGTCGCGTTTTACCAAGTGGACGGACTACCAGCACAAGGTGCTCGCCAACATCAACGGTACCCTTATGCCCGTGCCCTTTAACCATGCGAGCCTCAAGCTCGCCTTTGGCGATGAGCGCGGCGAGGAACTGTACCAAAAGCTCGTGGAGACCTTTGGCAAGGACGTCAAGGTGCCCATTATGGAGCTGCGCAAGAAGAACGACCCGGATCTTGCCGAGGTCGCCGATTATGTCTATGAGAACGTCTTTTTGCATTACACCATGAAGCAGTGGGGCCAGACGCCCGACCAGATCGACCCCTCGATCACCGGCCGCGTTCCCGTCTTTGTGGGCGATGACGATCGCTACTTCCCGCAGGCTCCTTTCCAGGGCATGCCGCAGGACGGCTATACCGCGTTGTTCGAGCATATGCTCGATCACGACCTGATTGACGTATTCTGTGACGTAGACGCCCGTGACCTCTTTGAGATCGACGAGACTACCGTCAAGATCGACGGTAAGGTCTATGGTGGCGAGATCGTCTACACCGGTCCACTCGACGAGCTGTTCAACCTCGACCTGGGCGCGCTGCCGTACCGCACGCTCGATATGAAGTTCGAGACGCTCGATATGGATCAGTTCCAGCCCGTGGGCACCGTCAACTACACCACGAGCGAGGACTATACGCGCATCACTGAGTTCAAGAACATGACCGGTCAGGTTTTGCCCGGCAAGACCACCATCATGAAGGAGTACTCTAAGGCCTATACGCCCGGCTCGGGTGAGACGCCGTACTACGCTATCCTGGAGCCCGAGAACCGTGAGCTCTACGAGCGCTATCTTGAGCGCGTCCAGAACCTGACGAACTTCCACCCGGTGGGTCGTCTGGCCGAGTATCGTTACTACGATATGGACGCCGTGACCAATTCCGCCCTCGATCTTTCGGATGAGATTATCGCCTGCCATGCATAAAGTCATAACATTCGGTATTCCCTCGTATAACGCCGCCAAGGACATGGACCATTGCATCACCTCCATCTTGGAGGGAAGCAATTACGCCACCGATATCGAGATTATCGTGGTGGACGACGGCTCCAAGGACGAGACGGCCGCCAAGGCCGACGAGTGGGAGGCCCGTTATCCCGGTATCATCCGCGCGGTGCACCAGGAGAACGGCGGCCACGGTATTGCCGTCCTCTCGGGTTTGCGTGAGGCGCAGGGCACCTACTACAAGGTTGTCGACTCGGACGACTGGCTTGACGGCGCTGCCCTTTCGACCATGCTGTCGATTCTGCGTGGCTTTGAGGAGCGCGACCAGCGCGTTGACCTGTTTATCTCGAACTACGTGTACGAGAAGGTTTACGAGGGCACGCATACCGCTATTGGCTACAAATTTGCCCTGCCGCGCAAAAAGATCTTTTCCTGGGATCAGATCGGCCATTTCCGCCTGGACCAGAACCTTCTTATGCACAGCCTGTGCTATCGCACGGATGTGCTGCGCGAGTCCAACCTTCCCATGCCGCCGCACACGTTCTATGTGGACAACATCTACGCCTACGTGCCGCTGCCGCGTTGCAAGACCATGTACTACGCCGACATCGACCTCTACCGCTACTTTATCGGTCGCGAGGGCCAGAGCGTCAACGAGGCCACGATGGTCAAGCGTCTGGACCAGCAGTTCCGTGTGACGCGCATCATGATGGAGTCGTACCACCTGTACAGCGATGTTGAGTCGTCGCGTCTGCGCTCGTACATGATGGGCTATTTCACCATGATGATGGCGATCTGCTCGGTGCTCACCAAGCTTTCCGAGGAAGATTGCGCCGACGAGCGCCTAAAGACGCTGTGGAATGATTTGAAGGCCTACGACGAGCGCATGTATCGTCGTGCCCGCTACGGCGTGGTCGGGTTCTTCACCAATCTGCGTGGACGGGCTGGAGACAAAACCACAATCGGCATATACCGTCTTGCCTCAAAGATCTTCAAATTCAACTAGTACAGAAACGCTCGGGTAACGGGGACCCCTGGTCCTTAACTTGCTACTTCAAACAGTCCTGCGCAAGACGGAGGCGCCACTGGCGCCTCCTTTGCGTGCGGAACTCGTATCAAGTTAAGGACCAGGGGTCCTCTGCTATGTCTCGCTTTGTGTGACAGTTGAATTTGAAGATCTTCGACGCGCGGTACAAAGGTGCCTGGGCTGAAGAGAATCTGGTTGGTAGGTTGCCCGGTGGGTCTTGGTTATGTTTGTCGCGAGTTCCGCACGAGCCGAAGAGCACTTAATGTGCTCTTCGTGCGAGCCAGGACTGTAGAGCAGCAAACATAACCAAGACCCACCGGGCAACCGGACGAGCTGGTTTACTTCGCAGCACCCGGGATGCCGTGGGAGGTTTTGGCGGTTTTGGCTCCGTTTACGATGGCGGTCTGTAGGGCCCTTACTGCGAGCATGCCCAGCAGGTCTAGGGGAACGGTGGCGCTTGCCTGGGTGCCCAGTCTGCCGCTGGCGAGGGTGTAGATGGTGTCGCCGTCGTTGGTGGTGTGCGTGGGACGGATGGCGTGTGCGTAGGCGTCTGCGGCCATCTGGGAGACCTTGGTGGCTTGTGCCTTAGTGAGTTCCACGTTGGTGACGATGCAGCTGATGGTGGTGTTGGTGCGGTCGAGCGGCATCTGCATGGATCCGGCGGCGGCAAAGGCTGCGAGTTCCATGTCGACGATCTGGTCGCTATCGGCCGCGGCGCGCATACCGGCGACCCACTCGCCGGTGAAGGGGTCGACAACGTTGCCGCAGGCGTTGACCGAGACCACGGCGCCCACCTTAACAGGGCCGAGTGCCACGGCGGCAGCTCCAAGGCCGGCCTTCATGCAGGTGGCAGGCCCCATGAGCTTACCCACGGTAGCGCCCGTGCCGGCGCCTACGTTGCCCTGTTCGAGCTTGGTGGGGGTGTGGTCGAGTGCTTCGCGCACGGCGGCGATGCCGGCCTCAATGTCGGGGCGAACGGTGGGGTTACCAAAGGCGAGATCGAAGATACAGCTGGAGCACACGATAGGCACCTGCGTGGGGCCGACGGGAAGGCCGATGCCGCGTCTCTCAAGCTCGCGAGCGACGCCGCTTGCAGCTTCGAGGCCAAAGGCCGATCCGCCCGAAAGGCAGACGGCGTGGACCTTGTCGACGGTGTTCTCGGGTCGTAGCAGGTCGGTCTCGCGCGAAGCGGGAGCGCCACCGCGAACGTCAACGCCGCCGGTGGCGCCCTCGGGTGCCACGATTACGGTGCAACCGGTGCCTGCCTCATCGTCCGTATAGTTGCCATAGCAAAAGCCATCGACATTGCAGACGTCAATGGCCTCGAGCGGTGTATCCATGTTTAACTCCTATCGGTTTTCCGCCGCGCCTTGTGCCCGGTCGGGATCCGTACGGTACGCCAAAATTGTAGGCGCTGGGGAATACCCAGCGCCAGATGCAATTACGAGAGTTTTTGAATCGCGCGCGCGACGCGGGCGATGGGTAGGCCCACTACGTTATAGAAGTCGCCCGAAATATCGTGCACGAGCATGCGGCCGCCTGTGCCCTGGATGCCGTAGGCGCCTGCCTTATCCATGGGCTCACCCGAGGCAACGTAGTGCTCGATCTGCTCGTCGGTGAGCTCGTAGAATGTCACGTCGGTCACATCGACAAACGACAGGCTCTCGGCGGCATGCGGGGCGGCCGTATCGCCTGCCTTAACGATGCAGACGCCGGTTGCGACCTGGTGCGTGCGGCCCGAAAGCTCACGGAGCATGGTGCGCGCCTCGCCCTCGGTTGCCGGCTTGCCCAAAATCTTGCCGTCGAAGGTGACGATGGTGTCGGCCGCGACCGTCAGTTCTTTGGGCTCGGCATACTCGGCAGCAACGGCAGCCGCCTTGGCGCGTGCCAAGCGCTCGACAAGCGTGAGCGGGGCCTCGCCATCAAAGGGCGTTTCGTCGATATCCGCGGGAATCACGCGAATGTTGTAGCCTGCCTCGCGCATCAGCTCTATGCGGCGCGGCGATTGCGAAGCCAAAATCATAGTTGGATGCCCTCGGCGACCTTCTCGACGGCCTTGTCGCCAGCGAGCGTGCGCAGCAGCTCCAATGCAAAGGGGAGTGACTGTGCCATGCCGCTGGCAGTGATGATGTTGCCGTCTTGCGTGACCTTCTCGCCAGTATAGGCGCCTTCGGGGAAGCTTTTCTCAAAGCCAGGGAAGCACGTGGCGTGGCGCCCCTCGAGTAGGTCGAGCTCGCCCAGGATAAACGGGGCGGCGCAGATGGCGGCGACGTGCTTGGTCGCGGCGAACTCGCAGACCACGTCGCAGACACGCTGATCGGCGCGCAGGTTGGTGGCACCGGGCAGGCCGCCGGGCAGCACGACGCAGTCGTACTCGTCAAAGTTGATCTCATCAAAGAGCGCATCGCAGGTCACGGGGATCTGCAGCGAGCTTACGACCTCACGCGTGGGCATAATCGAGACGAGCGTGGCACGCACGCCGCCGCGACGCATGACATCGACCATGGTCAAGCATTCAATAGTTTCAAAGCCATCGGCGGCGAGAACGGCAACGCTGGGCATGAGGGTTCCTTTCATAGGCGGCATACAATTAGCCGTCTTATACCCCGAAGACCTCCGCTTGCCACGCTCGATTTCCCAATGATTTTTCTGAGCAATGATTAAGTGGCTAGTTGCGCCTAAGGTGGACGACGGTCTCGCAGTGGAAGGTTTGTGGGAACAGGTCGACTGGCGTGATCTTTACGGGGGAGAAGGTGCCTTCTTCGACAAAGCGTTTGAGATCGCGCGCCAGGGTGGCCGGGTCGCAGCTCACGTAGGCGACATCGCGGGCACTCGTGTTGGCGATAAGGTCGATCGCTTCGGGGGCGAGGCCTGCGCGCGGCGGGTCGACCACCAAGACGTCGGCGTCCTGATCGGGGAACTCGCGCACCGCGTCGCCGCCGATGACGTCGACGTTATCGAGCTTGTTGATCTCCAGGTTGCGACGCAGGTCGCGCACGGCCGGGCCGTAGGCCTCGACGGCGGCGACAAAATCACAGCGGCGGGCGAGCGGCAGGGTAAAGGTGCCGGCACCGCAGTACAGGTCCACGGCCAGTTCGTCTTCCTGCGGGTCGAGGGCGTCCATAACGAGCTCAATCAAAATCTCGGCGCCCTTGGTGTTGACCTGGAAAAACGACGGGGCAGATAAGCGCATCTGGCCTTCGGCGATATTCTCGGTCCACGAGCCCTCGCCGGCGAGCATCTCGACTTTGGAGACACGGCGGGCTTTCTTTTCGCCCTTGCTCATCACACGCACGATGCTCGTGGGATGAGCGGCGTCCGCCAGCACACGGGAGACCTGCGAGCGCGGAAAAGAGCCTGTGGGCGTCCAGAGTGCGACCTCGAGTGCCTTGGTGCGGCGCGATGCGCGAATGCCCACGCGTTCGAGCCCCAAGTCATGGCTGCCGCTTAGATAGTTGAGTGCGCCGACGACCGATTTGAGCGCCTTGGGAAAACGCTTGTCGAACAGCGGGCACGAATCGACGGTCACGATTTTGCTGGGATCGACGCCGTGCATGCCAAGGCGCACGCGACCGTTGACGACGGTCGGTTCGAGCTCGATTTTATTGCGGTAGCCCCAGTCGTCCTTGGTGTGGCAGATGGGCTGCACCAGCTCATCGACCTGCTCAGGAGCGAACTTGCCGATGCGTTCGAGCGTGGAGCGCAGGTTTTGCTCCTTGGCGGCGAGCTGTGCCGTGCGTGAGAGATTGCCCCACGAGCAGCCGCCGCAGATGCCCACGAAGGGGCAGGGAGGCTGAATGCGATCGGGGCTTGGCTCCAGAATCTCGGTGGCGCGGGCGCGCATGAACGACTTGCCGTCCTGCATGACCTCGGCCTCGACGGTGTCGCCTGCCACGGCGCCCTGCACAAAGACGGCCTTGCCGTTGTCGGCGTGCGCCAGCCCGTCGGCGCCGTAGGTCATCGATTCTATAGTGAGCTTCATATCCCTGCCTGTCATTCGCGTTGTTGTTCGCACCATGGTAGCAGGGAAAAGCGCCCCGCATCCGAGGCTTTCCTCAAATGCGGGACGCTTCTACAAACTGCTTTTACAAACGACTATTTCGTCTTACCGGTAATGAGCGTCTTAAGACCCAGACCGATCAGGCCCAGGCCCATGCGCACGCGGCCGGGGCGATGGCGCTCGATGGCCTTGGTTTTGCCGGCGGGCTTATCGCGACGGGCGCTCGTCTCGGGTGCGGGCTTGGTGAACTGCGGCTCGGGCTGAGGTGCAGGTGCAGGCTCGGGCTCAATGACGGTCGCCTGGACCTTCTGAACCTCGGGCGCTTTCTCCGCGGCGGGCTCTGCGGCAGCCTCGGGCTCATTCACCGGGGGAGCGGCAACCGCTTCCGGCTCGACAGTGGGCTCGACAACTGCCTCGCGCTCAACCTCGGCCTGAATAGCCTCTTCGGCCACACGTTCCTTCTCCAGTGCGCGCTGTTGCGCGGCGGCCTCGGCGTTGCGATAGGCACGCTCCAGCAGGGCTTCCTGCGAGTTGAAGGGTTTCTCATCCTCTGCACGCTCCACGGGGACCCAGGTGCCGTCGCTCGTGAGGCTGCGGGCCTTCACGTTGTCGCGCAGCTGCATGCTCATGTACTTATGGACCAGGGCACGGCAGGTGGGGTCGAGCACGGGGAAGGCGATCTCCACGCGGTGCTCGGTGTTGCGCGTCATCATGTCGGCCGAGCTCAGATAGATCATGTCCGAGTCCACGCCAAAGGCGTAAACGCGCGCATGCTCCAAAAAGCGTCCGACGATAGAACGGACATGCACATTCTCGGTCTTGCCCGGAACGCCCGGCTTGAGGCACGAGATGCCGCGGATGATCATGTCCACGCGAACTCCTGCGCACGATGCCTCGGCGATCTTGTCGATGACCTCGCGGTCGGTGAGCGAGTTGAGCTTAAAGAACACACGGGCAGGCTCGCCGACAAGGGCGCGCTGGATCTCGCGGTCCAGGCCGCGCATGATGAGCGGCTTGAGGCCCACCGGCGCCACGCCCAGGAAGCGATAATCGCCGCGCAGGTTGCCCAGCGACAGGTTGCGGAAGAACAAGTTGGCGTCCTCGCCGATGCCGGGATGGGCGGTCATGAGCATAAAGTCGCTGTAGAGCTTGGCCGTCTTCTCGTTAAAGTTGCCGGTGCCCAACAGCGTCAGGCGTGTAAGCGCCATGCCCTCGCGATAGGTGAGCTGGCAGATCTTGGAGTGGCACTTAAAGCCCTCGGAGCCGTAGATGACGGTGCAGCCTGCCTCTTCCAGACGCTCGGCCCACTCGATGTTGTTCTGCTCGTCGAAGCGGGCGCGGAGCTCCATGAGCACCGTGACCTCTTTGCCGTTTTCGGCGGCATCGATCAGCGACTCGCACAGGCGGCTCTGCTTGGCCACGCGGTAGAGCGTGATACGCAGCGAGATGCACTCGGGGTCGTAGGCGGCCTCGTGCACCAGATCCAGGAAGGGGTTCATGGCCTCGTAAGGGTAAAAGAGCAGCTTGTCGTGCTGAAGTACCTGCTCTCGGATGGAGCGGGTCATATCGATGGTGGGATTGGGCTGCGGCTTAAACGGCGTAAAGAGCAGCTCGTTGCGCAGGTGCTCGGGAATCTTGCCCTCAATGCCAAAGACATAGCCCAGGTTGAGCGGGATATCGCAGGTAAAGACCGAGCGACGTGAGAGCTCGAGCGCCTTGCGGATAGTCTTGAGCGTTGGCTTTTCGAGCGAGCCCGATACGGCGAGCACCACCGGCTGCAGGCGCAAGCGTTTCTTGAGGATGCGCTTCATATGCTGGCGGTAGTCCTCTTCCTCCTCGACGCCCTCGCCGTCCGGATCGATGTCGGCGTTGCGGGTGACGCGGATGAGCGCGCGGTCGAGCGGCTTATAGGAGCCAAAGCAGCTGTCCAGGCAGGCGAGGATGACGTCCTCGAGCAGAATGTAGGAGTAGGTGCCGGTGGGCGAGGGGATCTCGACCACGCGGTTCATCGAGGCGGGAATCTCGATCAGGCCCAGCAGACTTTCCTCGTCGGTGACGCCGTCCAGGCCGCACGCCAGGTAGAGTGCGCCGTTGCGCAGGTTGGGGAAGGGGTGGCGCGGGTCGATCACCAGCGGTGAGATGACCGGCGACACGTAGGCCTGGAAGTAGCGGGTTACAAAGGTGCGCTCCTCGGGCGTAAGCGAATCGATCCGGGCGCGGTGAACGCCCAGGGTGTCGAGCTTGCCCTCGATGTTCTTAAAGATGGACTCCCAACGGGTAAGGAGCCCGGGCAGCTCTGCCATGACAGCATCGACCTGTTCGGAGGCGGTCATATTGCTCTTGTTGTCGACAGGTTGCTTTTTGAGCTCGGCAAGGTCGGACAGACCACCCACGCGCACCATGAGGAACTCATCGAGGTTTGACTCGAAGATCGAGACGAACTTAAGGCGCTCGAACAGCGGCACGGACTCATCAAAAGCCTCGTCGAGCACACGGTTGTCAAAGCGTAGCCAGCTGAGCTCTCGGTTCTGCGTGTACGAGAAGTCGCGCGGCGGTTTGCGCAGCTTTGCGGCGGCTTGCTTTTTTTCGATTTTGCTCGGCATATGCATCTGTCCGTTCAGTCCCCGCAGGGGACGGTAGCCTAACCCTATTCACTATTGTCTCAATTTAGTCGACTTGTGGCACGGACGTATTGTGCGAACGGTATCTTAACCTACTTCTTACGCCGTTAAGGCATGCAACTAACTGCCCGACTCGTTTTGAAAACAATCTATATCCATACTCAATTGGTGAGGATGTATGAATAAGAATGATTGCGAGCTGAATATAATCGAATCCAAATTGAATCATGGACAGACGACATATATATGCAGAAAACAGTTTTAGCTATGCAATTCCTAAACATAAAATTATTTGTGCAATCTTGCTCAATTCCTTAGAAAAAAGAACGATTACCTTTGAAAACCTGCTTTAGAGAACTGAAGTGCATCATGGGGGAATCATATGCGATATACCGTTCATCGCACTTTGCTGACCGTTCGGGGGCGAGGTGGAATTGCGGGTGGTTTTTGGATATAACTAGAGCTGTCAGCAAGCAGCGCTCCATATGGAGGGGCGCTGATACATTCGGCCAGTAAGGCCCGAAAGAAAGGTAGGAGGCCATGACGAAAGGTCTGCACGTGCCTTCCGAGATCGGCAAGCTCAGGAAGGTCTGCCTGCACCGTCCCGGCGACGAGCTCCTCAACCTGCCGCCCGACGAGCTCGAGCGACTCCTGTTCGACGACGTCCCGTTCCTGGAGGTCGCGCAGCAGGAGCACGACACCTTCGCCCAGATCCTGAGGGACCAGGGCGTGGAGGTCCTCTATCTCGAGAACCTCGTCGCCGAGGTGTTCGACCAGGTCCCCGGCGCCCGCGCCGAGTTCACCGACCAGTACATCGCCGAGGCCGGCATCCGCGGCCAGCACATGCCGCAGATCGTCCGCGAGAAGCTGGACTCCATCGAGGACAACCTCGAGTTCGTCAAGAAGACCATGGCCGGCATGACCAAGTCCGAGATCGACATGCCCCTCACGGCGTCCACGACCCTCGACTCCCTGGTCAACTCCGAGTCCGAGTCCGACCTGATCATCGACCCGATGCCCAACCTCTACTTCACCCGCGACCCGTTCGCGGTCATCGGCGAGGGCGTCAACCTCAACCGCATGTACTCGGTCACCCGCAACCGCGAGACCCTGTACGGCAAGTACATCTTCAAGTACCACCCCGACTACAAGGACGTCTCGCTGTACTTCCGCCGCGACTGCCAGTTCCACACCGAGGGCGGCGACGTGCTGAACATCAACGAGAAGACCCTCGCCGTCGGCATCTCCCAGCGCACCCAGGCCGCCGCGATCGACGTCATGGCCCAGAACATCTTCTGGAACTCCGACTCCAAGGTCGAGCGCATCCTGGCCTTCGACATCCCGGTCTCGCGCGCCTTCATGCACCTCGACACGGTCTTCACCCAGATCGACGTCGATAAGTTCACGATCCACCCCGCCATCATGGGCACCCTGCGCGTCTACGAGCTGACCGCCGGCAAGAACCCGGGCGACGTGAACATCCGCCTGATCGAGGACACCCTCGAGCACGTCCTGGAGGACGCCACCGGCGTCGACCAGGTCAAGCTGATCCCCTGCGGCGGCGGCGACCCGATCGCGGCCTCCCGCGAGCAGTGGAACGACGGCTCCAACACCCTGTGCGTCGAGCCCGGCAAGATCTGCGTCTACGCCCGCAACACCGTCACCAACGACGTGCTGTACAAGGAGGGCCTGGACCTTCTCGTCGTGCCCTCCGCCGAGCTCTCCCGCGGCCGCGGCGGCCCGCGCTGCATGAGCATGCCCTTCTGGCGCGAGGACCTCTAAGGTCTTCAAGGACTCGTACGGGTCATAATACATACATCTAGCTGACATTAGATGTCTCCCATTGGGGCGGTGCGGGTTTTCGCACCGCCCCAATCTTGTATGAGGAACGTCAACACGATTGGACGACTGCTTTTGTAAGGAGCTTGGCTATGGACATCAAGACGATTGGCGTTGAGGAATGGCTCAACGTTTGGGAGAAGAGCGCCACGTGGGACATCGCCCAGTCGACGATCTCGTCGCTCACCATGGGCGAGCTGCGCGCGCTCGATGAGCAGGACGGCGCCACGTTCTACGAGCGCCTGGACCGCGAGAAGATGAACTACGGCTGGATCGAGGGCTCGCCGGAGTTTAAGGCCGAGGTTGCCAAGCTGTATCGTCGCGAGGTCAATCCCGATCACATTCTGTAGACCAATGGCTGCACGGGCGCTAACCTCAACGCCATCATGGCTGTGGTCGAGCCCGGCGACCATGTTATCGCCGAGTGGCCCACCTACGCGCCGCTCTATGAGATCCCACGTACGCTCGGCGCCGAGGTCGAGTATTGGGGGCTTCGCGAGGAACTCGGCTGGAAGCCCGATATCGAACAGCTCAAGCGCCTGGTTCGCCCCACCACCAAGCTCATCTGCATCAACAACGCATCGAACCCCATCGGTACGGTGCTCGATGCCGATATGCTCGGCCAGATTGCCGAGATCGCCCGTTCGGTGGGCGCCTACGTGCTGTGCGACGAGGTGTACCTGCCGCTTGAGAACACCGAGGCCTTTATGTCGATGGCTGACGTGTACGAGAATGCCATTGTCACCAACTCATTGTCGAAGACCTATTCGACGCCTGCGGCCCGCGTGGGCTGGGTCGTGGCAGACGAAGAGGTGTCCAACCGCATCCGTACCTATCGCGATTACACCATGATCTGCGGCGGCGTGTTCAACGATGCCCTGGCGACCTATGTGCTCGAGCACAAGGACAAGATTGTCGAGCGCAATCGCAAGATCGTGTTTGGCAACCGCGATATCGCGCAGGCTTGGATCGATACGCAGCATCGCGTTTCCTGGACGGCTCCGCAGGGCGTGTCTACCTCGTTTATCCAGCTTGATATTCCCGAGGACGACGAGGGGTTCTGCAAGCGCCTGCTGTCCGAGAGGGGAGTGCTGCTGGTACCCGGCAGCCGCTTTGAGCTTCCCTGTGGCGCACGCCTGGGCTACTGCGCGAGCGAGGACGTTCTGCGTGAGGGCCTGATGCTTTTGGGCGAGGCACTGGCGGAGTTTGATCGCTAGGATTCCGATGATCTTCGAGGGCCTTATCTAAATTGGCCGAAGATAATCGAAAACGGACCCGTTTCCCTAGTGAAGCGGGTCCGTTTTTCTATACCGAGAAGTCAAGTTGTTACAAATGGGGCTGTAAAGCGAGCCGGTATCCGCTGGGCCTTATACTGAGTTTCCGGTGAACGGTATCAAGCGTCTGGTAAACGGTAATTTATTTATCAGAAATGAATAGGACAAACTTTTTTCTGAATAAAAATGAAAATGGTTGAGACACGGTATGAACCGCTAATTCTATTCATAGCTTTATTGGAAATATGCAATTTGAGGATGGTTTAACAAAGTTAAGTTCCATTTGATTTTAGGATTGATAACGCGTTTAAGCACGTAAATACGCTTTATTAAGATGAAGTGTGCCATGCGTGAAGTATATGTGTATGCCGTTCACCCCCTATAAAAAACCGTTCGGGGGCAAGGTGGAAGTATGAGCTGATTTTGGATATAAATATGTCGTCAGCAATAACGCCTCACACGGATGGGCGCTAACGAATCGGCCCTGACAAGGGCCCGAAAGAAAGGTAGGAGGCCATGACGAAAGGTCTGCACGTGCCTTCCGAGATCGGCAAGCTCAGGAAGGTCTGCCTGCACCGTCCCGGCGACGAGCTCCTCAACCTGCCGCCCGACGAGCTCGAGCGACTCCTGTTCGACGACGTCCCGTTCCTGGAGGTCGCGCAGCAGGAGCACGACACCTTCGCCCAGATCCTGAGGGACCAGGGCGTGGAGGTCCTCTATCTCGAGAACCTCGTCGCCGAGGTGTTCGACCAGGTCCCCGGCGCCCGCGCCGAGTTCACCGACCAGTACATCGCCGAGGCCGGCATCCGCGGCCAGCACATGCCGCAGATCGTCCGCGAGAAGCTGGACTCCATCGAGGACAACCTCGAGTTCGTCAAGAAGACCATGGCCGGCATGACCAAGTCCGAGATCGACATGCCCCTCACGGCGTCCACGACCCTCGACTCCCTGGTCAACTCCGAGTCCGAGTCCGACCTGATCATCGACCCGATGCCCAACCTCTACTTCACCCGCGACCCGTTCGCGGTCATCGGCGAGGGCGTCAACCTCAACCGCATGTACTCGGTCACCCGCAACCGCGAGACCCTGTACGGCAAGTACATCTTCAAGTACCACCCCGACTACAAGGACGTCTCGCTGTACTTCCGCCGCGACTGCCAGTTCCACACCGAGGGCGGCGACGTGCTGAACATCAACGAGAAGACCCTCGCCGTCGGCATCTCCCAGCGCACCCAGGCCGCCGCGATCGACGTCATGGCCCAGAACATCTTCTGGAACTCCGACTCCAAGGTCGAGCGCATCCTGGCCTTCGACATCCCGGTCTCGCGCGCCTTCATGCACCTCGACACGGTCTTCACCCAGATCGACGTCGATAAGTTCACGATCCACCCCGCCATCATGGGCACCCTGCGCGTCTACGAGCTGACCGCCGGCAAGAACCCGGGCGACGTGAACATCCGCCTGATCGAGGACACCCTCGAGCACGTCCTGGAGGACGCCACCGGCGTCGACCAGGTCAAGCTGATCCCCTGCGGCGGCGGCGACCCGATCGCGGCCTCCCGCGAGCAGTGGAACGACGGCTCCAACACCCTGTGCGTCGAGCCCGGCAAGATCTGCGTCTACGCCCGCAACACCGTCACCAACGACGTGCTGTACAAGGAGGGCCTGGACCTTCTCGTCGTGCCCTCCGCCGAGCTCTCCCGCGGCCGCGGCGGCCCGCGCTGCATGAGCATGCCCTTCTGGCGCGAGGACCTCTAAG
>CABUKS010000032.1 GCA_902492235.1 uncultured Collinsella sp. | reverse complement strand
CACGAACAGGAGGCCACTTAATGTGGCCTCCGTCGTGAGCAGGACTGTAGAGCAGCAAATTAAATACCGTGACGGCTGCCGGCATTCCGGGAGACAACCTTGTGCTTTCCGTCTTGCGCAGGACTGTAGAGCAGGAAACTTAATTACGCGCCGCTCCCCGCCCGCGCCGGGCAACCCCTCTCTTGTACTTTATCTAGGTAGAGTGTATGATTCTGAACGTTACATGACTCACTTTACCTAACTAAAGTGCCATCAAGGGGGAATACCATGAATACCGATATGTCTCGTCGTCAGTTTGTTGGTCTAGCCGGCTCGCTTGCCACGGTGCTTGGCCTTGGTCTTGTCGGCTGCGGCGGTGGTGCCGGCAAGGGCTCCGCTGCAGGCTCTGCCGCGGCCAAGGATGTGAAGGGTGCTGCGGAGTCCAAGAAGCTCGTCGTGGGCTTTGACAAGTCCTATCCTCCGTATGGTTTTGTAGGCGACGATGGCGAGTACACCGGCTTTGATCTCGATCTGGCCAAGGCTGTTGCCGATAAGCAGGGCTGGGAGGTAAAATACGAGGCTATCGACTGGGATGCCAAGGACACGCTGCTCAACTCGGGTGCCATCAACTGCATCTGGAACGGCTTTACCATGGAGGGTCGCGAGGACGACTACACGTTCTCCGAGCCTTACATGCTCAACGAGCAGGTGCTCGTGGTCAAGAAGGACGCGGGTATCAAGAGCTGGGACGATCTTGCCGGCAAGACCGTGATCACCCAGACTGATTCCGCCGCACAGGATGTGCTCGAGGGCGACCAGAAGGATCTGGCTGCGACGTTTGCCACGCTCGATACCATCGGTGAGTACAACACGGCGTTTATGCAGCTCGAGAGTGGTGCAGTCGATGCCGTTGCCTGTGACCTCTCGATCGCTCAGTATCAGCTTGCCGCCAAGCCCGATGCCTATACGCAGCTCGACAAGCCTCTGTCCAGCGAGCACTACGCCGTTGGCTTTAAGAAGGGCGACACCAAGTCCGCCGATGCCGTGACCGAGTCGCTCAAGGCGCTCTACGAGGACGGCACGGTCAAGGACCTGTGCGACAAGTATTCAAGCTACGGTCTATCTTTCGATAATTGGGTGCTCAAGTAATGTCTATTCAGGTCATGATGCAGATGCTTGGCCAGGGATTCTTGGTCAGCTTGCAGCTGTTTGTGTTGACACTGCTCGGGTCGATTCCGCTGGGAATCCCCGTGGCGTTCATGCGCATGAGCAAAATCGCGCCGCTTCGCTGGATTGCGCGCATCTACATTTCGGTCATGCGCGGTACGCCGCTCA
Organism: uncultured Collinsella sp.; assembly: GCA_902492235.1. Taxonomy (GTDB): domain Bacteria; phylum Actinomycetota; class Coriobacteriia; order Coriobacteriales; family Coriobacteriaceae; genus Collinsella. The sequence goes on along the minus strand of CABUKS010000032.1, from coordinate 23,624 downwards.
TGCTGCAGATGTTTGCCATCTACTTTGCCCCGTACTATGTGTTCGGCATTTCGCTCACGCCCGATTCTAAATGGACGGCATGCGTCGTGGCGTTCATCATCAACTACGCCGGTTACTTTGCCGAGATCTATCGCTCGGGCCTGCAGTCCATTCCGCGCGGTCAATACGAGGCAGCCGAGGTGCTGGGCTACTCGCGCATGCAGACGTTTCTGTATATCGTGATGCCGCAGGTCGCCAAGCGTATTCTGCCGGCGATGGGCAACGAGATCATCACGCTGGTCAAGGACACGTCGCTGGCGTTTGCCATTGGCGTGGGCGAGATGTTCTCGACGGCCAAGGCGCTGGTCGCCTCGCAGGTGAGCATGGTGCCGTTTGCAATCGCGGCGCTGATTTACTGGGTCTTTAACTTTGTGGTCGAGATGCTGCTGGGTGCTGCCGAGAAAAAATTGGATTACTACCATGATTAATTCGGTAATGAATATATCGAACGCACGCAAGGCGTTTGGCGGCAATGAGGTGCTCAAGGATATCTCGCTTGAGGTGAAGCGTGGCGAGGTCGTGGCGATTATCGGACCTTCGGGTGGCGGCAAGTCCACGCTGTTGCGGTGTGCCACGCTGCTCGAGACGCTCGACGGTGGCTCGCTCTCGTTTGGTGACCTTGCCGTTGCGACGGATGCGGGTTCTGGCGCGGTGTACGCAAAGGGCGATGTACCTAAACAGGCGCGCTCGCGGTTTGGTCTGGTGTTTCAGAACTACAATCTGTTCCCGCACTATACCGTGATGAAAAACATCACCGATGCACCGATCCGCGTGCTTAAGCGCCCGCGCGAGCAGGCGGAGGCCCGCGCGCACGAGCTTATTGCACAGATGGGGCTTACGGGTAACGAGAACAAGGTGCCCTGCGAGCTTTCGGGTGGTCAGCAGCAGCGCGTGAGTATTGCCCGCGCCCTGGCGCTCGATCCGGAAATCTTATTCTTTGACGAGCCGACCTCGGCGCTCGATCCAGAGTTGACGGCCGAGGTTCTGCGCGTCATCAAGGATCTGGCCGCGCAGAATATGACGATGGTGATTGTGACGCACGCGATGCAGTTTGCCCGCGACGTTGCCGACCGCGTGGTCTTTATGGACGGCGGCCGCATTGTCGAGGAGGGGCCTGCCGAGCAGGTCATCGACCATCCGCGCGAGCAGCGTACACGCGAGTTCTTGAGTCGTATCGAGGGGTAGGTCCAGCTATTTACTCAACTATTAATTGAGGCGAAGCTGCCGCAGGTCTTACGGCCTACGGCGGCATTTTGTTTGCATCGGCGGGATCCAATAATCGCCTAGCATACGTTCTTCTTCCTCTCGCCGCCTGTATCCATACGTGCGCCGAAAGGTCTGCATGGACAGGCGACTGCAAGGGTAGGGTGGTGGCATAGGACATTTGGAGGGTGAGTCGGCTCGGCTGCCGACCATGCTGCTCCCGGGACGGCATCGACCGCGAACTCTCCCCGTTGGCGTCGCGCATCGCGCGCGACCCTGCAAGGAGGTCATCATGGGTGCTCCCAAGACCGGCAACGTAAGGAACGTGGTGCTCGTAGGCCAAGGCGGGGTGGGCAAGACTTCACTCGCCGAGGCCATGCTCCACCTTTCCGGTAAGACCGCCCGCCTGGGTGGCCACGACGGCACCAAGCCCACGCTCGACTATGACCCCGAAGAGGTCAAGCGTTCATTCTCCATCTCGACGACCATCGCGCCGATCGATTGGAAGGGCGCCCGCATCAACGTGCTCGATGCTCCGTGCTATCCCGATTTTATCGGCGACGCCTTTGCCGCGATGAGCGTCTGCGAGACGGCGCTGTTTGTGGTCGACGCCGAGGCCGGCCCGCAGCCAACGACGGTCAAGCTCTGGTATGCCGCCGAGGACCTGCGCCTGGCGCGTGCGGTGTTCGTAAACCGCCTGTCGCGTCCCGAGGCCAGCTTTGCGACCACGATGGACCTGCTGCAGGAGCGCTTTGGCACGCGCCTAGGCGCCGTGACCCTCCCCTGGGGCGAGGGCGAGGACTTTGACGGCATCATCGACCTGGTGCGCATGAAGGCGCGCCATTGCAACGGCACCGAGGCCGTTGAGTCGGAGATCCCCGAGGAGTATCGTGCCCAGGCTGAGGAGGCCCACGACCATCTGTGCGAGTTGGTGGCCGAGGCCGACGATGAGCTGATGATGAAGTACCTGGAAGGCGAGGAGACGCTGACGCAGGAGGAGCTCGAAGGCCTGCTGTCGAAAGCGATCGCCGAGCGCATCTTTGTGCCGGTCTTTGCGGGCGATTGCATTAAGGAGCAGGGCGTCAACTCGCTGATGGACGACATCGCCACGTACTTCCCGACGCCGACTGACTACGGCGAGATGCCGCTCATCGACGGCGACTCGCTCAAGATCTCGAGCGACGATGACCGTCCGGTGGCATTTGTGTTTAAGACGCTGGCCGACCCGCAGCAGGGTTGCATCAGCTTTATCAAGGTACTGACGGGTACGCTTGAGCCGGGCCTTGAGCTGATCAATGCCCGCACGCGCAAGAGCGACCGTCTGGCTCACCTGTATGCGATGTGCGGCCGCGACATGACCGAGGTTGGCCATGCCTATGCCGGCGACATCATCGTGGCACCTAAGCTGGCTGCCGAGACGGGCGATACGCTCTCGATTACCGGCAAGGTCGAGGCTGCGGCGTTTAAGTTCCCCAACTCGCAGTACCGCATTGCCATCGAGGCCGAGAACCGCGGGGACGAAGAGAAGCTCTACACGTTTATCGAGAAAGCCTGCAAGGCCGATCCGACCATGAGTATCGATCGTGACGAGGAGACGGGCCAGACCATCATCTCGGCGGTGGGCGAGGCGCAGGTTTCGGTGCTGCTCAACCGTTTGGAGGATCGCACCAAGGTCGTGGCCAAAAGCGTGCCGATCCGCATTCCGTATCGCGAGACCATCCGCCGCACGGCGAGTGCCCAAGGCCGCCACAAGAAGCAGACTGGCGGTGCCGGTCAGTATGGCGACTGCTGGCTGCGCGTGGAGCCGCTCATTGGGCCCGACGGCACGAGCGACGGCTATGAGTTTGTTGACGAGGTCGTGGGTGGCCGCATCCCGCGCTCGCTCATCCCCGCTGTGGACAAGGGCGTCCAGGAGACCATGAAGGACGGCATCATTGCCGGCTACCCGCTCACGGGCATTCGCGTCGCGGTGTACGACGGTTCGTATCACAGTGTCGACTCCAACGAGATGGCGTTCCGCGCGGCGGCCCGCATCGGCCTGCGCAAGGCGTGCGCCGATGCCGACCCGGTGGTGCTGGAGCCCATCGAGGAAATCACGGTGACTATCCCCGAGAGCTACGCCGGCGCCGTGATGGGCGACATCTCGGCCTCGCGCGGTCGCGTGACGGGCATGGAGACCGATGAGCGCGGCGATACCGTGGTTATTGCCCAGGCGCCGCTGGCCGAGCTGACGGATTACTCGACGCGTCTGCGCTCTATCACGCGCGGCACGGGCGACTTTACCATGAAGCCCGCAGGCTATGAGCAGGTGCCTTATGACGTTCAGGCCAAGCTGGTCGAGCGCTATGAGGAGGGCCGCGCCAAGTAACGTGTGGTTTTGTCTGCAATGTAGGTGCTGACGAAAAGGCCGTCCTGAGTAACCGGGGCGGCCTTATTTGATTCCTTGGGGACGGAGGAAAACGGATCATTTTTTGGGCTACGGGAGGCGCGGTCGGCACTAGTCTCCGGATGCCTGGTTGCGGCCGGTGGCGTAGTCGATTTGCACGTGCGGCTGCAGGTTGTAACAGTACACGTGGAAGCAGAGGGTCTTGCCGTGGTCCTCGACCGATTGCGCCTCAAGGCGCACGCCACGGCAGACAAGTTCCTCTTCGTTATACATGGGCGTGACGCGGTAGAGCACATGGTTGCTCGTATCGCGAATATAGTTGAGAATCTGCTCTTCAAACGGTAGCATGCCCGTCTCGTTGAGATAGCGCGTACCGGTGAGGAGATTTTTGCGGTTGGCGTTTTCGCCGCAGAGCGACCAGGCGATGAGGTGGCAGCGATTGTAGAGGCTCTGGCCTGGAATAAAGTCGTAGCGCTGCTGGTGCCAACCGGCAGGATGGATACGCGAGATATCGCCGCGCTTTCCCTGTCCGAGCGATTCGGGACCCACGCAGGCGAGCGCTTTACGGGTGCGGCCCAAGCTGTCGAGCTTGGAGAACTTCTTAAAGCAGCCCTCTTCGGTGGCACGCTCATACTCGTCGAGCGTGAACGACGGCGTGCCCAACGGGTGCGTGCTGTCGGCGCGAAGGGCAACGTAGGGGTTGCCGGCGTAGTCTGGAATACTGCTGAGATAAACACCGCGGGCGCGGGCGAGATCGGGGTTTTCGACTTCGTCGATGGGGACGGTGGAGCTGTCCTCGGCAACGTTGTCGTTGGTGTTGGTCGCGGTGGATTCGGAGCCATCACCAGAGTCTTGGCTATTTTGAGAGTCCGAGGAGCTCGCTGTTCCCGATTCGAGCCGGGCAACCAGGTCCGCCTCGTCATCGGTGCGGCTGGGACTCTCGTTTTGCTTCTCGGCCAGGGCTGCCGCCTGTTCATCGCTTTGCGGCGACAGCAGCTTGGGAGCTCCGTCGAGCGATCCCGTAAACAACGCAAACCCCAGCACCATGGCGGTGCCGATGGAAAGTGCTTGCTTGTAGGCGGACTTGCGCGACATTGAGGCTCCTGGATGGACGGTTGGGAGTCTACCAGTCTAGCAGGAGCCGGCAGGGGCCGTTCGATCGAACAAATACTTAAGATTTGGGATAGACGCTACTGATTCATTTGCCTCATATGGAGCTGCGGCGGTTGTGCATATGGAGCTATTCAGCGTTTCCCCAGATAAAACTTGCTAAAACAAACCTGTCCCTTATTGGCAGGTCAGTTAACGCAGTCCAGGTTGAGCATATGCGAGCGAGCAGGCTCCGGGTGCGGTAAGGTGACGTGAAACAAGCGGGCGCTGACCTTTTGGTCGCGCCCGTGAAGTTGAACGTCAGATTGCCGTGCCCGGAGCCCGCGCAGCGCCGAGCAGTTACGCCGTTTGTAAAACGGCGTAACCTAAAGGTTCATGTTGCCGTGAATGTAGGGGGTGACCTCGGGGGAGATGTGGCCGCAGCCCAGCTCGCGCAGCGCGGACTCGATGGCGGCGGGCAACGGGGTCTTGCCCTCGCCGTCGACGGCGGCGCCGCCGAGGACAGCAATCTTGGTGACATCTGCGGGGGCGGCCTCGATGTGCATACAGCCGCCGACCAAGCGCGCGCGAACCTGCGCCAGACCAAGTTCGTGCAGGTAGTCCTCGCAGGCGCGGATTAAATCGACCTTCTCGCGCGTAAGCTCCTCGCCCGTGGGGACGCGCGTGGCAAGACAGGCTCCCGCCGGCAGGTTCCAAACGGGATAGCCCCATGCGCGCAGCAGCTCGCGCTCCTCGTCCTTGGTAAAGCCGACCTCCATAAGAGGGGAACGTACACCGAGCTCTTCTGCCGCTCGCATGCCAGGGCGGTAGTCACCGCGATCGCTTGCATTGCTGCCATCGATGACGGTGGGAAAGCCGAGCGACTTGGCGTGGTTGACGATAGCGGTAAAGCCGGCGTGCTTGCAGTGGTAGCAGCGATTGGCATCGTTGCAGGTTACTTGGGGGAGCTGCAACTGATCGACCGAAAGATTGAGCACGGGGAGCTTAAAATGTGGCTCCTCGTTGGCTTGCCCGTCAACGGATCGCTCAAACGAAGCCTGTTCGGGCGTGCCGATGAGCGGCGTGGTGAGGTGGACGAGAAGCGTGCTGGCAGGCATGATGCGGGCGCAGACCGCAGCCAAAAAGCTGCTGTCGACGCCGCCGGAAAAGCCGATGGCAACGCGTCCGTATGCCAAAAGCAGCTGCTCGAGCTCTGCGAGTTTGTCCTGAAGCTCCTTTGCAGGTGCGGTGGTGTCTGAAAACATGAATCGATCCTTACCAATATGTACTCGATCAAAAACTATAATCCTACCGGACTGCTTGTCATAAGACTTCTATCTATGTAACGAAAGTGCAATATGGTATATACGTTATATACAAGTTGCTAAATGCGGAAAGTTGCGGTAATGCGATAGCGAGAGCTGATGGGGGACCGATATGATCAAGGCTGTTATTTTTGACATGGACGGAACGCTGGTCGATACCGAGCGTTTGGGCATTAAGGCATGGAAGGCGGGCTCTGCCGAGCTGGGGGTCGCGATTGATGAAGCGCTGATCCATCAGTTTATCGGCCGCACGCTGCCCGATGTTATGGACATCCTCGATAAGCATTATGGCAGCCATGAAACCACCGAGGCGGTCTATGTCCGCCACAAGGAGATTCGCGACGAGATGGTCAAGACCGAGCTGGAGCTTAAGGCTGGCGCCGCTGAGTGCATAGACGAGCTACTGACTGCGGGCTATCACGTGGGCCTTGCGACGTCGTCGCGCCTCGTTACGGCCGAGCGCAACCTTAAGATGGTCGGCCTCTTTGATAAGTTTGAAACGGTGACCTGTGGCGAGGACGTCGTGCACGGCAAGCCCGATCCCGAGATGTATCTGCTCGCCTGCAAGCGCGCGGGCTTTGCCCCCGAGGAGTGCGCCGTGGTCGAGGATTCGCGCAACGGCTGCGTCTCGGGCATCACGGCCGGCTGCCATGTCTTTGCCGTGCCCGATATCGTACCGCTGCCGCAGGATGTGGTGGATGGCTGCGAGGCCGTGCTCGATACGTTGTTCGATCTGGCGGCGGCGGTCAAGGCTGTGCACTAGGCAATTGCGGCGTTGAAGCGAGAAATTGGCCGTCTTTGCGCCTAAGCAAAAGAGGTCCGGCAATGGTCGGGCCTCTTTTGCTTAAACGGCATTTTGGCATACTGGCCGACGTGCTATAGATACGCGCCCAGGTTGATGGCGGTGGCTTCGGCGTGGTTGCTTGCCTGGGTGCTGGCGCGCTCGAGGAGGAACGGCCGCACGAGTTCTTGGCGGTTGATATCCTCCGCGGTGGTGACTGCGGTGACGGTACGCGCTGCAGAGCCGACGCGGATATGCTTGGTCTTTACCGGGGCTTTGTTCTCAATCTGCTCCATCAGCAACTGAACGCCCTTGCGGCCAATTTCGTAACCCGGCGGTGCCACCGTGGTGAGGGGGACCGAACCGCTCCAAGCGAGTGGATTGCCGTCGCATCCGGCCACGCGAACCTGCTCAGGGACGGAGATGCCTTTGTCGACCAATGCCGAGATAACGCCCGAGGCTAACACGTCGGTCAGGCCGACGACAAAATCGGGGCGTTCGTCGGCAGGGCGCCCGGCAATCTGAGCGCCAATGCTGTAGCCGTCGGCTGCGGTATTCCACTCTCCGGCGTCAATGACTTCAATTTTGATATCGGGATGCAGGGCGAGGGCCTTGTGAATGCCAAGTACGCGCAGGGTGAGCTGCATGAATGCCGCTCTGCCCACAACGGTGATATGGCGTGCGCCGCGGGCGACGGCGAGCTCGGCGATAATGCGCCCCTGCGCCTCGTTGTCGGCGGCCACGTAGTAACCGGGCTCGGAGCAGTGGATGTCCAGATAGACGATCGGCACGGGCATCTTGGCCGTTGCGGGGCGCCAGTCGGGGGACGCCATGGGCTGAACCATGACGCCGGACATTTGCGTGCCCATAAAGTAGCGCAGGTAATGGTCCTGGAGAATATCGTCGTTATCGGCGTTGGCGATGAGCAGGTCGTAACCGTGCTTGCGGGCCTCGTTATGGGCGCCGCTGGCAATTTGGAGCGAAAAGCCGTGATCGAGACGGGGGAGCACCAGGCCAAAGGACTTGGTGGTGCCGCCTGCGAGCTGACGGGCGCTTTGGTTGGGCAGGTAGCCAAGGCGATTGATGGTCTCGTTGATGAGCTTAAGGGTTTCGGGGCGCAGCTTTTCGGGGTGGTTGAGTGCGTTGGAGACCGTGCCCAACGAAACCCCGGCCTCGCGCGCGACGTCGCTGATTTTTATCTTTGCCATAGCGGCCCCTTTGATGCGTTTCAAGTACAAGCCAGATTGTAGCATCGCCCGCCTCTGAGGTGTCAAAACCTGCCAATTAGGGACAGGTTTATTTTGGCAGGTTTTATCTGGGCAAACGCCGTTGCCAGCGCGACCACCACGAAGGGGACAGGCACCTTTGTGGTGGTTTGAGCTGCCCGGGCCTTCAATTGTCTCGATCTGTAACATCTGGGCGGCAAAACCGGCTCTACCTGTTACAAATCGAGACATAGTGCAGGGGCCGAACCGTAATGTCTCGATTTGTAACACCAAGCCGGCTTCCGGAGCCCAAGATGTTACAGATCGAGATCTTTCGCCAGGACAGAGCGCCGCCTCGGTCCAAACCACCACGAAGGTGCCTGTCCCCATTGTGGTGGTTTGGGCATGTGTGTATCGAGTGGTATCCAAGTTGAGATACCACTTCTGGTATATCAGCTTGCTCTTGCGTGAGTACAATACTCGAACGTTATACGTCTCAGCGCCCCCTGTGCGTGGACGTCTTGCAGTCACGCGAACGAAGGGATTTATCCTATGTGCGGAATTGTCGGCTACACCGGCTCTGATATTGCAAAGAACATCCTGGTCACGGGCCTCAAGCGCATGGAATATCGCGGCTATGACTCCTCGGGCGTTGCGCTCGAGGTGGGCGAGGGCGCCGCGGCTCACCTCGACGTCATCCGCCGCGTGGGCAAGGTCGCGGGCCTGGAGAGCGAGCTTTCCAATATCGACAGCGACGCTACCTGCGGCATCGGCCATACCCGCTGGGCTACCCACGGCAAGCCCTCCGTCGTTAACGCCCATCCCCACACCAGCTGCGACGGTCGTATCGCCATCGTCCACAACGGCATCATCGAGAACTTCGCTGAGCTGCGCGAAGAGCTGGAGGGCCGCGGCCACCACTTTAAGAGCGAGACCGATACCGAGGTCTTTGCGCATCTGATCGAAGAGGCCTATGCCGAGACGCACGACCTGATGGCCTCCGTGCGCGAGGCTTGCACCCACGTGGTCGGTGCCTATGGTCTGGCCGCCGTGTGCGCTGACGAGCCCGGCGTGATCGCCGTAGCCCGCAAGGATTCCCCGATTGTGGTCGGCGCAGGCGAGACCGGCGCCTATGTCGCCTCCGACGTCATTGCACTCATCGACGCCACCCGCGATGTCGTGGTGCTCGAGGACGGTCAGTTTGCCAAGCTCACGCCCGCAGGCGTCGAATACACCGACGAGGCCGGCAATGTTATCGAGCCCAAGGTCACTCACATCGACTGGGATCTGGACATGGCCGAAAAGGGCGGTTATCCCGACTTCATGCTCAAGGAAATCCACGAGCAGCCGCGCGTCGTGCGCGACACGCTGGTCGGTCGTATGACGCCAGCCGGCGAGCTCGACATCGACGAGCTGGGCCTTTCGCTCGAGGAGCTCAACGACATCGACCGCGTCTACGTGATCGCTTGCGGCACCAGCTATCACGCTGGCCTCATTGCTAAGAATCTCATTGAGGGCTGGGCTCGTATTCCTACCGAGGTCGAGGCGGCAAGCGAGTTCCGCTACCGCAACCCCATCATCACGCCGACGACGCTTGTTGTGGCCGTGTCCCAGTCGGGTGAGACGGCCGATACCCTTGCCGCCATTCGCGATGCGCGCATCAAGGGCGCCAAGGTCTTCGGCATCACCAACGTGGTGGGCAGCCCGGTGGCGCGCGAGAGCGACGGCGTCATCTATACCAAGGCCAACAAGGAGATTGCGGTCGCCTCAACCAAGAGCTTTATCGGCCAGGTCGTGAGCCTGACACTGCTGGCCCTACTGCTGGCGCAGGTCAAGTATCGCCTGACCACCAAGCAGGCGCGCATGATGTTTCGCGAGCTTTCCGATACGGCTGAGCAGATCCAGTGGATTTTGGACACCCAGACTGGGGCCGTGCATGAGGCCGCCCTGCTGTGCAAGGACGCGCAGTCGGCGCTGTTCGTGGGTCGCGGCATGGGCGCAGCCATCTCCTACGAGGGCGCGCTCAAGCTCAAGGAGGTCAGCTACCTGCATGCCGAGGCCTATGCCGCCGGCGAGATGAAGCACGGCCCCATCGCCCTGATCGATCCGGGCTTCCCCGTCATCGCCGTGGCAACCAAGAGCGCCACCTACGATAAGACCGTGTCGAACCTTATGGAGTGCAAGGCACGTGGCGCCAAGGTCATCGTCGTTGCCACCGAGGGCGACGAGGAGATCAACAAGATCGCTGACTGCACCATCCGCGTGCCGGCCGTCCGCGACGTGTTCAGCCCCATCACGGCGAGCGTCCCGCTGCAGCTGCTCGCCCGCGAGGTTGCCATTCTGCGCGGCTGCGACGTCGACCAGCCCCGCAACCTCGCCAAGAGCGTAACTGTCGAGTAACTATTGTTCCGCCGTTCTACCGAACGGCGGACCCGTTGACGCTGCGCGGGCCGCATTCACGCCAATCTGACGTTCAATTTCGAGGGCGCGACCAGAAGGTCAGCGCCCCCTCATTTCACGCCATCTTGGCGCAAATGCGGCTCGCTCGCTCTGTTGGTGACTGGCATCGAGCGTTCCGTTGCTGGCGCGCCCTAACGACCAAGGCCCGGCTCCGCATCAAGACGGAGCCGGGCCTTTCTGCATTTGGCCAGATAAAACCTGCCAAAACAAACCTGTCCCTTATTGGTAGGTTAGCGGAGCTTGCTGGTCTCGAAGTACTCGGGATATTGGTCCAGGACCTCGGTCTGGTTGCGGAACATCATATGCAGGTGCTTGCTGACCAAAAAGCTCGCCTCGATAGGATCGCGACCGGCGATAGCGCGGCGGATTTGCTTGTGCTCGTTAACAGTCTCCTGATTGTCGAGCGTCTGCGTGGCGGCGCGCAGCCAGCGGAAGCGCTCCAGGTCGGCATTGGTCTCTTCGAGCCACGACCACACGGTGCTGCGGCACGCGATGCTAAAGATCATACGGTGCATGAGGCTGTCGCTTAAATAGAATCCGATGCGATCCTCTTCGGCCATGGCCTTTTCCTGCAGCGCGATGGCCCGGTCGAGCTGCCCGACGCCTGCCGAGGTGGCACGGGCGCAGCACTCCACAATCACCTGCTTTTCCAGGTGCTCGCGAATGTAGCAGGCACTCTCGGCAAGGGTGAGGTTGATGGGCGAGACATAGGTGCCGCTTTGGGGCACGGTGCGCACCAGGCCCTCTTGCGCCAGACGCACCAGTGCCTCGCGCACAGGGGTGCGCCCCATATCCAAGTCGTCGCAAAGCTGTTTGACGCCCAGTTTTTCGCCTGGTTTGTAGTCCAGGTAGACGATTTTGCGTCGAATGGTGTGGTAGCACTGGTCCTGTAGGCTCGCTTCTTGCTCGCCGACGCGCATCGATTCTTCCATAGTGCCTCGCAACCACTCTTTCACACTCATATGTCAGTTGTTTATTATGCCGCGAATCAGCTCTCCGCGGTGGGTAATTCGACTGTTGCCTGAGAACTATTGCGGCATCTAAGTCTTTGTTTGCGCAAAGCTGTGCCCAATGTTGCCGTATCATAAGACGTCGCAAACGTGAAATAGAAAGAAGGAATCCCATATGCAACTGGTGAATACCGCACGCGAGCGCTGGAAGGGTTTCTTGTTCTGCCTGGTCACCGCTATCCCCGCGACGTTGCTCGGCAAACAGGTTGAGGTGGTCGGTGGGCCGGTATTTGCCATCCTCATCGGCATGGTTCTGGCACTTGCCTTTCCCAAGGATCGTCGCGAACCGCTTTCTGCCGGTGTCACCTATACATCCAAAAAGATCCTGCAGTATGCGGTCATCCTGCTTGGCTTTGGCATGAACCTCTCACAGATTCTGTCCAAGGGCGCTCAGTCGCTGCCGATTATCGTGGCGACGATCTCGACCTCGCTTGTCATCGCCTTTGTGCTCTGTCGCGCTATGAACGTGCCGGGCAAGATCGCGACGCTTGTGGGTGTGGGTTCGTCGATTTGCGGCGGTTCGGCCATTGCTGCGACCGCGCCCGTCATCGATGCCGACGATCGCGAAATCGCCCAGGCCATTTCGGTCATCTTCCTGTTTAACGTTATCGCGGCGCTCGTGTTTCCGACGCTCGGCGGCATGCTCGGGCTGACCAACGAGGGCTTTGGCATGTTTGCCGGCACCGCCATCAACGACACCTCGTCGGTAACGGCTGCGGCGAGCGCCTGGGACAGCATGCATCCCGACGCCAATGTGCTCGAGAGCGCCACGGTGGTCAAGCTCACCAGGACGCTGGCCATTATTCCCATCACGTTGGTTCTCGCGTGCTGGCAGATGCATCTGGCGCGCAAGGCCGGCGGCGACGCCAAAAGCACGTTTTCGCTTAAACGTGCGTTTCCCATGTTTGTGCTGTTCTTTGTGCTGGCGAGCGTGATCACCACGGTGCTTCAGCCTCCCGCGTCCATTACGGCGCCCATCAAGGAGCTGTCGAAGTTCTTTATTGTGATGGCCATGGCGGCTATTGGTTTTAATACTGATATCGTCGAGCTGGTCAAAAAGGGCGGCAAGCCCATTGCGTTGGGCTTTTGCTGCTGGATTGGCATTGCGTGCATGAGCTTGGGAATGCAGCACGTGCTGGGAATCTGGTAGAGAAGTGGCTTATTCGCGTGCTGGTTGCTGGTGAGCGCATGACTGCGGTGGAGCGATAGGAGCTCTTGCGGGTATGGCTTGTCCGCAGGTTTGTAGGTCCCGAAGAGCTCTTATCGCCCCGCCAGGATGGCGATGCGGGGCAACTCATATACTCGCAGGACGGCGCCTTCTGCCCTATAGTGTTTGGTGAACAATATCGTTCAATTTTGAAACACTTGAGATGCCAAGTTGTGTATAAGGATTACGACTGGGGACGGGACGACCATGGATGGCGATGCCAAGCTACAGATTCTGATTGGGGCCCTGTCCGCGGCCGGGGCGTCGGCGCTGGCAATTGACGAGCGCGGCGGCGTGGCGATTTCGACTATGAATGACGTTGGACTCGAGCGGGATGTCGCCGCTTTTGTTGCCGAGCGTCTCGCTCGTGTGGGCGATGGCGCGCGCCTGGTGATGGGGTATGCGGGGTCACGCCTGAGCCTGACCGTTCGCCCCACCGACAAAGAGGGCGGGGGCCTTTGGGTCATCGTGGTCCGCGAGGTGCGCGCCGCCGCGGCGCATGCGGGCATCGAGTGGCTCAACGCCGACGAAGTCGAGGCCCGCTACGAATCGAGCGCGTACGGCATCGTCGAAGACGCGGCAGCGGTCGCTGCCCCCGTACGGGAGAGCTATGCGCGCGGAGTGCCCCTTATGCTCGAGGGCGAGCTGGGCGCGGGACAGGATCAGATTGCAAAACGCCTGTACCTGGATGGACCCTATGCCGACCAGCCCTTTGTGTCCGTTGCGCTCGATGAGCTTACGGATCGCGGTTGGCGCCATCTGCTCAAAAGTTCCGAATCGCCGCTATTCCAAACGGGGCTGACACTTTGCATGGGCGGCTGGCATGCTGTTGGCCCCCAACGCCTGCGCGAGCTCGTGTCCGCAATGATCGACACGGCGCTCGCAACTCGTTGCCATGTGGTGCTGACGGCAAACGACATGCCAGGCGGCGGTGAAAGCGATCAGGCTGCTTTTGTAACCGAGCGTCTGGCCTGTGCAGTGAGTGTGGCGCCGGCGATTGCCGAGCAGGGCGGCGCGTCGGAAAAGGTTGCGCGCTATCTGGAGTATCTGGCAGATATGTTTGAGACGGCAACACCCGCCTTGTCGTCCGCGGCGGCAAAGACACTCGATGCCTATCGATGGCCCCGTAACTATCTACAGCTTCGTGAGGTTTCGGAACGACTTTATATATTAGTGAGGACGGGTACGGCCGAGCGGGCGGTGGCGGAGGAAGTGCTCGCCCAAGAAGACGTGATCAAGACCGCGACCTTTGGCGCCCCGACGCTGGATAGTGACTTGTATATCCTACGCCCGCTGGCCGATACCGAGCGCGATATCGCGCGGCTAGTCGTAGACCACCTTCACGGCAACAAGACGCGTGCTGCCGAAGTGCTGGGCATAAGCCGCACAACGCTGTGGCGCCTGCTGAAGGACGACGACCATTAAGCGAGATGCCCGTGACCGCACGCGATGCGTGTGCTACAGTCCAAAGCAGCAATGTTTCGATTCTGTTACGGCGTGCGGGGGCGTATGGCTGAGATTTCAAAAACAAATCGGGCTCGAAAGCCTGCGGCGCCGGTCAATCGTCGCACGACGTCTCGGACATGGGGCAAAAGCGCCTCGGGTTTCGACGGTTCGTTCAAGCGCACCAAATACGGCTATCCTTCGGCAAGCGCTCGCTTGGCAATGCAGGCCGAATCGTCGCTATGGGGCCGTAAGCGTGTGGTGGGATCAAAGCTTAAGCACGATGGAACGCTCGGTTACATTAGCCGTGGCGCTGCTCGCCGAAGTGGGCTCAACCCCGCCGGGTGGCATCGCTATGTTCCGATTGCGGTCGTAGCTGTGGTAATCGTTGTCGCGCTCGCGGCGCTTGGCTACGCCGGTGGCGGGGCCAATCTGGGCGCAATGTTTAAGTCGCCCGAGCTCGCGCATGCGGGCGCGGATGTTGTCGAGGGTGCACGGGTCCAGACGGGTGTCGCACCCCAGCGCAGCATCGTTGCGGTAGCTGCCACCATCGCCGATGCTCAAAAGGACGAGGGCGAACAAGGCTACGAAGCCGAAACGACCCAGACGAGCGAAACGGCGACAACTCCATCGGCAAGATAAGTTGCGAGTGGGATAGCTAATTTGGGGCTATTTTAGCTACCCTTTGACTGCTGGCGAATAATTTGGTGCGGGGCAATTATTAACTGCCATATAGGGGTAGCTAAAATTGCCCCGTCCCAAATTAGCTACCCAAGTGTTGAATGCCAACAGCGAGCGGGTCCGCCGTTCGGTAGAACGGCGGAACTTCCTACTTGACGTACACCACGTTGTCGCGACGGGGTTTGGCCTCGGGAAGCGTGTCCTCGGCATAACCCAAGATGCAGTTGCCCACACCGCGCAGGCTGCCGTCGGCGGGCAGACCCCACTTGGCCAGCAGCTCCAAGCCCTCGGGTGAGTCGAAAACCTCGTGTGCGCGGTGGATCCAGCACGAATCGACGCCCAGCGCATAGGCGGCGTTAAGCAGGTTGCCCATGGCAAGCGAGCCGTCTTCGACATGCGTGGGCACGTTGCGATCGACCAGCACTACGACAACGGTCTTGGCGCCATAGAAGGGATCGCCGTCGCTGCCCATGACCTGGGCGTTGAGCTGCGAGAGGCGCTCGACGGTCGCGGGGTCGGTGACGGCGACAAAGGTCACCGGCTGGCGCCCCATGCCGCTCGGCGCATACTGACCCGCCTCGATAATACGTGCGAGCTTTTCGGCCTCGACGGTGCGATCGCTGTAGTTGCGGCAGCTGCGGCGGTGGATGAGCGCTTCGATAGTCTCCATGGGTCCTCCTGACGTTGGTTTAGTTGCGTCGTTCTTACCCGCCGAGCCAAAACCATAATCGCACCGGGAATGAGGAAAAGCGCTCGTTGCCAATCGGAATAGTAGGTTTGCGTAAAACCGCAGCCAGAATGTGATTAACCAGTGGGATGGTTAAACGTTTTATCCCGTCTACCCTGCGGTTTTTTACCACTTGCCTAAATGATGCGCGCATAACCCCTGATAAAGGTTTTACTAAGGGGGCACCAATGTTTATCAATGCGCCATAGAGGCGCCGGGCCAGGAGGTAACATCATGTTCCAGGCTGGAGATGTCGTCGAGACCGACTTCGAAGGATTTCTGAGGCTGCTGCGTTCCAAGACGCGCGCTTTCGTGACGATCGACGATCACGAGTACTACATCACGCACACCGATGGCTATTGGCGTGTTCAGGATTGCGAGGCCCTCAACGATAAGGGCCACTTTACTGACTGCTCCGAGCTGGTCAACACGGTTTGCGAGGTCGTCGAGCTACCGTGGATCTGCGGCAAGAGTCTGCACGACAGCTTCTCGGGCGCCACGGTCTATGAGGCCGTTGCCGCCTAGCAGCTAACAATCGATATTCTCCCGCAGCCGCCGGCGCCGCCCCCGCGCCGGCGGTCTTTTTTTGTCGATATATTGTATAGCCCGCACGCTGCGAACGAGGCCATTGACGTTAGTCAAAACTCGGACTAATCTGAAAGCTCAATTAGTCAAAATTCGGACTATCGAATGGTGGGAGAGATGGATTGCGCGGTTACGTCGGTCGATTTTGACCGGATGCTCAACGGGCTCGACCGTATTTATTCAGAGTTTGCGCGTGCCTGCGGCCTTTCGGATTGCGCCTACTGGATGCTTGTTGACACCAGCGCGGCGGGCGGCAGCGTTGCCGTGAGCCGGCTCACGAGCGAATGGTTTTACAGCAAGCAGACCATTAACTCGGCAATTAAAACACTGACGGCGCGTGGGCTTGCAACGTTGGAGTTTGCCGAAGGCAGCCGTAAGAACAAGGTCGTTTGCCTGACCGACGAGGGCCGGCGGTTCGCCGAGCACTATGCGTTGCCGGCGGTTAAAGCCGAGCAGCGTGCCTTTGGCGCGCTCGAGCCTTGGGAACAGCGTGAGATTATGCGCTTGGTCGGCAAGTTCTCCCATGTCCTCAACGAGGAGTGCGAGGCATTTAAGCAGCAGATGGCCACGGAGACCGAGGCGAACGATAAGGTTGAGGGGGAGACATGCGACTCTTAATGAGGTTTATGAAGCCGTATCGCAGGCTGATTGCGGTGACACTGCTGGTGCTGATGATAGACAACGTTGGCACGCTGCTGGTGCCCACGATGCTGGCGAACATGGTCAACACGGGCATTACGACGGGCGATATCGACTACATCCTGCGCAACGGCCTGTACATGCTCATCGCGACCGGCATGGCCAGCGGTGGCGCGGTGCTGGGCTGTTATCTTTCGGCCCGCCTGGCGGCCAATGTGTCCTGTGACATCCGCAACGCCGTCTACGACAAGTCGCTCGAGCTATCTGCCAGTGACTTTGAGCGCTTTGGCACCGGTTCGATGATCACGCGCTCGCTCAACGACATCAACGTGATCCAGCAGGCAATTCTGCAGACGATTCAGCTGGTGCTGCCCGTGCCGTTCTTGGCCGTGGCGGGTATTATCTTTGCCTGGTTTATCGACCCCGCCATGGGTACGCTGTTGGGCGTGGTCGTAGCGATCGTGCTGGTGGCGGCGGTCTTCACCGTGGCCAACGCCGCGCCGATCTTTATGCGCCTGCAGAGCTTTATCGACCGCATGAACGTCGTGCTGCGCGAGAACATCGTGGGCGTGCGCGTCATCCGCGCGTTTAACAAAGAGCGCCACGAGGAGCAACGCCTGGACGAAGTGTTTAGCGACTATGCGGCCAACGCCATCAAGGTCAACCACCTGTTCGTGGGCCTCGATAGCTCCAGCTTCTTTTTGATGAACATCGCCGAGGTGGCGGTGCTGTGGGTGGGCGGAAACCGCGTGGGCGTCCATGCCATGCAAATCGGCAGCATCTCTGCCGTGCTGGAATACGCGATCCTGATCCTCTTCTTTGTGATGATGGCGCAGATGGTGGTACTGACGCTTCCGCGCGCCGCGGCGTGTCTCAACCGTGCGCAAGAGGTGCTCGAAATCGAGCCGAGCATTGTGGACGGCAAGGCTACGCTGGGCGATGGGGCGCCTGAGTCCGCAGGCGGCGCCGATGCGGTTGCCGTGTTCGACCACATGTCGTTCCGTTTTGACGATGCCGATGAGGACACCCTGTGCGATCTGAGCTTCGCCTGCCGTCGCGGTCAGACCACGGCGATTGTGGGCTCGACAGGCTCGGGCAAATCGACGGTGGCCAAGCTTTTGCTGCGTTTTCACGATGCCTCGAAGGGCGCCATTCGCCTGAACGGCGTCGATCTGCGCGATCTTTCGCAAGACGAGATCCGCGGACGCATCGCCTACGTGCCGCAGAAGGCATGGCTGTTCTCGGGCACAGTGGCGAGCAACCTGCGTTACGGCAACGAGGACGCGATCGAGGCCGACATGCTTCATGCACTGGAGGTCGCCCAGAGCGCCTTTGTGCTCGATCAGCCGCAGGGGCTCGACACGCCGGTGGCTCAGGGCGGCACGAACTTCTCGGGCGGCCAACGTCAGCGCCTGGCGATTGCTCGCGCGCTCATGAAGCGTGCCGACCTGTATATATTCGATGACAGTTTTTCGGCCCTGGACTTTAAGACCGATGCGGCCCTGCGCCATGCTCTGCAGGACGAGACGCGCGACGCCGCGGTCCTCATCATTGCGCAGCGCATCTCGACGATTCTGCATGCCGATCAGATTGTGGCGCTCAAAGATGGCGAGGTCGCGGGCTTAGGTACGCACGACGAACTGATGGAAACCTGCGAGGTATACCGCGCCATCGCGGAATCGCAAATGAAGGGAGGTGAGTAGCGTGACCGAGGAGCTCAAAAAGCAAGGCGTCGCCGATGACGCCGTGGCCGCAGGGACGGTTGGGGAAGCGGCGGCCGCGCCCGACTTGGACGCCGCCGCCAAGGCAGCAGCCGAGCGCGATGCTCGCCGCCAGGCGCTCTACGAGGAAAACGAGCGTGCCGAGGACGAGCGCGCCCGCGCCGAGGCGGAGCGCATGCGCGACGTGGACGATGAGGACGAGGACGAGACGCCCCGCGACGCCTGGGCGACGGTGCGCCGCCTGTGGAGCGAGGCCGCCGGCGACCACTGGCGTTTCTATATCGTGTTTGCGAGCATCGTGTTCTACGTCATCTTTAACACCGCGGCGCCGGCTTACAGCGCCCGCGTGATCGATGAGCTGTGGGGGCACATGAAGCTGGCGTTTGCCAACAACACCACCTTCAGCATCACCTGGGAGAACTGTGGCAGGACCATTTTTATTTACTTTATGATCTGGACGGCCGCCGCCTCGTTCTACGCACTCCAGAGCTTTTTGATGTCAAGTGTTGCCGAGCGCCTCAACCTGCGCCTGCGAAACCGCATCGCTCAAAAGCTCAACCGTCTGCCGCTCGCCTACTTTGATGCCCACCGTCCCGGTGAGGTCGTTAGCCGTGCGACGAACGATCTGGACAAGATGTCCGAGAGCATGCAGCGCGGTCTGCTGCAGCTGCTGGTGTCGATCGGCACCGTGGTGGGCGCCGTGAGCGTCATGTTCGTATTCAGCGTGCCGCTCACGCTCGTCTTTCTGTTCTTTACGGCGCTGTCGCTACTGGTGACCAAGGTCGTGTCGCGCCGCACACACGATGTGACGGGCGAGCGCCAGGAGTGGGTGTCCAAGATTACGAGCGCGGTCGAGGAGGGCTACACGGGTCGCCTGGTAATTCGCGCGTTTAATCGCGAGCGTCAGAGTTCTGCCGAAGTGCATGAGGCTTCGAAGGAGCTGGCGCGCGTGAGTACCAAGGCAGACTTTATGATCAATGCCGTCGGTCCCGCAGTGCGCTTTATCGGCCGCTTGGCGCAGATTGTAATTGCGCTTGTAGGGTGCAGCATGCTGGTTGCCGGCCAGATGACCGTCGGCGTGTTCCAGGCGTTCTTCCAGTTTATCTACGAGGCGTCCGAGCCCATGACGCAGCTGTCGTTTACCTTCAACTCGCTGCAGAGTGCGCTGGCGAGCGCTGAGCGCGTGTTCGACCTGCTCGACGAGCCCGAGATGGACGCCGATCCGCTGCCGGGCGAGGCGGCCTGCCTGCCGGGCCGCGCGGAGGGCCGCATTGCCTTTGAGCATGTGCGTTTTGGCTACACGCCCGATAAGCCGCTCATGCGCGACGTATCGTTTACCGCCGAGCCGGGTCAGAAGATCGCCGTGGTGGGAACCACGGGAGCGGGCAAGACCACGCTCATCAACCTGCTCATGCGCTTTTACGAGACCGACGGCGGTCGCATTACGCTCGACGGCGTGGATACGAGCCGCATGGACCGTGGCGAGCTGCGCCAGCAGTTTGGCATGGTGTTGCAGGACGCCTGGCTGTTTGACGGAACGATTGCCGAGAATATTGCCTATGGCTGCCCGGAGGCGACGCGCGAAGAGATCGTGGCGGCCGCCCGTGCTGCGCAGGTCGACTTCTTTGTGCGTACCATGCCGCAGGGCTACGACACGCGCGTGGCCAACGATGCCGAGAGTATCAGCCAGGGCCAGCGCCAGCTGCTGACCATCGCGCGCGTGCTGCTCAACAACCCGGCGATTCTCATTCTGGACGAGGCGACGTCGAGCGTGGATACGCGCACCGAGCTTGCCATCGGCCGTGCCATGGACGCACTCATGCGTGGGCGCACGAGCTTTGTGATTGCGCATCGCCTGTCGACGATTGTGGATGCCGACCTGATCTTGGTCATGGATCACGGCAACATCATCGAGCAAGGCACGCATAAGGAGCTGCTCGCAGCCGAGGGCGCCTACGCCGACCTCTATCTGAGCCAGTTCGCGTAATGTGACAAAGGGACAGTCCCTTTTTCACATCGAACAGAAAGTGCGCCGGGGATGGGTTTTCCGGCGCACTTTTGCGTTGGCGTTGATAATGCCTGGTTGCCCGTGGGCCTAGCGTTCGTTCGCGAGCTTGGCGACGAGGGCCTTGAGCTCGGCCACCTCTTGCTCGAGCTCCTTGACGCGGCGGCCGTTCTCGGTGATGCCCTGGCGGTTGAGCGCGCTCTGCTCGGCAGCATCATCGGGCATGTACTCGCGATGCTGCTTGGCGTCGAAGTTTTCCTCGAACACGCGGCAGCCGTTGCGCTTGATGATGCGCCCGGGCACGCCCACGACGGTGCAGTTGTCGGGCACGTCCTTGACGACGACCGAGTTGCCGCCGATCTTGACGTTGTTGCCGATGCGGATGTTGCCGAGCACTTTGGCGCCCGTGCCCACGGTGACGTTGTTGCCGAGCGTGGGGTGGCGCTTGCCGGTTTCGTTGCCGGTGCCGCCGAGCGTGACGCCCTGGTAGAGCACGCAGTTGTCGCCCACGATGGTGGTTTCGCCGATGACGACACCCATGGCGTGGTCGATAAAGAAGTGCTTGCCGATCTGCGCGGCGGGGTGAATCTCAACGCCGGTGATGTGGCGGGTGATCTGCGAGAGCACGCGGGCGAGCGAGCGATGGCCATGTTCCCAGAGCCAGTGCTCGGGCACGTGGTTCCATTTGGCGTGCAGGCCGGGGTAGGACAGGAAGATGACCAAGGCATTTTGCGCCGCGGGGTCCTGCGCCTGGACGGTTCTGATGTCCTCACGAATGGTGCTGATAAAGCTCACCGGCTACCCTCCCTTAGCGCCGTGACAATGCGATTCAATAAAGTATAGCGATTCGCTAGGGATTAGGAAGGGCAATCTTGCCTTGCTTTAGGTGACAAGTGTCAGTTATGCAAACTTGCTGGTAATGAAGTAAGACTTTTGAGAGGTTTGGCCCGTGCTCGCGCTGCAACCGTATACTGGTCAACTTGGACGTGTCCGCGCCCACAACTGAGAGGTTTTACTTCATGGGTTTCATCAATTTTATTGCCGAGCTGCTTAAGGATCCGCGCACCGCAATCGCCAGCTGGATTGCCGCCGGTCCGCTTATGGCCTACGGCTGCGTGTTCCTGATCATCTTTATCGAGACGGGCGTGGTGTTCTTCCCGTTCCTTCCCGGCGATTCGCTGTTGTTCGCCTCGGGATTCTTCGCCCACAACGGTGGTTTTAACATCGTGGCGCTTTTGGCCACTGCATGGGTTGCCGCCATCCTGGGCGATCAGTGCAACTTTATGATCGGCCATTTCTTCGGTCGCAAGATCATCGCCTCGGGCAAGGTGAAGGCCATGACGCCCGAGCGCATCAAAAAGTCCGAGGACTTCCTGGACAAGTGGGGTCACCTGGCTATCTTCCTCGGTCGCTTCTTCCCGTTCATCCGCACCTTTGTGCCCTTCATTGCCGGCATGGGCGGCATGCACTGGCGCAACTTTGTCATCTTTAACGTACTGGGTGGCATTACCTGGTCGACGGTCTTTACGCTGCTGGGCTACTTCTTTGGCGGCATCCCCTTTGTGCAGGAGCACTTTGAGCTGCTGATTGTGGGCATCGTCGCTGTGTCGATCATTCCGACCGTGGTCGGCCTGGTCAAGTCCAAGCTCGGTAAAAAGAACGCCTAGTCCGAGCTTGTTTTCGGACGTTAATTTCAAGGCCCGTCATCGGATTCGATGGCGGGCCTTTTGTGTTGAAGGCAAATGAAAATACTTTACTTAGTTAAAGAATAACGTTTTATCTGATGCGTGTGGGGAGTACAATCTCCTGCATGCGAATCGACGCGCCATCGGCTTTGATGCCGTCCGCGTGTCCTGCTCGGCTCTACGCTCCGAGCATGCGACGTTGCGACGCGGCCGGCTTCGGTCCTTGCGTGCAGGTTCGCGAGTATGCAACCGTGTATGTAAGGAGCGACATATGACTGTCGAGAAGAAGGATATCGATTGGGGTAGCCTCGGCTTTGGCTACATGAAGACCGATTACAGCTACGAGGCTCACTGGAAAGACGGCGAGTGGGACGAGGGCGGTCTTACCACCGACCACACCATGCACGTCTCCGAGTGCGGCGGCATCTTCCATTACTGCCAGGAGGTCTTTGAGGGCCTGAAGGCTTACACCGCCGAGGATGGCAGTATCGTCTGCTTCCGTCCCGACATGAACGCCGAGCGTATGTTCAACTCCGCCGAGCGCCTGGAGATGCCCCCGTTCCCCAAGGACAAGTTTGTCGAGGCCGTCAAGCAGGTCGTCTCTGCCAACGCCGCTTGGGTTCCGCCCTTCGGCTCTGGCGCGACCCTGTACGTGCGTCCGTTTATGATCGGCTCCGGTGACGTGATCGGCGTGGCTCCCGCTCCTGAGTACACGTTCCGCATTCTCGTGACCCCGGTCGGTCCGTACTTCAAGGGTGGCCTCAAGCCTGTTAAGCTGCGCGTTTCTGAGTATGACCGCGCCGCACCGCACGGCACCGGTAACATCAAGGCCGGCCTCAACTACGCCATGTCCCTCAAGCCCACGATGGAGGCCCACCGCGAGGGCTATGCCGAGAACCTGTATCTCGACTCCGAGTCCCGCACCTATGTCGAGGAGACCGGCGGCGCGAACGTCCTGTTCGTGAAGGAGGACGGCACCCTCGTCGTTCCCCAGTCGCACACCGACTCCATCCTGCCCTCCATCACCCGTCGTTCGCTCGTTCAGGTTGCTCAGGACCTGGGCATGACCGTCGACCAGCGTCCCGTCGAGTGGGCCGAGGTCAAGGCCGGCACCTTTGTTGAGTGCGGCCTGTGCGGCACCGCTGCTGTCATCTCCCCGGTGGGCGAGATTGACAACAAGGTTTATGGTGCCGACGAGACCGTGACCTTCCCGGCTGGCTGCACCGAGATCGGCCCTGTTATGAAGAAACTTCGCGAGACCCTGACTGGTATTCAGTCTGGTGCTGTTGAGGATAAGCACAACTGGGTTTACACCGTCGCGTAAGCTGCCTTGTATGTCCGGCCCGAGGGCAACCCACCTTTCCGGCGCGTCCTCGGGCATGAAAGAACCCCCGCTGCGCACTACGTGCGGCGGGGGTTCTTTCGTCCTGCGG
>CABUKS010000031.1 GCA_902492235.1 uncultured Collinsella sp. | reverse complement strand
CCGTGCGCTTGAACTGAGAAGGGGGAGGCCTCGCGGCCTCCCCCTTTTTTGCGT
The DNA here is from genome assembly GCA_902492235.1 of uncultured Collinsella sp. GTDB lineage: Bacteria > Actinomycetota > Coriobacteriia > Coriobacteriales > Coriobacteriaceae > Collinsella. The sequence goes on along the minus strand of CABUKS010000031.1, from coordinate 24,947 downwards.
TTACGGGCTTTTTGTCTCACATAGTAGCTGTGTTTTATAACCCTCGTTTGTCGCATCTTCTGTGAACGGGCTACAATAACTTAGTCTGTGCGATATGGAGGTGAACATGGCTGATGCTGGTATCGGCGTTGATATCGTCGAGATTTCCCGTATGAAATCAATTCTTGAAAAGACGCCGTCGTTTGCTCGGCGTGTGTTTACCGAAGAAGAGCGTGCGTATTGCGATGCATCATCGCGTCCCGCTGCTCACTATGCGAGCCGCTTTGCTTCGCGCGAGGCGGTGCTTAAAGCTCTCGGCACGGGTTTTAGTCAAGGCGTGGGTCGCAAGGATGTTTCGGTAACGCGTGATAAACTCGGCAAACCGAAGGCGCTGCTTTCGGGCCGTGCTCTCGAGATCGCTCAAGAACTGGGTGTTGTTGAGGTCGTTCTTTCCATTACGCTTACAGGAGACTTGGCCGTTGCGAATGCCATCGCGATTACCGAAGATGCTCGGCCTAAGCCAAAAGAGGAAAAGGTGAGCACCAAGAAACGCGTAGCGCAGACATTTAAAGAGGCTCGCTCTGTTTTAGATGAGCTTGAGCAGCTGCAGAATTCAGCATTGACGGAGCACCTGGGCGATGCTTCGCAAGATACGCTAGGAGCATAGATGAAACCGGTTTTGAGTACCGAAGAAGTCGTTCGTCTCGAGGATATCATCGAACGCGAAGGGACTTCGAAGGCCGAGCTTATGGAGCTAGCGGGTGAGTTTGCCGCCAACGAGGTCTTGAAGCTCAATCCCGATCGGGTTCTCGTTCTGGTCGGTTTTGGTAATAATGGCGGCGACGGTTGGGTTGCCGCCGATATCCTGAGCCATAAGGGTGTGGACGTGGATATCGTTTCTCCGGTTGAGCCGGATGAGATTCCTGCTGCTCTGGCACGTCATGTTGCTCGTCGTACTGCCGGCCGCGATGTGCACGTTTGCGTCGGCCCCTCGCGTGACGAACTCGAGGTTTTGATCGATAAGGCCGATGTTGTTGTCGATGCCATTTTTGGTACCGGTTTCCACGGAAATCTGCGTGCGCCGTTCTCCATCTGGATTCCTACGGTCAATGAATGCGCCGATTGTGTCGTATCCATTGATGTTCCCTCGGGCCTGAATGCCGAGACGGGCGTTGTTGATGACGACTGCATTCGTGCCGAGCATACGGTGACGATGATTGCGCCCAAGATTGGTCTGTATAGCGCTGATGGTCCTGAGTATGCTGGCGATTTGATCTGCGGCAATCTTTACGACCGTCTTGACGAGGTCATCGATGATGTCGACCACGCCGCCGAGATTGTCGAGCCCGGTGACTTAGTTGATTACTTTGCTCCACTACCTACGAATATCGATAAGTATTCCCGTGGCTCTGTGCTTATTGTCGCCGGATCTGCACAATATCCTGGTGCTGCCATTATGGCGGCCAAGTCTGCAGCTCGCGCGGGTGCTGGTTACGTGGCAGTCGCGGCTCCTGACGCCTGCGCTAATCTTATTCGCATGGCACTTCCTTCGATTCCCGTCTTTGCTATTCCGTCTGATTCCCGCGGCTCCTTTGGCGCCGCTGCGCGCATGACGGTGTGCGAGATTGCAAAGAAGTACAGCTGCGTACTGTGCGGTCCCGGTATGACGACGTCTGCCGGCGCTATGCAGGTGGTTTCGGGCTTGCTCGAGCTTGATGTACCGCTTATTTTGGATGCCGATGCACTCAACTGCCTTGCTAAGATTGCCATTGACGGTATTGATAGTAACCCCGAGATGTATCGTCGCGAGCAGCCGTTGGTTATGACGCCGCACTATCGTGAGCTTTCGCGTCTGGTTGCCGGTGACGAGGTGAACGACCTTGGTACCGCGATTGCAGCCGCGCAGAAGGTTGTCTGGGCTGCAGGCTCCGACAATCTGGTGGTCATTGCCAAGGGGCCGACGACGGCTATCTGTGGCGTTGAGCGTGTGCTGCTGCCACTTTCGGGTCCGGCTTCTCTGGCAACTGCCGGTTCGGGTGATGTTCTCGCGGGTATTTTGGCCGGCACGCTTGCCACCATGCGCGACGAGATGGATCGTTGGGAGTTGCTGTATTCGTACGCCGTCGCACTTCACAGCTACGCCGGTTTTGCCGCGGCGACGGAGTATGGTGAGAAGAGCGTTATCGCGACCGATCTTATCGACTTGATTGGTCCTGCCATGGAGCTGGCAGCAAAGGATGCGCTCGAAGATCTGGGAATCATGGACGAAGGGTCGGATGACTAATCATGAATAAAGCCGATTTGACGCGCTGGTCCTGGGTCGAGATCGACCGCGGGGCGCTCCGTCGCAACACGAGGGCCTATAAGAACTTGTTGAATCCACGTCAGCGCTTGTGTTGCGTGGTCAAGGCCGATGCTTATGGTCATGGAGCTGTTGAGTGCGCCAAGATCATGTATTCGGCTGGTGCCGACATGTTTGCCGTGGCGACGGTTAACGAGGGCGTTGAGCTCCGACAGGGCGGGATTACGAAGCCCATCCTCATCCTAAGCGAGCCGCCTATCGAGGCCATTCCGACGTTGCTCGAGTTTGATATCATGCCTTCGGTCTATACGTCTGACTTTGCTCTTGCGTATGGCGAATGCGCCGTCGCGGCGGGCAAAGTGGGCAAGTATCATCTCGCCATCGAGACGGGCATGAATCGTATCGGCGTTCACTACACGCAGGTGCTCGACTTTGTCCGCGGTATAAATTTCCATCGCGGTATTCAGTGCGACGGCGTATTTACGCACTTCGCCACGGCCGATGAACCTTCGGGCTGGGACTACAAGCTGCAGTGTCAGCGCTTTACCGAGGCCGTTCAGGCCATTAAGGATGCGGGTTTTGAGTGCGGTATCGTGCACTGCGCCAACACGCCGTCCTCGATGCTCGACCCCTCGATGCATTTTGATATGATTCGCGCCGGCGTTGGCTTGTATGGCATGCAGCCGTGCGAGCTGAGTGGCCGCGTGATGCAGCTTGATCCCGTTATGAGCGTCCATGCGCGCGTGACGCGCGTGGCACACCCTGCGATGGGTGAGGGCGTGGGCTACGGCTTTACCTACCGCGTACCGCGTACGCGCGTTCAGATCTGCACGCTGCCGATTGGTTATGCCGACGGCCTATCGCGTACGCTTTCCAATCGTATGGATGTGCTGTATCGCGGCGAGCGCGTGCATCAGGTTGGCAATATCTGCATGGACCAGTTTATGGTCGCCATTCAGTCCAACCCGGCACACGAGATTCCCGAGGCCGAGTATGGTGACGAGATGATCATTGTCGGCCGCGATGGCGATGCCGAGATCACTATGGACGAGATGGCCCGACTGCGCGGAACGATTAACTACGAGGTCGCCTGCGGCTTTGGCATGCGTCTCGACAAGGTCTACGTGTAGGAGCCGCCATGGGCGTCATGCACATCCCCGGCTATACCCATCAGGCACCACGTGAGGTCGCACTCGAGGAAATTGAGGCCGTTCTGGGCGATTGCCACCTCTGCCAGCTCTACCAGTCGCGTCACAATATCGTGTTTGGCGTGGGAAACCCCCGCGCTCGCGTGATGTTTATCGGTGAGGCGCCGGGCCGCAATGAGGATTTGCAGGGCGAGCCCTTTGTGGGGGCGGCAGGCGAGGACCTCAACGGCATTTTGTCGCTGGCGGGGCTCAAACGCGAAGACGTCTACATTGCCAACGTGCTTAAGTGCCGCCCGCCGGGAAACCGCAATCCGCGTCCCGAGGAAGTGCTGGCTTGCTCGCCGTTTTTGCGTGAGCAGATTCGAAGCATCTGGCCCGATATTATCGTGACGCTCGGCAACCCCGCGACGCACTTTGTGCTTAAGACCGAGATTGGCATTACTAAGCTGCGCGGCAGGTTCCACCAGATGGGGCATTTTGTAGTAATGCCCACGTTCCATCCGGCAGCAGCGCTGCGCAATCCGGCGTGGCAGGAGCTGTTGGAGGAAGACTTTAAGATGCTGGGCGACTATCTGGAGCGACATCCCGCACCAGAGGACGCCTCGGAATAATAAGGAGCATATATGTCCCTGGAGCGCCTGGGGGTAGGTACTTACAAAACGACTTGCGCTGCCGATACGGAGTACTTTGGCGAGCTAATTGCACCGTGCCTTGAGGACGGCGATGTGCTCATCCTGACCGGTGGCCTGGGAGTGGGCAAAACTCACTTTACCAAGGGCGTCTCGCGCGGGCTGGGCGATGGGCATATGGTTACGAGCCCTACGTTTGCGCTCATGGCCGTTCACGATCAAGGTCGTATTCCGCTGTTTCACTTTGATCTATACCGCCTGGAGCATGCCTACGAGCTCGAGGATACGGGCATTTTCGATGTGCTGGGCTATGAGGGTGCTTGCCTGCTGGAATGGGGCGAACAATTCCAAGACGAGCTGACGGATGAGTATCTTTCGGTGACGCTCAAGCGTGATGAGGGCGACAGCGATGTGCGAACGATAACGCTCGAGGCGCACGGTGACCGCGCAATGGAGCTTTCCCATTTGATTGATAAGGCTGTACAAGATGAGCTTGCATAACGACAACGCGCTGGTGGTGGCGCTCGATACTTCGACCGACATGCTTGCCTGCGCGGCAAGCTGGATTGATGGGCAGACGGGCGAGACGAAGCTCGTGAGTGGCGACCACATGTGTCGCCGTCACGCCAACGTTGAGCTCGTGAATACCGTTGATGGCGTGCTGGCTCAAGCCGGTCTGGATCGCAGCGATGTTGGTTACTACGTGGTCGGCCGCGGCCCGGGGTCGTTTACGGGTGTGCGCATCGGCATCTCCACTGCCAAGGGCCTCGCGCGCGGTGCCAATGTTCCGCTGCTGGGCGTGTCGACGCTCGACGCTTGCGCTTGGACGGCGTGGAAGGCTGGCGTGCGCGGCAAGCTTGGTATCTTGGCCGATGCTATGCGCGGTGAGGTATATCCGGCGCTGTATATGCTGGTCGATGAGGGTCCCGAGCGTCAATTTGAGCGCGAACACGTGGTCAAGGCCGCCGTGGCGCTCGATGAGTGGCGCCAAGCAGCGGACTGGGACCAGGTTCAGCTGACCGGTGACGGTCTCGTGCGCTATGGCAAGCTGCTGGGTGAGGACGAGACCGCCCGCTGCGTGGAGCGCGACCTGTGGTGGCCTTCGGGCGAGGGGTTGCTGCTCGCGCACGCTGCGGGTGACGGCGATCCGGCTCGCGTCCTGCCGATTTACACGCGCCTTTCTGATGCCGAGGAAAACGAGCGCAAGCGTCTTGGTCTTGCCGAGAGTGCGCAGAGCGAAATTACGGGCGTTGCCGATGAGCTCGCCGGTCGTCATCTGCAGTTCCGTCCCATGGGCGCGGCGGATGCCGAGGGCGCGAGCGCGCTAGAGGCTGCCTGCTTTGAAGGTGCCGGACACAAGGCGTGGACGCCGGGCATGTTCCTGTCCGAACTGGGCGAGGACGTCGCTGCGCCGCGTAGTTGGTGGGTGGCACACGACGACGGCAAGCTGCTGGGCCTTGCCGGCGGTATGGTCGTGGACGGTGATGTGCAGATTCTGGATGTCGCCGTCGACCCGGCACATCGCCGCGAGGGCATTGCCCGCAAGCTGCTGTCGCATGTGAGCTATGATGCCCAGATGCTCGGCTGCACCACGGCTTCGCTCGAGGTCGAGGACGGCAACGAGGGAGCGATCGCGCTTTATAACGCTCTGGGCTTTACCGAGGCTGGCCGTCGCCGCGGTTACTACGGTGTTGGCAAAGATGCCATCGTCATGACGGCGCCGCTGCCCCTGGTGCTTCCGGTCGACAACGCTTCGCCCGAGCCGACGGCGGCTGAGCAGCGTGTATGGCCGCTGCCTGCGCCCGAGCGAACCGTTGAGGAGCGCGCTGAAATTGAGCGCCGTCGCCTAGTGCTCGCTATCGAGAGTTCCTGCGACGAGACGGCCGTGGCGATTATCGATGCGGATGGCAATATGCTGGCCAACCAGGTGTCGACACAGATTGATTTTCACGCCCGCTTTGGCGGCGTGGTGCCCGAGATCGCCTCGCGCAAGCACGTTGAGGTGATTGTGAGTGTCGTAGATGCGGCGCTCGAGGATGCCGCGGCATCGCTTGGCCTTGAGGGTGGAGCCATTGCCCCCAGCGAGCTTGCCGCCGTGGGCGTGACACAGGGTCCGGGCCTGGTGGGCGCCCTCGTGGTGGGCGTTGCCTTTGCCAAAGGCTTTGCCTACGCTGCCGGTAAGCCGCTCGTATGCGTCAATCATCTGGAGGGCCACTTGTTCGCCAACCTGTTGGCGCAGCCCGACCTCAAGCCTCCGTTTATCTTCACGCTTGTCTCGGGCGGGCACACCATGCTCGTGCACGTAAAGGCATGGGGCGACTACGAGGTGCTCGGAGAGACGCTCGACGATGCCGTGGGTGAGGCCTTCGACAAGGTAGCCAAGGCGTTGGGTTTGGGCTATCCCGGTGGCCCCATCATCTCCAAGCTGGCCGAGACAGGCAATCCCCGCGCGATCGATTTTCCCCGCGCGCTTAACAGCAGGGGGGACTACCGCTTCTCGCTTTCGGGCCTCAAGACGGCGGTGACGCTCTACATCGAGCAAGAGACCAAGGCCGGGCGCACGATTCACCTGCCCGATCTGGCGGCTTCGTTTGAGGCAGCTGTCTTTGACGTGCAGTACAAGAAGGCCAAAAACGCACTGCACGCTACCGGATGCAAGGAATACTGCATCGGCGGCGGCGTCTCGGCCAACCCGCATCTGCGCGAGATGATGATCAAGAAGCTTGGACGTCAGGGGATTCGCGTAACGGTGCCGCCCTTGTCTGCCTGTACCGATAACGCAGCCATGATCGCGGAGGTCGCCCGCCGTAAATTCGACCGAGGTGAAATCTCGCCGTTCGACGTCGACGCCGATCCAAACATGACGCTGTAGCTGGTACGGCGCGGTCCCCGGACGGAGGGGCCGGATATAAGGTTTCCTGCTTTACAGTCCTGCGCAAGACGAAGGCCACATTAAGTGGCCTTCTTTGCGTGCGGAACTCGCGATAAAGTTCATATGCGCCGCCCGGCTCCCGCGGCTCTCAGGGGCATCTCTCATGCAAAAACTGTCGTGGGGTAAAGTCCAAGGTCAGTGGCGTTTTATACCGAGAAATCCAAAAAAAGTTGAAAATTCATTACAAATTTGCGTTGACTTTAGGTAACTAAAGTTTCATACTCCTTTTCAACCACTGGGGGATGTGAACACGCACGGATCGTTCGCATCATGATTGAAGAGGATTTCTTAGACATGTTCACGCATCAGCTAAACATTATCAGCGTAGTAATTATCTGATGCGGGTTAGCACATACAGCTAGCCCGTACGATAACGGGCGGCTGATGAAGATGAGGGCCGTCGAGCGCAACCGACGGCCCTCATTTTTTATGTCTAGGAAGTTCTTTTTAGAGGAGGAAATGTAATGAACGGAGTTTTGCTCATGGTTGTGGCTGCGGCGGTGCTCGCCTGCGGCTATCTGGGCTATGGCCGCTGGCTGGCCAACAAGTGGGGCGTTGACAAGGATGCCCTCACGCCGGCCAAGCGCATGAAGGACGGCAACAGCTTCTCGCCCGTTTCCGCCTTCACCGCGTTCTCGCACCAGTTCAGCTCGATCTGCGGTGCCGGCCCTGTTACGGGTACGATCGTCGCCATGGCCTTTGGCTGGCTGCCCGTCGTGCTCTGGGTCCTCGTCGGCGGCATCTTCTTTGGCGCCGTCCACGACTTTGGTGCCCTGTACGCTTCGATGAAGAACAACGGCAAGTCGCTCGCTCAGCTCATCGAGAAGTACATCGGCAAGACCGGCCGTCGCCTGTTCCTGCTGTTCTGCTGGCTGTTCTGCATCATCGTCATCGCCGCTTTCACCGACATGGTCTGCAAGACGTTCATGTTCACCCCGGCCGTTGACGCTTCTGGTGCTGCTACCGGTGCCATCGACTTCACCAAGTCCTATGCCGCCGGCTGCGCTGGTACCATCTCCATCCTGTTCACCTTCGTCGCTATCGCCTTTGGTTGGGCCCAGAAGAAGTTCAACCTCACCGGCGCTGCCGAGTTCGTCACCGGCGTTGTCCTCATGGTTCTCATGTTCGCCGTCGGTATGCAGTTCCCGGTCTACTTGGATAAGTTCCAGTGGTTCGCCGTCGTCATGGTCTACCTAGTCTTCGCTGGCGCTATGCCCATCCAGATGCTCAAGACCCCGCGTGACTACCTCACTTCGATCATGATGATCGTCATGATCGTCTGTGCTGTTCTCGGCATCGTCGTCCTGGGCGTCAACGGTCAGGCCACTATCACCGCTCCGGTCTTCACCGGCTTCTCCACTGCCTCCGGCATGATGTTCCCGGTCCTGTTCGTCTCCGTCGCTTGCGGTGCTCTCTCCGGTTTCCACAGCCTCGTTTCTTCCGGCACCTCTTCCAAGCAGGTCGAGAAGGAGCAGGACGCCGTCAAGGTCGGTTACGGCGCAATGATCGTCGAGTCCTTCGTCGGCATCCTTGCCATCATCGTTGCCGGCATCATGTTCTCCGATATGAACACCGCCGGTACGGGCGCCCTCAACGCCGGTGTCGCTTCCACCCCGTTCCAGATCTTCGCCGCTGGCATCTCCCGCGGTATGCAGGCCTTCGGTGTTGACGGCACGCTCGCTACCGTCTTCATGACCATGAACGTCTCCGCTCTGGCCCTGACCTCGCTCGACGCCGTCGCCCGCATCGCCCGCACCTCGTTCTCCGAGTTCTTTGCCCAGACCAACGATGCTCTGGCCATCGAGTCCAAGGCCGGCTACATGAAGGTCCTCGGCAACCCCTGGTTCGCCACGGTCGTTACCCTGCTTCCTGGTCTCGCCCTCGCTTTTGGTGGCTATGCCAACATCTGGCCGCTCTTTGGCGCTTCCAACCAGCTGCTCGGCGGCATGACCATGATCACCCTCGCCGTGTTCTGCAAGTGCACCGGCCGCAAGGGTTGGATGCTCTACGTGCCCGTCGTCTTCCTGCTCTGCTGCACCTTCACCTCGCTGGTCCAGAGCGCCATGGGCTGCATGGCCGCTGTCCAGGCCTACGGCTTCTTCGGCACCATCCCGGCTACCGCCACCACGGCCGCCGTCTCCGTCGCCGCCACCAAGGGCCTGCAGCTCGTCTTCGCCGTCCTGCTGATGGTCCTGGGCCTCATTGTCGCCGTCAACTGCCTCAAGGAGTTCTTCGGCAAGGAGGCTGGCTCCATGCCTGACGAGGAGCCCGAGTGGTCCGAGATGGGCAAGGCCGAGTACGGCCGCGCCGCTGCCGCTGAGGCTCCTGCCGATGCCGAGGCCGCCAAGGCCTAGTCGGTCGGACGGGTTGAATCTCCCATCCATTTGACTCGGAAAGACCGGGTCCGCAACGACGCGGACTCGGTCTTTTTTCATGCGAAAGCGGGTGACGCTCGAGTGTTCTCGCAGATGTTTTGCGTGGATAAGGGCGCGCGTTGTACCATATAGACGTATATGTGTACATATGAAAGGGGCCCCGTGGCCAAGACGGTATATTCCGATAATCAAAACAATGTCGATGCTTTGGCTGAGCGCCTGAGCAGCCAGACGTCGCTTTCTGCTGAGCGTGCCAAGCTGGTTGCCTACGACCTGCTCTGCCGCAAGGCGCTTAAGATTAAGTCGAGTGCGCTGGCGCAGATTTTCCGCTCCGTCGATAAGGAATGTGACACCAAGGCGATGCGCGATGAGCTTATCGCGGCAAATATCGTGACCAAGATCGAGGGTAGCGGCATTAACGGGCGCCCGGCGTTCTATACCATCAATGCCGAGATCCGCGATGCCCAGGAGCAGCCTGCCGAGTCCGTCGAGGATTTTGTCGTCGAGGATTCCGCTGACGTGCCTGCTGTGGAAGAAGTTGCCCCGCGTGAGCATGTCGATACCGATGAGTTGCTCGATGAGAACGTCGTGCGTGCCTTTACGGCCAAGGCAGGACGCGGCGGTTTTGGCGGGGGCGGCAAGCGCGATGCACAGCGCCGCGCCCAGCAGGAGCGCTTCCGTCGCGCCGTTGCTCGAAAGGGCGAGATGGATGCCGAGGCTGTTGAGACCGAGGCTGCTGCCGAGTCGCAGAAGCCCACGAAGGAGCAAAAGCCCGTGGAGGCCCAAGAGCCCAAGCACCGTCGCGGCGCTCACTTTAAGGCTGCACAGCAGGATGCCGCGCGTGAGGTCGAAGAGTCTTCTGAGGTTGCAGACGATGTTGAGGAGTCTGCCAAGAAGGCTCCGGGTTCATGTCGTCCCGGACGTGGTTTTGCGGGACGTGCGTATCCCGTGAGGCGTCAGGAGAAGAGCGAGCCGGCTTCGACCACTCAGGACGAGAAGGACGAGAAGGCCGTTGAGCCGGCGGCTCGCGAGCAGAAGCCTGTTGAGCCGCAGCTTGAGGTTGATGCCGAGGCCAAGGGCCAGCAGCCTACTGATGAGCGGACGGAGCAGGGCGCGTCGAGCAAGCCTCGCCGCCGTCGCCATCGTGGGGGCCGCAGCTCCCATGCCGAGACTGCAACCGAGAAGACCACGCCGCAGAACGAGGATGCGAAGGCCGAGGTTTCTTCGGGGCAGCCTAAGCGCCAGCCGGCGAAGGAGAGCAAGTCCGTTCGTCCGCAGAAGCAGGCGTCTATGCCGAAGCACGAGCGCAATTCCCAAGGCGATTCTAGGCGCAAGTCTCAGAAGAAGCCGGAGTCTGCCGCAGCAGATACTGCTGCCCAGCAGCCCAAGTCGGCCGTTCACGGTGAGGCCTCGGCGTTTGCCCTTGCCCGCGTTTTAGGCAGGCAGCTGCTCAAAGTTGTCCCTACGCCCACGGCGCTCTCTAAGATCAAGGAGCAGCAGACACAGATCGTAAAGGTCGAGGGCAAGGACGGCAAAAAGGCTCCGCAGCGCACTCAGCACAACGAGATGTCCAACCGCAAGATTGCCGAGGAAATCGCAATCATCCAGGCTTGGATCGAGCAGAACCGAGGTGCCGATACGCCGGTTGCCTCGCGCCGCCAGCGTGCCTACCAGATCTTTAACGACGAGAAGGCTTTTGACGGCAAGCACGGTGAGCGCTTGATCAGGCGTATGACCGAAAAGGGCATCAGCATGCAGGCGATCAAGGTCGCCCCCAATCGCCCCGTGCACTTTACGGGCTTTTTTACGCTGGGCGCCGACAAGCCGTTCATTATGGTCGAGAACCTGGACACCTACGACGAGATCGTCAAGCTGCTGCGTGGCCGCAAGCACGCCAAGCTCTTTGGCATCAAGGTGGGCGGCGTGATTTTTGGCGGCGGATGCAAGGCGAGCGTCTCGCATGCCCTGGACGATTATCTGGCTGAGATTGGCTATCGCTTTAACTACGTCTACTACGTAGGCGATATCGATCGCGAGGGCGCGCGCATTGTCGAGCAGGCTCGCAATGCCAATGTGGTTGAGATTCGCCTGCATGCCGGCATGTACCGTGCCATGCTCGCCGAGCATAAGCGTCGCGTGAAGGCCGGCGGCGAGTGCGAGCCCGCGGCTGCCAACCAGGGCGTGCCGCAGAACCTGGCGGCGACGATCAAGGATCTGCCCATGGTTACGCGCGTGCAGTTCCGCAACGTGCTGCGCGAGGGCGGGCGCATTCCGCAGGAGATTCTGATGACCGCAGACTATCGGGATGGCGACTCGGGAAGCTTCGACCGCATGCTCAACAACTAGGGCGTTCGGCCCCGGGAGAGTGGGGACACCGGCTTAGGTTTCCTGCTCTACAGTCCTGCTCACGACGGAGGCCACATTAAGTGGCCTCCTGTTCGTGCGGAACTCGCGATAAACCTAAGCCGGTGTCCCCACTCTCCCGGGGCCTGCGGCTACTTGGTTGTCGCATGCGGCTCGCTTTTCGGAACTGGGCTGATATTTTCTAGATGAAAGGCGCTCTTGGTCCTTATGGGCCTGGGGCGCCTGTCTTTTAAAGGTAGATTTTTGGGAGGCCGGCACTTGGAGACGTTCCTTTAGTGCCGGCACCTTAGGAACGTCCCCAAGTGCCGGCTGTGGGACGGAGGGATTCCGCGTCCGCCTTTTCGGCGGCAGCGCTCCGCTGTGTCGCTTTGCTCCTTGCGTGCTGCGCTGGAAAACGCTTCGCGTTTCCTCAGCTCTGCACCCTTGCGGGTTCGAATCCCTCCGCTTGCCCACAAGAAAAACCTCCCGATCGGCTATGCGTTCGAGAGGCTGGTTTCTTTGGCTGGGACGGAGGGATTCGAACCCCCAACAGCCGGCACCAAAAACCGGAGTTCTACCGTTGAACTACGTCCCAATGTGTGGTGTTGCCCAAAAGCAACTCGTTTAGTTTACCTAATCTGCGAGGGCATCGCAAACGCCATCGAGCAGGCGTACGGCGAGTGTCTGCGCGTCGCTGGCCGTGAAGGTGCCGTTGTAGCGCGTCATGCCCGTGAGCTCAATGCGAATGCGAGCCGGCTTCTGCTGCGCGGCGACATTGGCGGTGCGGATGCGCTGGGCCAGGTTGTGGCACTCGGCGAGGGCGATCGTGGCGCGCGGCGCTGCATCTGCGGGTAGCTCATCGCTTGCGATCTCGAGCACCAGATCCACGTCGGTCGGGACCTCGGAATCGCAGAGCATCATGCCGCTGCTGTCGGTCGTCGCCGTGGCGATGTTCCACATGCGCGATGCAACGCTGCGTGCGATGGGGTCCTCGCCGATAACGGCAATCTGAAAGCGCTCGAGCACGTTGGCGGCGCGAGCAAAACCGATGCGGGACTCGGCTTCGGTGACCGAGGGCTTGCCCTCCCACACATGGTGCAGGCGGTTGATGTAGGCGTAGGTGTCCTGGAAGGCCATGCCGTCGGCAAACAGGCCGACATTTTCCTGGAACTGCTGCAGGGCGGCCTCGGTATGCGGACCAAAGTAGCCGTCGTCTTCGCCACAGGCAAAGCCCAAAACGTTGAGAGCGCGCTGCAGGGCCTGCACATCGGCGCCATGGAAATTGGGCATGCGCAGATAGAGGGTGCGGTCGCCCAGCTTATACGAAGCGTCTACAAGGGCGCTCCAACAGGGGATATCGACGGCATGACCGGCAGCAAGGCCGCTGTCGAGCCTGAAGGTGCTGACGGCCTGCTCAGTGGTGGCTCCAAAGTACTTGTCGGTGACTTCGGCGGCATCAATCGTGTAGCCGAGCTGCAGGAGACGAGACTGCACGTCCTCGACGGCTGCTCCTTGCATGCCCGTTGTAATAGGTTCCATGAACGAACCCCTTTCGGCGTACCATTCGTACTATTTGAGCGTCTGTCGGATAGACAACGCAAAGGGATGCATAAACATGCACTCAACAGTGTAGCAAGTTGTGCCTAAATACGCTGCTGACAGGTTTTATAACCCCCGTTAGTTAAGGCGCTCCACAAAGAAATCTGCCATGGAGAGGAACAGCTCGCGTGCGTGCGGATCAAGCTCAACGTTCTCGATGGCCGCTTTGGCCTTAGCGGTCAGGTCGAGCGCGTAAGTGTGGGCGTAATCGATGGAGCCGGTCTCCTGGAAGATCTCCACGGCGCGTGCGAGCTGCGCGGGATCATCGGTGCCTGAGGAAAGAATCGCCTCGACCTCGTCGTGGTGGCGCTCATCAGAGAGGGCGTGTACGGCGACAAGCGTGCGCTTGCCCTCGGTGATGTCGGTGCGGAAGTCCTTGTTGGCGGCTTCCTTAGTGCCGACAAGGTTGAGCAGGTCGTCCTGAATCTGAAAGGCGAGGCCTGTGTGTAGGCCAAAGGCGCGCAGCGCTTCGATTTGCTCATCGCTGCCGCCGCCGATAATGGCTCCGGTGGCAAGCGGCGTGGCTCCGCTGTAAAACGCGGTCTTGTGCGTCGCCATGTCCAGGTAGTCATCAACCGAGATATCAAAGCGCCCGTCACGGACCCAACCCAGGTCGAGCGCTTGGCCCTCGATGGTGCGGACGATCATCTCGGTAAGCTCGTGGAGCACGCGCAGCTTCACGTCGGACTCCAGCGTAGGGTCGTCGAGAACCGTCTTGGTGACCATGGTGAGCGCCAGGTCGCCACAATTGATGGCAAGGCCCGTGCCCTCGGTAAGGTGCATGCAGGGCTTGCCTCGACGAAGCTGTCCGTTGTCGGCGATGTCGTCGTGGATCAGCGCGCCCGACTGGAAATGCTCGATGGCTGCCGCGGCGCTGCGGGCGCTCTCAAAGCTACCGCCCACTGCGGTTGCGGCGAGCATGCAGATAAGCGGGCGGTGGCGCTTGCCGGCGTTGGCCGTAAAAGCCGAGAGCGGCGCATACAGGTAGCGCTCGATATCGGCAGAGGTCGCCTGTCCGTCAAAGAACGTGGCCAGATAGTCGTTAATCTGGTCAAAGTGCTGGGCTAAAAAGCTGGTAAACGGACTGGACACGGGTTCTCGCATTCTTTCTGAGGTTGCATTGATGCAATATGCAGACAACATATTGCCACATCAGGGCGTTTGGCGCGGCAGTTTTGGCGATTTAGGACAACGGGCGTGCGTTTGATGGAGCGCGCCTAAATCAGCCTAAAATGCTCGAGCGCCGCAACGACACCGTCGTGATCGACGGTGTCGGTCACGTAATCGGCCTTATCCTTGAGATAGTCCGGTGCGTTGCCCATCGCAATGCCGACATCGACGGCGTTCATCAGCGAGACGTCATTGCTGGCGTCGCCAATGCCGTATACGGTTCCGTGGTGGGGGTCGAGGGCGTCGAGTACAGACTGGATGCCCCCGCGCTTCGTGCATTCGCGGGGCGAGATTTCGGTTACCTCGAGTTCGAGCTCGTTAAAGCACAGCAGCGGCTCAAGTGCCTTATCTTGAGCGATGTGGTTGGCGAGCGATGTAGACATCAAGATCTTGTAGACACTGTAATGTTGCAGCTGCGTGACTGCGTCGCCCAGGGTGCGCGCGTATCCGGGGGCATCGGGGGCATCGGCACTCATGCGCACGACGCCGTTGAGGCCCTCAAAGCGGATGACCTCGCCCGATTGCTCAAGATAGGGGGCAAGATGCTGCAGCATGCTGGGCGTCATCGACAGATCGCGAATTGCGTGTCCGTTGATCTCGGCGTAACCGCCCGCAAGACAGACGATGCCGGTCCAAGGCAGCTCAAGAAGTTTGGGGTGGATGCAGCTGAGGGTACGTCCCGTGCAGATAAAGGCCATGTTGCCGTTGGCGACAAACTCGCGGATTGCCTGCGAAACCGCCTCGTTGGGATAGGGGGAGAGGTCCCGCTCGTCTTCGGGAAGGTCTTGGGCGAGCCTGGGGTCTTGCCAGGCGAGCGTTCCGTCGATATCGAAGAAACAGATATCGCTGCGCTTATGGGCTGCGCTGGCGGCAGGGGAGGCCGAGGTGGTGGGCACAAATCCCGGCTCGAGGCCCATGATCTGGTCAAAATGCTCTTTAACGCGGGGAACGGAGATGCCGATGATCACCTGGGCGGTCTTGCCCGTAATGATGAGGCCTTTGGCGCCCGCCGCGACAAACGACGCGTTATCTGCAACGATGGAAGGGTCTGCGACCTCGACGCGCAGGCGCGTGGCGCAGTTGGTTGCGCCCGCAATATTGCCAACGCCACCTAAAAGCTGAATTACCCGCTCAGCGAGGACGTGATCTTGATCGGATTGACTATTGGCCTCGTCATTGGGAGATTGCTCTTTGGCAAAGCCGCTTCCCGTTAAATGATCGATTGCCGCGCGATTGGCGACATGATCCTCGCGGCCCGGCGTCTTAAGGTCATAGATCAAGATGAGTGCTCGAAAACTCACAAAAAAGATGAGGCTAAAGGCAAGGCCGATACCGAGCGCCAAAAGATAGGCACCGGCATGCATGCGCATGAGCGGAATAAAGTTGAAGGCTGCCATCTCCATGAGGCCGCCCGAGAAGATGCCGACGATGCCAAAGAGATTCATGGTTGTGGCAAGGCAAGACGATAAGACGGCGTAGAGAAAAAAGAGCCCGGGGTGGGTGAACATAAAGAGAAACTCGAGTGGCTCGGTAACGCCGCAAACCACCGAGGCGATGATGGCGGGAACAAGGATGACCCTGAGGCCGGCGCGGCGCTCGGGTTTTGCGGTGGAGTAGAATGCGGCTGCGATGGCGGGAAGGCCAAAGAGCTTGACCCAGCCGGTGGCGGTAAAACCGGCCCACGGCGCAAGCTCATTAAGGGGGCGCGTGCTATGGGAGAGGATGGGGAGCAAGCTGCTCCACGTGGCGTAGATGCCGTCGTTAATGACCAGGTTGTCGTAGTAGATCGGCATGTAGAGCAGATGGTGCAGCCCCATGGGCTCGAGTGCTCGCTCCAAAAACACAAAGATACCCACGCCGAAGGGGCCGACGCCCGCAAGTGCGTGGCGCAGCGTTTCGGTCGCTGCGTATACGAAGGGCACGATGGCGGCCGAGATGGCGGCAAGGGCGAACACGGCAAAAAAGCTGATGAGGTAGACCAGCGAGGAACCCGAGAAGGTACCGAGCCAATCGGGAACCTTGGCATCGTAGAAGCGGTCATGGATGGCGACGACGGTTGCCGACACCGCCAGCGGGCCGATAATGCCGGTGTCGAGTGTCTTGATGCCGTCGATGATGGTGATGCCGCTAGCGGAGGTCAAAGACGACGGGTACTTAAGTCCAAGGTTGTCTCCGCTCAGCTTGATGATCTCGCTCAAAAAGAAGCAATAGGCAAAATAGGCCACGAGCGCCTCGAGGCAACAACGAGCTGGTTGCTTTTGGGCAAGGCCGATGGGCAGCGCTACGGCAAAAAGGAGCGGAAGTCGTTTAAAGACCGTCCACGAGCCGCGCTGGATGATAGTCCAAAAAACGTACCAAGGGGTTCCGTATACGGCGAGGTCGCCGACGATATCCGCAGACGTTGCGAGGGCGGAGACGCCGACCATAAGACCCGATATGGAAAACAACATGGCGGGCGCGAACATTGCCCCGCCAAAGCGTTGGATTTTCTGCAGCATAATATGCCTTCCGGATGCAACATGCTGTGCGAGCAAGAACGTTTAAACAATGAACTCATTGTAGAGGACTGACTGCTTGCCGCATTGACGGTTTTGATTCGATCCGATCTGGGTGTCGGGGGAACCGTCGACGGTAAATAATCGGTGCTTTGCCGATAGACGGTTTAAACAACCCAAAGAAATGCTATCGTGCCTAGCCATACATATTCATTAGAGGTGAAGTCATGCCAAAAGCGATTTACGAAGGAATCTACCGCGAGATCCGTTCGCGCATCATTAACGGGACCTATGCGTTTCAGGAGATGCTGCCAACCGAAGCCGAGCTGACCGCGGAGTTTGGCTGCACGCGCAATACCGTTCGACGCGCCTTGAGCATGCTGGCCGATCAGATGTTTGTGCAGCCTATACACGGCAAGGGCGTGCGCGTTATTTGGCTCAAGGGCGAAACCGACATGCTGGGCGCACTCGAGGAAGTCGAGTCGTTTGGCGAATTTGCAAAGCGCAACAATGCCGTTGCATCGACGGACGTTAAGTCTTTTGAACATTTGATTTGCACTGAGCAACTTTCTCGTCGCCTGGGCTTTAAGGTGGGCGAGGAGCTGATTCGTGTAGTGCGTGTCCGAAGCCTCAACGGCAATGCTCGCCAGGTGGACCACGGCTACTTTTTGGAGTCGATCGCCAAGGGTCTGACGCCCGAGATCGCCGCAAAGTCAATTTACGACTATCTGGAGCACAAACGCGGCGTCAAGGTGATGGCGAGTCGCCGTACGGTGAGCGTCGAGCTTGCCAACGATGAGGACTGCAGTTATCTTGACCTCGGCAAATACAACTGCGTTGCCGTCATGGAGAGCCAGTCGTACACCTCGGATGGCATCTTGTTTGAGGTGACGCACACTCGCACACACCCCGAGATCTTCCATTACCGCGTCAATTCCAAGCGATAGCCGGCTAGCTCGCAGCCTGACGAGACTCATGGCCTCAAAGAGAAAACGCCCGGTCAAACCGACGGTACATCGGCTTGACCGGGCGTTTTCTCTGCATTAGATAACAAATAATTGTTTATACAAAACTTGTCAAGTATCAAGTTGAAATTACCGTTCACCGAAGTTTTTCTACCGCTCTAGTAATACTTGTTCAAACAACCAGCCAAATGGCGTATCGTTCAAATCAGCAAAAGGGGCAAAGTCCCCGAGCCAATCTCCGAAGGCGGCGGCAAAGGGTGCCGCCACGGTGTGAAAGGGTGGATTGTAATGAAGAACGAAATGAGCAGAAGGCAGTTCCTGGGCTTTGCTGGTTCCGCGGCTGCGGTTCTTGGTCTGGGTCTCGTGGGTTGCGGCGGTTCTGCCGGCTCCGGCTCCTCTGCTTCTGGTGACGCTGCCGAGGTCTACTTCCTCCAATTCAAGCCCGAGGTCGACAAGGAGTGGAAGGAGATCGCCAAGGCGTACAAGAAGGAGAAGGGCGTCGAGGTCAAGATCGTGACCGCCGCCTCCAACACCTACGAGGAGAAGCTCAAGTCCGAGATGTCCAAGAGCTCCGCTCCGACCCTGTTCCAGGTCAACGGCCCCACCGGTCTTAAGAACTGGAAGGATTACTGCGCCGACCTGTCCGATACCAAGCTCCGCGGTGAGCTCATTGACGACTCCCTGGCTCTGCAGTCCGACGGCAAGGATGTGTGCATCGACTGGGTTCAGGAGAGCTTCGGCATTATTTACAACAAGCAGCTGCTCGAGAAGGCTGGCTACAAGGCCGAGGACATCAACTCCTTCGACAAGCTGAAGGCTTGTGCCGACGACATCCAGGCCCGCAAGGACGAGCTTGGTGTCGAGGGTGCCTTCACTTCCGCCGGCATGGACGACTCCTCCAGCTGGCGCTACACCACCCACCTTGCCAACATGCCGCTCTACTACGAGTTTGAGAAGGAGCACAACCAGGAGGACGACGAGATCAAGGGTGAGTTCCTCGACAACTACAAGCAGATCTTCGACCTGTACATCACCGACTCCACCTGCGATCCTTCGCAGCTTGCTTCCAAGACCGGCGACGACGCCACCAACGAGTTCGCAACCGGCAAGGCCGTCTTCTACCAGAACGGCTCTTGGGCCTACTCTGACCTCGTCAAGGCCGGCATGACCGACGATCAGATTGGCATGATGCCCATCTACATCGGTGTTGACGGCGAGGAGAACCAGGGCCTGTGCTCCGGCGGCGAGAACTACTGGTGCGTCAGTTCCCAGGCTTCCGAGGATGCCCAGAAGGCCACCGAGGACTTCATGTATTGGTGCGTCACCGCTGACACCCCGACCAGCATCATCGCCGACAAGATGGGTCTGACCGCTCCGTTCAAGAGCGCCAAGGAGACCACCAACGTCTTCTCGCAGCAGGCCGTTGCCATGGCCAAGGACGGCAAGAAGACCGTCGCTTGGGACTTCGTCTACATTCCCTCCGAGGAGTGGAAGAAGAACCTCAAGCAGGCTCTGATTGCCTACGCTGCCGATAACAGCAAGTGGGACGGCGTCAAGAACGCCTTCGTCGATGGCTGGAAGACCGAGAAGGCTGCTTCCGAGTAAGCAGTTGCTGCCCGAGCTATCTGATTAGCGACAGGGGGGGGCGGGCAGACGTAGGTTTGCCCGCCCCCCTACATATTGAAAGGACCCTTTTATGGGCAAAGCACTCAAGCGCTGGTGGCCGCTCTTTATGTTGCCCACGTGCCTGGCGTTTATGATCGGGTTCGTGATTCCCTTTATTCAGGGCTTCTATCTCTCGTTCTGCCAGTTTATTATCATTAGTAACGCGCACTTTGTCGGTATCGAGAACTACGTGCGCGCGCTGTCCGATCCGCAGTTCTCCACGTCGTTCTTCTTTACCGTGGCGTTTGCCTTCCTGTCGACGGTGCTCATCAACGTGATCGCCCTGGCCATTGCGCAGGCGCTTACCCGCAAGGCGCTCAAAGGCACCAACATCTTCCGTACGATCTTCTTTATGCCTAACCTGATCGGCGGCATCGTGCTGGGCTACATTTGGCAGATTCTGATCAACTGCCTGCTCTCCAACGTGGGCGCCCAGCTCATCGCCCTTAACTCTGCTGCTGGCTTCTGGGGCCTTATCATCCTGACCCTGTGGCAGCAGGTCGGCTACATGATGATCATCTACATCGCTGGTCTGCAGTCCATTCCGTCCGACTACATCGAGGCCGCCAAGGTCGACGGCGCTACGGCATGGCAGACGTTTTGGAAGGTTAAGATCCCTAACCTGATGCCGACCATCACCATCTGCCTGTTCCTGTCCATCACCAACGGCTTTAAGCTGTTCGACCAGAACCTCGCCCTTACCGGCGGCGCCCCCGCGCACTCCACCGAGATGCTCGCCCTGAACATCTACAACACGTTCTATTCGCGTGCCGGTATCGCATGGCAGGGCATTGGTCAGGCCAAGGCGGTTATCTTCTGCATCCTGGTCGTGGCCATCTCCATGATCCAGCTTAAGGCCACGAGGTCCAAGGAGGTGCAGCAGTAATGAAACGCGATAAGGTTATCAACCGCGCGCTCTCGATTTTCTTTACGATCCTGTCGCTCGCGTGGATCTACCCCGTGTTCATGATCGCGCTCAATTCCTTTAAAAAGGCAACTGCAATCAGCACCACCACGGCATTCGATCTGCTCACGCCCGAGACGTTCAACGGCCTCGCAAACTACATGCATGCCCTTAACGAGCAGGGCTTTGCCTCGGCATTTATGTACTCGCTCATCATCACGGTCACGTCGGTCGTGCTGATTCTGGTGTGCTGCTCCATGTGTGCTTGGTACGTAGTGCGCGTCAACAGCAAGATCTCGAACTTCTTCTATTACCTGTTCGTCTTCTCGATGGTCGTGCCCTTCCAGATGCTCATGTTCACGCTGTCCAATTTGGCGGACCGCATCGGATTCAACACGCCGTTCAACATCTGCTTTATCTACCTCGGCTTTGGCGCGGGCCTGGCGGTCTTTATGTTCGCCGGCTTTGTAAAGAACATCCCACTCGAGATCGAGGAGGCGGCCATGATCGACGGCTGCAACCCGGTCCAGGTGTTCTTTAAGATCGTCCTTCCCATCATGAAGCCCACCTATCTTTCGGTCGGCATTCTCGAGACCATGTGGGTCTGGAACGACTACCTGCTGCCCTACCTTACGCTCGACTCCACCAAGTACAAGACCATTCCTATCTTGATCCAGTACTTCCGCGGCGGCTACGGCCACGTCGAGCTCGGCCCCATGATGGCTTGCATCATGATGGTCGTTGTCCCCATCGTCGTCATGTACATCCTCTGCCAGAAGTACATCATCGACGGCGTGGTGGCAGGTGCCGTCAAGGGCTGATGCCGTAACTGTTTTGCAAGTTTCTGCGGCGCCCTCAACATGGTGCCGCATATCGAAAGGTAAAGACATGGCCGAGATCGTTCTCAAACATGTTCAGAAGGTGTATCCCAACACCGAGTCCAAAAAGAAGGGCTTCTTTGGCAAAAAGAAGAAGACCGAGGAGAAGAAGCACAACCTCAAGGTTACCGAGGATGGCGTGCTCGCTGTTGAGGACTTTAACCTCACCGTTCACGACCAGGAGTTCGTCGTCCTCGTTGGCCCGTCTGGCTGCGGTAAGTCCACGACGATGCGCATGATCGCCGGCCTGGAGGACATCACCTCGGGTGACGTGTTCATCGACGGCAAGCGCGTCAACGACGTCGCTCCCAAGGACCGCGACATCGCCATGGTGTTCCAGAGCTACGCTCTGTACCCCAACATGACGGTGTACGAGAACATGGCGTTTACGCTTGAGCTCAAGAAGGTCCCCAAGGACGAGATCGACCGTAAGGTTCGCTCCGCTGCCGAGATCTTGGGTATCACCGAGTACCTCGACCGTAAGCCCAAGGCGCTTTCGGGCGGCCAGCGTCAGCGTGTCGCTATCGGCCGCGCCATCGTGCGTGATCCTAAGGTCTTCCTGATGGACGAGCCGCTGTCCAACCTGGACGCCAAGCTGCGTAACCAGATGCGTGCCGAGCTCATCAAGCTGCGCCACGAGATCAAGGGCACGTTCATCTACGTCACCCACGACCAGACCGAGGCCATGACCCTTGGCGATCGCATTGTGGTCATGAAGGACGGCGTCGTCCAGCAGATCGCCACCCCGCAGGAGGTCTTCAACCATCCCGCGAACATCTTCGTTGCCGGCTTTATCGGCGTGCCGCAGATGAACTTCTTCGATGCCCAGCTGGTGCGCTCGGGCAACGGCTTCACCGTCAAGACCGAGGATATGAACGTGGCGCTCGCCCCCGAGACCTGCTCTCAGCTTGCTCTCAACTGGGACGGCGGCGACGTGAAGGAGATTACGGCCGGCGTGCGCCCCGAGCAGATTCTGCTTGCCGACAAGGGCGAGGAGGGTGCGCTCCAGGGTACCGTCGAGGTGACCGAGCTCATGGGTTCGACCGAGCATGTCCACGTGACCGCTCCCGATGGCCAGTTCGTCCTGATCATTCCCGTTGTCGACCTTGAGGCCAAGGGTGCGCTCAAGGCGGGCGACTCCATCTGGTTCAAGTTCGAGAAGAACGCGACCCATCTCTTCGATAAGGTGTCTGGCAAGAACCTTATCTAGGCCCGGTGCATCCAGGCCCTCCCTTTGGGCGACTGCGGTATTGCCATCCTTTTGCCGCGGTCACATATAAGGCTCCCCTCCCGTCCACTGGGCGAGAGGGGAGCCTTTCTTTGTGTTGGGACCGTTCGTCTGTCAGTTTGTCTCAATCTGTAACAGGAGGAGGGCCAAATTGGGTCTACCTGTTACAGATTGAGACAACGTCGAGCTGCCTGTCCTTTCATCTCGATCTGTAACAGGTAGACTCAATTTTGCCGGCTAGATGTTACAGACCGAGATTGTTTGGTCGAGGCAGGCCACGGGCAACACAGGGACACAAAAAACGGAGCCGCGTTGCCGCGACTCCGTTTTCAAGAGGATGGGTAAGGGAATCGAATTAGCTCAGGTGCCAGATCTCGTCGTTGTACTGGGAGATTGTGCGGTCGGAAGAGAAGGTGCCGGCGTTGGCGATGTTGATCAGCGCCTTGCGCATCCAAGCGTCCTGGTCCTCGTAGTCAGCTAGCACGCGCTCTTTGGTCTGGATGTACTCCTCAATGTCGAGCAGGGCCATAAACCAGTCCTTGCCCTTAATGTCGTCGTGCAGGCGCTGCAGGCGCTCGACGTTGCCGGTCGCCATAAAGGCCGGGTTGGTGATGAAGTCCACCAGCAGCTTGATGCCAGGCTTGCGGTAGAGCGCGCCGGCGTCATAGGTGCCGTCGGCGTAGAGTTGCTCGACCTGTTTGGACGAGGCACCAAAGGTGTAGATGTTCTCGTCGCCCACGAGCTCGGCAATCTCAACGTTGGCACCGTCGAGCGTGCACAGGGTCAAAGCGCCGTTGAGCATGAACTTCATGTTAGAAGTGCCGCTCGCCTCCTTGGAGGCCAGGCTGATCTGTTCGGAGATGTCGGCAGCGGGAATCACGCGCTCGGCGGCGGTGACGTTGTAGTTCTCGATCATGACGACCTGCAGGTAGGGAGCCACGTCGGGGTCGTTGGCAATCCACTGGGAAAGCGTCAGGATCAGATGGATGATGTCCTGGGCGATAGTGTAGGCAGGCGCCGCCTTGCCGCCAAAGATGATGGTGACGGGGTGCTTAGGTCTGTTACCGTTCTTGATGTCGAGGTACTTCCAGATGATGTAGAGCGCGAGCATCTGCTGGCGCTTGTACTCGTGGATACGCTTGACCTGAACATCGATGATGGCGTTGGAGGGGATCGTCACACCCTGCTCGAGCGCCATGAACTGGCGCATGATGGTCTTTGCCTCGGCCTTGGTGGCGGCCAGACGCTCAAGAATACTCTTATCGTCGGCGAAGTCGGCGAGCTTGCTCAAGTCGCCGGTGCTGCGCCAATCGGTACCGATCACATCGTCGAGCAGGCTGGCGAGCGCGGGGTTGGCTCCCTGGATCCAGCGGCGGAAGGTGATGCCGTTGGTCTTGTTGGAGAACTTCTCGGGGTAGATTTCGTAGAACGGATGAAGCTCGGTGTCCTCCAGGATTTTGGTGTGGAGTGCGGCGACGCCGTTGATGGAGAAGCCAAAGTGGATGTCCATGTGGGCCATGTGGACGGTGTCGTATTCGTCGATGATGGCAACGCGCGGGTCGTCGTGCTCGGCCTTTGCGATCTCATCGAGCTTGACGATAATGTCGGCGATGGCAGGGGAGACCTTCTGCAGGCTGGTGAGCGGCCACTTTTCGAGCGCCTCGGCAAGAATCGTGTGGTTAGTGTAGGCGACCATGGAGCGTACGATGGTCACGGCCTCGTCAAACTCGATGTCGTGCTTGGTGGTGAGCAAGCGAATGAGCTCGGGGATGACCATGGTGGGGTGCGTGTCGTTAATCTGGACCACGGCGTAATCGGCCAGATCGTGCAGGTTGCTGCCGCGCTCGATGGCCTCGTCGATCAGGAGCTGGGCGGCGTTGCTCACCATGAAGTATTCCTGGTAGATGCGAAGCAGGCGGCCCTGCTCGTCAGAATCGTCGGGGTAGAGGAACAAGGTGAGGTTCTTGGCGATCTCGGTCTTGTCGAAGTCGATGGAACTGCCGGGGACCAGGCCGTCGTCGACGCTCGCCAGGTCGAACAGGCGCAGGCGGTTTTTGGTGGGCTGGCCGTAACCGGGCACATCGATGTTGACGAGCTTGGAGGTAACGGCAAAATCGCCGAATTCGACGGTGTAGGAGCGGTCATCGTCGACTAGGATGTCCTGCTCACCGAGCCACTCGTCGGGGACGGCCTTCTGCTGGTTGTCGACAAAGCGCTGACGGAACAGACCGTAGTGATAGTTGAGGCCCACGCCATCGCCGGTCAAGCCCAGCGTGGCGATGGAATCCAGGAAGCACGCGGCCAGGCGGCCCAGGCCGCCGTTGCCGAGCGACGG
>CABUKS010000030.1 GCA_902492235.1 uncultured Collinsella sp. | reverse complement strand
AAGTTCTTGGTCGCGGGGGCAGGATTTGAACCTACGACCTCCGGGTTATGAGCCCGGCGAGCTACCAGACTGCTCCACCCCGCAATGTCTGGGCGCCTCATGTGCGCAAGAAGGTATATTACGTGGGAGTTCGGTAAACGGCAAGGAAAATCTCGTAGAGCATAATTCCTTCATATTTAAAACCCCTCAGCCCATATCGCCGTGAACGAATCGCAGCCGAGCGCCGTCGACGGCGCGTATACAATGGTGCGCGTCCCTTTATGCCAACACCGGGAGTAGACATGCTGCTCGCTATCGATATGGGAAACACGCAGACGGCCATGGGCCTGTTTGACGGAAACGAGCTGGTGCAGTCGTGGCGCATGCCCACCGACCGCTCCTATACCGCCGACGAGATCCATGTGCGCCTGATGGGCTTCTTTAAGATGTACGGCCTTTCACTCGATGCGGTCGACGCGATCGCCTTTGCCGGCGTGGTGCCGCAGCTCTCGCGCGAGTGGCACGCCGTGGCCGACCGCATTGCCGCGGACGCCATCGTCATTGGGCCGCAGACGGCCGCCGTAACCAAGCTGCGCGCGGCGCGCCCCCGGGCCGTAGGCGCCGACCGTGTCGCCAACGCCGTTGCGGCAGAGACCTTCTACGGCGCGCCGGCGATCGTGGTGGACTTTGGCACCGCAACCAATATCGATGTCATCGACGAGGACGGCTATTACATTGGCGGAGCGATCGCGCCGGGCATCCGCATCTCCATGGACGCGCTTGCCGCCCGAGCCGCCAAGCTCGCCAGCGTGCCGCTCGAGGCGCCCGAGCACGCCATCGGCCGCGACACCGAGGAATGCATCAAGGTCGGCGCCGTGGTGGGCGCTGCCGCCATGGCCGAGGGCCTGGTCGCGCGCATGAAGCGCGAGCTGGGCCGCGACGATGCCACCGTTATCGCCACGGGCGGTCTCGCCGGCATCGTCGCTGATTCGACCGATGCCTTCGACGTGGTCGATGGCCAACTCACCATTAAGGGCATCTGCGAAATCTATCGCCGCATGCAGGAGCTGGGATAGGGCGGGAGCTTAAGTCGAGCACGAGCACGAGCGGCGAACTAGGCAACGCGTCGGTCCTATTCCTCAAAATCGAAAAATTTTCATTTTTGAGGAATAGGACTTTCTGCTACGCCTCGCCGCACAGCCATCTCGCCAGGTCCATGATCTGCACCCCGTCGCGATCCGTGGCCTCGTGATGCGTGCGGGCGAGAATCATCTTGGGATACGCATCGCCAATGCTCAGCAGTGGCGAAATCTCGCGTTCAAATGTCTTATCCGAGCTGATGTCGTCGCTCACCTGAATGTAGAGTTTCTCGCTCCGCTTGATTGCTACAAAGTCTATTTCCTTTTTATAGAGTACGCCGACATATACCTCGTATCCGCGGCGCAGCAGCTCGATTGCCACCATGTTCTCGTATACGCGTCCCCAATCCATATCACGTGTACCAAGAAGCGCATATTTAAACGCATGGTCCGCCAGATAGTACTTCTCGCCGCTCTTAAGGTATTTTTTGCCGCGAATGTCGTACCGACGAACTTTATAGAAGGCAAACGCATCGCACAGGTACCCCATGTACGCACCGACCGTCTTGTTCGTAATCTTTAGCCCATCCGCATTTAATGCATCAGTAATGTTGCGTGCCGACGTTATGTTGGAGACGTTGTCCATCATGTAATCGGCAATGCGCAGCAGCGCCGATTCGTTTCTCACGTTATGCCGCTGCACGATATCCCTCACGATGAGCGTTTTAAAGACATTGGAGAGATATTGATAGCGCTGCTCCTGCAATGGATAAGGGTAAGAGCCGGACATACCGCCGGTTCTCGCGTACTCATCGAAGTCGCGGTCGACCTCGCCCTCGTCGCCATAGGAGCGATACTCCTCAAACGAGAATGGGAAAACCTCGATCTCGAAGGTGCGCCCCGTAAAGAGCGTCGACAGATCGCTCGACAGCAAAAAGGCATTCGATCCGGTGATGAAGATGTCGTACTGCTCGGATGCATGGAGGCTGTTGATCGCGCGTTCAAAGCCGTCGCACATCTGAACCTCGTCGATAAGCAGGAAGTTTTGCTTGTCGAGCACTCGATGCTCTTTTACATAGGCGAGCAGGGCATGATATTCGAGCAAGCCTTCGAACTCATCGAGGTTGTAGTTAATATGGATGACATTCGAATTGGGCAGATTTGCCTCCACGTAATCGCGGAGGGCCTCGAGCAATTTTGATTTACCGCTACGTCGGATGCCCGTGATGACCTTGATATCCGGCACGACAATAAGGCTCGTCAATGTGTCCATATATGACGTTCTATTGATGAGTTTCATTTGCGGCCTCCTCGCGGTCTTTTATCGCTATTCCTCAAAAACGAATAATTTTCAGTTTTGAGGAATAGTCTCTGTAACGAATATACCTCGCTAAAGGCCGAGCTGGCTTAATTCTATTCCTCAAAATCGAAAGATTTTCAGTTTTGAGGAATAGGGCGCTGGCGACCCATCCCCCAGGCAAGCGAAACCCTCCCCGGCACAGGCCGAGGAGGGTCTTGTTGTCATCGTTGTCTTTGAGCGCTGGCACCTCGCGCTACAGTCCGCGAATCCGTACAGCCTCGGGCGGAAACTCCTGCTCGCCGGCATCGGTCTTGATGGTCGCGCGGCCCCAGATGTCCAGACCAGCGAACACGCCGACCGCAAGCGGCACGCCGTTGGGCGACACCGCCGCAACCTGGCGGCCCAGCAGTGGCACCATGTCGAAGTACTCGCCCAGCACGGGAGCCAACGGACCAGCAGCACCCTGTGGCGTGTTGGCGACAACCGCCCAGGCGTCCACGCGGGTCAACACGGCGGTGGCCAATGCCTCGACCAGCGCTTCGTCAGCCACATCCACGCCAAGCTCGCCCAGCGCCGCGCGCTCAATATCCACCGTCACGGCACCGAACATGCCTGCGGCACCGGCGCCACCGTTGACGGCGACGCGTGCAAACGACGTTTCAAACGTGGGCGCGCCGCACACAATATCGCTCGGCCACTGAATGCCCACCTTGCCGGCAAGGCCCAGCCCCGGTGCCGCAGCCGTCCCCACGAGCGCGTCCATCATGCCCATCGCGGCCACAAACAGCAGGCCGTGGAAGGCATGCATGTTCACGTCGGGGCGAACGACCAGCGAAAACGTCAGCGATGCATCGCCCGCGCTCCACGCGCACCAGCCCGCGGACATGCCCTCGCGGCCCGCGTCACGCGCCGCGTCGAGCTCGGTACCAGCGGCAACAGCATTCATCTCGATCATCTACATACGCCCCAATTCGCCCACGATATGGCCCACGCGATCCTCGGGTTCCTTGACCTCTACGCCGTTGTAGCGGAAGAACCGCGCCGGGTCGTGCATCAGGTCCTCGAGCGGCATCAGCACAAAATCACGCTCGCCAATGAGCGGATGCGGCAGGCGCAGCTTCTTGCCGCCGTGGGTCTCGCCATCCATCCACAGCAGGTCCAGGTCGATGGTGCGTGGACCATTGGCCTTGGCCTTTTTGGAACGGTCGCGACCCAGCTCGGCCTCGATCTTCATAAGCTCATCGAGCAGCACCAACGGCGCCAGCTCGGTCTTGATCTCAATGACGGCATTAGCAAAGGCGTCCTGGCGCGTCTCGTAGGCCGGCTCGCTCTCGTAGATGCGCGAGCAGTTGGACACGCAGGTGAGCGGGATTTCGGCGATCATGTCGCGTGCGGCGCGGATGTTGTCGCAACGATGCCCCAGGTTGGAGCCCACGGCCACAAACGCGCGACGCGGCTGCGGCTTAGCAACAGCCCAGTAACCGTTCAGGAACTGCGCAAAGCCCGCGACGTCGTGCACGCGCACAATGTTGGCACCGGCCTGGATAGCGCCCAGGCACACGCCGAACGTGGCGGCATCGCGCTCGGCGGCCTCGGTCACGCCCGAGACAGCGCCCACAAAGCGCTTGCGCGACACGGCGCACATGAGCGGATATCCCAGCGACGCCATCTTGGCGGTCTCGCGCTGGATGACGATATCCTCGTTGGCCGTCTTGCCAAAGCCCGGGCCCGGATCGATGCAGATGCGGTCGCGCGACACGCCGGCGTGGATGAGTGCGCGGGCCTGATCGGACAGAAAGCCCATGACGCGGCGCATGATGGGCGCCGAATCAGGCAGGGTAAAGCGGCGAAGCTGCGAGGTGGGAACATAAGCCTCCTCGCGGCGGGCGCTGCGGCGCATCATGGCGGCCAGGTGATCGCTGGGCTCCGGCGAGGACTCAGGGTTCGCGGCGGCCTCGGCGACAGGGGCGGCCTCTTCGGCAGCCGGTGCCTCCTGCTTCTGCTCGTCCGTAGGCTCGGACGCGGGCTCCGGATCTCCAAACGGCAGCGAGGGCTGCACCACGCCACCCGGCAGCTTGGCCTCCGTCTTGGGCTCGCCCAGCAACTTGCCACGGCGACGGCGGGCAGGCTTCTCCGCCTCGCGCGCGGCCTCAGCAGCTGCCTCGCGCGCCTTCTCGGCAACAAACGCCGCGGCCGAGGTATCGAGCTGCACCGTCGCGTGCGTGCGAGCGCTCGCAGCGACCTCGCCGGCGTGCATCACGATGACGCCGCAGGTGCTCGTCTTAACGAACTCAACCATCTTGGGCTCGGTGAAGCCCGTCACGTCGTTGACGATCGAGGCGCCGCAGCGCACGGCCGCCTTGGCAACCGCCACATGACGCGTATCAATCGAGACGATAGCGCCCTCTTTGGCCAGCGCGCGCACCACGGGCAGCACGCGGCGAGCCTCCTCGTCGGGGTTGACCGGGGTAAAACCAGGGCGCGTGGACTCGCCGCCCACGTCGATGATGTCAGCACCGGCGTCGAGCATCGCCAGGCCGTACTCGATGGCGGCATCCGGGGCGAAGTGCTCCCCGCCGTCGCTAAACGAATCGGGCGTCACGTTGAGGACGCCCATGATGCGCGGACGGTCAAAGCTGAGCTCGTACTTTCCGCACCGCCATGTCTTGCTATCGTTCGCCATGAACATCCTCCTCAAATGCCCGCGCCGCCGCGCTCGGGCGCAGGCGGCGGGGTCGCTTTGCAATCAGTCTTTCTATTGTATCCGCGCACACGGGCTAGAACGCAAACGCGGCCGCGATGTCGCAAGAAATCAGCAGGTCGGCATTTGCATCCTGATCGGTGGGAGCAAGATTGCAAATAGCCAGCGTATCGCCGGTAAAGTAACGCGTAAGGCCCGCCGCCGGATACACCACGAGCGAGGTCCCGCCCACAATGAGGGCATCGGCCGCGGCAATGGCGGCAACGGCGCCGGTCAGCACGTGCTCGTCGAGCGGCTCCTCGTAGAGCACCACATCGGGCTTGATGCGCCCACCGCACGCAGGACACACGGGTACGCCCGCGGCGTCCTCGTGCTCGCGCAAGCAAATCCACTCGGCGCTATAGACCGCGCCGCACGACTGGCAAATGTTGCGATGGACCGAGCCGTGCAGCTCGAACACGCGCTGCGAGCCGGCCATCTGATGCAGGCCATCGATATTTTGCGTCACCACGGCATTTAGCTTGCCGGCGCGCTCCAGCTCGGCCAGCTTGGTGTGGCAGCGGTTGGGCTTGGCGCCAAGCGCAATCATCTTGGTGCGGTAGAAGTCGAAGAACTCAGCCGGATGCGCCTCATAAAAGCTATGCGAGAGCATAGTCTCGGGCGGATAGGCAAACTGCTGGTGATACAGGCCGTCCACGCTGCGGAAATCGGGGATGCCGCTCGCCGTGGAAACACCGGCGCCGCCAAAGAACACCACGCGCTTGTGGGTATCGAACAGCTCCGCCAGCGCGGCGGAGGCCTGTTTGGAGTCCGTTATCGCCTGCGTCATATGAGTCCTCCGTCCTTGTTGGTCGGGCAGCGTCGGGCGATGTCCCAGCATGCGGCCTTTGAGTCGGCACGCGCGGAGCCCACCACCGCCCCTGTTGCGCTAATCTTAAGCCTGCCAACCCCGTCGAAAGGACACCATGCCTCAGACTTACACTTTCGCCTCGTGGAACGTCAACGGCCTGCGCGCCGTGCTCAAAAAGGACCCGAGCTTTATCCAGATCGCGCGGGAACTCAATGTCGATGTCCTGGCGCTGCAAGAAACTAAACTGCAAGAGGGCCAGGTCGATATCGACCTGCCCGGCTATCGCCAAACCTGGAGCTACGCCGAGCGCAAAGGCTATTCGGGCACTGCGGTCTTTAGCCGCCAGGAACCGCTGCGCGTGCTGCACGCCGACGCACTGCTACCCTACGCCGGCGAGGGCGGGGCGGCCGAGCTCGTCGCCCAAGCCGCAACCGAGGGCCGCGTCTGCGCGCTCGAGTTCGACAAGTTTTGGTTTGTGGATGTTTACACGCCTAACGCCCAAAATGAGCTCGCGCGCATCGATGTACGCATGGCCTGGGACGATGCCTATCGTGGCTTTTTGAGCGCACTAGAGCGCGAGACCGGCAAGCCCGTGGTGACCTGCGGCGACTTTAACGTGGCGCACGAAGAGATCGACCTTAAGAACCCCAAGTCCAACCGCGGTAACGCAGGCTTTTCGGACGAGGAGCGCGGTAAGTTTACCGAGCTGCTCGACGCCGGTTTTACCGATACCTGGCGCGCGGCAAACCCCGACGTCGAGGGCGTCTACAGCTGGTGGAGTTATCGCTTTAATGCCCGCAAAAACAACGCCGGCTGGCGCATCGACTACTTCCTGGTAAGCGACGCAATCGCCGGCAATGTGCGCGACGCCGGCATCCGCGGCGACATCTTTGGCAGCGACCACTGCCCCGTCACCCTCGCCCTAGAGCTCTAGCCCCAACTGATCCCCTGGGGACGGAGGAAAAGGATCATTTTTTTCACCTCGCAGGGGCATCCACGCGGCCCGCTTGCCACGAAACTGGCCCATCTACTACGTTTAAGTCACTACCCTCAACCACAGCGAACAACGCAAAAAGAAAACCGCAGGTAGGAAGCCTGCGGTTTTTCATAAAACGCGGTTGTGCTTGGGGGTGTCGGGCCAAACGTAGTAGATGGGCCGATTTCGTGGCGGGCGGGTTCAGCTGATTCCCCGGGGACGTCTGGGGACGGAAAGAAAACGGATCAATTTGGCTCTCTGAGGGCCACGTTACCCGTCATATCAGCCGGCCATTTCAAAACCATGCCGGTTTACGGGGCTGAATCGCGAACCCCTAACCATACGGAATTCCGAAATAATAAAACCGCAGGTAAACGGCTTGCTCTATTTCGAAAAAAGCCGGTATGGTCGGCCTGCGCCAATCTAGCCCCGTAAACCGGCATGGTTTTAAAATGGCACTTTGGCAGCATTGATTCCCGCGCCGGCGCAACCAGACCTACAGCCCGTATTTCACGACGACTCGGTTGATGCGGCGACACCAGGGCTTGTACAGGGCGGCCAAAAACACGCAGGTCGCGAGTCCGTGCGTGATATCGAACGGCACCGCCGTGGCAAGACGCGCCACGGCGCCCGCCCACGTAAGCGGCTGTACAAAACCGATGATGTCGTAGGCGTTGATCACAACGCCATAGAGCAGGCCCGACGCAAAACCGTACGCCATCAACGCCGGCATGCGCACGGTGCCATCGGCGCGATCAAAAGCACCCGCGTACGCCAGCACACCGCCGACGTAGCCCACCAGGCCCCAGGCATACATCTGCCATGGCGTCCACATGCCCTGTCCAAAAAAGAAATTGCTGGTTAGCGCTGCCAACGCGCCGACCATGAAGCCGTTGCGTCGACCCAACGTCGCTCCCGCGATAATAGCGATGGCGCTCACGGGTTTAAAGTCGGGAATGGGGCCGAACAAGATGCGGCCCGCCGCGGCCAGTGCCGCCAGAACCAGCGTGGGCATAATCTGGCGCAGGCCCGGACGCGACGCCTCGTAGCCCGCGAAGAACAGTGCAAGCACGAGCGCCACCACGACAAGCATGGCAAGCGCCGCCTGCTCAACGCCTGCCAGCAACGCCGCGGCCATTACCACCGGCACCGCCAACAACAGCGGAATCTCCAGTTTTGCAAGTAGGCGCAAGCCGCGATAATCCGCCATTCCATCACGCCCTATAAAACACGTTGTCGGCAAAGAAATCTGCCGGCGGCTCCATGCAGGCAATTTCGCCGTCGAACATCATGGCAACGTCGTCGGCAACCTGCTCGGCGAAGTCCAGGTCGTGCGTGGCCATGATGACGGTGCCGCCGGCTTGCGCATGCTCGCATAGGGCGCGGGCGATAATGCGGCGGCTCGTCAGGTCCAGCCCCTTCGTGGGCTCATCGAGCAGCAACAGCTCCGGACCAATCAACAGCAGCTTTGCCAACGCGAGCAGCTGACGCTGGCCGCCCGAAAGATCGTACGGGTGGCGCCCATCCAGGCCGTCCAATCCCAGCTGCGCCGCGCGCTCCTGGGCCGCGTCCTCGTCATATCCGCAAGTCGAAGCCCATTCCATCAGCTCGTCGCTCACCGTCTCGGCGACCAGCAACGCCTTGGGGTTCTGCGGCAGCAGCGCAGCCGAGGCCGCCCCGCGCACCATACGACCACGCTGCAGCTTGGCGGTCTTGGCCAGCACCGAAAGCATCGTCGACTTGCCGCAGCCGTTACCGCCCACAATCGCATGCACCGCACCGGCAGAAAACGTCACGTCGAGCCCGCGCAGCACCCAACCGGACACACGGTCGTAGCGAAACCAGCCTTCCGACAGGGTGGTAGCCGACCCGGCGTGCATTTTTGGGAGTATTCTGCGTCCACCGGTACGCGATGGCACCCCCGAGTCGTCCTGCGACAGTATTTGCACCTCAAATTCACCCGATTTGTCCGATTTCAGTCCTTTTTTTGCACCCGGAGCGCCCCCGCGCAAGTCCAAAGAACCCAGCTGGCCACTGACACTGCTGAAAACTCCGTTTTTTGCACGCCGCGAGGCACCCCACCCTGGCACCTCGCCAGAAAACAGCCCTTCACGATGCCCCAAGGAAGCGACATCAGACACCTCGCACACGCGACCGCCTTCAATCCGATACGCGCACGTCGCATACTCGAGCATCGGGCGCGGCTGGTGCGTCGCCACAACAACCGTACAGCCCAGCTCGCGGTTCACGCGAAACAGCGCATGCAGAAAATTTTTCTCGGCAACGGGATCGAGTTGGGACGTGGGCTCGTCGAGCAGCAGCACGCGCGGTCGCAACGCCAGCACGGCTGCCAGCGACAGCAGCTGCTTGCGCCCACCCGAAAGCGTATCGGTATCGCGATGCAGCCAGTCCTCCAGCCCAAAGAAATAGCTGGTCTCGGCCACGCGGCGGCGTATCTCGTCGCGCGCTAGCCCCAAGTTTTCCAGGCCAAACGCCATCTCGTGCCACACGGTCTCGCACACGATCTGGTTCTCGGGATCCTGAAACACATAGCCCACGCGCTCCGCGGACGTCCGGACATCCATGTCGGCGACGCCCTCCCCCAGCACGCGCAACTCGCCAGTGCGCGCGCCCGTCGGCGAAATCTCGGGCTTGAGTAGCGAGAGCAGCGTTGATTTTCCCGACCCAGTACCACCTACCAGCAGTGCAAACGCACCTTGGGGAACAGGCCAGTCGAGCCCGTCGAGTACCGGCGCCTCAGCCCCGGGGTAGGTAAAGCTCAGGCCCCGTACCTCAATCGCAGGCGCATCGGAACCGCACGCCCCGCCCGTTACCGAGCAGCTATCTAACCGGATCATCAGCCAAACCTCTTCTCGTCAATCGTGTGCAACACACAGGGCAACACCATCCAAGCCGCGTACACAATATAGCCAGGCCACGGCGCCGGCACCGAAAGCTGAGGGTAAAACGAATACTGCGTTGTCGCGGCCCACGCCGCCGCAACCGCAGCAGCGCCAAACAGCGCAAGCCCCACCAGCGCGGCGACATCGCCGCGCCCCAGCCGATACCGTGCATACGTCGTACGACGCGCCGCGGCACCCCATCCGCGCGAGCGCATGGCGTCGGCGCGCTCCAGCGAATCCTCCATGCCCCAGCCCATCAGCACGCTCGAGGCCCGCAAGCGCGAGCGCACGGGGTCGGCCGGCGCGCGCCCCGGCACATCGATCGCGTCCTGCACCGCCAGCACCGCGCGGCCGCGGCGCAAAAACTGCGGGATAAGCCGCATACACATCGAGATCATGAGCGCGAGCACCGGCGCGGCGTTGCCCAGCAACGCGAGCACCTTGTCGTATTCGAGCATCGACGCCGCAGCCTCAAACCACAGCACGCTCGCCACAAACAGCCCGCCCATACACAGGCCGTATACCATGCTCTCCAAATACACTGCGCGCATACCGATGCGGAACAACTCCGTCGAGCCCGAGGCGCTAAACAGCGGATTCACCAGCGAGATAATCAAAATCACCGGCAGCTGCCAGCGAAGCGCGCTCAGCGTGCGAGCAGCCCCGCGGGTCGCAAAGCCGTATGCCAGCCCGCCCGCGAGCGACAGCGCGATCAGCACCGGCTGCATCGAGAACATGGTGAGCCCCAGCGTTAGCGCCATGTAGAGCGCAGGCACCGCCGGGTGCGACATCGAGAATGCCGCGACGGGCTCGATGGCCGACCTCTCTCGCATATTGTCCACGGGCACCCGCCCTCTCACCCAAATACCAACGCCGCAGTGCCGCAAACACCGCACAAGCAGCGCAACCGCCGTGCCGGAACCACAAACCCATCCGCCGCGGCCCAAACGTTACGCGCTCATCATATGCCTGCGGTATCATATTGCGCCGTGTATCGTTTCCAAACACACGTCTCTATAACGTAACAGGAGATCACATGGACGCAACCGCAATTATCCTCGCTGCCGGCGAGGGCACCCGTATGAAGTCGAACCACTGCAAGGTTTCGCACAAGATCCTGGGTAAGCCCATGGTCCAGTGGATCGTCGACGCCACCATCAAGGCCGGCTGCAGCCGCGTCGTGGTCGTCATCGGCAGCCACGCCGACGAGATGCGCGCCCTCATCGACGGCGCCTACGCCAACAGCGCCACCAAGGTCGAGTGCGTCGAGCAGACCGAGCGCCTGGGCACCGGCCACGCCGTAAAGGTCGCGCTCGAGGCCTGCGGCATCGCGCAAGGCCCCGTCGTCGTGCTCAACGGCGATCTGCCGCTCATCACCGCCGACACCGTCGCCAAGTTCGCGCAGACCGTCGCCACCGGCGAGCTCGCCTGCACCGTCATGACCATGACCCCGCCCGATCCCTTCGGCTACGGTCGCATCAAGCTGGGCGCCGACGGCCAGATTGAGCGCATCATCGAGCAGAAGGACTGCACGCCCGAGCAGGCCGCCACGCTGCTCGAGTGCAACGCCGGCTGCTACGCCTTCGACGGCGCGCAGCTCGCCGCCCACATCAACGAGATCGGCAACGACAACGCGCAGTCCGAGTACTACCTGCCCGACATGCTCGAGATCCTCAAGGGTCACGGCCAGGCAGTCTCCATCTTCCACTGCGGCGACTACCGCGACGGCCTGGGCGTCAACAGCCGCATCCAGCTCGCACAGCTCACCGCCATCGCGCGCGACCGCATCAACGAGCACTGGATGGCCGAGGGCGTTACCTTCATCGACCCCACGCAGGCCTGGATCGGCCCCGACGCCACCATCGGCCGCGACACCGTCGTGTGGCCGCAGACGCACCTGATCGGCCACGTCACCGTGGGCGAGGAGTGCCAGCTCGGCCCCAACAGCCGTCTCACCGACACCACCGTCGGCAGCGGCTGCACCATCGATGAGACCATCGCCATCGAGGCCGTCATCGAGAACGGCGTCGATTGCGGCCCGCGCGCCTACCTGCGCCCGGGTACCCACATGCTCGACGGATCCAAGGCCGGCACGCACGTGGAGATCAAGAAGTCCACGATCGGCGAGGGCTCCAAGGTGCCGCACCTGTCCTACATCGGCGACACCACCATGGGCTCCGGTGTCAACGTGGGCGCGGGCTCCATCACTTGCAACTACGACGGCGTGCACAAGCACAAGACCGTCATCGGCAAGGATGCCTTCATCGGCTCCGACACCATGATGGTCGCGCCCGCCCAGATCGGCGACGGCGCGCTCGTGGCCGCCGGCTCCGTCATCACCGAGCCGGTCCCGGCAGACGCGCTCGGCCTGGGTCGTGCCCGTCAGGTAAATATTGAGGGCTGGGCCGCCGATTATCGCCGCCGTCTGCACGAGGACGACGAGGTTTAACGTTTTACCAAGCACAAAAGGAGCTGTTCCATGGGGACGGCTCCTTTTTCTATCGTGACCTGCGCGACCGGATGAGTGGTCGGTTCGTGTCCGTTGACGGTAAAGACGTTATCAAGACTCGATAAGCCCCGTCGCGCGGTTACAATGCAACAAGGCATCTATATGGCATTCGATATAAAGGAGAAGGGTAATGCCGATTAATGATCCCGAGAAGTCGGAGAATATGCGCAAGTCCATCCGCGTGTATTCCGGTTCCTCCAACCGTCCCCTCGCTCAGAAGATCGCTGAGTTCCTTGGGGTCGAGCTTTCGGGCCTTACGCTAAAGCAGTTCGCCAATGGTGAGATTTACGCCCGCTACGACGAGACCGTCCGCGGCGCCGACGTCTTCCTGATTCAGTCCGTGGCCGGCGGCAACGTCAACGACATGCTCATGGAGCTGCTCATCGCCACCGACGCTGCCAAGCGCGCATCCGCCCGCTCCATCACCGCCGTTATCACCCACTACGGCTATGCCCGCCAGGACCGCAAGGCCGGCCCGCGCGAGCCCATCACCGCCCGCCTCGTCGCCAACCTGCTCGAGCGTGCCGGCGTCAACCGCATCATCACCCTCGACCTGCACCAGGGCCAGATCCAGGGCTTCTTCGATATCCCGGTTAACCACCTGTCCGCACTGCCGCTGTTTGGCCAGTACTACAACGACATGCACTTCGACACCGACAACCTGGTCGTCGTCTCCCCTGATGTGGGCCGCGCCAAGGCCGCCAAGAAGCTGTCCGACATGCTCGGCTGCGACCTGGCCATCGCCCACAAGGGTCGTCCGCGCCACAACGCCGCCGAAGTCATGGGCATCATCGGTGACATCAAGGGCAAGACCTGCATCATCAACGACGACATGATCGACACCGCTGGCACCCTGTGCGCCAACGTCAAGGAGCTCAAGGCTATGGGCGCTGGCGACATCTACGTCTGCGCCACCCACGGCATCTTCTCCGGTCCGGCCATCGAGCGTCTGAACGACGCCCCGATCGTCGAGTGCCTCGTCACCGACGCCATTCCCGTCGAGGTCGGCGGCAAGATCAAGACCATCTCGGTCGCCGAGGAGTTCGCTCAGGCCATCTCCGCCGTTTACCACGAGGAGCCCGTTTCCACGCTCGTCGGCGGCGACTTCGCGCTGTAATCCAACGCATATCGCATCATCTTTGATGTTTTAAAGGGCCGGAAGCTCGCTTCCGGCCCTTTTTCCATCCCTCGCCAACCTTCCCTGGACAGTTAGTTCAGATACGTATTTTTTAAAGCTCCAAAGGACCGTTCGGAGCCTTCTGAGCTCCCCGGCGGATGCCACGCCGTCCAAAGCTCATCGTTTACGAGTACAACCGCCGCATATTTACCCTCAAATCGCCCTTAAAGGCCCTTAGAAACGCCTCGATCGCCCGCCGCCTTGTACGTATCTGAACTAACTGTCCGGTAGCTATCGTCAACCTTCGCGGCAGAGCTCAATTTCCCGCAATCCCCTCAACCGATTCTACCGATTTCATAACACCCAGCCGTTCATGGCGCGCAGCGCCCCGCTGAGCGAAAAGAACGGTATGGCGGTCGCATTCTGCCGCCAACTTAGTACGTTATAGCCATGACGACCGTGATTTCACATTTCTCCGCCCTCCGCGCAATTCGTCGCGCACGACGGACGTACTCTGCCCTACCCTGGGACTCCGTTGATAGTGAACAGCAAGCACAGGCCTTGGCTAGCTGCATTCCCAATAATGACGCGATAGACTTTGACGCACTTTCGATACTCGATGCCTGGGATGAAGATGATTCCGAACTGCTCGATCTTCTCGTTTCAGACGAAGACAACAGACGCGCCGACAAGCGACTTCTTCAGCACATTCTCTCCGCTCCGCTACCTGAAGGTGCAATTGTGCACGTCGAGGCCGACATCTACGCAACGTCTCCTGCCATGACAGCCATGCTTTGTTCTAAAAATGAATCAGTCGCCAAAACCTTGATGCTCCTTATGGAGCTGCTCGGAACTTACTCCCTTCTGCCCGAGGCAACCTACCCCATCGCCTATGACGATACGTGGCCCAAGGCCGACGGCTTCGAAGTGATGGGCGATCTTGATTGTCAGAGCAGCCAACCGGCACCCGAAAGACAAGCCGAAACCCGTTACGAACAGGCGCACTACAAATGCGAACCTGCTACAACCATCGAAGATCTCGAGGCAATCGCACGGTTCGCCAAAAGCAGCTCCTATGCCTCGTTTCGCACGGCCGTTAAACTCGCCCGAGCCGGATCCGCATCCCCAGCGGAATCCTTAATGTTTGCCGTCCTAGGCGCGCCCATGCGCTTTGGCGGTTTCGGATGTTGCAGCCTGCCCATGGGAGGTTTGTTACTCAACTATAGAATCGACTTCGACACTCTTGCGGTCAACATGTCCTCGGGCATCCCCTATGCAATTTGCGACTTATATTGTCCTGCCGCCGGAGTGGACAACGAATACAACGGAATTGGACATGAGCTTCAAAACGCTCGCATTCACGACGGCAATCGCAACAATGGCCTTAAGGCCATGGGCATCCACGTCCTGGTTATCAATCGTGACCAAATGAAGGACCTTGTTGCACTCGAAGCCTTCGCTCAGACGATGCATCGACTTGCGGGGGCTCGATTCCGCTATCGCATCAAGGGTTATCGCAAGCGTCAAGCTGCTTGGCTCAACGCCCTGCGGGCTGGAATCGGCCTCGCGCCGGTCTAAGCGGCGAATCACCCGTGCGCCGTCAAACAGGGATGGACAGTTAGTTCAAATACGTATAAATGGACACATTGAATTAGGCTGTTTTGCAGCTATCTCTATACCATTCGCCTTATTTGAAGGCAGGGTAGACTTCAAAACAGCGTCATATGGACTAACTAAAGCTCCAAAACAACGTATCGGCATTGAATCGAGCAATTCGAGTCCTCAGAACTTATACGTATCTGAACTAACTGTCCACCTCGGATTTCGACGGCCGTCCAAACGCCCCCAAACAACCTCAATCGCCCTCCATTTGACAGCTGCAACGGGGTCGCTCACCATAGCAGACGACAAATCGACGAAAGGAAGCACATGGCAGCTGCACAGCCGCTTAAGATTCGCATGGTTGCCGGGCTTGGCAACCCTGGCGATGAGTATGCCGAGACCCGCCACAACGCAGGTTTCAAAGCAATCGACGAGTTGGCCCGTCAGGCCGGCGTCACGTACTGGAAAAACCAGGCAGGCGCCGAGGTCGCGCTCATCAATATCAACGATGCCGAGGAAGAGGGCGGCAAGCGCCAGATTGTGCTGGTCAAGCCGCAGTCGTACATGAACACCTCGGGTGGCCCCATCTCCAAGCTCTGCCGCGAGTACAAAATTAAGGCCGAAGAGCTGCTCGTAATCCACGACGAGCTCGATATTCCCGCCGGCGACGTACGCGTTAAGGTGGGCGGCGGCCACGCCGGCCACAACGGCCTGCGCTCCATCATCGACAAGATGGGCAGCCGCGACTTTAGCCGCATCCGCACCGGTATCGGCAACCCTCCCGGCAAGATGGCCGTCGCCGACTACGTGCTTAAGCAGCTGCGCGCCCGCGAGGCCGAGGACTTCCAGGACACCTGCGCCCGCGCCGCCGACGCTGCCGGTCTGGCCATCGTCCACGGTGTAATCTACGCCCGCGATCACGTAAACGGCGCCGCCTCTGCCAACGGCAAGCACTAAAACCTACCAAAAAGGGACAGGTTTATTTTGGCAGGTTTTATATGCGGAAACACCCCAGTCGGCACATCGCAATAAACACGCTGCCACCATACATGCATAACGCCCCAAAGGGGCCGGCCTCAACGAAGCGCGAGGCCGGCCCCCTTTGCCGTTTTGCCTGATAAAACCAGCCAAAATAAACCTGTCCCTTTTTGGTAGGTCACTTTTCTCGCCTGCCAAAGATACACGTAAGCGACATGCCCATGAGGGTATAATTTGCACCGTATGTCTGCACAACGCCTGTGCGCGTACGGTTTTATTCGGGCTACCGTCCATTTCCGTGGAGGCACGGCTCGGCAGCCCTAACAAGAGAGGGGTTCTATGTATAAGATCCTGGAGAAGACGCAGTTCTCGGAGAAGGTGTTCAAGTTCCGCATCGAGGCGCCCGCAATCGCCAAGCATGCGCACGCTGGACAGTTCCTCATGGTCCGCGCCAACGAGACGGGCGAGCGCGTCCCGTTTACCCTGGCCGGCTGGAACGGTGACGAGGGCTGGGTCGAGTTCATCTTCATGGTGATCGGCAAGACCACCGAGATGCTGTCCACCTACGAGGCCGGCGAGTCGCTGCGCGACGTCGTGGGCCCGCTGGGCGTTCCTACCGAGATGGCCGAGGGCCCCTGCGCTGTCATTGGCGGCGGCGTCGGCCTGGCAATTGCCTTCCCGGTCGCCAAGCACCTGGTCGAGACCGGTCACGAGGTGCACGCCATCATGGGCGCCCGCACCAAGGACCTCCTGCTCATGGAGGACCAGTTCCGCGAACTCCTCGACGAGGACCACATCCATATCACCACCGACGACGGCTCCTACGGCGAGCAGGGCGTTGTCACCGCTCCGCTGGAGCGCCTGCTGCAGGACAAAGCCGTGAGCCAGGTCTTCTGCGTCGGCCCCGTTCCGATGATGAAGTTCTCGACCCTCACCGCCCAGAAGTACAACACCCCCATCACCGCGTCGCTCAACCCCATCATGGTTGACGGCACCGGTATGTGCGGCTGCTGCCGCGTCGAGGTGGGCGGCGTGACCAAGTTCGCTTGCGTCGACGGCCCCGACTTCGATGCCACCCTGGTCGACTGGGATGACCTTCGTGCCCGCCAGGCCGCTTACCGTTCCGAAGAGGGCGAGTCCCTCAAGGCCTATGAGGAAAAGAGCTGCGCATGCCACTAGTTAACGGTCGTTTCGTTGCCGATATGAAGTCGCCCCGCACCCCCGATAACGAGGAGCCGGCTGCCGAGCGCGCCTGCGACTTCCGCCCCGTCGACAAGGGCTTCACCGAGGAGATGGCGCTGGCCGAGGCCGAGCGCTGCCTCAACTGCAAGAAGCCGTTCTGTGTTGAGGGCTGCCCCGTCAACATCAACATCCCCCGCTTTATCGAGCAGATTCGTGCGAAGGACTTCGGCGGCGCTCTCGATACCATCCGCGAGGACTCCATGCTTCCCGCCATCTGCGGCCGCGTCTGCCCGCAGGAGAACCAGTGCGAGGGCAAGTGCATCCGTGGCAAGAAGTCCGAGCCCGTGGCCATCGGCCAGCTCGAGCGCTTCCTGGGTGACCGCCCCGAGCTCGCCTCCACGCCCAAGATGGCCCCCAAGAACGGCAAGAAGGTCGCCGTCGTCGGCTCCGGCCCGTCCGGCATCACCTGCGCTGGCGAGCTCGCCCGCAACGGCTTTGACGTTACCGTCTTTGAGGCCTTCTTCACCGGCGGCGGCGTGCTGGTCTACGGCATCCCCGAGTTCCGTCTGCCCAAGGCAGTCGTCAAGCGCGAGATTGACGGCCTGGAGGACATGGGCGTCAAGTTTGAGTACAACTCCGTCGTGGGCAACATGGCCACGGCCGAGGAGCTGTTCGAGCAGGGCTTCGACGCCATCTACGTGGCGACCGGCGCTGGCCTGCCCAAGTTCCTCAACGTCCCCGGCGAGAACCTGCCCAACGTCTTCTTCGCTAACGAGTACCTCACCCGCGTGAACCTGATGAAGGCCAACAAGTTCCCCGAGTACGACACCCCCACCAAGCACGGCAAGAACGTCGTCGTCTTTGGTGGCGGCAACGTGGCTATGGACGCCGTCCGTACCGCCAAGCGCCTGGGCGCCGAGCACGCCATCATCGCCTACCGTCGTACCGAGGACGAGATGCCCTGCCGTCGCGCCGAGCTGCACCATGCTAAGGCCGAAGGCGTCGAGGTTCTGCCGCTCGTCTCCCCGCTCGAGTTTGTCGCTGGCGAGGACGGCTCCGTGTGCGCCGTCAAGGTCCAGAAGATGGAGCTCGGCGAGCCTGACGAGTCCGGTCGTCGTCGCCCGGTGCCCATCGAGGGCGCCATCGAGGAGATCCCCTGCGACGTTGCAATCTCGGCTATCGGCACCAACGCCAACCCCTTCGCAAAGAAGATCGGCGGCAAGATGGAGCTCAACAAGTGGGGCTACATCGTCGCCGACGAGGAGACCGGCCAGACCACCGATCCCCGCATCTGGGCCGGCGGCGACATCGTCACCGGTGCCGCTACGGTCATTCTGGCGATGGGCGCCGGCAAGAAGGCCGCCGCTTCCATCACCAAGAGCCTGCTGGGCGAGTAATCACCTACAGCGCTAGCCACCAAACGGCAAAGTCCCCGTCGAGCACACGCCCGGCGGGGACCTTTTCTATACCGGCCGCCCAGACCCCCACAAAGGGGACAGTGAACCTTTGTGGTGGTCGGGAGCCTGGCCGGCGAACCGATTCCGATGTTTGTCTCAATCTGTAACACCTGGAGCCCGTTGAGCCTTGCAGTTGTTACAGATTGAGATATTGTGCCGGCCGTCCACGCTGCATCTCAATCTGTAACAGTTAGAGACCAAATATGCCGCCTGGTGTTACAGATCAAGACGTTGGGCTGACGGCCGAACGGGTCATCTAAATCTGTAACAGTTAGAGCCATTTTCGCTGGCTTGGTGTTACAGATCGAGATTTTGCAAAAGCCGAGGATAGGCACTGCCGCCAAAGCCTTCCCCTCGGCCTAAAACAAAAACCACCACAAAGGTACCTGTCCCCTTTGCGGTGGTTTTGGTCGGCTAGCCTTCGAACTGCGCCACCTTGTAGCGGTAGGCTGCGGCGATAACGTCTTTGCAGCCCTCGCGGCCCAGCTTGGCGCGGTTGACGACGATGTCCTTGCCGCTCGTCATCTTCCACTTTCCGGCGCTGTAGCGCTTATAGAACGCC
The DNA here is from genome assembly GCA_902492235.1 of uncultured Collinsella sp. Taxonomy (GTDB): domain Bacteria; phylum Actinomycetota; class Coriobacteriia; order Coriobacteriales; family Coriobacteriaceae; genus Collinsella. The sequence continues at coordinate 6,320 of CABUKS010000030.1, read as the reverse complement.
TCGCGCGCCTTCTGCTGCTGCTTGACCAGCTTGGCGCCCTTCTTTTTGTTAAGGCCGCGCTTTTTGCGCACGATCTCGACGCGATCCTCAAAGGGTGCGGTCACCAGCACGGCAATGTGATTGGGGTTGTTGCGCAACAGGTAATCGGACAGACGGCCTTCGATAATGCAGCTCTCGGTCTCGCCCAGATCCAAAATCACCTGGCTCATCTTTTGGAACAACTTATCCGAGTACGAACGCGCATCGTAGCGGTCGGGCAGAAACGCCATGTTCTCCACGGCCAGGCGCTCGTCGTAGGCGGCCATCTTGTCGAGCGACTCGCCCGCGCGCAGCGACGCACGCACCAGCAGCTCGTTATCGTACAGCGGAATCCCCAACTCGTCGGCAAGCATGCGACCAATCTCGTGGCCCTCGGCGCCAAAGTCGCGCGCGATGGTAATGACCACAGGATTCTTCTTGTTCTCCAGATCGCTCATCGCGATTCCTTTCTCTATGTGACAAAGGGGCTGTCCCTTTGCCACATTCTACGCTGCCACCATTCGCCTCTGATATGCGCGAATCAGCAACGAGATACCAAAGTTGAGCACAAAGTACATCGCAAACACCAGGCCGTAGAGCATGAGCACCTGCGACAGATCGATCGCGTGGGCCATCACGACGTTTGCCGTGTACATGAGCTCGGCCACGTTAATGCCCGAAAGATACGAGCTGTCCTTAATGACGGTCGTGCACTGGCTAAACAGCGCCGGAATGATCGTCTTAAACGTCTGCGGCAGAATGATGTAGCGCATGGTGGCAAAGAAGCCGAAGCCCTGGCTCTGCGCCGCCTCAAACTGGCCGCGCGGAATCGAGTTGAGGCCGCCGCGCACAATCTCGGCCATAACAGCGCTGGTAAACAACGTAAAGGCGATGGTCGAAATCACAATGTCCAAACCCTGCACTGTAAAGTAGATAAACAGGATCCACAGCAGGTTCGGCGTGCAACGGAACAGCTCGATATAGGCGCTCACCAAAATACGGAACGGGCGGGGCGTATAGCTTTTAACGAGCGCCAGCACCGTGCCAAAGATGAGCGAGAAAAAGATCGACAGCGCCGAGATCTCGATCGTCTTAACAAAGCCGCCCCAAATGTAGAGCAGGTTGGTCGCGTTGAAGATTTCCATGCGCTAGGCCTCCTCTACGTTGTCGAGCCCCAGCTCGGCCAGGCTCACGCCGCGCGGACGCTCCTTGGAGCGGCGCTCGAGCCACTGCACCAGCATGGCGAGCGGAAAGCAGATGATGAAGTACATAAGGCAGCAGACGATGTATCCCTGCAGGTAACCGTACAGACTCACAAAGTTGTCAGAACGGTACATAAGGTCGCCGCCGGCCACAAGCGCCAGCACCGACGTGTTCTTGACCAGGTTGAGCGCCTGGTTACACAGCGGCGGCAGAATGATCTTGAATGTCTGGGGCAGCACGATGTACCAGTACGACTGAGCACGTGTGAATCCCTGGCTCTGGGCCGCCTCCATCTGACCGCGCGGAACCGCCTCGATACCGGTGCGGATGACCTCCGAAATGTAGGCCGCGTGATACAGGCCCACGCCCAAGAAGCCCAGCACGAACGGCGCGATGCGCACCGGCTGGTCGGCACCGGTTATGGCCTGCAAAAACTGCGGACCGGCCATGTACATAAAGAGCACCTGTACGGGCAACGGGGTGTTCTGGTAAAACTCCACGTACACGCGGCTTATGGCGCGCAGCACGCGCGAGCGAGTGGTAGAGAACACGCCCAGCAGCGTGCCCAGCACCAGCGACAGCAGCAGACCGGCAACGACCACCCGCAGCGTCACGCCAAAGCCCTCCCAAAAGGGCCCCATGTTTTGAAATGTCGTCGACCAGCGGTCGGCGTCAAACAATCCTTCGAGCATTTGATTCCTTCCTTGGACGATGCGCCTATACAAGACCCCAGGTCTTGACCTCTTGGTCGAGCCAGCCATCGGCCAGGCGATCGCAAATCACCTGATCGACCACGGCCGAAAGGTCGCAGGCCTTCTTGGTCGCCACGCCGTAGCCCTGCTCGCCAAACTTGACCTCGGGCTGCAGTAGCTCAACGGTCTCGTTCATGTAACCGGCCAGCGTGGAGCGGTCCATGGCAAAGACGTCGATATTGCCGGCGTCGAGCGAACTCTTGATGATGGGATAGCCGCTAAAGGCCCTAAACTCGGGCTTGCAGCTAAAGCCGTTGTCCTTGATCATCTGCTCGATCAGGCCCTGCGTGGTGGCACCCTGGCTCACGCCAATGACCTTGCCGTCCAGGTCCTCAATCGAGGTAAAGCCCGAACGCTTCTTGACCATGAGTCCCACGTAGTCGGTGCGGTACGGCGTCGAGAAATCCCAGCTCTTCTTGCGCTCGTCGGTGATGGTGTAGGTCGCCGCGACCACGTCGAGTTGGCCGTTATCAATCAGCGGGCCGCGTGTCTTGGGCGTTACGTCGGTAAACTCGACAAGCTCCCGGGCGCGGGCCTCCTTGTAGCTCACGCCAAAGACGGCAGCGGCGATCTGGTAGCACAAATCGACTTCCATGCCCTCAAAGCGGCCCTTGGCGGTGTCGTAATAACCGTAGCCGGGAACGTCCTTCTTAACGCCGGCATTCAGATGGCCATGCGACTTGATGGCCGCAAGCTTGGACCCCTTGTCGGAGCCCTCGCCGCTGGTGGAGTTGCCGCAACCGATAAGCGCGGTCCCCGTCAGCGCGAGCATGCCGGCGCCCGCCAGCTGCAAAAAGTGACGGCGCGACACGGCCGCCCTCGTCATATCCGTCATGTCCATCACCGCACCTAGTGCAGAATCTTGGACAGGAACTCGCGGCAGCGCGGGTTCTCAGGGTTATCGAAGAAGTGCTCGGGCGTGCCCTCCTCCAGAATGCGGCCGTCCTCCATAAAGATGACGCGGTCGGCCACCTGGCGCGCAAAGCCCATCTCGTGCGTCACGCAGATCATGGTGATGTCCTCCTGCGCGAGCTCAATCATAACGTCCAGAACCTCCTGGACCATCTCGGGGTCGAGCGCCGAGGTCGGCTCGTCAAACAGGATGATGGGCTGCTTGGTGCACAGGGCACGGGCGATGGCGATGCGCTGCTGCTGACCACCCGAGAGATTCTGCGGATACTCGCCGGCCTTATGCGCCATGCCGACGCGCTTGAGCGCGGCGATGGCGATCTCGGTCGCCTCCTCCTTGCTCTTCTTTTGCAGCTTGATGGGCGCGAGCGTCAGGTTGCCCAGCACCGTCATGTTGGGATACAGGTTGAACTGCTGAAACACCATGGAACTATACTTGCGAGCCATCTCCAGGTGATTCTTTTTGGTGAGCGACGTACCGTCGATGACGACCTCGCCCGACGTGGGCTCCTCCAGATAATCGACGCAACGGATGAGCGTCGACTTACCCGAACCGGAAGGCCCGATCATTACGAGCTTCTCGCCGCGCTTGACGGTGAGATTGATATCTTTGAGCACATGCAGGTCGCCAAAGTACTTGTTGAGATGCTTGATCTCGATCATGTCTGCCATGAATGTCCCTTCCCTGCGTTTACACGAGTTGAACTATTGTACGGAAAGAACCGCATTTCCGCAGCCCACACTACATTCCCGTAAAGAACCCGCAACCTTCCACCCACTCATTGGGGACAGGCTTAAATGAGTACCCACTCATTGGGCACTCATTTAAGCCTGTCCCCAATGAGTGCCCAGCCCAGCAAAAGGGGCGCGACCGCAATGGTCACGCCCCCTCAACATCAACTATGTACCGCTCGGCCCCTACGCGAGTTTAGCGCCGACGATCTTTGCTGCTGCCGGCTTATCGAAGTTGCCGCCAGTGGCCTTGCCCAGAGCGCCCATGACCTGGCCCATCTGCTTCTTAGAGGTCGCACCCAGCTCGGCGATGACCTGCTCGATCAGGGCCTCGAGCTCCTCACCCGAAACCTGCGCGGGCAGCAGGCTCTCCAGAATCTTGACCTGCTCGGTCAAATTGTCGGTACGCTCTTGGTCGGTGCCGGCCTTGATGGACATCTCCAGCGTCTCGCTCGTCTGCTTAATCAGACGCTTGATCATGTTGTTGACGTCTTCCTCGGTCACATCGCGGCGCTCGTTGACTTCAATATTCTTCACCTCGGCCTTGACCTGGCGAATGATGGACAGGCGAACCTTGTCCTTAGCCTTCATGGCTGCGATCATTTCCTTCTGCAGCTCTTCGTTGGTCATCTGTAAATCCTCCTCAATAGCGTGGGCGGCACTCACGCGGGCACCGCCCCATGATTACTCAGTCGTCGACGCTTCGTCGGTCGAACTCTTGGTGACGCCCTTCAGGCTCACGTTATAGGGCACGTCCTTGGGCATGGGGTTAACGGTGATGTCGGCGTCCTTCTTGTACTGCTCCAGCCACTCGCTGTACGCGGTACTTGCCGCCTGCGTCTTCACCACGTTGGAGACGTACTTCTTGATGTCCTTGGGTACCTGCTTAATGTTATCGACCTGATTATCGACATGGAAGTAGTCGGTGCACTTGATGATGTGGTAACCATAGGTCGACTCGACAACGTCGCTCACATCGCCCTTGTTGAGCCCCTCGAGCGCTGCCTGGTAGCTGTCGACGAAGGTGGTGAGCTTGTCCCAGCCCACATCGCCCTTCTTATCCTTGGAGCCGGTATCGTCGGAGTACTGCTTTACGGCGTCCTCAAAGCTCAGCTCGCCAGAGTTAATCTTGTCCAGGCACTCCTGCGCCTTGGCCTTGGCGGCGGCCTTGTCCTCGTCGGAGGCGTCGGAATCGACCTTGATCAGAATATTCGACGAGCGACGGGCGTCATTGTAGTTGGACAGGTTCTCGTTGATGTAATCGACAATCTCGCTGTCCTTGGGCTTGCTTGTAGGCGTTACCGCATCCTTGAGTTTCTGCTGCGCCAGGCTCTCCTTGAGCGAGTCCTTGTAGGTGTCCTCGGTGTAGCCGTAGGTCTTAAGCGTCTTCTTAAAGGCCTTGGCGCCGCCGGCGCTCTTGCAGGCGTCCTTCCAGGCCTTCTCGACCTCCTCGTCCGAGACGGTCACGCCGTTTTCCTTCTGCGCTTGCTGAAGCAGAATCTGCTGCGTGTAGGAGTCGATGAGCTGCTTGCGATATTTTTTGGGCGTGAGGTCGTTGTCGACCAGGTACTGCGCCCAGTCTTTGTCCTTGGTGTAGCCGTAGGACGTACGCATGCTCATGATCTGCTTGGTCACGGTGTCCTCAGTGAGGTTGGTGCCATTGATGGTAGCAGCCACGCCACCAGTGAGCTTATAGCCCGAGTTGGCGCTTTCGGTCTGCGACATGAGACCGGAGCACGCCATGGCCGAGACGGAAAGCAGCATCGCTAGCACGCCGATGACCACTAGGATGATCTTGACGGTTTTGGACACATAGGTCTTGCGCTGTTTCTTACGAGAGCTGGAGGCGGCGCGAGCCTGTTGCTCGGGCGTCGGTGCGGCCTCGGAGTTCTTTTTCTTATTTGCCATGTTTGGCCTTTCGCATCACGAATCGAACAAACGCCATTGTGTCACAACGCAGCCCCCGCGGCACACCTGGTGCATGGGACACAGGTTAATCTGCACCATTTTGGTGCAAAGGGGGCATCTCCACCTTAGAAGTGGCGGCGGATGGCGTCGACCATGCCTTGGGACGTGGTCTGGCCAAGCACATCGGCTGCGGCGTCGGCATCCATAAAGATATTCATGAGCGCTTGCAGGGCCTCGACCTGACCGCCCGGCTCGGCAATGCCCAGATTGATGATGATCTGTGCCGGCACGGGAGCACCCATGCCTGCCATAGCATTGAATGTCACAGGCGCAGCAGGTTTTACCACCGCGATATAGGGCTTAGCCACAAATCCGGGATCAGTATGTGGGATGGCGATGTTGGCCGCCGGCATGGCAAGGCCCGTGGGATAGGCATCCTCGCGCGTGCGGACGGCATCAAGCCAACCGGACGCAATGTAGCCGCACGGGGCGAGCTTGCTCTCGAGCTGCGCAAACACCTCGCCCGGCGTCGCACACTCCCAATCAAAAAACACCAGCTCAGGCGTAAACAGCGCTTCGTTATCCGCCATGCGCTCACCTCTCTCACCTAGTCACCTGCGACGTTCTTAAACGATTAGTCATTCAAGAACGTCGCAGGTGACTACCGAAGCAAAAGATGGTCACGCGCGCCTTGGCGCCAATGACCACCCTGACTACTCGACTAAATTGTACTGTGCGCCACTAGCCGCGAGGCGCATCAATTGCCACCTTGCCGCTCTCTAGCACATGAACGCGGCC
>CABUKS010000029.1 GCA_902492235.1 uncultured Collinsella sp. | reverse complement strand
GGGTGGTTTAAAGCTGGCCGCTGCGCGGCCAGCAGACTAAAGTCTTGAAACGCAACAAGGGGCTCCCCCGTTCTTCAACGGAGGAGTCCCTTGCCATATCTATTTATCAGCCCACCCGGCTCTCCAGACCAAAAAGCGAACGAGCAGAGCGATGTTCGCGAGCTGCATGCCGTAGCGCCACAAGGAAGAGGGCGCGACGGGGGCTTTGGTCGATCGCGAGTTCCGCACGAGCCGGAGAGCACTTAATGTGCTCTCCGTGCGAGCAGGACTGTCCGAGCAGGCGACCAAAGCCCCCGGCGTGCCCGGTCAACCTCGCAGTTAGGCATTCAGCTTAACGATCGGCGCAAAGCCCTTCATCAGCTTTTTGGTCTGGCCGGTCTTCTCGAATTGAACCTCAATCATGTCTCCAGCGACCGAGATCACGGTACCCGTTCCAAAGGTCTTGTGGCTCACGGTATCGCCCGCGGCAAAGTCCTGCGATGCGCTGGCGCGATCGACCTTGCGCTCCACCGTCGGGGACACCTTGGACGAGGGCTTTTTGGCTCGCGGCGCGCCCGAGCCAAAGGTCGAGGCAACACGGCCGGCATCGGGCGAAACCCCACGATGGCGCTCGGTCCCGTAGCTGCTGCCGCCAAAGAAATCGTCAAAGCTCGATCCGCCGCGCGAACCGGAACCGCCGGTCGAGCGCGTATGCGAGCCAAACACCTTACCGCCATACATATCCGAGCCCATGCCCGAGCCAAAGGTGCCGTGACGGTCGCCGCGCTTCTCCCAGCCCGTGCCCTCAAAACCGGCAGAGCCGATACCGCTAAACTCGATATCCTCAAACGGAATCTCGTTGAGGAAGCGCGAGCGCGGGTTGGCAGAGGTCGAACCGTAGGTGCGACGTGTGGCCGCATAGGTCAAGAACAGACGCTTGCGAGCACGTGTGATGGCGACGTAGGCCAAGCGACGCTCCTCCTCGAGCTTGCCCGGGTCATCGCTGCCGCCAAAGTCGTGCACGTGCGGGAAGATGCCCTCCTCCATGCCGGCCACGAACACCGCCGGGAACTCCAGGCCCTTGGCGGAGTGGATGGTCATCATGGTAATGGCATGCGTCTCGCCGGCCAGGGAATCCAAGTCGGAGCGCAGGGCCAGCCACTCCATGAGCGCCGGCAGCGCCTTGCAGGTGAGCGGGCCGTAGGTGCGCTCGATCTCGTCGGCATGCACGGCACCCGCCGGCATCTCCGTCGGCGCGGCATACGCGTTGCCCGCGATGGCGGCGGCCAGGGCATCCTGCGGAGAAAGCGCCGGAGCGGCCAAGCTATCGAGCGGATTGGAGCCCGCGGCGTCACGCGCGCCGACGAGTGCCTCAAACGAGGATGCCGGGGCGGACGGTCCCGGTTCGGGCGCGGGCGCGCTCACCACGACGGGCTCGGGCTCGGCGCCGGCGGGCACGTCGGCAACACCGGCCGCGCGCAGCTCTTCTAGGCTCTCGAGCGTACCTTCGATATCCTCGTGCGTCTCCTCAAATTCGGCGGCGACGCCCAGGAATTCCTGAATGTTCTCGGCGCGGCTCTCGGACTCCATGGTGCCCTCGGCGCGGAAAGCCTGCAGCAGGCCCGTCTTATCGACAATCATCTCGACGACGTCCTTGAGCTCGCCGTCCATGCGGCGACCCTCGCGCACCAGCGACACAAAGCTCGACAGGCCATTGCGCACCTTGGCGCTAAACATGCCGGTCTCGGCGCACGCGATCTCGCAGGCCTGGAAGAACGAGCAGCGGTTGTCACGCGCCAGCTGCTCGATCTTTTGGATCGAGGTGGAGCCGATGCCGCGGCGCGGCGTGTTGATGACGCGCTTGACGCTCATCTCGTCTGCCGGGTTCACGATCATCTTGAGGTAAGCCATGACGTCGCGGATCTCGGCACGGTCAAAGAATCGCGTGCCGCCCACGATCTTGTAGGGCACGCCCGCGCGCAGGAACATATCTTCGAGAATGCGCGACTGGGCGTTGGTGCGGTAGAACACGGCGATGTCGTCGTAACTCGTGCCCTTGGAGTGCAGCTTTTCGATCTCGCCGGCAATCCAGCGGCCCTCGTCGCGCTCGTCGCTCGCCTGGAAGGCCTGGATCTTCTCGCCGTCGCCCTCGGCCGTAAACAGGCGCTTGTCCTTGCGCTGCGAGTTGTGGCGCACCACGGCGTTGGCGGCGCTCAGGATATGGCCCGTAGAGCGATAGTTCTGCTCCAGCTTGACGGTCTTGCAGTCTTTAAAGTCCTTCTCAAAGTCCAGGATATTGGTGATGTCGGCGCCACGCCAGCTATAAATGGACTGGTCGTCGTCGCCCACGACCATGAGGTTTTGGTACTTGGCGGCCAGCAGGTTGGCGATCTCGTACTGGACGTGGTTGGTGTCCTGGTACTCGTCGACGCTAATGTAGCGAAAGCGCTCTTGGTACTTTTCGAGCACCTCGGGGCGGGTGCGCAGCAGCTCGAGCGCGCGCACGAGCAGGTCGTCAAAGTCCATCGCGTTGGCGGCGCGCAGGCGGCGCTCCAGCTCTAGGTAGACCTGCGCGGCCTTTTTGTCGTTGGGGCTGTCGGCGGATTTGAGCATGTCCTCGGGCCCGATCATGGCGTTTTTAGCCGAGCTGATCTTGCTGCGGATCATGTTGATGGGAAACTGCTTTTGTTCAATGCCGAGCGCCTGCATAATGTCACGCACCATGCGCTTTGAGTCGTCATCATCGTAGATGGTGAACTGACCGGTGTAGCCCAGCAGGTCGGCGTCCTCGCGCAGCATGCGCACGCACATGGCATGGAAGGTGCACACCCACATGCCGCGGGTGCCGCTGGGGATGAGCGCTGCCAAACGCTCGCGCATCTCGGCCGCGGCCTTGTTGGTAAACGTGATGGCCAGGACCTGCCAGGGCTTAACGCCCAGGTCGCCAAGCATATGTGCGATGCGGAAGGTCAGGACGCGGGTCTTGCCCGAGCCGGCGCCGGCAAGGACCAGCAGCGGGCCCTCGGTGGTCAGGACCGCCTCGCGCTGAGCGGGGTTCAGGCTATCGATATCGACGAGCGGCTTGGCGGGTTTGGGCGCCGGAGCCGGGGCGTCGTAGATATCGAGCGGAACGAGCTCGGGTTCCGGCGCGGCGGGGGCGGTGTACGCATCGAGCGGCACGGGTTCCGGCGCGGGCGGCACGGGCGCAGCAGTGTTCTTTTCCCAGGGCAGGGGCTGGGTCATGGGCGACTCCTCATCTGACGGACGGCGCGCCTGCGGGCAGCGCCATAGTTTGAGCCGTACCAGTATACCGAGCCGCGCGGACACCGACGCAAATCACACCACGACTCCGTGCGCCACCGTCAGGCCCGCCCCAGCGGATTTGGTGCAAGGGGGTCAGGTTGCTTTGCACCAATCTATTGACAATCACGGAACCGCCGATGTCATGGCAGCAGCAGCGAGCGGCGGCCAAGGCGAACAAATTGGCATGAAAAGAGGGCGGCATAGACCTTTTGGTCATGCCGCCCCCTTTGAATGACAAGTTGTCGCTCTGGCCGCCGCTCAGCGTCAACCAAGTTACAGGCCGAGCATCGGCTCCAGGACAAAGAAGTACGCGAGCACCACGATGCCCAGGATGATGCGGTAAACACCGAAGCACTTAAAGTCGTGACGGCGGACAAAGCCCATGAGCCACTTGATGGCGATGAGCGAAACCACAAAGGCCACAACGCAGCCCACGCCCAAGATAGCGACCTCGTTGGCGCCGAACGTGCCGCCCTTGATGAAGTACTTGACCAGCTTGAGCGCACTCGCGCCAAACATGACAGGGATGGCCAGGAAGAACGTAAACTTGGACGCCACCGAACGCGTGCAGCCCAAAAGCAGGCCACCGATGATGGTAGAACCGGAACGAGACGTACCAGGCACCAGCGAAAGCACCTGGAAGCAGCCGATACCCAGCGCAGTCTTCCAGCTCAGGTCCTCGAGCGTGGCGATGGAGCCAAAGTCCAGATTCTCGTCATCGTCCTCATCCTCAGCGGTAGCCGCGGCGGGCGCCGCAAAGTGCGCACCGGCGGGACGTCCGCCCGCCACCACAGCACGCGAACCAAACGAACCGGCAAGAGCGGCCTGGTCGCGCTTGTTCGCGCGCCAGTTCTCAATCACGATAAACAGCACGCCGTACACAATGAGCGCCAGCGCCACGACGGGAGCATTGTAGAAATGCTCCTCCATCCAGTCGTTGAGCGGCAGACCGATCGCCGCGGCGGGAATGCAGCCGAGCACAATCTTGCCCCACAGCACCCAGGTGTCGCGACGGCCTTCCTTGCCCTTGCTGGGAGAAAACGGGTTAAGGTCGTAGAAGAACAGGACGCAGACAGCCAGAATGGCGCCAAGCTGAATCACGACCAGGAACATATTCCAGAACGTCTCGCTCACGTTCATCTTGACGAACTCGTCCACCAAGATCATGTGACCGGTCGACGAAACGGGCAGCCATTCGGTGATGCCCTCGACCAGGCCCATGAAGGCAGATTTTAGAAGCTCGATGATATCCAAAGGGACCCCCTCGTTAGACACCCGCCGATATTGTTCTGCGGACGGTGCGGGCGATGTCCCATTATCAACCGTTGGCGGCGCGCCTGCGCCTACCCTTACCAAAAAACTCGCCCGTTCACAGAATTGCGAGCGGTCAAACCGAAATCCTTGGGTATAACTGCAACAAGATAAAGTGTCCGGCGGTCAACGCGCCCGCGCCCGCCCGACGCACGAGCCCCGCGCCCGTGCGATAGACCAAGGAGGAAACCATGAACGAGGGCTATACCAAGGTATTTGTTTCACTCGACGGTACTGAGCAGCAGGATTTTGTGCTCGCACGCGCCATCAAGGTCGCCGCGAACAACGGCGCCAAGCTAATCATCGGCCACGTTATCGACTCCACCGCGCTCGAGAGCGCCGGTTCCTATCCGGTCGACCTGGTCAACGGCTTGGAGGAGGCCTTTAACAACTCCATCGCCAAGCAACTCGAGGAGGCCAAGGCCAATCCCGACATTCCCGAGGTCGAGGTCATGATTCGCACCGGCCGCATTCGTGAGACGCTCAAGGATGAGATGCTCGACGTGGTCAAGCCCGATCTGGTGCTCTGCGGCGCCCGCGGCCTGTCCTCAATTAAGTACGCGCTACTGGGCTCGATTTCGACGTTCCTGCTGCGCAATACGGACTGCGACATTCTGGTCGTGAAGTAGCGTTGCTCCCACCGGCCGCGGGGCCTGCGGGGTTTCCACGGGCACGTCCTCGCCGCGTTGCGGCTGCGGGATGTGCCCTTAGGAAACCCCTCCCAGCCCCGCGGCCTTCGCAGCCTTACTTCAACGAGTTGGCTGATAAGAAAGATGGCGTGCCGCCCCGATTGGGGCGGCACGTTTTTGTTTGGGCGGACGTCTGCCGCGTGCGTTACTCGAAATATTGGAACTTGTTCGTTGAAAAAGCGAATGTAACGACGAAGCCTTCTCCGGGCTCGGACGCTGCGGTGACGTCGATGCCCATCTTGGAGCACAGACGCGCCACCAGGTAGAGGCCGATGCCCGTTGCGCGCTTGGTGGTGCGACCGTTGTCGCCGGTAAAGCCCTTCTCGAACACGCGGGGCAGGTCGGCCGCGCTCACACCACAGCCGTTGTCCGCGACGGTAAGCTCGATGCGCTCACTCGCCAGGCCCTCGTCCAGCAACGCACCCGAAAACGTGATCTTCGCACCATCCTCACGCGCATATTTAATGCTGTTCTGAATGAGCTGGCCCAGAATAAACTCGAGCCACTTCTCGTCGGTAAACACCTCAAAGTCGAGGTTCTCGCACACCGGCGCCACGTGTGCCGCGATGAGCTCACGCGCATTGGCCTTGATCGCGCCCGTCACCAGGGTCTTAAGATCCCAGCGGCGAATCAGGTAGTCGCGCTCCACGACTTCCGAGCGCGCGTAGTACAGCGCCTGGTCGATATAGCGCTCCACGCGAGCCAACTCACGGCCCAGGTCATCCACACGCGACAGGTCGTCTTCGCTGCCGTCCAGGTTTTCCAAAATCAGGTGAGCCGCCGCCAGGGGCAACTTGGCCTCGTGGACCCAGCTCTCGATATAGTCGCGATAGTCATCGGTCTGACGCCGGCCTTCGGCAACCTCGTCGCAGGCAGCTTTGCCCACCCGGCGCAAGACCTCGTACTCGAGCTCGCCCTCGGCATAGGTCGGGCATTGCACCATCTCCTGCACCCATGCGGGACTCTCGAGCTCCTCTGCCGCACGCTCCAGCTGGCGCAGAAAACGACGACGACGCGCGTACTCGATCACGATGCCGAGCATACCGAAGATAAAGGACACGCCGACCGCCACGGCCACGATAGAAACGGGTGCGCCGGCGACCGTCAGCACAAAGCAGCTCAGCAGCACGCCGCAGGTCCACACGGCGACGGGAAGCAGCGCGTCTTTAAAGAACTTGGCAAACGACATAGCCGCCCTCTAGACCGAATAGCCCTGGCCGCGATGCGTCGTCAAATACCCCTTGATGCCGATTTTTTCGAGCGTAGTGCGCAGGCGGTTGATGTTAACGGTAAGCGTGTTGTCGTCCACGAAGGCGTCGGAGTCCCACAGGTCCTGCATGATGGCCGGACGCGAGACAATCTTGCCCGCGCGACCCAAGAGCAGCGAGAGGATACGCAGCTCGTTTTTGGTGAGCTCGGTACTGTCGCCGGTTGCCGTATTGGTGACCATGGAGCGGGCGAGGTCGAGCTCCAGCCCCTTGTGGACGAGCGTGCTGCGCTCGCCTGCCGCCGCGGTGCGACGCAGCAAGGCATTGATGCGCGCCACGAGTACACGGGCGCTGTAGGGCTTGGGAACAAAGTCGTCCGCGCCGAGCGTCATGGCCATGACCTCGTCGATCTCGGTCGTGCGCGACGTGAGGACGATGATGGGAACCTCGGATTCGCGGCGAACCTCGTGGCAGATATGCTGGCCGTCCTTGACGGGAAGCGTGAGGTCGAGCAGCACCAGGTCGGGCGCGGCGGCGAGAATATCGCGCGAGACATGCTCAAACGATTCGCATGTCTCAACCTCAAAACCGGCGCGGGCAAGGATGTCGACAAGCTCACGACGAATGGGCTCGTCGTCCTCAACGACATAGATCAGCGCCATGTGTCCTCCCGTTTCTCGTAACTTGCACTTTCCACACCATTATGCCCACGGCATCGCAGCGATGCGACCCCGTGGGCATCTAATGTGACAATAGTGTTCGGTAGCCTTGAGAGAAAATAGGGGCCGACCGGTCCTAAACCGATCGGCCCCATCACTTCGGCCTCGAGCCTCTACTCGAGCGTACGCATGTACGCAGAGATAGCATCCAGGCCCTTCTGCAGGTCGTCGGTGTTATCGGAGTATGCATAGCCGATGCGCATGCTCTTGGGCTCCTCGAAGCAATCGCCCGGGGTGACGAGCGCGCCGGACTTCTTAATCATGTCGACGCAGAACGTCCTGGAGTCGATGTCGTAGTCGTAATACACGAGCGCGGTGGTACCCGCCTCGGGCTTGACGAACGACAGGTGCGGCTCGCTCTCGACCCACTTCTCCAGAACAGCAAGGTTCTGACGGACGATGCGACGGCTGCGCTCAAGGATCACGGAAGCGTTGCCCAGAATCAGCTCCGCCACCGACTCGCTGAATATGCCGGCGGAAATCAGGTTGTAGTCGCGATGCGAGAGCAGTGCGCGACGGAGCTCCGGGCTCTTGGTAACCGCCCAGCCCAGACGCAGGCCGGCGAACGACCAGACCTTGGACATGGATGCGGTGACGATGGCCTTGTCGTACAGGTCAATCACGGACTCGGAGTACTCATCCGTCTGAGTAAGCAGACGGTAGACCTCGTCGCAGAGCACCCACGCGTCGTGTTTGCGTGCGACCTCGACAATCGCCTTGAGCGTATCGGTGTCGAGCAGGGCGCCCGTGGGGTTGTCCGGGTTATTGATGCAGATGAGCTTGGTATCGTCAGTCACCAGGGCATCGAGCGCGTCGACGTCGACGTGGTAGCCGTTCTTGCGATCGAGCTGAAGGATATCGACCTTCGCGCCGCACATCTCGGGAATCGAGTAAAGCTGTTGGTAGGTGGGCTTGACGGAGACTACGTGATCGCCCGGTTCGACGAGCGTGGAAATAACCAGGGAGTTGGCACCGGTCGCGCCGTGCGTGGGCACGATATGCCCGGGCTCGACCGTCTTATAGAGACGCGCGACCCCCTCGAGGAAGCCGGGCTGCCCCTCGATGTCTCCGTAGGTGAATCGGCGCGAGCACAGGCTATCGAGCCACGCCTTCTTGTCGGTGTTCGTAAGCTCGAACAGCTGGTCGAGCGTGAGGGAGTAGACGCACGTCTCCGCAACGTTGTGGGTGCACTTGGTCTCCCACGCGTTCATCCACTGCTCGACGGCGAAATCCTTGATCTGCATTGTCGTTTCCTTTCCTTGACTTTCTTACAGTTCCACCACGGTGCCCAGCCCCGCCTCAATGGCGCGGTCGTAGGCGATTTTCGATGCCGAAAGGTCCTGAACGGCGATGCCCGACGTATCGAACACCGTCACCTGCTCGTCATCCGAACGCCCCGTAGCCGTGCCGGCGATGACTTCGCCGAGCTCCGCTCTGATGTCCTCGGGCGTGATGACACCCTCGGCAACCGGAATCTCCAGCTCACAGGACGTGACCGATTGCTCGCGGTCGTCGACGTAAACAGCGGCACGGGCGACAAGCGCCGAGGCGAGCTCCTGCTTGCCGGGCATGTCGGCACCGACGCAGGAGATATGCGTACCAGGACGCACCCATGAATCGGGAATGATGGGCTTGGTCGCCGGCGTGATCGTCACGATGATGTCGGCCTCTGCCGCGGCGCCTTGGCCGTCGGCCGTCGCCTCGATGGAATAGGCGGATGCCTCGCGAGCATGCTCGCAGGCGCCCAAGATATGGGCGACCTCGTCTCGCATGCGCTCGACGCGGGCCTCGGGCGCGGCATCGAAAACTGGCTCCCACACCTTGACCTCGCTCACTTTGGGACAGGCGGCGAGCACACCCGCCACCATATAGGTGCTCATGTGGCCGGCACCCGCAACAAGCAGTTTGGACGCATCCGCCCGAGCCAGCCACTTGGCACCGAGCGCAGCGGCGGCACCGGTGCGAAGTCCAGTGACGGCGGAGGCATTGAGCAGCGCCAACGGCTCGCCCGTCGCGTTGTCGCACAGCAGCGTGGTGCCGAAGATCTCGGGCAGCCCCTTTTTGGGATTCTGAGAGAACCAAGCAGTAAGCTTGAGACCGAAGAGGCCGCTTCCCGCCAACTCGCCCGAGCGGATATCCATATCGGCCACGCCGGGTTCGAATTGCTCATATACCATCGGCCACGCAACACCCTTGCCCGTTGCCTTCTGGTGATATGCCTCCTCCACGGCAGCGATTGCATCCTCGATCGTCAGCACCTTGGAAACTTCCTCAGCCGAAAGCACCATCATCTGCCCCATCATCGCTCCTTTCAGTGAAAGCTTTACGTTGCTTCACTGTACGGTTTAGTAACGATGCCGCCAAGGATCATTTCTTGTTGGAATCTACAACGATTCTCGATCTGATTTTTCGTTCTATCAGCAGGTATTTGAACTATTTCCCGCATCAACGGCATACGGATGTGCGATTATCCTATTTATACCTGTACTTATTATAGTGATTTACAAGGTGATGTTGATGCTATACACCATCTCGGACTTCTCACGGGAATATGAGGGGTCGGTCCGTCTAATCGCCGGCAGCGATGGCGTCTCGCGTGCCGTCTCTGGCGTCGGGATCCTCGATTATGAACTCATGCCCGGCCTCAAGAACAAATACCAGCGCGTCAACTTCAGCTCAGACGAGATCATCCTCAGCACTTTCCTCTATGCGAAGGACGACCCGTACCTCATCACTGAAGCCGTGAAATACCTCGTCGCCAAGGGAACGAGCGGTCTCATCATCAAAAACGTCCTGCACATCCCGATTCCCGACCAAGCCATCCGCTACGCCAACGCGCGGCACTACCCGGTCTTTCTCACGACCGACGACTCACTGTTCTTTGACAGCGTCATCTATGAAGTCAAACGGCATATCGAGCAGCTCGCGTCCATCGACTTCGCGCAACGCGAGATCGATGCCCTGAGGACAGACGTATCGCCCGAGTCCATCTGCCGACGCATCCGAGGTCTCAACCCGTCATTTCTGGACGAAGCGGTCGCCCTGTTCGCATCGTTTGCAGAACCCCTCGACCCGCGTGCGTTTTTGCAAATCGAACGTCTTTGTGCAAAATCGACCCTCGCCGGATGCCACAATATGCTGGCACCCTATGACGGAGGTTTGTTATTCGTAGCGACAAGCGACTCGGAACAGACGCTCGATGTGGAGCGAATCGTGCAGGCGCTCACGGAACTCATCGAGGCCAGCGGCATCGATGGCGGAGCGGAAGGGCTCGGCATCAGCGATATTCTGTTTGGAGACGAGGCGGTGGCGCAGGTGATCTCGCAGGCGATTTACGCGCAGCGCCTATCTTGTCAACGAGCCGAGGGTCCCGTCCGCTATACGCAGCTCGGCATCCTGAGAACCGTGATGCCTTTTGCGGAAACCCCGGAGATGCGATCGTTCTCGGAGGCGATTCTCTCGCCGATACGCGAGCACGACAGCGAGCATGGCAGCGAGCTGGAATCCACGCTCGCCGCATTCATCGAGAACGACCGACGTATCGAGCAAACCGCCAAGCAGACGAGCCAGCACCCGAACACGATTCGATATCGCCTCGATAAGGTGACAGCTCTCACCGGACTGAGCTACAAATGCGCCCCGGAGATGGAGCAGCTGTCGCTCGCCTACGCCATCGAACGCGCTCGCTCACTTCAGTAAGCCCACCCCGCCTTGAGGTTAGGAACGGCGGGCACGGAGCTTTTCGTAGCCTTCGGCGAAGAAGGCGACCGTGGCGGCGTCGGAGTCGGCGGCGTCGGAGTCGGCGGCGGCAACCACACCGTGCTCGTCGCTCACCAGAAACAGCGCACCCTTGAGCTGCGCGGGAATGTCTACGCGCGTGACCGGGATGCCCTTGGTCTGGGCCAGCTGCTCAATGAGCGTCGCCGTGCCGCACAGGCACTCGTCCCCCGGCGCCACAAAGGCAAGCTCGCCGTTATCGACGGCGGCGAGCAGCTCGGGCGCCACGCCGGTTTCGTCGGCCTCGGAGCGGGCCTCGGCGGAACGGGCACGCAGCGCCTTGGCCGACGTATCGGCGAGCGGCTCGTACTCCCCCACCGTCATGGCGGCGTTGCCGTTGATGTCGATCACCAGCATGAGTACGCCGTCGTGCGCAGTGTAATCGCCCTCGGCAAGCGACCACTCAACGTGCTGTTTGGCCCAGCTGAGCATGTTATGGGTAAGCGGCTCGCCCTGCACCAGGCGCTCGGACAGTGCGCGAATGTGGCGGTTGAGCATGGGCACCTTTTTATTGGACATGCGCCAACGGCAGACAAGCGCGGGCTTGTCGAGCGTAAACTTCTCGACCGCCTCCTGATTGGCGCAAAAGTCCTCGTACGCACGCTGATCCTCGGCATTGCCAAACAGCTCGGCATCATCAATCTGGGGCATGGTCATACCTTTCGTGTTAGTCATTCCGTCCTCTTATACCAAAAAGACGGCCCTCCAAACGGAGCGACCGTCTTTTGCAGAGATTATTTTGTCCCGGGGCGAAACTTAGTGCCTAAAGTGGCGGGCACCCGTAAAGACCATCGCGATGCCATGCTCATTGCAGGCCTGGATGCTCTCATCGTCGCGCTTGGAGCCACCGGGCTGGATGATGCAGGTCACACCGTGCGCGGCGAGCACGTCAACATTGTCGCGGAACGGGAAGAACGCGTCGCTTGCACAGGCAAAGCCGCCCTTCTCCACGCCCTCGCGCTCGCAGAAGTCCTCGGCACGCTCGCAGGCCAGCAGCGCAGAGTCAACGCGGTTGGGCTGACCCGGACCCATGCCAATGCCGGCCTTGCCCTTGGAGACCAGGATGGCGTTGGACTTAACGCCCTTGCAGACCTTCCAGGCAAACTCGAGCTCGGCCATCTCGGCGTCGGTGGGCTTGCGGTCGGTGGGGAACGTAAAGGTCGCGGGATCCTCGGTCACGTGGTCGACCTCCTGCACCAGCATGCCGCCGTCGACGGAGCGCAGCTCCACCTGGGCGCCGTGGTCCACGCCGCCGGTCGCCAACACGCGCAGGTTGGGGCGCTTGGCCATGCGCTCGAGCGCCTCGGCAGTGTAGCCCGGGGCGATGATGACCTCGACGAACTGCTTGTTCTGATCGGCGAAGTGCTCAACCAGCTCATAGGGAACCTCGCGGTTGCAGGCGATGATGCCGCCAAAGGCGCTCTTGGGATCGCAGGCGAAGGCGCGGTCGTAGGCGGCCGTGATGTCCTCGGCCACGGCGGAGCCGCAGGGGTTCTGATGCTTGAGGATCACGCAGGCAGGCTCGTCGAACTCGCGGACCAGGCTCCAAGCGGCGTCAGCATCCAGATAGTTGTTGTAGCTGAGCGGCTTGCCCTGAATCTGCTCGGAGCCCACGAGCGGGAACTGCGAGCTCGCGGTGTTCTCGCAGCCCTCGGCAAAGCGGTAGACCGTAGCCTTCTGCTGAGGATTCTCGCCATAGCGCAGGTCGTCGACCTTCTCCAGCGAGATCTCGAGCTTGGCAGAGGTGTCCGCCACGTCGCTTGCCTGGGCGGCAAGCCAACGGGAGATAGCCGTGTCGTAGGCGGCGGTGGTCTGGTAGACCTTCACCTGCAGGCGACGACGAGTGGAAAGCGTGGTGCAGCCACCGGTCTCGCGCATCTCGGCCAGGACGGCGTCGTAGTCGGCCGGGTCGGAAATGACGGTAACGCTCGCGGCGTTCTTGGCGGCAGAGCGCAGCATGGAGGGGCCACCGATGTCGATGTGCTCAATGGCATCCGCGAAGGTGACTTCGGGGTTGGCGACGGTCTTCTC
The DNA here is from genome assembly GCA_902492235.1 of uncultured Collinsella sp. Lineage (GTDB taxonomy): Bacteria > Actinomycetota > Coriobacteriia > Coriobacteriales > Coriobacteriaceae > Collinsella. The sequence goes on along the minus strand of CABUKS010000029.1, from coordinate 13,048 downwards.
GAACTCGTACAGGTTGACGACGACCAGATCGATCAGCTTGATGCCGTGCTGAGCCGCCTCCTGCATGTGCTGCTCGGAATCGCGACGGGCAAGCAGCGCGCCGTGAACCTTGGGATGCAGCGTCTTGACGCGGCCGTCCATCATCTCGGGATAGCCCGTGAACTCCTCGATGGGGGTTACGGGAACGCCCGCGTCCTCGATGGCACGAGCCGTGCCGCCCGTAGAGATGATCTCGACGCCAAAGTCGTCAACCAGCGTCCGTGCGAAATCGACGACGCCCGTCTTATCGGTAACCGAGATCAACGCGCGTGCGATCTTCACATCAGATCCCATGCAGTCCTCCTGTCTGGTACGCCGCCGTGCTCTGTGAGTCGGTGATACGTCGATCTGCAGCGCTCGCGCAGCGGCATTGAAAATACTGATTTAATGTAGCGCATCGAGCGCGACGATGCACCCCGCAACGCGCGGCTGTGCAGAAAAAGCTTCGAGCGGGGGTATGGGCGTGGCACCGGGCGCGGTGAGTTCATGGAACACAGCGGCACCATAATTAGATGCCAACGGCGTGGTAGAACTGTGCTCGATATGCATCCGCAATAGAAAGAGGCACCATGGTCTCGCGGGTTCTCTACCGACCGTTTGATACCGAAGATTTCGACGCCATCGCGCTGATCTTGCAGCAGCTTTGGCACAACAACTCGGATAACGATGAGTACAACCACCTTGAGGCCGCGTGCGATCTTGCCTACTGCCTTTCGTCATCGACGTTTTCGCAGGTTGCCGTAATCGACGGTCAGGCGCGCGGCATTGCGCTTGCACGCGCAGGACAGAGCTCCGGCGTCACTATCAACGAACATTGGATGGATACTGAGCGTGCACTGCTGTCGCAAATGCGCGAGCTGGAGCCCGATGCCTGCGCCGAATATCTCTCGTTTGTGCGCGCAACCATCCGAACCAACAACCGCCTGCTCGAATGCAGCCCGCTGCCGCACGACAACGAGGTCACGTTGCTTGCCGTGGATCGCGATGTCCACGGCCTGGGCGTTGGCACGGTTCTGCTCGACGCCGCAATCTCGCATCTGTCCTCGCGCGGGGCGACCAGCGCACACCTGTACACCGACTCCAACTGCTCGTGGAAGTTCTACGAGTTGCACGGCTTTAAGCGCACCGCCACGCACCGCGCCAACCGCGAGGAACGCCGCCACGCCATGCCGCGCGAAAGCTTCCTCTACGAACTCGATCTAACAGCCTAAGCCCAGCAGTTAGGGACGTTCCTTTTGTGCCGGCACCCCGGGACACTCCTTGGCAGCAACCGCACCTAGTCGTTGGGAACGTTCTTAAATGACTAGTTGCTGGGGACAGTCTTCGTAGGTAGCACGTAAAAAGGGGATGGGCTTTCCCCGACGGCTGTCGAGAAAAGCCCATCCCATAATTTACGACCGTTAGAACGTTCCGCCGCCGCCTCCGCCGACGCCGCCTCCGCCGCCGCCCGAGAAGCCGCCGCCTCCGCCGCCGCTCGAGCTATCGGAACTCGAAGCCAGCTCACGGATGCTCTCGTGATACACGTCGTTAAACGAATCGAGGGGGGACTGGTTTCCGTAATGATGGTAGTACCACCAGTAGCAGGGGTAATTGTCGTAGAAACCGTCGGACTCGCGCACCTCGGGAGGAACAGCCTCGGCAAGCTGACGCAGGACTTCCTTCGAAACGCCCAGCGCCACGCCCATCACCAGAAGTTTATTCCACAGGACCAGATCGCCGGGGACGGCTTCCTTTAGGCGCGTGAAGTCCTCGAGCCAATGCTTAAGCGCCTTGCAGCGCGCCGCCACCTCGGCGCCCTCCGGCGTAAAGCGGCGGAACGTAAGGCCCACGCCAATACCCACCAGCACAATCGGCACCGAGATAAGCGCGGCGATAATGTTCACCTGTGCGCCGTCGGTAAAGAAAATGGATCCCATGGGAACAAAGGCGATCAGAATACCGAGAACCAGGCAAAACACCATTGCAACGATGCCGTCCGAGGCAACGTACTCGCTATCGGCCAGCTTGCCCTTAACGGTGTTCTGATAGTCCTCGAGCTTGTCGCCCACGGGCGTAGCGTGCTGCTTGACGTAGTGCTGCAGCTCGTCAAACGTGCGCGAACGATCACCGTTCTCGTCGGGCTTAGCGCCGGCAAAGAAGACCTTAAGCACCATGTGGTCAATGCCCTTGGCCGACTTCCAGCCCGCATCACTCACCGTCACGCGGTAGGTCTGCTCCTCTTTCTCGCGCCCCAGCAGGCCCTTCTTAGCCTTAGTCACGGTCGCCTGATCCAGCTTGATCACACGGTCGCCAGTGAGCTTCATGAGCGTGGCGATATATGCCTGATCGGGCACCTCGTTCCAGCTCATGAGGGCCGAAAGCACGGCGGGATGGTCGGCCGAAGGCACATCGCGGAAATATTCGTCCTGGAAAAGCGGCTTGGGCTTGCGGCGACGCAGCTTGAGCACAACGATTGTGCCGGTAAAGGCCACCGCCGCGACAACACTTAGCACGGCAAGTGCATTGGCAATCATGCGAGCGTGAGCGCGGCGGGCGTTAGCCTCGTCGGCCCATTCTTTCTCTTCGCTCAGGATCGTTGACATGCGCTCCTCACTTGAAGCGGAAAGCCATGGCACCCAGTCGCTGGGGAAGGCGATGCGCGCCTCGGCGAATTCGCCCTGATGCACGCAGGGAATGGTATAGGTGACCACGGGCTCGTCCTCATCGAGTGACACATCGCCCGTCAGCGGACCGTGGCCCCATGCGCGAAAGTTATCGCCCTTGACGGCCGCCGTCCCGGCAGCAGCATTTGCGAAGTACACTTCCATCTCGACGTCATCGGAATCCGCGGACCAGCCGTCACCCACGAACTTCCAGTAGAGCTCGGCGGTATCGGCCCAGTTCATGACCGCACCGGTCATGGTGTAGCTCACGTAATAGATTGCGCTGTCGCCGCTCTCGTGGGGGCTGAATACCTTGATCTTTACGCCGTCACCGGTCTGCTCGACCGTGTAGACGCCAGAGTCGCCCTTGTTCGCGCTATCGACTTTGTTAAACGCGGTGTCCTCTTCCTCGACACTCAGCACGTCGACGCCCGCCGCGCCGCCCTGCTGGTTGGTGCCCGTATTGATCTCCCAAAACACGCCGTTGATGTCGTCGTCGAAATCGAACTGGCGTCCCTCGACAACGGTCAGCGATCCATCGGCCTCAACCGTGGCGCCGATGTAGGTTTGGCTCATGGAGTAGCCGTCGGCGTGTGCGGCGGCAGGCAGCAGCAACAACGCAAGCGCGACGAGTGCGCAGACGGAAGCGAATCGCGCGAATAGGCGGCGCTGCCGACAGGTCTTGGCAACGGGGGCGTTCATAGGCACATCCTTTGTCTGTGATACCAACAGCGCCATTGTCCCACGTTTACGGACACACATGACGAATATCTAGGCGACCGGAGCGCCAAACGGGATGAAAGTCACGCCCGCCGCCAGCAGCTAGTCATTGGGGACGTTCTTAAATGACTAGCCGTTAGGGACACTCTTTGGCATGGCATGCGCCAACGATAGATACCATTTCACAGCTCCGTCACAGGTGTAGTGGCTTTGTGTTGCTGCGACGCGCTCTGATTGAGCCCGCGGGCAAGGGGCATAAAACAGTTGAGCGAAAACGGTTTGCCCCTTTGCCGTTCGCTCGAGGATCATGTCCCCCTTTTCCGCGGAAACCCCGGCAGTTGCGAAGAGCTGCCGGGGTTTCTGTCGTCTAAGGTGCCGAATTGATGGACAGGAATCAAAGCGCCGAGTCTGCGGCCCGCCATACGCAATGCGGGGCTTCGACAACTTGCGGACCACAGTGACGTCTCCCCACCGCGCCCCGCGCTATACTCGTCCGCATGGATATCAACGCACGCAACATAGCAACACACACCGCGGACGCGCCAGCGATGCCGCCCGCCTCTGCCCCCGCGCCCGTCGTGGGCCGTTTTGCCCCGTCGCCCTCGGGCCGCATGCACCTGGGCAACGTGTTCAGTTGCCTGTGCGCGTGGCTTTCGGCCCGCAGCCAGGGTGGCCGCATCGTACTGCGCATCGAGGACCTGGACGATCGCTGCAAGCGCCCGGAACTTGCCGCTCAACTGATTGACGACCTGGCCTGGCTGGGGCTTGAGTGGGACGAAGGCCCCTACTACCAGCACGATCGCCTGGACTTGTACGAGGACGCCCTGCACCAGCTGCAAGACGCCGGCCTCACCTACCCCTGCTTTTGCACGCGCGCCGAGCTCCACGCCGCGAGCGCACCGCACGCCAGCGACGGCACGCCCATCTATCGCGGCGCCTGCCGAGGCCTTTCTGCCGAGGAGGTTGCCCGCCGCAGCATCCTGCGCGCTCCGGCCACGCGCCTGCGCGTGCCCGCCGTCGACGACCTCGCAGACGATGTGGTCGAATTTGTGGACCGCACGTATGGTGCCCAATGCGAGGCGCTCGCCACCGAATGCGGCGACTTTTTGGTGCGTCGCAGCGACGGCGTGTTTGCCTACCAGTTAGCCGTGGTGGTCGATGACGCTGCCATGGGCGTCACCGAGGTCGTGCGCGGATGCGACCTGCTGGGCTCCACGCCGCGCCAAATCTACCTGCAGCATCTGCTGGGACTTCCCACGCCACACTACGCGCACATTCCGCTGCTCATGTCGCCGGACGGCCGCCGCCTTTCCAAGCGCGACCGCGATCTGGACCTGGGCGAACTACGCGCCCGCTTTGGCACGCCCGAGGCACTGATGGGATGGCTCGCCGGGCAAACGGGCATCGCACCGGACACCACGCCGCGTACCGCCGAGCAGTTGGTCGAGCACTTTAGCTGGGATGTTATCCGTGTGCACCGCGAGAACATCACTGTAACGGCCGAGTAGCCGCTCAGTCCGCCTCTACGCAACATCCCAGGGCTGAAGTTCGTCACCCAGGCGAACAATGCAGTCGTAGAGCACGGTATGGTGCTCGGCAGGGTTGGCATCCCGATGAAAATGCCCGTAGTACCAGCGTTTGTAATCCAAGTGGTCTTCCAGCTCATCGAAAAACGCCGTAAGTCGATCAACCGCGGGGTAATTCCAGCCGGGTGCCGGATAAAGCGTGGGCGAAAGCAAACGCGTAGAGCAGGTGTGGGTGATCACGTAGTCGACCTTCCAGCCCACGCCGTCGAGCTTTGCCCGCGCCTCCTCAAAGTTGCGCTCATCCGGCAGCTCTTGTGGCCACCAACTGGAATAGGGAATGCGATATTCCTTATCCACGCTCGTGGCACCGCCCATGGTAAAGATCGTTGAGCCGTCGAGCTCAAAAACCTCGCCGCGCGTCAGGCGCCGTATGGGGGAGGTATCCGACAGGCGCTGCGTCAGCCCACCGTGCCACAACTCCATAGGACGCTCCGCCCAGTGATCGAAACGCTCGTGATTGCCGTCGACGAACAGCACGGTATAGGGACGCGATTCCAGCCAGGCAATATCGGCACATTCCTCGGCAGAGAAATCCCACGGAAAGCCAAAGTCGCCCGCGACAATCAGATAGTCGTCGCTCGTCAGGCTATCCCCAAGGTCCCAATCGCGCAGCTTTTGCATGTCGAGGCCGCCGTGAATATCGCCCGTCACATAGACCGTCATCAGATCACCACTTCCCTGTAAGTCGCTAGACCGCATTCTGCACGATCACTAAGCCAACCGTTCCAGCCCTTCCACTCCTTAGGGCTTACCCTTCGTTCTTCCATCCAAACGGATCAAGCACCCAACAAACCAGATCGAGCACGCCGCCGGTCATCATGGCGGCGGCAAGGGCCATGCAAACGTGCAGAGAGACGGCACTTCTGAGCACGTCGAATGGCCCCAGAACAGCCAGCAGCGCAACCGCTGCGCCGACAAGGCACAACGCGAAGCACGGCCCCGCGTCCTTGACGCACTTCTTTGCGAGATGCTTGGTGTTGTCACTCATCAATATCGAACTCCTTAGAGGGTCGTCGTTCAGATGCATACCGCCGCGGCAGAGCAGGGCGGCAGGGAAAGTGTCACATGTCGTGCGGACATCAATGGAGAAACCGCCTGCTCGACCAACCCTTGACGCCGTTTTGCACCGGCGCCCCATCCCCGTTATCGAGGTCTAATACTTTTCCGCGAAGTGAACGTCTGTTTTTGGACCCTGAAGCATCAGCATTTTTCAACGGCATAAACGCAGGATTCTGGCATCAAAACCGCAGGAAACGGTACCTCTAAAGTGTCGATGCTTCGGGGGTCCGTTTTCACTCGTTCACATCTCGGAAAAGTATTAGACCTCGCTATCAGCTGTCCCAAAGATCAGACCGCCCCTCCTTCACGCCCCGCAAAACCTGCCTTTTCTGCCCTTCCCCACCGCCACCCAAAAACTCATCCAACATTAATCTTGGCTCAAGAATCGCTTAATCTATAACCTGCACTATAGAGTTCGACCAAGGGCGGGGCGGCGCCGCGCAACGCAGGCCGCCGAACGCAACGCTCGCGCCCGGGCAGATCGCCCAGCGTCGCGCCCATCGAACGAAAGGACAGGTCATGGACGACCTCGAAAAAGTTGAAACCATCCGCACCAAGTGCAACGTGAGCTACACCGATGCCAAGGCAGCGCTCGACGCCGCCGACGGCAACGTCCTTGATGCCATCATTTGGCTCGAGTCGCAGGGCAAGACCCAGACCACGTCAGCGCACGCCGCCACCGAATCCACGCCGGTCGACGAGCCCTCGGCCGAGATGGTCGCCGCACAGGCCGCCTACGAGAAGTCGAGCGAAAAGACCGATTTCTCCAAGAAGATGGACAGCGTGTGGGAGTACCTCAAAAAGCTCTTCCGCCTGAGCCTGGACACCAAGTTTATCGCCACGCGCCGCGATGCGATCATCCTCAACATTCCCATCCTGATTCCCATCGTCGCGCTGTTTGCCTGGGGCGCCACGATATGGCTGATGCTGCTTGGCCTGTTCTTTGGCATGCGCTACCGCATCGATAGCGACGGTGACGTACCTGGCAGCATCAACAACCTGATGGAACACGCCGCCGATGCCGCGGACGACATCAAGCAAAATCTGAACGACGACAAGTAATCACAGACGGGGGCACGTATGGCACGAATCCTGATCGTAGAGGACGAGGAGAAAATCGCCCGCTTTGTGACGCTCGAGCTTGAGCACGAGGGCTACCAGGTGGAGCACGCCGCCGACGGCCGCACCGCCGTGGACCTGGCGCTGGAGCGCAACTACGATCTGATTCTGCTCGATGTATTGCTGCCGCAGCTCAACGGTATGGAGGTGCTGCGGCGCGTCCGCAAGCACAAAGATGTGCCGGTGATTATGGTCACCGCACGCGATGCCGTGATGGACAAGGTGGCAGGGCTCGATGCCGGCGCCGACGATTACCTGACCAAGCCGTTTGCCATTGAGGAGCTGTTCGCACGGATCCGTGTGGCGCTGAAGCGCTCGGAGGCCGTGCGGGCGGCTTCGGGCGTTGGCGGCGTCGGTGCCGGGGCGAACGTAGTGGGCGGCGCGGGCGCCGGTACCGTTGCGATGCCCCTGGCCGGCGACTCGGCCCAGGCATCCGCCGCGCCCTCCCCCGCCGCGCTCACCGTGGGTTCGGTCGCGCTCGACCCCGACCGCCGCGAAGTCACGGTCGGCGGCTCGCCCATCGCGCTCACGGCTCGCGAGTTCGACGTCCTCGCCCTGCTTATGACGCACGCCGGCACCGTGCTCACGCGCGAGCGCATCGCGCACGAGGCGCTGGGCTACGAATACGTAGGAGACACCAACAACGTCGACGTGCACATCGCGCACCTGCGCGCCAAGATCGAGGACGCCGGCGGTGCCCGCATCATCCAGACCGTGCGCGGGGTGGGCTATGTCTGCCGCGCGTAACGCCGAGGCCAAGCGCGTCACCTCCATCGCCCGCGCCATCAACTGGAGCTATATGTGGCGCCGCTTGGTGAGCTACGTCTGGCTCGATCTGTTGCTGGTGGTGATTGCGGCGGCGATTCTCGTCTATGGCTACAACCAAACGCTGCCCGAAGGCGCGTTTACTGCAGGCTGGATTCCCGGCGCCACCGTTCACGGCATGTCGCTGACGCCCGCGCGCGGCTGGGACCTGGCAACGCTCGCCTATACCGTCGAGCTTGCGCACACCAGCAAGACCTTCCCGCTCGCGCAGGACCTCGTCGCGCTATGGCCTCTCTACCTTGTCGTTGTGGGTTGGCAGGTCATCAGCGTGCTCAACATGCTCGGCGGCGCCCGCCGCGTGCGCCGTACCATGGCACCACTCAACGACCTGGCCTTACGCGTGGACGAGCTCGGCCGTATGCAGCTCTCCGGCGGCAAGATGGAAACGCTGGAGCAGGCCATCGAGCGCGCAAGCGTCGACTCGCCGAGCGTCACTACCGGCGACGCCGACCTGGCGAGCATCGAGGTCGCGCTCAACCGCCTGCTGCGCCAGATGCAAGAGGCCAAGCTGCAGCAGATGCGCTTTGTCAACGACGCGAGCCACGAGCTGCGCACGCCCATCGCGGTGATTCAGGGCTACGTAAACATGCTCGACCGCTGGGGCAAAGACGACCCAGACGTGCTGGCAGAGTCCATCGCCTCGCTCAAGACCGAAAGCGAGCATATGCAGGAGCTCGTGGAACAACTGCTGTTTTTGGCACGCGGAGATGCCGGCCGCACCGTGCTGCGGCGCGTGAATACCAACCTGGCTGCACTGGTCGGCGAGGTATGCGAAGAATCGCAGATGATTGATGCCGCGCACGCGTATCGACTGGCTTTTGATACTGCGTTTGCCAGTGACCCGCGCTACGACGCATCCGTCGATGTCGCGCTCGTGAAGCAGGCTCTGCGCGTGATCGTGCAAAACGCCGCCAAGTACTCGAGTGCGGGAACGACCGTCACATTTGGCATAACACCCGATGCGGGCATGGGCACGATCGACATAAGTGTTGAGGACGAGGGTATCGGCATGAACCAGGAATCCGCAGCTCACGCGTTCGAGCGGTTCTACCGTGCCGACAACGCGCGCGATGTCGGTGCACAGGGTTCGGGCCTGGGGCTCGCTATCGCCAAGTGGATCGTCGACAGCCACGGCGGCGTCATCGGTGTGGCCTCGGTCGAGGGCGTCGGCAGCCGCTTTACGATTCGCCTGCCACGGTAGGAAGCCCCCTCGTGAATCGAGGTCTGATACTTTTCCGCGAAGTGAACGTCTGTTTTTGGACCCCTGAAGCATCCACATTTTTCGTCGGCAAAATCGCAGGATTCTAGTATCGAAACCGCAGGAAACGACGCCCTTAAAGTGTCGATGCTTCGGGGGTCCGATTTGTCTCGTTCACTTCTCGGAAAAGTATTAGACTTCGGTTTTTTGACCGTTGCAAAAGTCAACCCCTCGGCATAAATAAAGGGATAAGGCCACGCGGCCCTATCCCTTTTTGCTAGCTATGGCAGCTTGTGCGCTACTCGCGGCACAGGTGCACGGCGAAGCCGGCGAACTCGCGCTTAAAGTACACGAGCTTGGTGCCACCGTCGGGCAGCAGCACGCGCGACTCCTCATTGACCTCGAGTCCGCACTCGGCAAACCACTTCTCGGCCGCATCGATGTCGTTGACGGCAAAGCCGATGTGGCCCTTGGTGCCACGACCATTCTGCTTCATGACCTCGACCAGCGAATCGTTAAAGTACGAAACCGGGGTCTCGATAACGGGCAGGCCCATCATCGTCGAGAACAGCTCCGCAATCTCCAAGGCGTCTGCCGGGTCGGTGGCGTTGATGCCCACGTGGGCGACGCGCATGCCAAAGAGCTCTACCGGATTGGCGTTCTGCTCACTCATGCAGTCAGCGCCTACTGAGCCATGACGTCGAGGACGGCCTTCTCGGCAGCGACGCGGTTCATGCCGGTCATGAAGGGCACGCCGCTCACGTACGGGCAGGTAAGGCCCTCGGGGGCAACGGTGGTGGCGATCAGCAGGTCGGCGCCCTCGTCGCAAACGTCCTTGGCCTCGGAGATGGCGCACTGCACGATCTCGTACTTGTCGGCGTAACCGTTGGCGTCGAGCAGGGTAGCGACCTTCTGGGCAACGAGCGTGGAAGTAGCAGCGCCAGCACCGCAAGCCAAAACGATCTTCTTCATAGGTAATGTCTCCCTTCGTGGTTTACTTTAGGTAAGTGTACCGCAGCGAGCGATGGCACTCAGCCTCGATGAGCTTTTATGCCAGTTTGCTTGCGCGCTGCGTATAATACATCTAGTACGTGTTGTCATACCGCTCGCTTTATGAGCGACTAAGGACCCCAATATGCCCGATTCCCGCACCCTCTGGACCACCGTCGTCATCATCTGTATCGCCGTGTCGGTGTTCTTTAGCGTCAAAAAACGCACCACGTTTAAGCGCCTGCAGCAGTTGATGGCCGCCAAGCAGTGGGACGAGTTCGATCGCTTGCTCGATGGCAAACTCACCAGCATGCTGTACCCGCGCTATAACCGCGACTACCTGCGCCTGAACTCCTATCTGCTGCGCGAGGACCACAAGCGCGCCGACGAGATGTTCGATTTGCTGCTGGGACTCAATCTGCCCAAGATGCAGCGCGTCGACCTGGTGATTAAGGCCTTTAACTACTACGTTGGCCAGGAGGACCGCAAAAAATCCAAGGAGCTCCTGCACGAGATCAAGGGCTTTGAGGGCGGTCAGGCCGAGGCAGTCGCGCACGAATGCCAACTGATGTACGACACGATGATCTTGAAGCGCCACAACGACATTCCCGAGCTGGAGCGCATGCTCAAGGAGGCCGGTGACGACAAGGTCAAGAGCTGCCGCCTGGAATACCTGCTGGCCCTGCAGTACAAGAACAAGGGCGACGAAGCCAAGTTCCAGGAGTTCCTGGAGAAGTCGGGCCAACACTCGATGGCCGTCAACGCGTAACGGACGGCTTGTGCTAGACTTCTAGTCTCACGGGGGCGTGGCGGAATTGGCATACGCAGGAGACTTAAAATCTCTCGCCGCAAGGATTGTGGGTTCGAGTCCCACCGCCCCTACCATGTGATTGCTTGCGAGCCCGTGTTCCCCAGGGATGCGGGCTCGTTTCTTTTACACGCCGGTGGGGCTCGAACCCGCGAGGGGGCGAGCGTTAAGCGGACGCGCAGCGTCCGTAGCGAGCCGGCGAGGGCGCCGACAGGCGGCCGAAGCCGGTGCGTATTTGCGCAGCAAATGCGCGGATGTCCCACCGCCCCTACCACGTATTGTTTACGAGCCCGTGTTCCCCAGGGATGCGGGCTCGTTTCTTTTGGACGCCGATGGGGCTTTAAGTTGCGGTGGAATAGTTCCTGTTTTGGCCGTTTACCAGCCCATTTAGGAACTATTCCACCGCGACTTAGGTTGGTGTTCCCACATTTTCCGATGGAAAAACGTGGTTGTCTCCCACATTTTCCGATGGAAAAACGTGGTTGTCTCCCACATTTTCCGATGGAAACTCCCAAATGGCCTTATACTAGCCGAGAGGGTTGGGAGGCAATATGCAGCGACAGCTTATGAGTGAACTTATCGCTTGGAAATCAAGGGCGAATCGCAAACCTCTCTTGCTTAAGGGAGCCCGCCAGACAGGAAAGACTTGGCTTCTTAACGAATTCGCAAGCCAGCAGTATCGAAACGTCATTCGTTTTGACTTTATGCTCGAGCCGAGCACGCGCTCGCTGTTCGATGGGAACCTCGACCCCAAGCGCATCATCTCCCAGATAGAACTCCTACGTGGCCAAACCGTAACGCCGGAAGACACGCTCATCATCTTCGACGAGATCCAAGAGGCGCCACGCGGGATCACCTCGCTCAAGTACTTCAACGAGCTTGCACCCGAATACCACATCGTAGCAGCCGGTTCCTATATGGGCCTCGCGCTCCGACGCGAAAACGAGTCATTTCCCGTCGGCAAAATCGACCAGCTCACCATGCGTCCCATGGGGTTTGCTGAGTTCGTTCGTGCCGTCGACGGCAACCCGCTCGCCGACGCCATCCTTGCCGCAGACATGAACCTTCTAGCAAACGTTACCGAAAAGCTCGAGCACTTGCTCAAGGAATACCTTGTTGTCGGCGGTATGCCCGAAGTTGTCTCCACTTTCGCCGAGACACGCGACTTCATCGAAGCCCGAAGGCTTCAACAGCAAATCATCGAGGCTTACGAATCCGATTTTGGCAAACATGCACCCGCCCGCATCGTCGAGCGCATGAGGTTGGTTTGGAAATCCCTTCCCGGCCAGCTTGCAAAGGAGAACAAGAAGTTTGTCTATGGCGCCCTTCGTCCCGGAGCGCGCGCACGCGATTTCGAGGAAAGCCTCCAGTGGCTCACGGACTACGGAATCGTTCATAAGGTGCCACGTGCTTCCGCTCTAAAGGCGCCGCTCTCGAGCTACAAAGACCTCTCGGGCTTCAAACTGTTCTGCATCGACACCGGCATCCTCGGAGCGCTCTCCGGTCTCTCTCCGGCCATCGTTCTTAACGGATCCGCTGTTTTTACCGAGTTCAAAGGTTCGCTGACCGAACAATACGTCGCGCAGGAGCTTTTGCTCCAGGACAAAACTCCCGCGTATTGGTCCTCTACCTCCGGCAATGCCGAAACCGACTTTGCCATCGACCATGCGGGAACCGTGCTTCCGCTTGAGGTCAAGGCGGCAGAGAACCTTAAAGCGAAGAGTCTGAAAGTAGCCTGCGAAAAATTCAAACTCGAGCGTTGCGTGAGGAGCTCCCTGGCGGCATATAGAGACGAGGGCATGCTCATCAATATTCCGCTTTGGGAGATTGGGCAGATCGACAAGCTGGCATAGGCGCTGTGGGGACGCCCCGCAAGGACTGTCCCCAGGTGCCGGCAGAAAAGGAACGTCCCCAGGTGCCGGCTGTTGAGTTGCGGTGGAATAGGGACTGTTTGGTGCCCGAAAGGGCGATTTTAGTCCGTATTTCACCGCAACTTATGAGGGGATGGTTAAAGGGCGCTGAGGTTGGGGGTCCAGCCGATGGTGGGGGTTGTGCCGTCGAG
>CABUKS010000028.1 GCA_902492235.1 uncultured Collinsella sp. | reverse complement strand
CGTCGCCAGGAGGAAGAGCTCGACCTTCTCCCTGCTGTACATGCGAACCTCCAGTCCGGACCGCTTCACGGTCCAACTTTCTGTCCGCACCCCCCCCATGAAGCGAAATGTAGCGAAGAACTATGTGAAGGCAATGTGCGCATGTATTATGTTCGCTCTGTCGATGGCCGTAATTCCCACTTATGCGTCGGCGCAACCAGATGCAGGTTCTGTTGCACCTTGTCGTCTTGTGACGGCGGATGTCTTGGACACCTACAAATCGTTCTCCACTGCAAACCACCCGAGCGAGAATATTGATTGCTTCGATCAGACATACAAGAGGCTGTCTTTTAAAACTTCGTATTCTCGTACGGGGCAAACGATTCTCTATACGGGTGCAGCGTTAAGCCCGCGCGGCAACGGGATGCCCGGGTTTGAGACAAAATATCAGTGCACATATCGTACCTGGTAGATAACTCTAGGATCGGATCTCTCCGAATTACTTTGCGGCGGACTTGTTTAACGCTGCTGCCCCTTCGTTCATCTCAATCTGTAACACCTGGCTGGCAAAAACGTCTCTACCTGTTACAGATTGAGACTATTCGACGCGCACTCTATAACTCGTCTCGATCTGTAACAGTAAGACGGCGATTTGTCCTCTACGCGTTACAGATTGAGGCGAATGAAATCATGAACCAAAAACCGCCGCGAAGGGAGACAACTTCCCCGCGGCGGTTGGCGTTTGCCCAGATAAAACTTGCCAAAATAAACCTGTCTCTTTTTGGCAGGTTAGCGCTTTCAGAAGTGGAGGATGAGCGTCGTGCGGTTTTGCTGCTCAGTTTTGACCAGGATGTTGAGGATGTGGGTCTTGACGGTGCCCACGGCAAGGAATAGCTCGCCAGCGATCTCTTGGTTCGATTTGCCCAGTACAACCAGACGCAAAACCTCGGCCTCGCGGTTGGAGAGCTTGTAGTCGCTGGGGACGTTCTTAAACGACTAGTTATTTAAGAACGTCCCCAATGACTACTTTGCGGGTAGTTAAAAGAGCCCCATCCTAAATTAGCTACCCCGCCAACACCGCAGGTAGAGCAAAAGTCAGCGAAAGCCCGCCAGAGCGAGCAAGGTGCCTTGAAGCGAGGCGGCATTGACCTTTTGGTCATGCCGTCGAAGCTGAAAGGCAGATTGCCGCTCTGGCGGGCTTGCAGCGTCGAGCCGTTACGGCGTTTGGTAAAACGCCGTAACCTACACCCGCTCCGCGATCTCGTGGATGAGGTAGTCGGTCTTTTCCCAGCCCAGGCACGGGTCGGTGATCGATTTACCAAAGACGCCGCCGTCGACCGGCTGGTTGCCGTCCTCCAGGTAGGACTCGATCATAAAGCCCTTGACTAGCTTGGAGATGGACTCGTTGCGGCGGCAGCTGTCGAGCACCTCCTTGCAAATGCGATACTGCTCCAGCGGACGCTTGCCCGAGTTGTCATGGTTGCAGTCGATGACCGCTGCCGGATTGGCGTAGCCGGCATGCTCGGTATAGCGCTCGGCCAGGCGCTCCAGGTGCTCGTAGTGGTAATTGGGGTAGGTGCGCCCATCGAGACCGATGTAGCCACGCATAACGGCGTGCGCGAGCGGATTACCGTCGCACTCGACCTCCCAGTTGCGGAAGATGAAGCTCTGGTGCGCCTGCGCGGCGTAAATGGAGTTGAGCATAACGGTGGTAGAGCCGGCAGTGGGATTCTTCATGCCGACGGGTACCGAAATGCCGCTCGACACCAGGCGATGCTCTTGGTTCTCGACTGAGCGTGCACCCACGGCAACATAGCTCAGCAGGTCGACGAGGTACTGGTAGTTGGACGGGTAGAGCATCTCGTCGGCGGTAAAGAAGCCCGTTTCCTCAATAACGCGCAGGTGCATATGGCGGATTGCCTTGACGCCCTCGAGTAGGTCATCGGGCGCCTCGGGGTCGGGGTTGTGCAGAAGACCCTTGTAGCCGGTACCCTTGGTGCGCGGCTTATTGGTGTAGACGCGCGGAATGATGATGAGCTTGTCCTTGACCTCTTCGGCGGTCTTGGCCAGTCGGTTCATATACTCGAGCACCGAATCCTCGCGGTCGGCAGAGCACGGGCCGATGATGAGCACCTTACGTGCGTCCTCGCCGGTAAAGACTTTGGCGACCTCGGCGTCAAATGCCTGCTTTTTGGCGGTAAGCTCGGCAGAAAGTGGCATTTCCTCGCGGATCTCCATGGGGATCGGCAGCCTGCGTTTGAATTCCATGGCCATAGGGGTCTCCTCAATCTATAGAAAGAGCAATAAGCGGATTGTCGAATGCTCGGCATTATCCGCTGTCGCACGCTAAAGTGCAAGCCCTTGTCACCCCGAAACCTACCAAAAAGGGACAGGTTTATTTTGGCAGGTTTTATCTGGGTAAACGTCGGCGGATGCTGGGAGGGAGCGGCGTCGCGCGGGACCCTAAGGCTATTGTCGGTTCCCCAGGAAACACCCTGTGGGCAAAAAATGCCAAATATGAGTACGGTTGCTAGCTTAGTAGCATATTGCCTTCGCAAAATAATAGACATAACAGCAAAATATGTTCATTAACGCAAACACATATAAGTCCGCTATAGGGCTGTTTGATCAATTTAGGGACGCGTGTAAGCCGTGAAAACGGCATTTGGGGCTGTTTTGGCTGTTACTAAAAGGGTAACAGTACTCATATTTGCCATTTTTTGCCCACGGGGTCTCGAAGGAGCTGTCAATCAGGTCCCAGGGGAGGCGGTTTGAGGGCCGCAGAGCAAAAACGGGGGCGCAGGTTGTCCTGCGCCCCCGTTCTCGGGCGTTATTCGTTCCCCGCGGCAGAATTTACGCCGCCTCGTCGAACTGCGAGTTGTACAGATCGGCGTAGAAGCCGCCCTGGGCGAGCAACTCGTCGTGCGTGCCCTTCTCGACGATGTCGCCGTCGCGGATCACCAAGATCACGTCGGCGTTGCGGATCGTGGACAGGCGGTGCGCGATGACAAAGCTCGTGCGGCCCTGCATTAGCGCATCCATGGCACGCTGAATAAGCTCCTCGGTACGAGTGTCAACGTTGGAGGTCGCCTCGTCCAGAATCAGCGCCGGGCGGTCGGCCAAAATGGCACGGGCAATGGTCACGAGCTGGCGCTGGCCCTGCGACAGGTTGGTGCCTTCCTCGTTGATCATAAAGTCGTAGCCGCCGGCGAGCGTATGGATAAAGTGATCGCAGCGTGCGGCGCGTGCAGCGGCTTCGACCTCGGCATCGCTTGCATCGGGGCGTCCGTAGCGGATGTTCTCGCGGATGGTGCCGTTAAACAGCCAGGTATCCTGCAGCACCATGGCAAACTCGCCGCGCAGCGCCGCGCGGTCCCAGTCGCGCACGTCGACACCCTCGACGCGCAGCGAACCGCCGTCCACATCGTAGAAGCGCTGCAGCAGCTTAATGAGCGTGGTCTTGCCGGCGCCGGTAGGACCGACGATGGCGATGGTCTGGCCGGGCTGCGCCTCGCAGCTAAAGTCGTGGATGATGGTCTTGTCGGGCGTATAGCCAAACTTGACGTGATCAAACTCCACATGGCCGGGGCGCTTTTCGGGAATCTGCGCGTCGGCTTTCTGCTCCTCCTCGGGCGCGGCCAGGAACTCAAAGACGCGCTCGGTGGCGGCTGCCATCGACTGCATCGTGTTGCTCACGTTGCCCAGTTGCTGCACGGGCTGCGTAAAGTTGCGAACGTACTGGATAAAGCTCTGGATGTCGCCGGGCGTGGCGTTGCCGGTCAGTGCGAGCCGTGCGCCCACCACGACAACGCCCACGTAGCCCATGTTACCCACCAGGCTCATAAGCGGCATCATCAGGCCCGACAGGAACTGCGAGCGCCAGCCACTAATAAAGAGGCGGTCGTTTTGACGGTCGAACTCTTCGATCGAGGCCTCGGCGCGGTCGAACACCTGAATGACGTTCTGGCCGGCAAAGTCCTCCTCGATAATGCCGTTGACGGCGCCCAGAACCTGCTGCTGCTCGCGGAAGTACGGCTGCGAGAAGTGAATCATTACGGTCAAGATAATCGCGGCGGCCGGCAGCGTGAGCACGGTGACGCCGGTAAGCGGCAGGCTGATCGAAAGCATCATGACGAGCACGCCGATAATCTGCGTCACCGACGTGATGAGCTGCGTCACGCTCTGGTTGAGCGACTGACCCAGCGTATCGACGTCGTTGGTGATGCGGCTGAGTACGTCTCCCTTGCTGTGGCCGTTGAAGTAACTCATCGGCACGACGGCAATCTTGGCGGCGATTTCCTTGCGCATGCGGTAGCAGATCTTTTGCGTGACGCCGGTCATGAGCCAGCCCTGGACCAGGCTGCAGACAGAGCTCGCCAGATACAGGCAGAGCAAAAAGCCGAGCGTCTTGGCGATCCAGTCAAAGTCAACGTCGCCGGTGCCGTTGACCTTGGCGACCAGGCCTTCGAACAGCTTGGTCGTAACCTGGCCGAGCACCTTGGGTCCCACAATGTTAAAGATGACCGAGCACACGGCAAAGGCGACGGCGGCAAACACGGCAATCTTGTGCTGGCCGATATAGCCGAGCAGCTGCCTCATGGTGCCCTTAAAGTCCTTGGCCTTTTCGCCACGACGCATGCCACCCATGCGGCCCATGGGACCACGCTGGCGGGTGGGCTTGGGAATCTGAGTCTTGGTCTCGTCTGCCATTAGCGCTCGCCTCCTTCCATGACGGCTGCAATTTCTTCTTGGGTAAGCCCCAGCTCCTCGGCGGAAAGCTGCGACTGTGCGATCTCCAGGTACGCCGGGCAGCTGCGCAGCAGCTCCTCGTGCGTGCCGGTGCCCACTACGTGGCCGTCGTCGAGCACGATGATCTGGTCGGCGTGCATGATGGTCGCGATGCGCTGGGCCACGACCACGAGTGCGGCGTCGGTAACGTTTTTGGCCAGCTCCTCGCGCAGGCGCGCGTCGGTCTTGTAGTCGAGGGCACTAAACGAGTCATCGAACACCACGACCTCGGGCTTTTTGGCCAATGCGCGGGCGATGGCCAGACGCTGGCGCTGACCACCCGAAACATTGGAGCCGCCCTGGCTGATGGGGGAGTCGTAACCGCCCTCACGCTCGGCGATAAAGTCCTCGGCCTGTGCGATGCGCGCGGCCTGGCGCATGTCATCATCGCTCACCATGTCGCCGGCAAACTTGAGGTTGCTCTCGACGGTGCCCGAGAACAGACGCCCCTGCTGCGGGATGTAACCAATGCGGCGGCGCAGCTCGGAAAGGGTCATGTCGCGCACGTCGATGCCGTCGAGCGAAATGCTGCCGCCCGTGACGTCGTACAGGCGCGGAATCAGCTGTACGAGCGTGGACTTGCCCGAGCCCGTGGAGCCAATGATGCCGAGCATCTGACCGGCATGCGTGGTGAAGTTCACACCGCTAATGACGTCGGCGCGGGCATCGGGGTACTGGAAGCTCACGTCGCGGAAGGTGAGCTCACCGCGCGGCGCGCTGGCCGCGGGCAGTTTGGGCGAGGCAGGGTCGTTGATGCTCGTGGGGCAGGTGATGACCTCATCTACGCGCTCGGCTGCGACCTCGGCACGGGGCAGGATGACCGAAACCATGGTGAGGATCATAAACGCCATGACGATCTGCATGGTGTAGGAGATAAACGCCATCATGTTGCCGACCTGCATCACGCCGTCGGACACGCCCTGCGCGCCAAACCAGACGATAAGCACGGTGATGCAGTTCATGACGAGCATCATGAGCGGCATCATAAAGCTCATGGCTCGGTTGGTGTAGAGCTGCGTGGTCATCAGGTCGAGCGACGCCTTGTCAAAACGTTCGAGCTCATGTTCCTCGCGGTTGAACGAGCGGATGGGCATAAGGCCGTCGAGCAGCTCGCGGGCGGTAAGGTTCACGCGGTCAACAAAGCTTTGCATCTTTTTGAACTTGGGCATGGTGAGGCCCATAAGCACTCCGACGACGGCCGAGACCGCGATGATGGCAACGGCGATGGTCCACTCCAGGCCGGTATGGTTGGCCAGGACGCGCATGACGGCGACGATGCCCATGACGGGGGCCATCAGACACATGCGGATAAACAGAGTTGCGGCCATCTGGATCTGCTGAATGTCGTTGGTGCAGCGGGTGATGAGCGAGGCCTGGCTAAACTTGCCCACCTCGGCCGGCGAGAAGTGCATAACCTTGTTGAAGGTCTCGCGGCGCAGGTCGCGGGCGATGGAGCAGGCGGTGCGCGAAGCCACGGCACCGGTCAGGATGGTGGCGACGAGCGACACCAGGCACAGCCCAAACATCGTGGTCGCCATGCGGCTCAGGTAGGCGTTCTGCACGTCGGCGGGGTCGATGCCCTGTGCCTTGTACTCGTCCTGTACATAGCTCACGGCGCGCTGGGTGACGATGGAGCCCGACATGGAGCCCATTTTGTCCGCCATTTGGTTGGCGCCCTCGACGAGCTTGCCCTGGTCGATTAGGTCGCCTTCAACGCCTAGACGAAGGCTCTTCATGGTGATCTTACCGCCGTCGGCGTCGACCTGCTTTTGCATGCTCTGCGCGGCTGCGGCCTTCTGCTGCATCTCGGCGAGCTGCTCGGGCGTCATGGCAGCCATCTGCTCGGGGGTGGGCATGGCCTGGGCAGCGTTGTTGTCTTTCTCGCTGGACGAGCCCATCATGTCGCCCATGGAGTTGGCGTCAATGCCCTGGTTGAGCGAAAGGACGACAGTTTCGGGCAGGCTCATAATGTCGGCAATCTTGCCTCCATCGGCACGTTCTTCCTCGGTGCCCTTGTACGTTCGAATGCCGTTTTTGTCAGCCTTGGCAAACGCAGCCTCTACCGTCTTGGCGTCTTTGGTGCTCATAAAGAGCTCAAGGTCATCGAGCGATTCGGCGCGAATGGTGTCAGGCACGGGCGAGGCGATGCCGCCTTGCTGCACGCCCACGTCGACGATGTCGCTCATATAGGTAGGCAGTGCCAGATCGGCGTTGCAGCTGATTACGATAAGTACGATAGCTGCGAACAGTGCCAGGATATGCTTTTTAAAGAGCTTGAGAATCCTCACTCGGCATCTCTCCTTTCTTGATTGCGGTCGATAATTTCGTTGGCACGCCTTAGAAGACGCACCATCTCTTGGGTATCTGTTTCGCCGAGCTGCTCGAGGAAAGCCGCGGTGCGGTCCTCGAATTCCCGACGTTTGATTTCGAGATCCTGGAATCCCTTGTCGGTCACTATGACGTGTACGCGACGACGGTCAGTCTTTGAGTGCTCGCGCTCGACCCAGCCCTTGGCCTCGAGGGCGCGTAAGATATTGGCGATACGGGCGCTCGAGACCCAGGCACGATCAGCGAGTTCGCTCGGCGTGAGCGAACCGCCGGCGAGTATGAGGGCGCGCATGACGGCCATCTCGCCGCCGAGGGCTTTGTCCGCAAAACGCGAAATGCGCTGATGCATGCTGCCGAACTCGGTAAGGAGCTGACGTCCAAGTTCACGGAAATCGGTATCTTCCACCGAAAACCCCTAACACTAGAAACTATTTTCGGTGAAAGATGATACCCTTGCACGCGCACCCTATGCGGTAGATTTTGGGACATGCCTAGAAAACTACCTTTAGGCGACCTCCGTACACCGTCGGTGCCAGCAAAGTTAGGGGCAGATCGTTAGGCATGTCCTAAAGCCTACTCAGAGGTACTTTACCCTGCTAAAGCTGGCATAACAGCTAGAGTGAACGTCGTACAAAGGCAAGGAAAAAACCAAACAAATCGGTGAACGGTAGTTGTTTGCGCTCGCATTTCCTGCGGATTTGTAAAAAACGCCATTATGATATAAAAAAAGAAACATATAACAGCCCAGATGGAGAGGGTGGCTATGTTATCCTTCTCAGACGGGTGAAATCTTGGGTTTTGGGTTGTAGTTCCAAGGTGGACAAACGTTTTTCCCTGTACCAACGTGTGGTGAAGAACGGAAGAAGCCGGTAGTGCAAGCCGATAATTCAAGAATTCAATAAGCAGCGGTGTGAGAGAGCGCCGCATTACACGTAACTAGGAGCGTGGTTACACAATGCAGGAGGCATGGGAAGGCTTCAAGGAAGGCATTTGGACGGGAGAGGTTGACGTCCGAGACTTCATCCAGAAGAACTACACCCCCTACGAGGGCGACGAGTCGTTCCTCGTAGGTCCGACCGAGCGTACCAAGGAGCTGTGGGGCGAGGTTCTCGACCTGCTGCTTAAGGAGCGCGAGCAGGGTGGTGTCCTCGATATGGACACCAAGACCGTCACGGGTATCGTGAGCCACCCCGCTGGCTACATCGATAATGCCCATCGCGACAAGGAGACCATTGTTGGCCTCCAGACCGACAAGCCGCTCAAGCGCGCGCTGCACGTCAACGGTGGTATCCGCATCGCTTGCCAGGCTGCCAGCCAGCACGGCTACAAGGTCGACGAGAACGTTGTCGAGCGCTACACCTTCGAGCGCAAGACCCACAACGCTGGCGTCTTCGATGTCTACACCCCCGAGATGCGTGCTTGCCGCTCGGCTCACATCATCACCGGTCTGCCCGATGGCTATGGCCGCGGCCGCATCATCGGCGACTACCGTCGTGTTGCCCTGTACGGCGTCGACTACCTGATCAAGGACAAGGAGGCCCAGAAGGCTTCCACTCCGACGGTCATGACCGCCGACAACATCCGCGATCGCGAGGAGCTGCAGGAGCAGATCCGCGCCCTCGGCGAGCTCAAGATGATGGCCGAGACCTATGGTTTCGATATTTCCAACCCTGCTACCAACACGCAGGAGGCCATCCAGTGGATGTACTTCGCCTACCTTGCTGCCGTCAAGGAGCAGAACGGCGCCGCCATGTCCATCGGCCGTACCTCTACGTTCATCGACATCTATGCTGAGCGCGACCTTGCCAACGGTACCTTCACCGAGGAGCAGATCCAGGAGTTCGTGGATCACTTCATCATGAAGCTCCGCATGGTCAAGTTTGCCCGTACCCCCGAGTACCAGGCCCTGTTTACCGGCGACCCGCAGTGGGTCACCGAGTCCATCGGCGGCATGGGTGTTGACGGCCGTACGCTCGTTACCAAGATGAGCTACCGCTACCTGCACACGCTCGAGAACATGGGCACCAGCCCCGAGCCCAACATGACCGTTCTGTGGTCGACCCGTCTGCCCGAGAACTTCAAGAAGTTCTGCGCCAAGACTTCCGTCGCCAGCTCCTCGATCCAGTACGAGAACGACGACCTCATGCGCGTCTATCACGGCGACGACTACGGCATTGCCTGCTGCGTGTCCTCCATGCGCATCGGCAAGGAGATGCAGTTCTTCGGCGCTCGCGCCAACCTGGCCAAGTGCCTGCTGTACGCACTCAACGGCGGTGTTGACGAGGTCTCCAAGAAGCAGGTCGGCCCCAAGTATCGCGCCGTCGAGGGCGATACGCTCGATTACGACGACGTTGTGGCCAAGTACAACGACATGATGAAGTGGCTTGCTGGCGTGTACGTCAACTCGCTGAACATCATTCACTACATGCACGACAAGTATTGCTACGAGCGCATCCAGATGGCTCTGCACGACAAGCACGTGCACCGCTGGTTCGCTACGGGCATCGCTGGCCTTTCCGTCGTGGCTGACTCCCTGTCCGCCATCAAGTACGCCAAGGTCCACCCCGTCCGTGACGAGAACGGCATCATCGTCGACTTCGAGACCGAGGGCGAGTTCCCCAAGTACGGTAACGATGACGACCGCGTCGACCAGATCGCTCACGACGTTGTGCACCAGTTCATGGAGTACATCCGCATGAACGACACCTATCGCAACTCCGTGCCCACGACCTCGGTTCTGACCATTACCTCCAACGTCGTGTACGGTAAGAAGACCGGCTCCACGCCCGACGGCCGCAAGGCTGGCCAGCCGTTCGCCCCGGGTGCTAACCCCATGCACAAGCGCGATAGCCACGGCGCCATCGCTTCGCTGTCTTCGGTTTCCAAGCTCCCGTTCCGCGATGCCCAGGACGGCATCTCCAACACCTTCTCCATCATCCCGAGTGCGCTCGGCAAGGAGGACCAGGTGTTCTTTGGCGATATCGACCTTGATCAGCTGGGCGAGTAACTATTGTTAGTGCTATACTAACAATAACGATTACTGATTAGCGCGCCGGTTTCGGCCGGCGCCTATTAATCGAAGGAGACATATTATGAAGGTTTCTGAAGTTTCCGAGACCCAGGCCGATAACCTGGTCCACATGCTCGACGCTTACGCCGAGAAGGGTGGCCACCACCTGAACATCAACGTCTTCAACCGTGAGACGCTACTCGACGCTCAAGCTCACCCCGAGAAGTATCCGCAGCTGACCATCCGCGTTTCCGGCTATGCCGTGAACTTCCACACGCTCACCAAGGAGCAGCAGGACGAGGTCATTGCGCGTACCTTCCACAACAAGTTCTAAAGGGATTTAACTCCTGTAGGATTACTGGGGCCGGTTTTGGGTTATTTTCCAAAACGTCCTCGGACATGCAAAGAGGCTCCGCTGCGCGCGTTGCGCGGCGGGGCCTCTTTGCGTCCTGCGGGATGTTTTGGAAAATAACCCAAAAACGGCCAAGCGGGGTTCTTCGGAGTCACCCTTTAGGCGGAACTCTCCTAATTATTTGGATGAGTCGTTTACTTACTTGTGCTGTTACCGTCTTCCCGCTGTTGTTGGGGTATGCTTTGTTCGTATGTAAACGTATGACATGTTGATAGGGGAGGGTGCTATGGCTCGCGAGGGCACTCGTTCTAAGGATTCTGCTAAGCCTGGCATCAAGGAAGTTGCAGCGGTGGCGGGGGTTTCGCCTACTACGGTATCTCGCGTGCTTAATAACCGCGGTTATATTAGCCAAGAGACCCGCGATAAGGTCCACGCCGCGATGGAGCGCATCAACTATACGCCCAACGATATCGCCCGTGCCATGCTCAACGGTCGCCTGAATCTTATCGGTATGATCGTTCCCTTTGTGAGCAGCCCGTTCCATGCTCAGGTTGTGCAGGCGGTCGAGCGCACGTTAGCGGAAAACGGCTTTAAGATGTTGCTGTGCAACAGCGCCAATCGACCCGATCTTGAGCGTTCCTATATTGACATGCTCCGCCGCAATATGGTCGACGGCGTCATCGTCAACTCCCTCAATATCGGTGCCGAGGCATATGCCGAGATGGGCTTGAGCCTGGTTGGCATCGACTGCGATCTTGGCGAGGGCTCTGTCCAGATTGCAAGTGACAGCTATGGCATTGGCGAGCTCGCCACGCGCCGTCTGATTGATGACGGCTGCAGGCGTATCCTGTGCCTGCGCAGCAATAGCCGCATGCGCATGCCTGCCAATAAGCGTACCGATGCCTACCTCGATGTTGTTGAGCAGGCCGGTTTGTCCGCGCTTGTCCGTGAGGTTGAGTTCGTTAAGCCCGACGACGAAAAGGGCGCGGTCGTTGCGAAGATCCTCGATGAGAACCCCGATATTGACGGCATCTTTGCGGGAGACGATACGATGGCGGCCATCTGTCTCAACGTGATGAAGCAGCGCGGCTTGAGCGCTCCAGACGATATTAAGGTCGTGGGCGCGGATGGTGCTCGCCGAACTATGACGTTTATGCCTGACTTAACAACCGTACGTCAAGATATCGATCGCATCGGAGAGCTCGCGGCGCAATCCATCATCGCTCTTATTAACGGCGATAATCCCGAATCGAATATCAAGCTCCCCGTTGAACTCATTGAGGGCAAAACCGCGTAGTTCATCCCGTGCCAAAAGAATTCCTCAAACGCCTCTGATGACCGTTCACCGGCATATGTCAACCGTTTGCCGACGACTGGAACTGCGAAAAGACGTATTGGCTTGAAAACGTTTGACATATGAAAACGATTGACATATCTTGCCATTGTACCGAGTTAGTATGTCGTGGAAAGGAAGTCTCGGATGCACAAGGTGTATTACCAGCCTGAGGGAATTTGGGTAGGCGACATCATGCCGTACGGCGAGGACGGCACGTTCTATCTCTATCATCAGCGTGACACGCGTAACCCCGAACCTTTCGGAGAGCCGTTTGGCTGGGCACTCGCTACGACCAAGGATTTCGTCAACTACAAGGACTTTGGCGAGAGCCTTGAGCGCGGCGGCGACGAGGAAGTCGACCAGTACATTTATGCCGGCACGGTGTTTAAGGTGGGCGACAAGTACCATGCGCTCTACACTGGTTGCAATCGCGATAAGGTCCGCGCACGTTTGATGAAGCAGGTTCTTCTTCACGCAACGAGCGACGACGCCGTCAAGTGGGAGAAGAACATCGCCGAGACGCTGCTTCCGCCCCAGGAGGGTTACGATGACCGCAACTGGCGCGATCCCTTTGTGCTTTGGGATGAGGAGAACGAAGAGTACATGCTCATCCTCGGCACGCGTGTGGGCGAGGACAAGCGTCTGATGACCGGCCGCCTGGTCAAGTTCACCTCCAAGGATCTGACCAACTGGGAGTTCCAGGGCGACTGGTGGAACCCGGGCCTGTACACCATGTTTGAGATGCCTGATCTCTTTAAGATGGGCGACTGGTGGTACCTCGTCTTTTCCGAGTACAGCGACGGCAACAAGACCCGTTACCGCATGTCCAAGTCCATCAACGGTCCTTGGATTACCCCCGCTGACGACTCCTTCGACGGCCGCGCGTACTACGCCGCTCGCACCGCATTCGATGGCGAGCGTCGCGTTCTCTTTGGTTGGGTTCCTACGCGTGACGAGGGCGGCGACCCCAGCTCTTACCTATGGGGTGGCACCTTTATGCCCCTCGAGATCGTTCAGCGTGCCGACGGAACGCTCGGCACCAAGCTTCCCGAGAGCATGCTCGGCGCCTTTGGCGAGGGCAAGGCTGTCGAAGCCTTCGAGCTCTCCTGCGAGTCGGGCAAGGTCGAGCAGGTGCTCGCCGCGGATGCCGGCTCCACCTACTTGCTCGATGCCGACATTGAGCTCGGCGGTAACGCTGCCGGCTTCTCGGTCAAGTTCGCCGAGGACGCCGAGACCGGTCTTGCCTATGAGTTCCGCGCCAACCTGCGCGAGGGCAAGCTCGAGTTCACGCCGGCTCCCCAGTACCCGTGGTTCCAGGTCAACAACATGGGCCTCGAGCGTCCGTTGTTCTTTAAGGGCGAGGGCACTCACCATGTGCGTCTGGTCGTCGACGACGACATCGCGACCATCTTTGTCGATGATGTTGCGCTCAACGCTCGCTTCTGCAACAAGCAGGGCCAGGGTGTGGCGCTTACCGTCACCGACGGTGCGCTCAAGTGCGCAAACGCAACGATCGCGTCTCTGTAGCGGCAACGAACCGTTTTATGATTTAGAAAAGGAATGGAGAGGAACATGGACTACAAGGCAGTGTCCCAGCAAGTCGTCGACAACGTCGGCGGACTGGAGAACATCGAGGGCGCCACGCATTGCGTGACCCGTCTGCGTCTGGTGCTCAAGGATACGAGCAAATACAACAAGGCCGAGCTCGAGAACATCGATGGCGTCAAGGGCGTGCTGTACAACAGCGGCCAGCTCATGATCATTTTCGGTACCGGTACCGTCAACAAGGTTTACGATGAGTTTATGGCCCTGACGGGCGTTAAGGAGATCAGCGCTTCCGAGGTCAAGGGCGCCGAGGCGGACAAGAAGGGCAAGTTCTTCTCGGTCCTCAAGGTATTCTCGGACATCTTTATCCCCATCATTCCCGCCTTCGTCGGCGCTGCTATCATCATCGGCCTTAAGTCGCTGATCGTTGCCAACGGCCTCTTTGGCATGGAAGGTAGCCTCGCCGATCACAGCGAGTTCCTCAAGAACCTCGCAAGCTTCTTTGCCATTATCGCCACCACGTTCGACTACCTGCCTGTCCTGGTTATGTACAGCGCGGTCAAGCGTTTTGGCGGTAACCCGATCCTGGGCATCCTCGTCGGTATCGTCATGGTTCACCCGAGCCTTATGAACCGCAACACGTTCGTTATGGACCCGACGGGTGCTGAGTACTGGAGCTTCGGTCCGCTATCCATTCCCATGGTTGCTTTCCAGGGCGGCGTATTCCCTGCAATCCTGACTGCCTGGTTTATGGCCAAGGTCGAAAAGATTGCCCAGAAGTACATCCCCGAGGTCGTTTCGTTCGTCTTTGTCCCGACCGTTACCCTGATTCTCGCTAACGTCGCCCTGTTCACCGTGTTCGGCCCGCTCGGCAACCTGATCGGCGACGTCCTCGCTGGCGTAATCGATGTCCTGTACAACAGGATGGGCGTCTTTGGCGCCTTTGTCTTCGCCGCGTTCCTGCAGCCGCTCGTCGTTACCGGTACGCATCAGTTCATCCAGGGTATCGAGGCAAACCTTGTTGCCACGACTGGCTTCAACTACATCCAGGCCATCTGGTCGGTTTCCATCATCGCCCAGGGCGGCGGCGCCATCGGTATGTACCTCATTCACAAGAAGCACTCCAAAGAGCGCAACATCTGCATGTCGTCCTTTATCCCGACGCTGGTCGGAATCTCCGAGCCCGCTATCTTTGCTGCAAACATGCGCTATTCGATCATTCCGTTCATCTGCGCATGCATCGGTGCAGGCTGCGGCGGTGCCTTCGTCAAGCTCTTTGAGGTGCGCGCTATCGGTCAGGGTCTGACCGGCGTGCTTGGCCTGCTCATCGTCACGCCCGAGACCCTCGTGTGGTATGTGGCTGGCAATCTCATCGCCTTTATCGTGCCGATCGTCTTGATCTTTGCCTACAACAAGGCAAAGGGCGTGCCGACCACCGATGAAGAGGGCGCTGGCGCTGGCTTCGACGTTAGCTTCTAGTTGAGCCGTTCAGTGTAATCTGAGGATAAGTCCATTTGAGGAAGGGCGTTCGACTCGTGTGAGTCGAGCGTCCTTCCCCATAGACGAGAAAGTCAACGGCGATGTTAAATCAAAAAAACAAGGTGACACGCGCGGACTATGAGCAGTGGCGTGTCGGACAGGATGAGACGGCGGCTCGCATCGCGTCCGACCCCGATAGGCTTCTGTTCCATGTGGAGCCTGAGCTTGGCTGGCTCAACGACCCCAACGGTTTGGTTCAGATTGGTGATACGTATCACATCTATCATCAATACGATCCGTTCGATGCTGCGCATGGCGGTCCAGTGCTTTGGAACCATCTGACGACAAAGGATTTTGTGACGTACGAGAATCACGGCCCCGTGCTGTTCCCCGATTCCGATTTGGATTCGAGCGGAGCGTATTCTGGTTCTGCCTTTGTACGTGATGGCAAGATTCACTACTTCTATACCGGCAACGTCAAGCATTTTGACCGCGATGATTACGACTACGTGTTGACGGGCCGTGAGCAAAACCAGATTCATATGGTTGCCGAGAATCCCGACGAATTGGGCGAGAAGTGCATAGCTGTTGGACCGGTCGATTACCCCGACGATATCGGTACGCACGTGCGCGACCCCAAGATCCTTGAACACGACAGTATCTACTACATGGTTCTGGGCGCTCGTACGAAAGACGACCGCGGCTGCGTGCTTGTCTATACCTCGCGTGATCTAGAGGACTGGGGCTATGCGACGCGCATTGAGCTGGGCGAGAAGTTTGGCTTTATGTGGGAGTGTCCTGATCTGTTTGAGCTCGATGGCGAGCTTATTCTCGTTTGCTGTCCGCAGGGCGTGCCCGCCGATGGCTGGCGTTACCGCAATCCGCATCAGTGCGTGTGGTTCTCCATCGAGGCCGATTGGGGGGCGCCGAGCTTTAAGATCGTCGGCCAGGGCATGCCTCCGATGGTTGATGCCGGTTTTGATTTCTATGCCCCGCAGTCCTTTGAGGATGCTGCGGGTCGACGTTTGATGATCGGATGGTCGGGTTGTCCCGATGCGACGGCAGAAAGCCCGACGGTGGCACGCGGGTGGCAGTGCGCGTTGACGGTGCCGCGAGAGCTGAGCATGCGCGATGGTAAGCTCTGTCAGCAGCCGGTGCACGAGATTGAGAGGATGCGCGGCGACTGCGTTCGCGCGACAGGCGGTGAAACCGTTGAGGAGCCGGGCCGCCTGTTTGACCTTGTGGTTTCCTGTGAGGGCGCCAAGATGGTCGAGCTCGAGATCCGCAAGGGTGTCTTTGTGCGTTATACGGACGGGATGCTTACCCTCGATATGGGCGACGAAGGCTATGGACGCGACCGGAGGTCGATCGAGCTCAGCGAGCTTCGCGACCTGCGCGTGCTTTCAGACACTACGATGGTCGAGATTTTTGCCAACGGCGGCGAGGCGGCACTTACGAGCCGTACCTATTCGCCGGCGGTTCCGGCGATGGAGCTGCATGCCGAGGGTGCGGCGTCGATGAATTTTTACCGCCTCGCTCATTAACCGTGTATGGAGCACGATTGGACTTGTTGGGCGGAATGTGTCGCAGTTGCCGCGGCCAACTACCGTTTATCGCGTATAGCTACCGCTTGCGGAATAAGTAACACTCCTTAATAAACCGTATGGAATCCTAGATAAGCACGGAGTTTTCCAAGGAGACGCTGTCCTTTGTTGTGTGCAAGGGGCGGCGTCTCTTTGGTGCTTGGACACTGTTGTACAACAGTGCGGCGGCGCGTGCCATGTATTGAAAAGCCAATGTTGAGATGGGTCGTGATAATAATGGGCAAGTACGTAATCGTGGTTGAGTCTGGGTCGGATGTGACGCCGGAGCTTTGCGAGCGCTACGGCATCGTGCGCGTGCCCATGCATGTCACGATTGGTGACGAGACCGTCGAGGACGGTTCGATCGATCCGCTCGAGATTTACTCGCGCTGCAACGAGTTTGGCGTAATGCCCAAGACCAGCGGCTGCGCGCCTGCGGATTTTGCTCACGTGTACGACCGTATCCATGCCGAGCAGCCCGATGCGACCATTCTGCATCTTGCGTACTCCGAGGCCACGACCTGCTCGCATCAATCATCGAAGATCGCCGCCAAGGGGCGCGACTACGTCTACTCCATGGACACCCGCTTTGTCTCGGTGGGCCAGTCGCTTGTTGTCGTCGAGACCGCCAAATACATCGAGGCTCACCCCGATGCCACCGTCGACGAGATCTTCGCCTTCGCGAACTCCGTCATGGACCGCGTGCTGCTGGGCTTTGTTCCTACCGATCTTGCCTTCCTTAAGGCGGGCGGTCGCTTGTCCAACGTCGCGTTCCTAGGCGCCCATCTGCTCAAGATTAAGCCCTGCATTGAGGTAACGGGCGGTAAGTTCGTGGCGACCAAGAAGTTCCGCGGCTCTATGCTCAAGTGCGCCCGCGCCTTTATTGACCACATGGTTGCGAAGGACGAGATTGACTACTCGCACATTGGCCTGGCGTATTCGGTGGGCCTTTCCCAGGAGCTGCGCGATGACATGGAAGTCTATGCGCATGACCTGGGCTTTAAGGACGTTACCTGGACTCAGGTCGGCGGCGTCATCTCGAGCCATTGCGGCCCGACCGCCTTCGGTGCGGTGCTCACGCTTAAGGCGTAAAGGCCGCAGGCGAGCGTTCTTCAGCCTGACATCTCGACGTAGCCCCCAGCCATGGTGATGGGGGATAGATTAAAACGTGCCGTTCTAGTCCGAGACGTTTAAACGCAAACGCATGGTCTAGAATGGCTCTGGCATTTTAATTGGTTGCATCCAAGGAGAGGCAAGGTAGCGCGAATGGCAGAAATGACGCTTGAGGGTGTGGACGCTCGTCCCGAGGACTCTGCGTTTGCCCTGGGCCGCGTACATTCGATTGAAACGATGGGTACGGTCGATGGGCCCGGCATCCGCTTCGTAGTGTTTGTCCAAGGCTGCCCCATGCGCTGTGCGTATTGCCACAACCCCGATACCTGGTCGGTTAACGGCGGCACCATGGTGACCGTAGAGCACCTGATGGACGAGTTCCAGAGCAACCATGAGTTTTACCGCAGCGGTGGTATTACGGTGTCCGGCGGCGAGCCGCTCCTGCAGCCTGAGTTTTTGGCCGACCTGTTCCACGCCATGCACAATAACCACGATGGTCGTGTGCACACCTGCTTGGATAGCTGCGGCTATGCGTTCGATCCCGCGCATCCCGAGAAGTTCGATGCCGTGCTCAACGAGACCGACATGGTACTGCTCGATATTAAGCATGCCGACCCGGTCGAGCATAAAAAGCTGACTGGGTGCGATCCCGCACGCATTCTGGCGTTTGGTGATGAGCTTGCGCGTCGCAAGATTAAGGTCGTTATCCGCCACGTGGTGGTGCCGGGCATTACCGATACGGTTGAGGAATGCGAGGCACTCGGTCGTCTCATCGCTCCATGGCACAACGTGGTGGGCCTGGAAATGCTGCCGTATCACACGATGGGTGTCGTCAAGTACGAGCAACTGGGCATTCCCTATAAGCTCGAGGGCGTTCCACAGATGGATACCGCGCGCATGCCCGAGCTGCGCAACGCCGTCATGACGGGCATGAAAAAGCGCCGCGCGGAGCTCAAAAACGCCATCGGCTAGCAAGTCATTTTTGCCCCTTTATGATACCCGAGCTG
Source organism: uncultured Collinsella sp. (assembly GCA_902492235.1). GTDB lineage: Bacteria > Actinomycetota > Coriobacteriia > Coriobacteriales > Coriobacteriaceae > Collinsella. The sequence goes on along the minus strand of CABUKS010000028.1, from coordinate 8,486 downwards.
TACTGGCCTAACGGCTTGGTGCTGACGCGGTTGAGCCAAAATGCTGGTACCATACCGTGGATAAGCAATTTGCACGGATTTGGGGGATGGCATGGCAACCATCGCGATCATAGGCGCACTCGAAAAAGAGGTTGCGCAGATTAAGGAAGAGCTGAGTGGCGCGCATGAGTCGCAGGAGGCGGGCTTGACCGTTGTGAACGGTGGGCTTTCGGGTCTGACGGTAGTCGCCACGACGGCAGGCATGGGAACCGTAAACGCCGCGGCGGCAACGCAGCATCTCATCAGCAAATATGCCCCGCAGGCCGTTGTGTTTTCGGGCATTGCGGGTGGCCTAAACCCTAAGCTCCATATTAACGACGTGGTTATTGGCAAGTGCCTGCGCTATCTCGATACTGACACGGCGCTCATCGCCGAGTCGGCGCCGGGACTCGAGGAGTTTGTCTCGACGCCGGCGTTGGCTGATGTTGCCGCCGCCGTGCTTGCCGAGCATGGATTTGTGGATGCCTCGGCGGATGAGAATTCTGCGGAGAAGGACCCCAAGCAGTTCCTGTGTGGCACTATCGCCACGGGTGACCGCTTTGTTACGGGTGACGCCATGCGTAACGCTGCGATTGAGGCCACGCATGCCGATTGCGTCGAGATGGAGGGCGCGGCAATTGCGCACATCGCGGCCAAGAATGGTGTCGATTGCCTGGTGCTGCGCGCTATCAGCGATAATTGCGACGAGGCATATGACGCGTTTTGCGAGCGCGAGTTCGATCTGGACGAGTACGCTCGCACCGCGAGCGGTATCACGCTTGACATCGTTCGTCGTATCGCCGCCGCGCAATAGCACACCCGTTTTGTAAGAACCTACGACCAAGGAGTGTCCATGGCCGATTCAATTAACTACCAGCTTGCCAAGTTTGTCGCCAGCTACGGCAAGGTTTCGCAGATCCCCGAGTCCACCTGTCCCGAGGTGAGCTTTGTTGGCCGCTCCAACGTGGGCAAGTCGTCGATTATGAACAAGCTCTTTGGCCGCAAGAACCTGGTCAAGGTTTCCAGCACGCCGGGCAAGACGAGCAATATCAATTTCTTCGAGGCCGACGACGTGCACTTTGTGGACCTGCCGGGCTACGGTTTCGCGCGTCGCTCCAAGGCCGAGCGCGACCGTTGGGCCGAGCTTATCGGCGACTTTTTCGACTCCGAGCGCAGCTTTAACTTGGTCGTCTCGCTGGTGGACATTCGTCACGACCCGAGCAAGCTCGACCATGACATGATCGACTATCTGCAGGGCAACGAGTTCAACTTTATCGTCTGCCTCACCAAGGCCGACAAACTCAGCCGTACCCAGCAGGCCCGCCAAGCAGCAGCCATCAAAAAGCAGCTCAACGTTCCGGCCGAGAACGTGATCATCACAAGCTCCCAGACCGGCACCGGCATCGACGAGCTCAAGCGCCGCATCGCCGAGGCCTGCCTCTAGTAAGGGCTCCAGCCTAGCAAGAGCCCCTATCAATAAAGGACCATATATTTCAGCCCGGCGCCCCTTCAAAGCGTGGGTCCCTGTAGACATCGCCAGTAACGTTACCATAGGGCCACCCAGGGGCATCCCCTTAAAAACATTCCGCAGCACGAGGCCCGCTTATCCGCAGCTCCGAAGGAGCAGGATAAGCGGGCCTCAAGTGCGAGGACGTTTTTAAGGGGATGCCCCTGGGCGGCCCGGACAGACCGATCGGCGATGTCTACAGGTACTCGATTTGAGCGCCCTCGGTGTCGCACGTCAGAATGTGCGTGTCGCACTTGGGGAACTGCTCGCGTAGCTTGACCTGCAGGAACTTCGCCACGATGGTGTCGTCAGTCACGGCCATGAGGGTCGAGCCGGAGCCACTGATCCAGATGGTCTTGGCGCCTCCGTTAAGGCAGGTGTCGCGCACTGCGTTGTAGTCGGGGATGAGGCGGCGGCGATAGGGCTCCTGGATGCGGTCGTCGTTGGCGGCGGCAATCAGGTCAAGGTTGCCGGTCTCCAGGCCGCGCGTCATGCCGGCGATGCGGCCCATTTGCCATACGGCGGTGGAGAGTGGAATTTCCTGTGGTACAACCTTGCGGGCCTCGCTCGTATGCACCTCGTAGGGCGGAATCACGGTAATAAAACGCAGGCGATCGCTCACCTCGTAGCGCAGGCACTGGGGGAGCGAATCAGTCGGCGTAAAGGAGCAGACGGCGCCGCCCAGGATGGCGGGGGCGACGTTATCGGGATGGCCCTCGACCTCGGTGGCAATGCGGACGAGCTCGGCACGGTCGACGGTGTGGCCTGTCAGTGCGGCGGCGGCCATAATGCCGGCGACGACGCAGGTGGAGCTGGAGCCCAGGCCGCGGGCGACGGGAACGTCAGTCTGAATGTCGATGGCGACGGGGAAGGCCGGCTCGCCCCATGCGGCCAGTGCGTCCACAAAACTCACGTAGACTAGGTTGTTCTCGTTTTGGAACTCTTCGGGGCATCCGGTGATGGTGAGTTTGTCGGCGCGCTCGAAGGTGAAGTGCGAGTAGAGGCTGACGGCCATGCCGAGGGTGTCGTAGCCGATGCCTAGGTTGGCGCTGGTTGCTGGGACGGTGATTTTGATCATGTGGGTCCTCCTGGCGTGCCTGGCTGTTTAGTTCGCTGCTCGGGCAGTCCTGCGCAAGACGGAAAGCACATTAAGTGCTTTCCTTTGCGTGCGGAACTCGCGACGAACTAAACAGCCAGGCACGCTGTGCGCGTTCGTCATCATCCCGGGGGTTATCTGATGAAAGAAGGTGCGCCGGCTTTCGCCGGCGCTTAATAAGGGTTTTAGTTGGTAGCCATCTTTTTTGCTGCTGACTCTACGTAGTTGGCCATGTCGGCTACGTCGCAGACGTCTTCAAAGCGGACGGGTTTGGATTCGAGTTCGGCGAGCTGGGTCGGGGCGACCGTGTTGGTGGCCTGCTCGAGTACACGCATAGCCTCAAAATCATCCTCGGGAACGTCGAGGCCCAGGGCGTCGCAGCAGGCGCGCGGGAACTTGTAGGGGCTAGCGGTCGAAAGCAGCACGCGGGCTTTGGCGCCCTCGGCGGGAGCGACCTTTTCAAAGACGTGATAGCCGCAAGCGGTGTGCGGGTCGATCACGTAGCCGTTCGCGTCCCAACAGCTCTTGATGGCAGCGCGGACCTCGTCCTCGCTGGCCCAACCACATCCAAAGACGCTCTGAATCTTTGCCAACAGGTCGGCGGGAACCTCGTAGCGACCAGTCTGTGCCAGCTGCTCCATAAGGTCGGCAACGAGCTCGCAGTCGCCGTCGGACAGGAAGTACAGCATGCGCTCCAGGTTCGAGCTGATGAGGATGTCCATCGACGGCGAGATGGTCGTGAAGAACGGACGGTTGCGGTCGTAGACGCCGGTGGTCAGGAAGTCGGCAAGTACGTTGTTCTTGTCGCTCGCGACGATGAGCTTGGCGACGGGTAGACCCATGCGCTTGGCGTAGTAGCCGGCCAAGATATCGCCAAAGTTGCCGGTGGGCACACAGAACTCTACGGCGTCGCCAGCCTCGATAGCGCCGGCGCGCAGCAGCTGCGCATAGGCGGCAAAGTAGTAGACGACCTGCGGTACCAGACGGCCGACATTGATAGAGTTGGCGCTCGAAAGCACCGTGCCGGCGGCCTCCAGACGCTCGGCAAGCTCCTTATCGGCAAAGATGCGCTTGACGGCGCTCTGGGCGTCGTCAAAGTTGCCGCGGATGCCGCAGACGGCGACGTTGTCGCCCTCCTGCGTGGACATCTGCAGGTTCTGCACGCGGCTGACCTTGCCCTCGGGATAAAAGACGGTGATGCCCGTGCCCGGAGCGTCGGCAAAACCGGCGAGTGCGGCCTTGCCCGTGTCGCCCGACGTGGCGGTGACGATCATGATGCGCTCAGCGCCGCCGTCCTTGGCGGAAGTGCGGGCCATGAGGCGGGGGAGCATCTGAAGGGCGACGTCCTTGAAGGCGCTTGTGGGGCCGCCAAAGAGCTCCATCACATAGGTCTGAGGGGCGTCGGCGCCCAGTGCAGCGTCGAGTTTGACGAGCGGCGTAACCTCTTCACTCGCGAACGTGCCGCGGTATGCCTCGTCGACACACGCCGAAATTTCTTCGGCCGTGTAATCATTCAGTAACATTCCCAACACATCTTGAGCGATTTCAAAGTACGATTTATCTGCAAGCGAGCTGATATCGACCTGCTGGGTGCCAAGCTCGTCCGAGACAAACAAACCCCCGTCGGGAGCGATGCCGGTACGGATTGCCACCTTACTTGAGCACGATAAAGTGCGTCCTCGTGTACTATGATAAGTTCCCATATAACACTGCTCCTCGGATGCCTTGGTCCCAATCGGTGAAACCATGGTATCAGAGCGCGCAAAATAGGTTCGCAGAGGCTTTTTAGAAAGGTAACCTCCAGCCCATGATTAAGATTGCCAAGTTTGGCGGCTCGTCGGTCGCCGACGCCGAACACTTCAAGAAGATCAAGGCCATCGTCGACGCCGACCCGGCTCGCCGTTTTGTGGTGGTTTCCGCCTGCGGTCGCCGTTTTAAGGGCGACACCAAGGTGACCGACCTGCTCTATCTGGTCAATGCGCACGTTAAGTACCACGTGTCGTGTGAGGAGCTACTCGAGGACATTGGCCAGCGCTATTTTGATATCGCTGACGAGCTGGAGCTCACCTATCCCATCCGTGAGGAGTTCGCGGCCTTTGCCGAGCGCGCCCGCTCGGGCGGCTACTCCACCGAGGAGCTTGTGAGCCGCGGCGAGTACTTCACCGCTCGCCTGATGGCCGAGTACCTGGACCTGCCGTTCCTGGACGCCGCGACGGTTGTGGCGTTCCATCACGACGGTACGCTCAGTATGAATCGCACCTCCGAGCTGGTGCAGGAGTACGGTCAGCAGGGCGGCTTTGTTATGCCCGGTTTCTACGGCGCGACGCGTGAGGGCCAGATTAAGCTGCTCGACCGTGGCGGCGGCGATATTTCCGGCTCGATTCTGGCCAAGTGCCTGGGCGCCGATCTGTACGAGAACTGGACCGACGTCTCGGGTTTCTATTCTGCCGATCCGCGTATTGTTCCCGAGGCCCAGCCCATTGCGCGCGTTACCTACGAGGAGCTGCGCGAGCTTTCGTACATGGGCGCAAGCGTCCTGCACGAGGAGGCCGTGTTCCCCGTGCGCGAGGCGGGTATTCCGCTGGTCATCAAGAACACCAATGCGCCGCAGGACCCCGGCACCATCATTAGCGAGACGGCTGATGAGGGCGAGGCAGAGCCCATCATTACCGGCGTGACCGGCAAGCGCGGTTTTGTCGCCATTAACGTGGCCCGCGACCGCACCAAGCCGCGCGTCGGCTTTATGCGCCGCGCGCTTTCGGTCTTCGAGCGCTATGACGTTTCCGTCGAGCATATGCCCACCGGCGTCGACCGCTTTGGCGCCGTGGTGCAGGAGCAGGATGTGCACGATTCGCTGTACTCGCTCGTGGGCGACATTCAGCAGGAGGTCGAGCCGCTCGAGATCGAGGTTGTCGAGGGCCTGGCGCTCATCGCGACCGTCGGCCGTAACCTGCGCGGCCGCGCAGGTATCTCGGGCCACCTGTTTGGCATGCTCGGCCAGGCTGGCGTGAGCGTGCGCATGATTTCGCAGAGCTGCGACGAGATCAACATCATCATCGGCGTCGAGGAGAAGGACTTTGACCTGGCGATTCAGACCATCTACCGTGCCTTCTCCGATGAGAACGGCATTGTGAAGGTCTCCGACCTGGAGGCTCCCGCGCCGGTTGATCCCGCCCTGGTCGCGCTCCACAAGTAGCTGCCATCCCGTTGATTTTTTGGACATGTCTCATAAATCTACGGCGGGGCGTTTCGTTTCGGTTTCGTTTCGACGGGGCGGGTTTCGTGTCCGCCCCGTTCTTGTATACACTGGCAACAATAATCGGCCTGCTCGGCGTGCGGGCAAAAGCCACAACCTTTAAAGGGGGAAGCATGAAACAGTACACGGTTGCTATTTTGGGCGCGACGGGAGCCGTGGGCACCCAGATGCTCGAGTGCCTCAACGAGCAGGAGTTTCCGGTCGGTAAGCTCAAGCTGCTGGCGAGCGCACGCTCTGCGGGCAAGACCGTTGAGTTCCGCGGCGAGCAGGTTGTGATTGAAGAGGCTTGCCCCGAGGCCTTTGAGGGCTGCGACATCGTGCTCGGCGCTGCCGGCGACGATATCGCCAAGGAGCTGCTGCCCGAGGCCGTCAAGCGCGGCGCCGTCGTGGTCGACAACAGCCACGCCTTCCGCATGGATCCCGAGGTGCCGCTGGTCGTGCCCGAGATCAATGCCGACGATATCAAATGGCATCACGGCCTTATCGCCAATCCCAACTGCGCGACCATCATCGGCCTGGTTCCCACGTGGCCGCTGCATCAGCTTGCCGGCGTGAAGCGCATGATCGTCTCGACGTATCAGGCGGCTTCGGGTGCCGGTGCTCCCGGTATGGCCGAGCTCGAGGCTCAGCTTGCCGCCCTGGGCCGTGGCGAGGAGATTCCCGAGCCGCGCGCTTTTGCCGCCCAGCTGGCGAGCAACCTGATTCCGCAGATTGGCGGCGTCAAGGAGGAGGGCTTTACCTCCGAGGAGATGAAGCTGCAAAACGAGGGCCGCAAGATTATGCACCTGCCCGAGCTGCGCGTGAACTGCACCTGCGTGCGCGTGCCCGTGCTGCGTTCGCACTCCGAGAGCATTACGCTCGAGTTTGAGCGCGATATTACGGTCGAGGAGGCCCGTGCTGCGCTGGCTGCCGCTCCCGGCGTCAAGCTGGTTGACGATATGGCTGCCGAGGATGCACACGACCGCTTCCCCATGCCGATGGACACCTCCGACCAGGATCTGATTTGGGTCGGTCGCGTGCGCCGCGACATCTCGAACCCCGAGGCTGCGCGCGGCATCACTTTCTGGTGCTGCGGCGACCAAATCCGTAAGGGCGCGGCAACCAACGCCGTCCAGATCGCCAAGCTGCTCTGCGAGTAGTGTGACTTGTCCGGCGGGGGCCGGGCTTGGTTTTCAGAACGTCCTCGACCATGTGCGGCGCCTTGTCCTGCTCCTTCGGAGCCGCGGACAAGGCGCCGCACTGGTCTGCGGAGTGTTCTGAAAACCAAGCCCGGCCCCCGCCTGCGATGACGCTGCTGCGAGCGGCCTGCGATGGGGCCGTTGTTGGTTGGGGCCGCTGGGCTGATGAGGCACGTGGCCGTTGCGGGCCCTGATCCCGGCGGCGGCCTCGGCGCTTTGCGCCTGCCGCCTTGGGGGACTGCGGAGCGCGGCCGGCAGCTGCGGCGCGTTCGCGCCTGCTGCCTAGGGTGACTTTGGGGTCGATTGGGGTTGTCTGCACAATTCGCGGTATTATGTTGCGGAGTTTTGAAAGGAGCCGCTGGTGGTCACGACGACGTTTGCTTCGCCTTTGGGCGAAATCTTGCTTGCCGCTGATGGCCGCGGTCTGACGGGACTTTGGTTTGAGGGGCAGGAGCATTTTGGCTCCACGCTTCTCCGGGAAGACTCCGAACATGTTGAAGGCGCCGACGCGGTTTCCGGTACCGGTGGCATGTCGTCGGTGAATCCCGCAAATGGTGCGGCCTCCTCGGTGCTCGAGCGTTCTTGGGCTTGGTTGAATGCTTATTTTGCAGGGCAGGAACCTCGGTTTACGCCGCCGTTGCATTTGATTGGCACGGCGTTTCAGCGTGAAGTTTGGTACGAGCTGCTTTCTATTCCGCGTGGCGAGGTCGCCACGTATGGCGAGATCGCCCAGCGTGTTGCCGCTCGACATCGTGTGCCGGGAAATGAGGTGCCCGTTGTATCTCCCCGTGCTGTGGGGGCTGCGGTCGCGCGTAATCCCATTTCGATTATCGTGCCGTGCCATCGCGTGGTGGCGGCCGACGGATCGCTCAACGGATATGCCGGCGGGCTTGACCGCAAGGAATGGCTGCTCCGGCTTGAGGGCGCGTACGAGGAGTAACGCCAGGGCACTTTGCATGGCCAAGACGCCGTGAAAGAACGGGACGCGCTTTCCGAATGGCGTTCCAAGCGGAAACCGTGTCCCGGAATACAGCCTCAGAGTGGGACGCCGTTTCCGGTTGAGACCACCTGCTTGGACATCTTTCTACGCTCGCTCTTGCAGGGCGTAGATCGACTTATCCATGTTGAACAGGTAAGCCACGACGCAGACAATAAAGAACATCGGCAGATTACTGAAACCGAAGACCTCGCAGCCAATGAGGATCGGCGCGAGCAGCGTATTGGTGGCGCTGCCAAAGACGGCTGCGTAGCCCAGTGCGGCGCAGAGCTCGACGGGCATGCCGAGTTGAGCCTCGTTATGGCGACATCTGGGTAACGGAAAGGCCCGCGTTCCTCAGTGAACCGCGCCCCAAATCTTGGACGCCCTAAATAGCGACTAGGCCGCGAGGGCCTGATTCCGGAACTCCTCCGGGGTCAGGCCCTTCAATCTTA
>CABUKS010000027.1 GCA_902492235.1 uncultured Collinsella sp. | reverse complement strand
TAAGATTGAAGGGCCTGACCCCGGAGGAGTTCCGGAATCAGGCCCTCGCGGCCTAGTCGCTATTTAGGGCGTCCAAGATTTGGGGCGCAGTTCAACATCCGTTCTAGCGGGCTTATTCAGATATTTCGGCTACGCACTCGGTGGCTCGGGCAGCCCTTACGCAAACAGGCCGTAGATGCTGATGTTGGCCTTGGCGTAGAGGCCGTTGGCGTACTCGGTCCACTTGGAGCTGGCGCTCGAAGCCTGCGAGGAGTACTGCTGGTAGGCAGTGTAGTAGGCGGTCATGGCCTGCTTATAGGTGGCGCTATCGGCCGTAAAGGCATCATCGGCAAAGGCCTTGGCATAGGTGCTGTCGGCATCCTTCCAAGTGCCCTTTGAGCTATCCCACTCATCGCCGGCAAGGTTGATGATGTAGTCGGCGTAGTCCTTGCTCGCGGTCTCCTCGTTGCCGTCAGCAGGCTCGGTCGGGGCGGTCGGCATGCTTGCGGAGCTATCGCCCACCTTCTTCTTATAGAGCTTCTGCAGCGTCGCGGACTGGCGGACGATCTGCTTGGCCTGATCCTTGGACACGCCATACTGCGTGGCCATGGTCTTGTAGTCGGAGGTGCCGATGGAATCCTCGGCGTACTGCTTCATTTCCTTGGAAGAGACGGTAATGCCCTCGTCCTCGGCAGCGTCCAGCAAAATCTGGTTGCGCACGTAGGACAGGATAACGTCGGCAGACGGAGCGGTGTAGTTGCCGTCATCGTCCTTGACGGTGTCGAGGCTGTACTGGCTCTCGATGGCCTCACGCGCGGTGATGTCGCTCTTCTTGCCGTTGTAGCTATAGCTTGCCACGGTCGAATCGAGCTGGTCCTCGGACAGGGTCGCCGAGCCGACGCCCTTGCCGCCAAAACCACCGTTGCCGATAAAGAAGCCGACCACGGCAGCAATCACGACGGCGACCACAAAGGCGGCAATCATCGTCTTCTTGTGCTTGCAAGCGTGGTCGTCCACGTCGGAGTCGTCGTCCTCGTCCTGTTCCTCGGGCATGAGGTTCTCGTCAGCTGCATCCGCGGCGATCTTTGCCTCCAGGCGAGCGTCCTCCTCCTCGGCGGACGTGCCGGCGGCAATATGTTCGGCAGACGTGCCGGCGACCAGGTCGATCTTTTCGTCCTCATCACCGTCAGGGCCTTCGCCGCGCTCGATGATCTGGATGCCGTCGATCTCGTCCTTCTCGTCCTTCTTTTGAATCAGACCCATATCAGTTACTCCTTGTTAGGAAACATAGTCCCCAATAGAATACGCCCGGCAGGGCGCCGGGCGTATTGATTCTTAGGTTATACGCAAACACTTAAGTACTATTTAGGCGTTTGCAGCGTGCATACCTTAGACCAGGTGCGCGATAACGGCATCGGCAAAGGCCTGCGTGCCCACAGCGCCCTCAACGGAGCCGGTCTGGGCACGACGCACGTCACCGGTAACCTGCTCGCCCTCGTCGAGCGTGGCAGATACGGCGGCACGAATGCGATTGGCAGCATCGTTCTCGCCCAGGTGATCGAGCATCATCGCAGCGGAGAGGATCTCGGCCGTGGGGTTGGCGATATCCTGGCCGGCGATATCGGGCGCGGAGCCATGCGTAGCCTCAAAGATGGCGCAGTCGGCACCGATGTTGGAGCCGGGGGCCATGCCTAAGCCGCCCACCAAGCCGGCGCACAGGTCGCTCACGATGTCGCCGTACAGGTTGGGCAGTACAAGGACATCGAAGTCGTTGGGGTTCTGGACCAGGCCCATGCAGGTGGCGTCGACGATCTTGTCGTTGAACTCGATATCGGGATAGTTGGCGGCCACCTCGCGCGCCACGCGCAGGAACAGGCCGTCGGTCGCCTTCATGATGTTGGCTTTGTGCACGGCCGTCACCTTTTTGCGGCCGCAGCGGCGGGCATACTCAAAGGCATACTCCACAATACGGCGGCTCTTGGCAATGGAGATGGGCTTGATCGAGATCGCGGAATCGGCGGCGAAGGTCTTTTGGCCCGAACGCTCAACGAGCTGAGAGAGCTCCTCGACCTCGGCAGTGCCCTCATCGAACTCGATGCCGGCGTAGAGGTCCTCGGTGTTCTCGCGCACGATAACCAGGTCGACGTCGCGGAAGCGCGAGCCGTCACCCGGCTGCGACAGGCAGGGGCGCACGCAGGCATACAGGTCAAAATGCTTGCGCAGGGCCACGTTGACGCTGCGGAAACCCGTGCCGACCGGCGTGGTGATGGGGCCCTTGATGGCAACCTTGGTCTCGGCGACCGCATCGAGCACGTGCTGGGGCAGCGGCGTGCCAAACTCGTCCATGACGCCGGCACCGGCCTCCTGGACGTTCCAATTGATCTGGACACCGGCAGCCTCGACCACGCGGCGCATGGCCTGCGTAATCTCGGGACCGATACCGTCACCGGGAATCAGGACTACATCGTGCGCCATAATCTGTTACTCCTCGTCTTCGGCGTCGTCAGATTTTTTAACGCTAGCACGCTTCTTCTTTTTGGAGAGATCCAGGCCAAAACGTTTAACAAGCATTTCGCAAATCTCGCTCGAACGGGCCTTGAGATAGCTGCCCTTACCGTTCTCGGCATCGAACTTAAGGCGCAGCGCAAGCTTCTCGGCAACCTCGGCGTCGATCTCGCCCTGGCAAAACTCGTACAGGCAACCGAGCATGTCGCGATACTCGAGGTCGCCGTGGTAGCACTGGATGGCCTCGTCCAGGATGGGCCAAGCCTCGCGCGAACGCTCGACGCTCGTGGCACCCCACACGCACAGCAGGCGGAAGGCGGCATAGCGCAGCGTGGAGGAGATCTCGTCGAACAGTGCAGTCTCGGCGCCCTCAAAGGCATCGCCCAGCTGCTCGGGACAGGTGGTGGCGAGCGCCGTCAGGGCATCGAGGGCCTCCCAGCGGGTCTGCGCCTCGGGGCGGTCGAGCGCCTCGATCAGCGCGGGCACGCAGGGCACGACGCGCTGCGGATCGCGCTCGGCAAGCAGGTGCAGCACGCGGGCGGCAAACTGGCGGATACGGCGCGTGGGGCAGCCGAGCTCCTTGACCAGACGGTCGACGGCGTTCTCGTTCTCCTCTGCCAGCTGAAGCTGTGCCAGCTCCTCATCGGTGAGCTGTTCTTCCTTGTTTTCTGCCATAGTTACCTCTTCTTACTATTTCTTAGCGTGCTTGCCAGCACCCTTGCTGTCATCGGTGACCGAGATGAGCTGTCGGTCGGCCGCGCCATTGTGACGCGCGCGGCGGCGCTCCTCGGCGTCGCCCGCATCGGCGGCGGCGCGGTGTGCCTTGTTGACGTTAAAGACCTCGTCGTGCTTGCGCCACGGGCCGACGGACTCGCCAAAGCTCATCTTAAGACCGGCGATAAAGCCGCCGAGCCAGCCGATCGGCGCAAACTGCACCAGCGGGAACAGCGAAAACACCCAGGTTAGCAGGACGACTGCCGCCGCACCTGCAAAATTGGCGATCCAGTAGTCGCGCTTGGTGATGACGCGCTTTTCGCAAGCCCACTGGCCGCACAAAAAGCCGATGTAGATCGCAAAGAGAAAGAGCACCAGCGCAAGCACCACGAACGTCCAGTTCATGGGCGCTACTCCCCGTGATGATGGCCGCAGCAGCACTCGTGGCCGTCGTCATGGCCGTGGCCGCCGCAGCACTCGTGGTCCTCGCCATGGTGGCGGCCGCAACCGCACTCGTGGTCGTCGCCGTGCTCGCCGCAACCGCAGCCTTCCTCGTGAGCACCGTGCTCCTCGGGACGATACTGCGACCAGTCCAGACCGGCGGCAATGGCGTCGGCCTCCTCCTTATAGAGTACCGTGATGGCCTGGGTACCCAGCTTGGCGCCACCGATGGCGTCGAGCATGTCGTAGAGCGTAAAGGCCACGTCGGCACCGGGCAGCGCGAGCTCGCGATCGTCGGCGTAAGCGAGCGCCAGGCGCAGGTCCTTAATGAAGTGCTCGACCATAAAGCCGGGCTTGTAGTCGCCGTCGAGCGCCTTGGGCGCCAGGCTCTCCATGGCGCCGGACTTACCGGTGCCGCCCAGGATCATCTGACGGGTCTTCTCCAGGTCAAGGCCGCTCAGCTCGGCAAATGCCATGGCGTCTGCCATGCCGACCATGCAGGCGCCCAGCGACACCTGGTTGGCGAGCTTGGCAGCCTGGCCCTTGCCGGCGCCGTCGAAGCAGCAGATGTTTGCCGCAAAGGTGGAAAGGATATCGCGGACCGGCGCGATGTCGTTCTCGGTAGCGCCCACGATAGCCGTGAGCGTACCGGCGATAGCGCCCGACTCGCCGCCGGTGACGGGGCAGTCAAACGCCATGCGACCAGAAACCTGGGCGGCCTCGGCAATGTCGCGCGCCAGCTCGGGCGAGCTCGTGGTGAGGTCGATCAAGACCGCGCCGGGCTTAGTGCACGCGAGCAGGCCGTCGCCCGCCAGGTAGAGCTCCTCGACCTCGGAGGGATAGCCCACCATGGTAAAGACGACGTCGGCGTTCGCCACGGCATCTGCCGGCGTATCGGCCCAGACAGCGCCGCGCTCGATAAGCGCGGCGGCCTTGGACTTGGTGCGGTTGTTGACCGTGACGGGATAGCCGGCATCCAGGATGTGGCCGGCGATGGGGGCACCCATGATTCCGGTGCCGATAAATGCGACGGAGAGCTTGTTTGCCATGAAACCTTTCCTTTTGGGTTGGGTGTTGTTACCAGGTTGAATACTCGGTGCCAGCGTTTCGGCCGTGACTTGAGGGCGCTTGCAGCCGCAGCACCTGTCTACTCGCCACGCACGCGGCGCGCGATGCGGTCGGAAAGCGAGGCTTTCTCGGCACGGTTCTTGCCCCAAAACGCGCAGGCCACCATGCCGGGGCCCACGTGCGAGCCAATGGTGGGACCCACGGAGCTGCGAATGATCGTGACGTCGGCGCAGCCCTCCTCCTTGCGGATGGCGGTCTCGAGCCAGTCGCCGTCCTTTTCGGCATCGGCCGTCATGATGGCGATGGGCATGGTGCGGTCGGGCACGTAGTTCTCGCGGAACGACTTGAGGATGGACTTGAGCGCCTTCTTGCGGCCGCGGTTGACGCCGATCAGCGACAGCGAGCCGGCAAGGTCGTAGGAGAGCTCGGGCTTGACATCGAGCTTTGCCGTGAGCTGCGCCGCCGCGGGCGGAATGCGGCCACCGGCAGCCAGTGCGTCGAAGCTCTCGAGCGTAAAGTAGCCGTGGACATAGGTCTTTGCCTCGTTTGCCCAATCGACCAGCTGCTTGGCGGTCAGTCCCGCCGAGCGCTGGCGCACGGCCTCGAGCGCCAAGAGCGCGCCGGTCGCGCAGGGCAGAGCGTTGTCGACCACGTAGAGCTCAAAGTTGGGATACTCGGCGCGCACGGCGTCCGCCGCCTGGCACGCGGAGTTGTAGCTCGACGACAGCGCCGAGGTAAAGCACAGGTAGACCGTGGGCGTACCCTCTTTGGCGCACTCGGTAAAGAACTCGATATAGCGACCGAGCGACACGGCGGAGGTAGACACGCGAGCGCCGGCGCGCATGCGGTCGTAGAACTCCTTAGGGCTCATGCTCGACCAGATATCGTCCGTGCGCTCCTCGCCATCGATAATGAAGGGGAAACCCAGGATATCGACATCGAGGTTCGCGGCGACCTCGGGGCTAAAGTCGCAGCAGGTATCGACGACGATGCGGCAGCGGTCAGAATGGCCGGTAGATGCAGCCTTGTCCATCAAAGCGACTCCTTACGTAAAAAAGGCGGCCATCCGCATGGGATGGCCGCCGGCCGTTAACTCATGCAAGTTAACGTATTTTACTCGTCAAGTGTTTCGATACGGGGCTTGATGATGCCATATCCACCATTCTTACGGTGATACACCACATTGATGAGGCCAGTCGTCGCGTTCTCGAACACGTAGAAGTCGTGGCCCAGCAGATCGGTCTGCACCAGCGCCTGCTCCTCAGTCATCGGGGTGACATCGATGACCTTCTCGCGGACGAGCAGGTCGTCCTCCTCCTCGGGCAGCAGCAGGTCGGCCAGATCCTCGACGCGCTCGACCGGTGCGACATCCGCCGCGCTGGCACCGCCCTGGCGGTTGTCCACGACCTTGGTCTTGAACTTGCGCAGCTGGCGGGTGACCTTATCGGCGGAGAGGTCGATGGCGGCGTACATATCTGCACCGTGCTCGGCAACGCGAATCACCGAACCGCGGGCACGAACCGTAACCTCGACGATTGCCGGGTTAGGGTTCGAGGGGTTCTTCTCATAACGAAGTACAACGTCGACCGTCATGGGCTCGATATCGAAAACCTTGAGCGCCTCGCCGATCTTCTCATCCACATGCGCACGCAGAGCATCGGTTACCGTCGTCTTGCGTCCAGAAACCTTGATATCCATACGTGGCTCCAATCTGCCTCGGGGACTTACTGTACTGGCTATGTACCCATTGCCGTGCATTTAATCACGCGGATTCCTAAAGACCCGAATAACGATTGCTTGATACCGCATACCGAAGTCTCGCACTTTTCTGTGGCAAAGTGCGCTATAGGAGGGCGACGGTGACTTTGTATTTGATCCCGAAAATTGGCTTTGACCTGCTTGTTTTATTGGGATGAAAAAGCCGGGCTCCCCTGTTGGGAAAGCCCGGCAATGCGTGTTGAAACCGTGAAGAGGCGTCTCTCCTGGCGCATAGGAGACGCCACCCCTAGCAATAACTAGCTATTGAGTTTGTTAATGTCGTCGTCGGTGATGGTGGCTTCCTGGCTGGACGATTTGTCCTCGGAGGATGCGGTCTCATTGTTGGAATCGGAGGACTCGCTGCCGGAAGACGTGGTCTCACTGGACTCAGAGTCGCCTGGCTGCACGTTAGCGCCCGAAACAGTCTTAGTGGTGAGGTCGTAGGGCATCGTGCCATACCAGACAGAGTGGACCGCCTCGAGCGTGCCGTCGGCCGTAATCCCGTCGAGGGCATCGCTCACGGCACGACACAGTTCGTCATTGGATGAGAGGCCCGCAACACCAAGCGTCGAGGGCGCCTCGAGCGAACCGACATAGGAGACCTCGCTCATCAGGCGTGCAAGGTAGCCGCCGGCCGTGGAGTCGCAGATCACATAGTCGACCTCGCCGGACTCAAGCGCCTCAAAGCACTCGTTGATGTTGGAGTAGGTCTTTTGGTTGGCGGTGATGCTCTGCTTAGCAAGCGCCTCCTGCGAGGCCGAGGACATCTGAACGCCCAGAGTAGACGTGTTAAGGGTATCGGTGGAAACGCTTAGCGACCCACCATCGCTAGTTTTACCGAACACGGAAGTGGCATCGTACAGGCAGGTGCCGAGCGAGCTAATGTCCCCGTCCGTGGAGGTAATCTCGCCGATAAAGATATCGGCCTTTTTGTCGCCGAGCGCGGAACCTGCCGAGGATGCATCGACAAAGGCGACCTTAAGGCCCATGCGGCTTGCGAGGGCGCGGGCGGCGTCAACCGCATACCCCGTGAGCTCGCCGTCGGCGTCCTGCATGGCCTGCGGCGCATCGGAAGTATCGAGGGCGACCGTCAGGGTTCCGGGAGTGACCAGGGCATCGTCCGACACCGCCGGCGTGACGGTCTCGTACTCGATCTGGTCGATCGTGGGAGTCGTGAACGTAGACAGCGGGTTGAACGCGCATCCGCTCAGGCCCAAAACGGCGATGACCGCTGCGGTCCCAGCACCTAACCGAGCCGCGTGCATCAAGCTGCCCCTCACCATGTCCACTACCCTGCCTTCTGTGTCGTATACAATCCGTGCGTTGCGCGGAATATCAGGTTGTTCCCACCAGCTGACCTGGTATTTGACCCCACACTTGCGCACCGGGGTGTTTGCTCGGGAGGCCGCAGCCACCTTCACGACTGACCCGCTCGCCCGCGAGGCGGTATTGCCCCAAAGAAAGTAGAACGGACGGTGCGGCTTACATCTAGGACGCGCCATGATCGCGCCGCGCGCACGCGGTCGCTTACGTGGATCCCTTTGACCGCGTCTGTCTTGGACTAGGACGGGCATTTCGTCCGTCCGCAACCACAGCCTGGTAGGAACGAAGCGCATTATAGCTAAGTTCAAGCTAAAGTTTAAGGTTAGGGGCGTCATTCGCATCTCGAGTACAGATTTTGCGGGTCGGAGCGGACCATTCGTGCCCCTATGAAGCCCGGAGCTCCCCTACGGGGAGCTCCGGGGCACCCGTCTCAGGGTGCCGTGTGCAAAAAACGGCAAATATGAGTACTGTTACCAATTTAGTAGCAGCGTGTTACCGCCTCACGAGCCCTTTTTGAGTTCCGCACAGCCTGCTTGGCGCCAAGATATTCCACATTCGTTTATTATCTCTTCGCTGAATCCAGATTATCGGCCCAAGTTTCTTTGTTTTTGCTGTCACTAATCTAGTAACAGTACTCATATTTGCCGTTTTTTGCACAGAGCATATAAACAGACCCCCTATAAAGCCATAGTTTTACGCTGGTTTGAGCCCAAAGCACGCTCGGAGCGTATTCAGCAGAGCATCTTGCCTCTTTCGACGAGCCTCTACGCGATTCTGATATCGCTTACCCATACGCTGGTGGATGCGCCATGCGAGTGCTTCCATCGCTTCCATGTCACAGAGCATTTCGTTGTTGACCGTCGCGACCTCGATTCCCATAGTAATCAAGCCCGTGTTGCGCTTTTCATCATGGATACGTCCCCTCCGGGAGGAATGGCCCAGCTCACCGTTGTATTCCAGGTCAAACTGGGCTGCTTCCTGATACGCATCGCAAACTGCATGCGGCATCCCCGAGATTGCCTGCGCACGGTCATCGAACTCGATCTTGTAGTCGGTCTTAAAGGGACCGCAGGCAAATCCGCCATAGGAAAACGGAAGCGAAAACAGAGCGAGCATGATGCACTCCATGGGCGAGCGCAGATTTTCTGACAGGTAGGGACACAGGCGCAGCAGCTGTTTGGCCACATTCCCCTTGCATGCCGCGAGGTAATCTACCAGGCAATCGGGTGTCAGCACGGACTCGACTTCAAAGTAACCGACATCTGGCGGCTGGTCTTTGTCCTTTGCCAATTTGTTCACGACAGGCGAGGTGTAGAGAGGCAGATACTTCCCGCGGTCACTCAGTGAAATCTTAGAGCACAGCTCCTGGGCCAGGGCAAATGCCTGGATGCAGCCGACCTCGCGCGCGACGGCTACGCAAAGGGCCTCGGGAGATAGACTGTACACCCCTGGTTCCACCTCTAGAATCGAGCCGGCGGGCAACCCGGAGCATACGGACCAGCCCACGCCAGGCATGCGGCGGCGCTGCGCCGCAGATCCCACCAGCAAGCAAAGATCTTCTTGCACCTCGCCGCTTGCGGCCCCAATCCGCACCAAATCGGGAAGATAGATGTCCTCGGTCGAGGGCGACGATGTGCGCAGCACACGGCGCTCTTCATCGGGATTAAGGTCCTTCCAGCTTATGTAGCCCATCTGCCGGCGCTCGGCGCGCATCATGCGCAGCGCCGAGGCACCCGTCAGAATTACGGAAGCAGCCAGTTGCTCGCTTGCAGGCTTGCCACGCTGCCCGATCTTTATTGCCATCTGAACCACCCCTACCAAACACGCGCGATAGCGAGGCCATCAACGGCCGCGGCGCCGGCGCGCTTGAGTTCCGCCGAAGCCGCGGCCATCGTCGCGCCCGTGGTGATAACGTCATCGATAAGCAGCAGGCGGCGGCCGTGCACGTCCTCAACCGTCTCGTACATGCCTTGGGCACGCTCGCGGCGCTCCTCACGACCGAGTTCGCGCTGGTCGCCATGCCCGTACTTGACGAGAGCATCGAGCAGGGGAACACCCGACAGCTCGCAAAATGGGCGCGCAATAGCCTCCATATGATCAAAACCACGCCGCCGAAACGCTGCCGCCGTCGCAGGCACAAACACCACCGCATCCGCACCGGACAGCACACCTCCATAGCGATCGGGCGCTACGACCTGGGCATGCAGGGCGGTGTCGTAGAGCAGCTCCGCCAGATACGGAGCCAGACGTCGCTCGCCCGCATCCTTGTACGCTTTAATGATGCGCGGCAGCGGATGCGCATAGACGGCGCACGCCAGACAGCGATCGAGTGCCTCCGCCATTGCCGAGGACGTGCCCTCGACCGAACACTCAGTGCACAGCAAATCCCCAAACGGGGCGCCGCATCGGGTACAGCTATGACGTGGGTCGATGAGCGTGAGCGCGGCCAGGCAGTCTTGGCAAATAAGCGCATCGGCGCGCTCGCAGCCGGCACATCGTGTTGGCGACAATGCCTCGAGTGCCTCGTACGTCGCGCGCTCGGCAAACGGTAGCAATTCGTCCGCAAACGGTAGGGCACCGGCACTCTGCAGACGGCTCAATATGTTCAGATGGCTCTTCAAGACACAACCCTCCCTACGTTCGGTCGCAGGGAGGGTTGTTGATTCGGCGCTATGATACCCCGATGCGCTCGGGGCAAGGCGAGCTAAATCCGCTCGCGGGCGTTATTCGCCGGCAGGCGGTTGTGGTGCGGACGAAAACGGGGCCGAGCCCTCGCCACCATCCTGGCGCGGCTTGCGGGAACGGCGACGGCGACGGCGCTTTTGACCCTGGTCGGCCGAGCCCTCGCCACCGCGCGGCTCGCGTTCGTCGCGAGCGGCGCCATGCGAAGCCTTGGCAGCCGCTCCCCCGCCATCTCCGGGACGACGGCGCGTGACCTTGACCTCGCCATCCGAGACCTGATCGGCCACGGAGGGCACTGAAGGCTTCTGCTGCGCGCCCGAGGAATGGCGACGGCGCGGACGCGGCGCGCGCTCCTCCTCGCCACGTGACTTGCCGCCCTTGTCGACAGGCGCGTCGGAGGCCGAGGCGCCCTTGGAAGTGGCACCGACCTCGCGAGCAGCTGCGGCGCGGAAGGCGTCCTCGCGCTCCTCGCTCGACAGATGACGGCGGCGGCGACGTGTGGGGTTCATGCCGCCGCCGCGATTCTGCTGCTGGGGCTGCTGAACCTCGCGCTCGCGAGAGGCGTTCTTGCCCGCGGCTGCAACCTCGGTAGCATCGCCCGAGCCCGCGCGCTTGCGACGGCGACGGCCATCGGCCGCCCCCTCGGCCTCGGGTGTCTCGGCCTTACCGCGGCCCTTTCCGCGGCCACGGCCCTCGCCCTGACCCTGACCGGCGCGAGCATCGGATTCAGCATCGCGACGACGGCGCTTGGGCATCGACGTGCCGGCCAGACGGTCGGCACTCGACAGGCCATCGCCCACATCGACGCCGTTTTCGCGATCGAGCTCCATGAGCGCCAGGCGCATCTCGGGCGACTCAATGCGCTCGAGCACGTCGCGCGTCACGCAGTCGGGGCGGCAGTTGCAGCCCTGCTCGGCGGCCTTCTTTTTGCAGCCCTCCGAGCACGTCATATCGGCCAGGTTGACCTTAAAGACTTTGCCGTTCTCCAGGCGCAGCACCAGCTGCTCACGCGGCGTGTCATACTCCTGGATACGCGCCTTGCCAAGCGGCGTATCGATGAGCGTCTTCTTTTTGGGCGCACGGCTCTTAAAGTCCTTGTAGGCCTCGAACTCGTAGCGCAGGCAGCACATCAGACGACCGCACACGCCGCTGATCTTGGAGGAATTGAGCGGCAGGTCTTGCTCTTTTGCCATGCGAATCGAGACGGGCTCAAACTGTCCGCCAAAGCGCGTGCAGCAGAGCTCCTGCCCGCATTGGGCATAGCCACCCACCAGGCGGGTCTCGTCGCGCACGCCGATCTGGCGCATGTCGACGCGAATGTGCAGCGTCGAGGACAGATCCTTGACGAGCTGGCGAAAATCGACGCGCTCCTCGGCCGCAAAGTAGAACACGGCCTTCTCGCCGCCAAACAGGTACTCGACGCCCACCGGCTTCATCTCGAGGTCGAGCTCTTTGACCAGACGGCGGAAGTCGACCATGGCTTCGTCGCCCTGGATGGCTAGGTCGTCCGCAAGCTGCAGGTCGATGTCGCTCGCCACGCGCAGCACGGGCTTGAGCGGCTGACCGATCTCATCTTGCGGCACCTCGAAGGGATCGGCCGTGACCAGGCCGATCTCGGTTCCGCGCTCGGTGGAGCAAATGGCATAATCGGCCTCAAGGATATCCAGATCCTGCGGATCGAACCACAGGTCGCGCGAGGCGTAGGTAAACTTAACGGGTACGACTAACGGCATTTCAGTGCCTTCCTGATATCGAACAGCATGACCTCGATGGCCAGCTGGGGAGTAACGTTTCTGGCGATGTTGCGCTCGGCAGTCGCGACTGCCTCGAGCGCCCGCGTGGCACCCGCAACATTGGTCGCGACGGCAAGCCGACCGATCGTGTCGCGCACGTCTTCGTTCACCACGTCGGCCGCCTCGTCCTGAAGCGTCAGCAGCACATCGCGCATGAGCGTCCGCGCGCTCGCCAGCGCTTCCATGATACCCGAACGCTCGCGCGCGTTGAGTTCGCGCTTGTTGCGGTCCTCAAGCTGCTTCAATGCTCCACGCGACAGGTAGTCGGCGTTTTGCTCGAGCACCTTTTCCTGTGTGGACTTGACCTCGGCGAGCGGCGCCTTAACGGCGACGATGAGTGACTTGGCGCGGCTGAGCACGTCGGCCTCGTCGGCGGCGATAAGCGAATCGATGGCGCGAACCATCTGACGGCGGGCGTCCTGGCGCTCGGCGCTCTTGAGGAACTCGATGCCACGCGTGGGGCTTCCCGCCACGGCGACGGCCATGCGGCAACGCGCAGGGTCCTGACCGGTGGCGCGGCTCACGGCCTGCGCGGCGACGGCGGGCGATACCAGCCGAAACGGCACGCACTGGCAACGACTCACGATAGTGGGCAGCATCACGTCTGCCGAGGTGCCCAGCAGGATGAACATAACGCCCTCGGGCGGCTCCTCGAGTGTCTTGAGCAGTGCGTTGGCGGTGTTGGCGCGCAGCTGCTCGGCACGGTCGATGATGTAGACCTTGGCCTTGGCGCGGATGGGCGTCAGCGGAACGTCGTCGAGCAGCTCGCGGGTCTGGGCAATGAGGTATCCCGTGGCGCTCTCGGGCGTGTAATAGTGCACGTCGGGGTGTGTGTGCCGAGCAACGCGCACGCAGCTGTCGCACGAACCACAGCCGTCCTGCTCGCACAGGAATGCCTGGGCGAGCGCCCATGCGGCGTCGAGCTTACCGGCACCGGGCGCACCCAAGAACAGGTAGGCGTGCGATGCACGGCCGCTTGCGATGGCGTTGGTCAAAAAGTCGCGCACGCGCTGTTGGGTGTCGAGCTTGGCCAGCAGGCTTGCCTGAGCGGGGGCCATGTTACTCGGCCTCCTTGGCAAGCGCGGCGGCGACGGCGTCTTGGGGAATGTCGAGACCGTACGCGCGAACCAGCTCGACCGTCTGCGCGAAGACGTCTGCAATCGACGCGGTGGCGTCGATGAGCTTTACGCGGTCTGGCTCCTCGGCAGCAATGGCACAAAATCCCTGATAGACGCGCTCCTGGAAGGCCATACCCTTGGCCTCCATGCGATCGGCCGCACCACGGGCGGCCATGCGCAGCGCCGCCTGCTCGGGCGTGATGTGGTAGACGAGCGTGAGCGCCGGATGCGCACCGACGACAGCCAGGTTGTTGGCATCGCGCACCATCTGACGGTCAAGGCCATCGGCAAACGCCTGGTAGCAGGTCGTGGAATCGTAGAAACGGTCGCACAGGACCACCTTGCCGGCAGCGAGGGCAGGCGCGATAACCTCGTGCACCAGCTGGGCACGCGCGGCCTCGTAGAGCAGCAGCTCGCAGATGTCGCCCATCGCCGTATTGGCGGGGTCGAGCAGCAGGGCGCGGATCTTTTCGCTGATGGCGGTGCCGCCCGGCTCGCGCAGGCTCACAACCTGGTAGCCAGCGAGCTCGAGCGCGCGGGCCAGCAGGCGCGCCTGCGTGGACTTGCCGGCGCCATCGACGCCCTCGAGCGTGATAAAGCTATGTTGAGCGGGCTCAAAAGCCATGGGCGCAGCCCCTTCCTACAAGGCGCGTAAATGCAGATATATCAACCAAGCCATGATACCCCAGTGCTCGGTGCGTCCCAAATCCAACCTAGTCATCGAGGCATCCCCGAAGTTGCGGTGAAATAGGGACTGATTGAAGCTCTGAGACCGCCAAACAGTCCCTATTTCACCGCAACTTATGAAGGGGAATTTGGGGTGCTGGGTATAATCGTCGTATTGCATTGAAATGTGGCGAAAGGAGTGGCAATGTCTCGGTATTGCGCCTCGTGCGGCAAGCTTCTTGCAGATAATGCCAAGTTCTGCACCTCGTGCGGTGCACCCGTTGAGCAAACAACCGCGAGCGATAGCCAGCCCGCTTTTGAGCAGACCGGCCCCCTTGATACGCCGCAAGCCAAGGCGGACGACCCCCTCGCCTATCGCCCCGACCCCGCCGCAAGCCCCGCGGCCGTCGAGACCACGCAGTGCATACCCGTCGCGAGCGGCTCGCCCCAACAGCAGCCGGCTCCCGCATACGCGCCCGCTTCGCCACAGACCCCCGCTCCCAAAAAGAGCGGCACCGGGCCGCTTATCGCCGTTATCGTTGTGCTGGTGGCGATCATCATCGCCCTGGTCGTTTTCTTTGTGATCAAGCCTTTCGACAACGCCGACACGCAGACGACTGCCGAGGTAGCTAAGCTGCACCATGACGTCGACAACGATGACCTAAAGCCTCTCGGCGATCCCAACAGCCTGTACGACGATGATGACGATGACGACGAGGATGGCGGCGAAGCAACACTCTCCGAGCAGAACCTCTACCGCCGACTGAGCGAATACTACGACTTGCTAGAAGACCTCGACAACTACGTCCGTGGCTGCGCGCAGAACTTCAACGGCAGCTATCTGGAAGAGGATCGAACCACCCGTCAAAATCTCGCCGACGTCGCCGAGCGCACGGAGGACACCATCGAGCAGTATTACGACATCGTCGAGGACCTGGACGTCCCGACGAGCTCTAAGAACTACAGCTCCTGGAAGGACATCATCGCCCTGTACGATGACCTGGATCACCGCATTGACGCAATCTGTGATGCCTGGGAGATCAGCCTGAAATACACCAAGCCTGCGGATCACAAGAATGAGATCGTGGCGCCGCTGTCGCGCGACAACGTGGCGGGCACCAATGACAATAAGTACCGCCTAGACTTTGAGGAGCGCTACCCCGGCGCCAAACCCGTCGAAGTGAACTAGCGCTTTGTCGTTCCCGAGCCGGCAGTTAGGGACGTTCCTAAACTGCCGGCAGAAAAGGAACGTCCCTAACTGCCGGATAAAAAACGAGCGAGGATCGTGGGGTCCTCGCTCGTTTTTTGGGCAATGTTTCGACTGCGCCGTTACTTGTCGGCGGCTGCTTTCTTGGTAGTCGACTTCTTCGCGGTCGTCTTCTTGGCGGCAGTTGCTTTCTTGGCCGTCGTCTTCTTAGCCGCCGTCGCCTTCTTGGCCGTGCTCGCCTTGGTCGTAGTCTTGCGGCCGCGGGCGGGCTTCTTCTCCTTGGTCGGGCAGTCCATGTTGACGCAGATACGCCACGGACCGCGCGCCGTGTTGACCACCACGATGGGAGCGCCGCACTCGGGACAGGTCTCGCCCGTCGCCTCGAGCTTGCCGCGCGCCGGCAGCGGATAGCTCACGCCGCAGTCATCGTAGTTGGTGCAGCGGATAAAGCGCTTGCCGCTCTTTTCGCTCTTGTGCGCGATCAGGTCGCCATGGCGTCCTGCCTCGGCGCACACCTTGCACTCGCCCACCTTAAGATCGGGCTCGTAGTTGGTGGGGCACGTGGGGTTCACGCAAATCTCGAAAGCCTTCTGGCGGAACGGCTGGCACTTAATGCGCGGCGCACCGCACTCGGGGCACACGGCCGCCTCGCCCTCGAGCGGGCTCACCTTGACGCCGCTCGGCACCGGATAGGTCACGTCGCAGTCGGGCCAGCCCATGCAGCCGATAAAGCTGCCGCGGGTCTTGGCGCTCGTCTTCATAACCAGGTCCTTGCCGCACTTGGGGCAGGCACCCACGCGCGCATCGGCCGTGACGGCGTCGCTGATGGCGTCGCCCAGCTCCTGTGTGTGCTTGAGCAGCTCGTCGAGCACGCCGGCCAGCAGCGCGCGCGAGTGCGTCACGACATGCTCTTCGGTATCCTCGCCGCGCTCAACACGGGTCATATCGCCATCGAGCTCGCTGGTCATATCGGGGCTCGTGATGCGCGGGGCAAACTGCGTCAGCGCGTCGATGATGGCGATGCCCAGCTGGCTCGGCTCCACGGGATCGTTTTTGAGGTAGCGCACGGCGTACAGACGCTCGATGATGCTCGCACGCGTGGACTTGGTGCCCAGGCCGCGCTTCTCCATCTCCTGCACGAGCTTGCCCTGGCTGTAGCGCGCGGGCGGCTCGGTCTGTTTGGCCTCGAGCTTAATGTCGAATACGTCGACCGTATCGCCCTGCTCAAGCGGCGGCATCTGCTCGTCGCGTTTAAGGCCGTACGGGTAGGCCTCGCGGAAGCCAGGGGTCACGAGCACATCGCCCGAAGCCACGAACGGCTCACCGTTCACGTCGAGCTCGAGCTTGGTGTTCTCGATGGTCGCAGGACCCATAAGCGTCGCCAGGAAGCGACGGGCGATGAGGTCGTAGAGCTTACGCTGGCCGCCGTCGAGCGTGGACGGATCGCCCTCGCCCGTAGGATAGATAGGCGGGTGATCGGTGGTCTCGACCTTGCCGCGCGTGGGCTTCATGGGACCGGCGAGCACCTTTTTGCACACCGGCGCCAGCGCCGGGTTGATCTTTGCCAGATCGCTCACCACGGCGCCCAGATCGAGCGTCGCAGGGTACACGGTATTGTCGACACGCGGGTAGCTGATGAGACCGGCCATGTAGAGGGACTCGGCGATGCGCATCGTACGCGCAGGCGAGATGCCCTCG
Source organism: uncultured Collinsella sp. (assembly GCA_902492235.1). Taxonomy (GTDB): domain Bacteria; phylum Actinomycetota; class Coriobacteriia; order Coriobacteriales; family Coriobacteriaceae; genus Collinsella. The sequence continues at coordinate 15,779 of CABUKS010000027.1, read as the reverse complement.
GCCGCGGCGGCAGCCTGCAGCGAGGTGGTCGCAAACGGCGTGGGCGGTTGCTGCTTACGCGAGCGCTTGGTCACCGCGGCAACGGTCGCCGTCGTAGCGCCGTCGACGTGACCATACGCCGTCTCGGCAGCGTCCTTGTCGGTAAAGCGCGCCGTCTTGTGAGCGATCTTAAAGCGGTCGTCCTCGGCAGCACCCTGTGCGGCACCCATGCCGCGGATCTGCCAATAGTCCTCGGGCACAAACGCCATACGCTCGCGCTCGCGCTCGACCACCAGGGCAAGCGTCGGTGTCTGCACACGGCCGGCGGAGCGCACGTTGCCAAAGCCGCCAAACTTGGCGAGCGTCAGGTAACGCGTGAGCACCGCACCCCAAATGAGGTCGATGTGCTGACGGCTCTCGCCTGCGTCGGCCAGGTTCTGGTCGAGCGAGACGAGATTATCGAAGGCGTGCGTGATCTCGGCCTTGGTAAACGAAGAGTACTGGGCGCGGGCAACCGGCAAGTCGGGCGCAACCTCGCGCACCTTGTTGAGAGCGTCCGAGCCGATCAGCTCGCCCTCGCGGTCGAAGTCCGTGGCGATGATGACGCTGTCGGACTTCTTGGCAAGGTTCTTGAGCGAGCGAATGAGTTCCTTCTCGGCCGGTAGCTTAATGACGGGCGCCCAGGTGAGGTAAGGCAGGCTCTCGAGCTTCCAACCCTTGATGGAGATGCCATCGGCAAGGAACGGCTTACGCTTGGTGTCATAGGGCGGACGCGCCAGGCCATCGGGCATGTCGGCCGGCAACATCTCACCGTCCTCGGTCACCGAATACCAACCCAGCTTTTTATCGAACAGCACGCTGTCGCAAAAATCGGGCGCAAGGATGTGACCGGCAAGACCGATCGTCACGCACTCCTCGCCCTTCCACTCAAAACGGTAGATGGCGGTGTTGTACACCTTGTCCTTTTTAGGCTTACCCGTGGACAGCCGCTCGGCGATCTGACGCGCGGCGTCGTTTTTCTCGGCGATGATGAGCTTCAAAAGAGGCTCCTATCTCGTATCTCTGCGGCTACGCCCGCCCGTATGGCGGCCGACTTACGCCCTTGCTTGCTCAATCTGCCCGATGAGCCAATCGCACCAGGCATCCATGCCCTCGCCCTTGCGCGCGCTCACGGCAAACCGCGGCGCCTGCGGATTGAGGTCATCGAGTGTCTTAGTATACCTATCCATGTCAAAATCGAAAGCCGGGGCCACGTCGACCTTATTGAGCAGCTGCGCGCCGGCGTGCTGGAAGATGCCCGGGTACTTGATGGGCTTGTCGTCGCCCTCGGGCACCGAGAGAATCATGATGGACAGGTTCTCACCCAGGTCAAAGTCGACCGGGCAGACCAAGTTGCCCACGTTTTCGATAAAGATGACGTCGATGTTCTCCAGACCGACGGCCTGGTCGAACGCGTCAACGGCCTCCATGATCATGTTGCCCTCGAGGTGGCACAGGCCACCCGTGTTGATCTGGATGGCGGGCATGCCGGCTTCCTTCATGGTGATGGCGTCGACATCCGAGGCAATATCGCCCTCGATGACGGCACAGCGCAGGCCAGCCTTGTCGCGCAGGCGCTCGTTGGTGCCCAGGATCGTGGTGGTCTTGCCCGAACCGGGGCTCGACAGCACATTGATCACATAGGTGTTTGTCTCTTTAAATCGCTGTCGCAGCTGATCTGCCAGGCGCTCGTTGCGCGACAGAATCGGCGACGCGATATCAATCGTTTTCTCAGCCATACTCGGCACTCCTTACTTTGGCCCCTTTATACCCCATCACCAGATGGCTAGCGGGCTAATCGTCGGGGGTTTCGATTTCGATACTTGCGATGTCGAGCTCGCGGCCGTGCAGCAGACGCACGTTGGCGCCGCCACATTGGGGACAGCGGCAATGGAAGCGATCGTGCTCAAAGACCTCCCCGCAGTCCAGACACTCGCTTTGTGGATGGACTTCCTCCACGGCAAGCTCGCAGCCTCGCGTGAGCGGGTCCTCATCGCGAAATGTCTCCCACGCAAAGTCGAGCGCCTCGCGCACAACTTCGGTCATATCCCCGATACGCAGCGTTACCAAAACGGCGCGCGAGGCCCCCGCCCCACGCGCCGCGCGAATCACTGTATCGAGTATGCCGTTGACAATGCCAACCTCGTGCATACCGATTTACTCCTCGTCGTCCTCATCGTCCGAGAACAGGTCCAGACGGCTCACAAACAAGCCCTCCTTGCCCTCGCGCGCGGTAATGACCACGCGGGCAATGGCGAGCGAAATCTCGTAGAGCGAGAGCAGGGCACCATACATGAGGCCCAGCGTAACGGGCGAGCCGTCGGGCGTAATCACAGCCGAGCCCACAAGCAGGCCCACGTACACGTAGCGCCAGGCGCCGCGGAAGGCCGCGTAGGACACGATGTGGAAGACGGACAGGTAGAAGATGATGAGCGGCAGCTCAAACGCCACGCCAAAGCCGATCATAAAGAGCAGCTCCATGTTGACGTAGTTCTCCAGGTCGGGCAGCGCCGTGGCGACGGCCGAGGTCTCGCCGATAAGCCACTCAAAGCCCGCCGGGATGATGATGAAATAGCAGAAGATGGCGCCCAGGAAGAACAGCACCGTCGAGGCGAGCACCGTGGGCACGACCCATTTGCGCTCGTTGGGACGCAGTGCCGGCAGGAAAAATGCCAGAATCTGCCAGATGATCATGGGCGTGCACATGACCACGGCCATCTTGATGGCCAGCGAGAAGCGCAGGCCAAAGCCGCCGAGCGTGGTGGTGATGTAGAACTTACCGTCCGGCACAAAGGAGCGGATGGGGTCTTCCAGGATGTCGAGCACCACGGGCGTGGCGAAATACAGCACGATGGCGGCGGCAAACACCGACACGACCACGATGGTCAGGCGGCGACGGAGCTCGCCCAGGTGATCGAAGAGCGGCATGCGCGCAGGTCCGATAGGCATTACTCATCGCCTCCCTTCGGGGCATCGGCGGTGGCAGCCTCGGCAACGGCCTCGTCCTCGGCCTCGAGCTCGCGAGCGAGCTGGTCGACGACGGCCTTGCGCTTGCGGGGACGACGGGCGTAGAGGTCAGCCGTCGTGGGCTCTGCCGGCTCGGGCTCGGACTCTGGCTCTGCAGCAGGCTCGGGCTCGACGACAGGCTCGGCGGCAGCGGCAGGCTCGGCGCCCTCGGCCTCGGACTCCTCAGCAGCATCCTCGCCCTCAGCAGCACCCTCGCTTGCGGCCTTCTCGGCGGCAAGGCGGGCACGGCGCTCGGCAAAGGTCTCCTTCTTTGCGGGCGCAGCCGTCTCGACGGCATCCTCGTCCGCATCGGAATCGTCGTCGGTCGCAGCAGCCTTCTTGGGCTTGACCGGGGCCGACGCGGCCTCGCTTACCGGATCGATGATCTCGGACTGAACAACAGCCGTCATCTTTTCCTGCGTCTCGCGGAACTGACGGATGGCACGGCCGATCGTGCGGCCCATCTGCGGGAGCTTATCCGGGCCAAACAGCAAAAAGCCGAAGACCACGATGATCGCGAGCTCACCCTCTCCAATACCAAACACACATACCTCCAAGGCTCGATGTGAGTCGAGCCCGCACCGCGCCATTCGGCCGGAACTCGTCTATTCATTCGGTCAAGTATAGCGCCCGGACGCCAAAACGTCCGAGCGCATCACAAACATATGCCAAACGGCACGCCCTTTTGGGGGCAAAGATTATGCAGCGGTGATCGAAATCTCCTGGTCGACACCCAGCAGCTGAACCACGCGCATCACCGGGGGCTGCACGTTAACGCAGCTAAAGCGCTTACCGTGGTCGACCGCGTGGTGCGCGGCGCCCACGAGCACGCCGATGCCCGTCGAATCGATGTAGCTCACCTGGGCAAAATCGAGCTCAACGGCCTCAGTGGGCTGCTCGAGCGCCAGGTCGATGGCATTGCGCAGGCTATCGGCGTTAGAGATATCGATCTCGCCGGTCACCCTAATGGTGTAGAGCTCTGGCGTGGGGTTGGTGGAAATACCCAAATCCATGTATACGCTCCTTTACGTATCGAAGGTGCGGATAGTACGGGAAGCCGCGCGTTAGGCGCGCTCGGCACGCGCGAGCTCGGCAGCGACAAGCTTAACGGCCAGCACCAGCACATCGAGCGCGGCCTCCAGGTCCTCGACCGTGGGATAGCTCGGCGCGATGCGGATGTTGGTGTCGCGCGGGTCCTTGCCATAGGGCCAGGTAGCACCGGCCGGCGTGAGCTTGACGCCCAGGTCGGCGCAAAGCGCGGCGACCTTCTGGGCCGATCCCTCGGGACCATCGAAGCTTACAAAGTAGCCGCCGCGGGGGTGCGTCCAGGTAGCGCAACCCGTATCGCCCAGGCCCTCGGTGAGCTTGCGCTCAACGGCCTCAAAGCGCGGACGCAAAAACTCAGCATGCTTTTTCATGTGCTCCTTGACCGCCTCGATGGTGGGAAGGAAACGCACGTGACGCAGCTGGTTGAGCTTGTCGGCGCTGATGAGGCCGGCCTTCAGGCGCTTGGAGAACTCGGCGATGACCGCGGGGCTCGCACCGATAAAGCCGATGCCAGCGCCCGGGAAGGTGATCTTGGACGTCGATGCAAAGGCCACCACGCGATCCTCGGTGCCCGCCGCGCGAGCGAGGTCAAAGATGTTGGCGAGCTCATCGGTCTCGTCGTACAGGTCATGCACGCAGTAGGCGTTGTCCCAGAAGATGCGGAAATCGGGCGCGGCCGTGGGCATCTCAACCAGGCGGCGCACAGTGTCCTCGCTAAAGGTGATGCCCGTGGGGTTGGAATACTTGGGCACGCACCAGATGCCCTTGATGGAATCGTCGGCGGCAACGAGACGCTCGACCTCGTCCATGTCGGGGCCGTTGTCAGTCATCGCGACGGGGACGTTCTCGATACCCAGATCGGCGGTGATGCCAAAGTGGCGGTCGTAGCCGGGAACCGGGCACAGGAACTTGACCTTCTTGCCGTCGTGCGCGGCCTCGTAAGCCTCCCAAGGGTCGCTACCACATGAGCCGCAACGCCAGAACATACCGGCGATATCGTGCTCGATCAGCAAACTCGACGAACCCAGCACGAGCGTCTGCTCGGCGGGGCAGCCCAGGAACTCCCCCGCTAGCTTGCGTGCCGAGGGAATGCCCTCGAAGCAGCCGTAGTTGGAGCAGTCGACGTTGCCGTCGTGCAGATCGGCATCGGCATTGAGGATATCAAGCATGGGTCGAGAGATGTCCACCTGGGAGGGCGACGGCTTGCCGCGGGCCATGTCGAGCGCCAGGCCCTTGGCCTTGACCTCGGCGACCTCGACTTTGAGCGCCTCGATGGCGGCATCGAGTTCGGTGGTTTCCATCTTCTGGTAGATCGTCTGCATGGGTGCGACCTTTCACGAAGCGGTACGTTGCAATTCTTCTAAGTATAGACCGCCACCGTCGCAACGTTATGAAGCCGTGATAGATTAAGTTCATCGCAATGAATTACGAATCGCCGCGCATGCCGGCGTGGAGCGCCCAAGGAGGCACTATGGAGTACGGATCGTTCCAGGCCGAGGAATTCGGCGACCTGCAGCGCCTGGTCGACGGACTGTTTTACGACCGCCACGCCATCGACCGCCTGGATTTGATCGTGCAGGCCGAAATCTTGGACCTGGCGCCCGATCTCATGGAAATCGTCAACCTGCTACCACCCGGCTATTACGACCGCCAGTCACTTTGCGACCAGCTCAACTCCGCCTTGGCCGCCCACGGCTGGGGCGCCGTCTACGGCACCGTGGAATAACCTAGTCATTGGGGCCTGTGGTCAAAAAATAGCAAATATGAGTACTGTTACTTTTTTAGTAACAGTGATTTTGAATTAAAAAGGCCAGTCTTGGCCTTTTGTGTCCGGTTTTGGAAGGATACATCGGCATTTTTCGTCCAGCCACGCAATCGTTAATGCACAGACAGAATAGATTTGTACATTATTTTTCGCGCCTAAAATGAAACGCCGTTTGTGACAGTACTCACAAACGGCGTTTTTTGGCCACTGGGGTGTCCGGCAGGTGGCAAGTACCACTCAAAACCGCGTTTTACACGCGCTCGAGCAGGCTCTGGCGTCTGTTTCTACGCGCCTACTCGTTCTTGGGCGCGGGGTGCTTGCAGATCACACTCATGTAGATCATGCCAAGTACGGCCGCGGTGACAGAGCCGGCGAGAATAGCGGCCTTGGCGGCCAGAACCTCAAACTGGGCCGTCGGGAAGGCGAGGCCGCTGATGAGAATCGACATGGTAAAGCCGATGCCGCCCAGAATGCCCACACCGGCAATCATGTGCCAGTTGACATTGCGCGGCAGCTCGCAGGCCCTAAGCTTAACCAGGGCAAACGTCATGCCAAAGATACCGATCGGCTTACCCAGCAGCATGCCAAAGTACACGCCGAGCGTCACCGGGTCGGTGAGCAGCGTGCTCATGTCCACGCCCACTAGGCGAACCTGTGCGTTGACGAACGCAAAGATCGGCAGGATCACAAAGTTGACCGGCGTGGAGATCAGACGCTCCATGCGAATGAGCGGCGGGGTCACGCGGTGCATGACGCGCTCGACCTTGGTAGTCGAGACGGTAAAGTCATGCTGGCCCAGGATGTGTGCCTCGTCATCGTAGCGGTCATCGAGCAGCGGCAGGCACTCGCCCAACCAATCGGTGAGGCTATCGAGCTTGACGCCGCACTTGGCCGGGATGGTAAAGGCCAAGATGACGCCGGCGAGCGTAGCATGCACGCCGCTCTTGAACATGCAGAACCACAGCAGCAGGCCCAGCACCGAGTACGGGGCAAGGCGGTAATGCTGCGTCTTGTTGAGCCACACGAGCGCGCAGGTCACAAGCGCGGCGGCGCCCAACCAAAACGGATTGGGGCTCTGACCGTAGAAGATGGCGATGGCGGCGATGGAAATGAGGTCGTCGGCGATGGCAAGCGTCGAGAAGAACACACGCACACCGTTGGGCACGCGATTACCCAAAAGCGACAGCACGCCCAGCGCAAAGGCAATATCGGTTGCCATGGGAATGGCCCAGCCGTTGTGCGCGCCGGCATGGTTAAAGATCAGATAGATGCAGGCGGGAACGACGACGCCGCCCACGGCCGCCAGCATGGGAAGCATAGCCTGGCGCGGGTTTTTGAGCTCGCCGACCGTCATCTCGTACTTAAGCTCAATGCCCACCAACAAAAAGAAGATCGCCATGAGGAAGTCGTTGACGAAAAGCTCAACGGTGAGACCGGCCGTAAGGTTGCCCAGACCCACATACAGCGGGGTCTCCAAAAAGTGATGGATGGCCTCGTAGGCATCGGTGTTGGCGCAAATGACGGCGGCGATGGCGGCGAAGACCATGACGGCGGCGGAAATCGTGCCGTTCTCGGTGATGCGCTCCCAAATGTCGTGGCGCTCAAAACGCTTGCGCTCACGAACGTTAAACAGCTGCTCGGGTGCTGCCATGGGCGGCTCCTTTCACGGGAAAGCTCCCGTCTTAAAAAAGCACGGCCCGCCCAAGTGGCGGTGCCGCGCTCTAACGTATTACGCTTGCATCTAGCCTACCCTGCACGACAGGCACGCAGGCGTGGCCGAAAAGCGGAACCACAGGTTGAACATTATTTGCTCAACGGCACGGGCGCGCCTATCCAAGAGACGACGCGGCGCCGTGCACAAAAAACGACCGGAGCGCGGGGCTTCCGCGATCCGGTCGTGGCGTTTGGTTAACTAAACCTAGCAGGCGGCCATGATGGGGGCAGCGACCTGCTTCTTACGGGAGAGGACGCCCGGCATCCAGACGCCGTCGTGCTCGTCGGCAATGCCCAGGCCCTTCTGAGCAGCCTCGGTCTCGCCCTCGAGCAGGACCTGCGAGCCCTCCTCCATGATGTCAGTGATGCACAGGACGATGCCGTCGGCACCCTTCTCGGCGGCGTAGGCGCGCATGGCCTCGCGAATCTCGTCGATCATGCCGAGTGCGCGAGTCTTGTCGACAGTCTCGTACTGGCCGATGAGCAGCTTCTTGCCGGCAGGCTCGAACATCTTGATGTCGTTGCCGACCATCTCGGCTGCGGTGAAGGAGCCAGACGGACGGGTGAGGAAGACCTCCATGCCAAACTTGACCGGGTCGACGCCCACCTGCTCGCCGAGCTTGGCGGCGACGGCGCGGTCGACATCGGTGGTGGTGGGGCTCTTGAGCATGAGCGTGTCGGTCATCATGGCCGAGAGCAGCAGCTTGGCCTGGACGTCGGAAAGCTCAACGCCGAGCACGCCGGCGAGCTTGGTGACGATGGTGCAGCTGGAGCCCCAGGGCAGGCAGATGTAGTGCAGCGGGCCGGCGGTCTCGAAGTCGCCGATGCGGTGATGATCGACAACGCCAAAGACCGTGGCGTCCTTAAGGCCGGCGACGGACTGGGCAGACTCGTTGTGGTCGGTGAGGACGACGAGCTGACCAGCCTCGACGGACTCGATCACGCGGGGCTCGGCGATGCCGGCGTCGGCGAGCAGCTTGGCGGACTCGGCCGGAAGCTGACCAAGGGCGCAGGCCTCGTAGGTGTTGCCGGCATACTCAACCTGGTTGAGCAGCTGGGACAGGACGACGGCGCTCATGATGGCGTCGTTATCGGGGTTCTGGTGACCAAAGACAAGAACGTTTGCCATGGATATCCTCCACTTGATATGTGTACTTGGACGTAGCTATGGTAGCACGCCGATGCCGAGCCTTCGCAGACGGAAGGGCCACGGCATATTTTGGGGCGCAGCCTTGGCCCCCTTGCACCAGCTATTTACCGGCGGCGCGCAGGGCTACGTAGGCGGCACCGATGATGCCGGCGTCGTTTCCGAGCGAAGCAACCTTAATGGGCGTCTCGCGCGAGGCGGAGAGCGCGTACTGCTTAAAGTGCTCGCGAACCTTGTCGAGGTAAACATCGGCCGAGGCGGAGGCGCCGCCGCCGATGAGGAACATCTCGGGATCGACCACGTTGGCAATAAGCGCCAGTGCGCGGCCGAGATAGTCGGCCATGGTATCGGCCGCGGCCAGCGCGAGCTTGTCGCCCTCGCGACAAGCCTGGAACACGTCCTTGGAATCGGAGGGGCCGGTCAGCTCGATGGGCTCGACGCCCGCCTTCTTGCACTCGGCAAGGTAGTTGCTCACCACGCCGGTGGCGCTGGAATACTGCTCCAGGTGGCCATGGCCGCCGCAGCCGCAGGTGCGCTCCTCGGCCGGGTTCAGGCACATGTGGCCAATCTCGCCGCCAGCACCCACAACGCCCGACACAACGTCGCCGTTGATGATGACGCCGCCGCCCACGCCGGTACCGATGGTGACCATCACCACGTTCTGCACGCCCTTGGCAGAGCCGAGCCAGGCCTCGCCCATGGCGGCGGCGTTGGCGTCGTTCTCGTACTTTACGACCGCGTCGGGGCAGTGCTCCTGAATGGCAATCTTAAGCTCGGGCAGGTTGATGGAGATGTTCGCCTTGACCTTGGCATCGCCCGCAGCCGGAATGGGGCACGGAACGGCCAGGCCGATGCCCGCCACAAAGGCGCGCGGAATCTGAGCCTTGGCGACCACCTGGTCGATAGCCTCGGTTACCGCGGCAAAGCCCGCAGCGTCGACGATGGGAGGCGTGGGCACGCTGGCCTTGGCAAGCAGGTTGCCGTCCTCGTCGAACAGGCCCTCCTTAACCGAAGTGCCGCCGACGTCAATGCCGATGTAGTACTGCTTAGGTTCCATGAGAGCCCACCTTTCTCGTTTAAACATTGCCTGTATGGTACCGCTCTCAAGACAAAAACCAGCCAAAAAGGGACAGGTTTGTTTTGGCAGGTTTTATCTGGGGAAACGTCCGCCCGCTCAACGAGCAATGACGCTCAGCAACTCGCCAAACAAAAAGCGCCGGGAGAGGGAGACTCCCGGCGCCTGCAAAAGGGACTGGATTGTATGCGAACCGCACGATCCGTCGCGGCGAAAACGCCAGCTAGGCCTTGAGTGCCTGTAGCTGTTTGTGGACCTCAATGAGCTCCGTGGCCATGACGCGCATGGTCTCGGTGCCGGCCATCTGGTCCTCGGCGTGCAGCAGAATCAGCGGGGCCTCGCCGTTGCGCTCGCCATTGGCCTCCTTCTTAAGAAGTCCCATGTGAACATCGTGGCCGCCGTTATAGGCCTCGTCGCCCTGCTTAATGAGCTCCTCGGCGGCGTCGAAATCGCCCTCCTTGGCCTTCTGCACGGCGTTGATGTACATGCTCTTGGCGGTACCGACGTAGCTGATGATCTCGAAGCAGGTCATCTGCAGTTCGTTCATATCCTCCATGCGCTGCACCTAGCCCATCACGCTGACGCAGTGGTCGATGATGCCGGCGGCGTTCATGCGGCCATAGTCGACCATGTTGATGACCTCGACCGGGAAACGGCCGGCGGCCTCCTTCTCAAAGTCGCCCTTGGTGTAGCCGATCTGCGGGCCGAGCAGCAGGATGTCGCACTCGTCCAGGTGATCGTGGGCCTCATTCATAGGACGGGCTTCGACCTCGATGTCCAGACCACGGCTCGCGACCTCGGACTGCATCTTCTGGACCAGCAGACTCGTGGACATGCCGGCATTGCAGCAAAGCATGATCTTCTTCATGGTTTCCTCCTTATAACTGCGCGGCGCGCAGACGACAAACTGGATAAATCCTTGTGGTTATCTTTCCCCTGTTTTGCACGTTTAGGCAAAAAAGGAGATACGGGTACCGGTACCAAGCATCGGTACCCGCAAGGGTGGAATGGACAAACGCTAGGCGTTCTGCTCGGCGAGGGCCTCCTGCTTGGCGATGGCCTTCTCGGAGATCCTCATAAAGGGCAGGTAGACAGCCATGCCGATGACCAGCTCCAGAGCCTGCCACACGCCGGCGCGCCAGTCAAAGCCCGTAGCAAGCAGGGCGTTGATGACGGGCGGCATGGTCCAAGGCACCTGAGCGATGCAGGGGCTGATGATGCCAGCGCAGGTCAGGCCATAGGTGACACCGATGAACAGGTCGGGAAGAAGCACGAACGGAATCATGAGCGGCAGGTTGTACACGATGGGGTAACCGTAGATGACCGGCTCGTTGATGTTGAACAGGCCAGGCAGAATGGCCATCTTGGCAACGGTCTTGGAGGCCTTGTTCTTGGAGAACAGGAAGGTGTCGAGCAGCAGCATGAGGGTGCAGCCCGAGCCGCCGATGAGGGCGAAGCTGTTGACGATCTGCATGTTCATGTAGTGATCGGGCTGGATGGTACCGCCGGCGGCAAAGGTAGCCATGTTGTCGACGATGAGCATGGTCAGGATCGGCTCGACGGTAGCGCCCGAGATGGTGGACTGGTGAATACCAACGCAGAACAGCAGGTTGGCGAGGGTGTAGATGAGGATGACAGCCCACGGACCGGCGTTCATGATGCTCTTGAGCGGGTTGGAGATGCAGGTGGAGATGATGGTGCACAGGTCGGTGCCGGCGCAGACGGCGAGCAGGGCCGAGGCGATAGCGAAGATCGAGAGGTTGAGCAGCATTGGGATCATGACGTTGAAGGAGTTGGAGACCGCAGGAGGTACGCCCTCGCCCAGCTTGACCTTGAGCTTCTCGACGCCCGAGATCTTGATGAAGAGCGTCGTGGAGAGCAGGGCGATGATGATGGCCGAGAACAGGCCGTTGGTACCGGTGTTGGCGGTCGAAAGGGCACCGGTGACCTCGGCGGAGGTGATCTTGTCGGTGAGAAGCGGGCTCGTGGCGGCAAGGGTGGCGGTGATCTGCTGCGGCATCATGATGACGAAGGCAGAGATAGCGACAACCACGCAGGCAAGCGGGTTATCGAAACGCTCGTTCTTGGCGAGGCTGTAGCCAATCAGACCGGCCAGGATAATGGCGGACACGTTAAGGGTGCCCAGGGTGATTGCCGAGCCCCAGGTCTGGAGGTTGGCGAGGCCCGCCGCATCGAGCGGGAACAGAGGGAACACGACGTTGTTGATAAGAACCGCGATACCCGCAAGGATATAGAGCGGCGTGATGGTCGCGAAGGCATCGCGCAGGGAACGCAGATGAACCTGGTTTCCCACCTTCGCAGAGACCTCGGCAAATTTGTCGAGGAAGCTCTTTCCGTTGTCACTGGCCATGATTGCTCCTAACTTTCAAATCCGGCCTTTTCCTATGCGCACGGTGGTCTGTCGCCCTCTGCCACCAGATGTGCCAATGTTATTGCGCGTTTGCGCAGGGGCTGAGCGCCCGTTTTGGGGCTGAGCGCCCGATCGCTAATCCACCACGTGGGTCGTGGCGACCTGCTTGAGCCAAGCTGCCGATTTCTTAAGACGGCGCTGATAGCCGTCCATGAGGTCGACCTCGACAAAGCCATAACGGTTCTTGAAGGCATTTGCCCAGGACCAGTTGTCAATGACGGCCCAGTAGTGGTAGCCGCGGCACTTGGCCCCTTCGTCAATGGCCTTGGCGACCCACTCAAGGTGCTGGCGCACAAAGTCGACGCGATAGTCGTCCTGAATGGTTCCCTCGGCGTCACGATTCTTGTACTCGTCCATGATGCCGATGCCGTTCTCGGAGACGAACCACTCAAGATCGGGATAGTTCTTGGCGCAGTCCATGCCAAAGTCGTAGAGGCCCTTCGGGTAAATCTCCCAGCCGCGGCTCTTGTTCATGACGGCATCGGGCCACACGTACTCGTCGGCAAAGTGCGGCAGACCGTACTGGTCGATCTTGCTCGCCGGCGCCTGGACGCGCGTGGGATGGTAGTAGTTGCAGCCAAGCCAGTCAACGACGCCCTGCTTGAGGATCTCCTGGTCACCGGCGCGGAACGGAAGCTTGACGCCGCCCTCGGCCAGGCTGTCGAGCACGTCGGCGGGAAGCTCGCCCTTGGTGATAAGGTCGAGCCACCAGCGATTGTTGATGCCGCTGGTCATACGCACGGCCTCGAGGTCTGCCTCGCTGGGGTTCTCCTTGGTGTAGACCGGGGTGAAGCAGTTGATCATGCCGATCTTGGCATCGGCGCGAACGGCGCCCTTGTCATAGGCCTTGCGATAGTTGGCAACAGCCAGCGCGTGCGCCAGCGAAATGTGGTACTGCACGGTGCGAGCACGGTTGAAGTCGTGGAGCTGCGGGAACCACACGCCCTCCTGGTAGCGCTGCTCGGGCTCGACGATGGGCTCGTTAAAGGTAAACCAGTACTTGATCTCTTGACCGAACTCGCGGAAGGCGACGTCGGCGTAATGCGCGTAGGCCTCGACGACCTCGCGGCTCTCCCAACCGCCACGGTCAAAGAGATAGGTGGGCATATCGAAGTGGTAAAGGTTGACGAACGGCTCCAGGCCTGCCTCGCGGGAAGCGCGGAACAGCTCGTGGTACCACGCAGCACCCTCCTCGTTGAGGTTGCCGTCGGCATCGAGCAGGCGGCTCCACTGGATGGAGGTGCGATAGGTATCCAGGCCCAGGTCCTTCATGATGCGAAGGTCGTCCTTGTACTTGGCCATAAAGTCGTTACCGGCATAGGAACCCACGCGGTTATAGAACGAGCCCAGATCCTGCATGGACCAGGTGTCCCACAGGTTCTCGAGCTTGCCGCCCTGGTTCCACTGGCCCTCGGTCTGCGGACCGGACATGGCCGCGCCAAAGAAAAAGTCGCTGGGCAGCTGATACTGTGCCATCGAAGTCCTCGCTTTCGTGTCTTTGAGCCTCCGATTGGAGGCGGGTTTGCTTTGGCGGGTAATCCGGCGCGGGCGCGCACCGGTTATCCGGATATCCGACCCACCAAAACAAATCCGTCTCCAAGCGGTACAGGCGATGCTCATGCATCTCGCTTGTTATCTATAACTATAGCGCTCTAATTTTTTATGTAAAGCGTCTTTTTTGTTTTTCTTTCTCGAACTTCTTTGATTAAAGCCATATAGATGCTTTTATAGTAGGTATACTTTCTTTTACAGGCATTCATGTTAGAAAGGGGGTTCCATGATTCCCAAATATGAGTCAATAGCTGCGGATATTCGTCGCAGTATCGAGGATGGCGCCCTTAAGCCCGGCGACAAGCTACCCACTGTCGTTGAGTTCTGCGAGCTGTATGGCGTTTCCAAGATCACCGTCAAACGAGCAATTGAGCAAATTACCGAGGAAGGCTTGGTCACGAGCCGTCGCGGATCGGGCACCTACGTCAAGGACACCGCGGGGCTTCCCGGCAAAGCGTTTTTCCAAGGCAGAAACGACCGCGCGCAGGGCTTTACCTACGAGCATCGCGGTGAGAAGGTTGCCTCGGTGGTCTACGATTTCTCGATCGTCAATCCGCCGGCAGAGGTTGCCTCCCAGCTGGGAATGGCCGAAGACGACTTTGCCTATCACATCGTGCGCGTACGCGAGGTCGATGGCCTGCCCATCGTTATCGAGTACACCTATATGCCGCTCGAGCTGATCCCGGGCCTGAAGAAAAAGGACCTGTACGCGTCGGTCTACAGCTATATCCGCGAGCAATGCGGGCTTAAGATCTCGAGCTTCCACCGCACCATTCGTGCCGTGGCGGCAACCGAGGAAGAGGCCAAGCGCCTGAACACCAAGCCCGGCTCTCCCCTGCTCGAGCTCAACCAGATTGGCTTTTTGGACAGCGGCGCCGCGTTTGAGTACTCGATTTCGCGCAACGTGGGCGACCGCTTTGAGCTGCACAACGTAACGTTGGCTTAAGTTTGTAATCCGGCAGGCGCTCGCTTTGAGCCGTTTTTCGCGAGGTGCCTGCACAACCTGATGGGGGTATGCACATGTCCGATTTGATTAAACTCACGCCGATCTTCCACGAGAAGATTTGGGGCGGCCGCCAGCTGGAGACCGTCTTTGGCTATGACATTCCCGAGGGTCCCATCGGTGAGTGCTGGGCCATCTCGGCGCACCCCAACGGCGATTGCCAGATTGCCGAGGGTCCGTACGCCGGCCACACGCTGTCGTGGCTGTGGGCCGAGCATCGCGAGCTCTTTGGCAACTGCGAGGGCAAGGAGTTCCCGCTGCTCATTAAGATTCTGGACGCCAAGGACGACCTGTCGATCCAGATCCACCCCAACGACGAGTACGCCGCCGAGCATGAGAACGGTAGCCTGGGCAAGACCGAGTGCTGGTACGTGCTGGATTGCGAGCCCGGCGCCACGATCATCGTCGGCCAGCGCGCACATGACCGTGCCGAGGCCGCGCAGATGATCGAAGAGGGTCGCTGGGACGACATGCTCAACGTGCTGCCGATCCACAAGGGCGACTTTTTCCAAATCGACTCCGGCACCGTTCACGCCATCAAGACCGGCACGCTGATTCTGGAGACGCAGCAGTCGAGCGACGTGACGTATCGCCTGTACGACTACGACCGCCCGGGCACCGACGGCAAACTGCGCCCGCTGCACATTGAGCAGAGCCTGGACTGTATCAACTTTAACGCGCAGGCCCCGACCGACGGCACCGTGACCGCACCCGAAGTCAACGGCGTGACCGAGCTCGAGTCCAACCCCTGCTACACCGTCGACCGCGTTCGCGTGGACGGCAGCAAGACCCTGGAGCAGCGCTGGCCCTTCATGTGCCTCTCGGTCATCGACGGCAAAGGCACCGTCTGCGGCGACTCCGTCCACAAGGGCAGTCACCTACTGGCGCCGTCCACCGTGAACAAGATTGAACTCGAGGGCACCATGGAGCTGATCATCAGCCATCTGTAAGCCGCAGAAACAACCCAAAATCAGAACCACCCTTAAAAAGGGTGGTTTGCTCTTAGGGTATAACCCACGGGCC
>CABUKS010000026.1 GCA_902492235.1 uncultured Collinsella sp. | reverse complement strand
CGCCTTCCTGGCCTCGACATCATGCTTCACCCTCAAATCAACGCGCATAAAGAAAGCCTCCCATTTCTCATGTCCAAGAAATGGGAGGCAGTTCAATTTGATCGGACGGGCTTCTTGGTGGGTATCATGGTTGGACGATCATTAGGAGGTTTTCCCTACATGGAATTGTTTGAGCCGATTCTTCATTTCTTTGAGCAACGGTGGGTCCACAACATCATCTGGGCCGTCATCTTGGCGATAGGCACCGCCGTCGCCGCCAAGGTCGTATCCAAGACCCTGAATCATCTGCTTAACCGAGACGATAACCCGCTTCCGGCATCGAGTATCTTCATCAACATCGCGCGCGCCGTCATCTGGATGATTGGCGGCAGCTTTATCCTCGACAACTGCTTTGGCATTAACGCAAACGCGCTCGTCGCCGCTCTTGGCGTCGGCGGCATCGCCATCTCGCTCGGCTTTCAGGACACGCTGTCAAACCTTATCGGCGGCATGCAGGTGACGTTTATGGGCATCATCAAACCCGGCGACAATATCGAGGTCGGCGGCGTATCCGGCGTGGTCCAAGACATCACTTGGCGCCATACAACGATTGAGGATGCCTGTGGACAGACCATCATCGTCCCCAACTCCAACATTTCCAAGAACACACTCGTGCATTTGATGCCCTTTGGGCGCGTGGCCGTGCCCGTTGCCGTAAAGGACACGTCTAAGTGGGCTTCCCTTGACGTGCTGGCAGACGAGCTCACGAGCGCAACCAAAACGGCCGTCTCGCCCATCTCGGGCTTTGACAAGGAGCCCTACGTACTCTTTAGCGAGATCGGCGACTTTGGCATCAAGGGCAAGATCATCTTTATCGTCAGCGACGACAGCACTACTTTCACGGCAGCCGACGCCTGCATCCGCGCCATCGCCCCCATCATCGCCTGACCTGTCAAATAGGGACAGGCACCTTTGTGGTGGTTTTCATTCGTGGTACCATGGTTTATATAGTTGTTTAAACGACTAAGGGAGCAACATCATGGAAGAGGCCTATCGTCAAGCACGCAAGCGCGGCGAGCAAGGACGTCGACGCGCCATTAGCCAAAGCGAGCATCCATACCTTACGGACCTCGATAGCTTGGTTGCTCAGCTCCCCTTAGGTCAGCGAGAGAATGTCGGCCTGCGGGATATTCCGCTCGAAATGGTCGTCGGCACGGTCACCAAGGGCCGTCAGTCCGCCTTTTCGTGTAACTTTATGCCCCTGCTTCCGTTTAGCACCGAGTTCGCCCGCAAGTGGTCCAACCTCTACGACATCCAGGTAACCGAGGGCTATCGCGACCCCATCATCGTCACCGAGTTCATGCATCGGTTCTATGTCCAGGAAGGCAACAAACGCGTCAGTGTCCTCAAATTCCTAGACGCCCCGACGGTTTCGGCCAAGGTCACCCGTCTCTACCCCGGCAAATGGGATTCCGTCGAAAGCCGCCTGTACGGTGAATTCTGCGCGTTTTGGCGCGTCTGCCCCCTATACGAGATCGAGTTCTCGCGTGAGGGAAGCTACGAAACGCTCGCCAAGATGCTCGGTCAGAACCTTATCGAAAAATGGCCGCAGAAAAAGGTCGACTACCTGCGCCACACCTTCCTGCTCTTTAAGCGCGCCTACCTTCGCGCAGGCGGCGACCACCTGGACATTACGCCTGCCGACGCCATGCTCGTGTACCTCAATGTGTACAACCAGGACCGCCTGCTGGATACGCCGACGGATATCGTCGTAAACCGCCTGTGCAAGATTTGGCGCGAGCTGGTCATTGCCGGCAAAAATGACGAGGACAAGGTCGATCTTGTCGAAGCACCGAGCGTCGACGAGGAGGAGACGCCCGCCAAGTCCACCTCCGGCGTGCTCAACTTCTTTATGGGCAAGACCGTCTATTCGGCGGCCAATCCCCTGCGCATCGCCTTTATCCATGAGTTCCCCTGTGCGACGTCGAGCTGGGACAGCCTGCACGACCAAGGGCGTCAGTATCTCGATGAGCACTTTGGCGGCATCGTGCGCACCGAGGCGTTCGAGGACTGCCACGATCCGGACGTGTTCTACGCCGCCGTGGAAACGGCTGTCAAACATGGAGCAAACGTCATCTTCTCGACCTCGCACCGCCTGATGGAATACACGCTCAGGGCAGCCGTTGAGTATCCCCGGGTTCGGTTCCTCAACTGCTCTATCGGCCTTCCCCACCAAAGCGTCCGTTCGTACTTTGGCAAGATGTACGAGGCCAAGTTTCTGCTGGGCGCCCTTGCCGCCAGCATGGCGGACAACCACCGCATCGGTTACCACGCGTCGGTCTTCGCCTCGGGCGCACTCAGCGAGATCAACGCCTTTGCGATTGGCGCCTCGCTGCTCGACCCGCGCGCGCAGGTCATCCTCACCTGGGGCGATGTGCCCGCCGGAGGCCTTGCCGAGGCCATGTGCCGCGAAGGCGTGAGCGTCATGACCGGCGCTGACATGTCAAAGTCGCTCGAAGACCCAACGGCCTACGGGCTTCACCGCTTGGTCGACGGCAAAGTCACCGGCATCGCCATGCCCGTATGGAACTGGGGCCGTTACTACGAGCTCATCGTTCGCAGCCTTCTTCACGGCACGTGGGACGAGACCAGCGACGACAACCAAGTGCGCGCCGTCAACTACTGGTACGGCATGAGCTCCGGCGTTATCGACATCCGTTACGCTCCGGGCCTACCCTACCAAACGCGCAAACTCGTGCAGTTGCTCCGCAACGGCATTGTTGAGGGATCCATCAACCCCTTTGGCGGCGAGCTCCACAGCCAGAACGGCGTGGTACAGATCGAAGGCTTCCCTCCGCTGCCGAGCACGCAGATTGTCGAGATGAATTGGCTGGCGGACAACGTGGTAGGCACCATTCCGCAGCTCGACGATGAGCCGAAAGTCCCTGCCCTATGAAAATCCTTGCCATAGCCGATACCGAAGAACGATGCCTTTGGGAGTGCTTTCGCAAGGAACGCTTTGAGGGAGTCGACCTGATTTTGTCCGCCGGCGATCTGGACCCGGACTATCTTGAGTTTTTGGTTACGGTCATCAACAAACCGCTCATCTACGTGCGCGGCAATCACGATGACCGCTACGCACGTCATGCACCGGGTGGATGTATCTGCGTAGAGGACAGCGTGTACACGTACCGAGGGATTCGCATTGCGGGCCTTGGCGGGTCCATGCGTTATCGCGACGGCGCCAACATGTACACCGAACGCGAGATGTCCAAGCGCATGCGTAAGCTGTCGCGTAAGGTTAGGATGGTCGGCGGGTGCGACATTCTGCTTACCCATGCACCCGCCGCCGGTATGGGTGATCTGGACGATCTACCGCATCGAGGATTCGAGTGCTTTAACACGGCGCTTGAGTCCTGGGGGGCCGACTACATGGTGCATGGGCATGTACACCAAAGCTACGGTTACGATTTTCAGCGCGTGCGTCAGCACGCATGCGGGGCAACGATCATCAACGCCTGCGGCTATACGCAGTTTGAGCTCGACCAGACGCACTACCCCATCCGCGGCTGGCAAGCAGCCTGGCTCAACTCACAAACCATGCGCCGCGAGCTCAAACGCCACGAAGCCATCGAGTCCTCAACGGCCAGAACACCCTGGTAACCACCACAAAGAGGACACTGTCCCCTTTGTGGTGCTTTTGACGCGATAGCAAGAAACCCGGTCCTGCAAAAGGCAGAACCGGGTTTCTTTAGCAATGCTTGCTGTACTCAGGCAGTAACTAGCAGTTACTCAGCCAGGAAGTCACGCTGGACAGCGGGATCGACCTTGACGCCAGGGCCCATGGTGGAAGACACGGAGATGGACTTGACGTACTTGCCCTTAGCAGAAGAGGGCTTGACGCGCAGGATCTCGGTGTACAGGGCAGCGTAGTTCTCGACAAGCTGCTGCTCAGAGAAGGACTTCTTGCCCAGGGGCACGTGGCAGATGCCATAACGGTCGGCGCGGTACTCAACGCGGCCAGCCTTGAGCTCGGAGACCATCTTGGCGACGTCCATGGTCACAGTGCCGAGCTTGGGGTTCGGCATGAGGCCACGGGGACCAAGGATCTTACCGATGCGGCCAACCTTGGCCATCATGTTCGGCGTAGCGATAGCGGCGTCGAAGTTGATCTCGCCCTTCTGAATCTGGGCGACGAGCTCGTCGGAACCGATGATGTCGGCGCCGGCAGCCTCAGCCTCGCGGGCCTTCTCGCCCTCGGCGAAGACGGCAACACGAACGGTCTTGCCGGTGCCGTGGGGCAGGGAGATGGAACCACGGATGTTCTGGTCAGCCTTACGAGTATCGATGCCCAGACGGAAGTGGGCCTCGACGGTCTCGTCGAACTTGGCGGTGTCGAGCTCCTTGATGAGCTTGGCAGCCTGAAGGGGGGTGTAGAGCGTGGCGCGGTCGATCTTCTCGGCAGCGGCGTTATAGCTCTTACCATGCTTAGCCATGTGCATTACCTCCTGTGGTTAAACGGGCGTGAGCCCTCCCACATCGAATCGTGTGCCCTATTGCACACATTTAACGGGCGCCCCGGTCGGAACACCCGTCGTTACCAAAAGAATTCGCTACTCAGCGATGGTGACGCCCATGGAACGGGCGGTACCGGCGATGATCTTCTTGGCGGCGTCAATGTCATTGGCATTGAGGTCCGGCATCTTGATCTCGGCGATCTTGGTGAGCTGCTCCTGGGAGAGCTGACCAACCTTGTCGGCCTGGGGCTTAGCGGAACCAGACTTGAGGTTCAGCTCCTTCTTGATGAGGTGAGCCGCCGGCGGGGTCTTGGTGATGAAGGAGAAGGACTTATCCTCGAAGACAGTGATCTCAACGGGGATGATGTCGCCCTTCTTGTCCTGCGTCTCGGCGTTAAAGGCCTGGCAGAACTGCATGATGTTCACGCCAGCTGCGCCCAGGGCGGGGCCGACGGGAGGGGCGGGGTTAGCTGCACCAGCAGGAATCTGGAGCTTAATGACGTTGGCAACCTTCTTCTCAGCCATGGTCATTCCTTTCGAATCACGAGTGTGAAGTACTTGCTATATCGTAAGCACGCACGTGTTAGAAGCACTCCTGAGATGAGCAGTCACAGAAGAAGCACGCTCGCGCGAACGGACGAAAACTTAAGCGATGACAGCAACCTGGTTAAAGTCGAGCTCGACCGGCGTCTCGCGGCCAAAGATCATCAGCGTGACCTTGAGCTTGCCAGCCTCGGTGTTAACCTCGGAGACCTTGCCATCAAAGTCGGTAAGCGGGCCATCGGTGACGCGGACGGACGTGCCGACCTCAATATCAACTGAAGTGCGCTTGGGCGAATCGCCCTTACCGGGACGACGAGTCATCTTGTTGTACTCGTCGCGGGAAAGCGGAGCGGGCTTACCGTTACCGCCCAGGAAACCGGTGACGCCAGGCGTGTTACGAACGCACGTCCAAGCATCATCATCCATCTCCATGCGAACCAGGACATAACCCGGGAAAATCTTGGAATCCTTGGTCTCACGCTTGCCACCCTCTTTAATCTCGGTGACACGCTCCATAGGAATCTCGATATCAAAGATACGGTCCTGCATGCCCATGGTCTCGATGCGATGCTCGAGATCGGACTTAACGCGGTTCTCGTATCCAGAGTAAGTGTGAACGACGTACCAACGCTTAGACATGGTTTAGCCCCTCAATCCAGAGAACAGAGCAAGAGCCTCGCCAAAGCCAGCATCGAGCAGAGCGATGACGACGCCGACGACGATCAGAGAAGCGCAAACGACGACCGAGTAGTTCACGAGCTCCTTCTTATCGGGCCACGTGACACGCTTCATCTCGGACTTGACCGAAGCGAAATACTTCTTGGTGCGGGCGAAGAAACCAGGCTTCTCGTTCTTCTTGGACTTCGCAGCCTTCTCGTTCTTCTTGGCAACGGCCTTCTTGGCCTCAACCTTGGAGTTGGCGGCAGCGTTGTTGGCAGGCGCCTGCTGCTGAGCCTTCTTCTTGTTCTTTTTGTTGGCCATTTGGGTTACCTCCGCGCAATGCGCTTATACATGAGTAAACCGTAAGCCCCCAAGTGGGAGCTTACGGAATAATGACTGGCACGCCAGGAAGGACTCGAACCCTCAACACTCGGTTTTGGAGACCGATGCTCTACCAATTGAACTACTGGCGTATGTGACTAGAGACTAGCGAGTCTCTTTGTGCAGCGTGTGGTGACGGCACCAGGGGCAATACTTCTTGATCTCCATACGATCAGGCATGGTCGACTTGTTCTTGGTGGTCGTATAGTTGCGGCGCTTGCACTCAGTGCACGCAAGAGTAACTAGAGTACGCATGTATCCTGAACCTTTCATTTCCGCCCCGTACGGGCACGAGTTGTTACTTTATCAGCTCCACATAAGTGCTGTCAATGAAAACCTCGAGTCAATTGGTTCTCGGTGGATCCATTCATATTTGGAACACATCAATGAAGCCATCGAGAGCTAATCGACGGTGCATCCAGGACCATTATCGATCCTCTCGACACCAGCAACGGCTCAATATCCATTGCAGAAAAGAACCCGGCACCCATATAAGTGCCGGGTTCTCTAAGTCAGCTATATCAAAGAGCTAATTTACTCAATGATCGTGGAGACGATGCCCGAACCGACGGTGTGGCCACCCTCGCGGATAGCGAAGCGCAGGCCCTCCTCCATGGCGATCGGGTGGATGAGGTCGCCCTCGATGGTGATGTGGTCACCAGGCATAGCCATCTCGGTGCCCTCGGGGAGCTTGACCGTACCGGTAACGTCGGTGGTACGGAAGTAGAACTGAGGACGATAACCATCGAAGAACGGGGTGTGACGGCCGCCCTCCTCCTTGGTCAGAACGTAGATCTCACCGGTGAACTTGGTGTGCGGGGTAACCGAACCGGGCTTGCAGAGAACCTGGCCGCGCTCGATGTCCTCGCGCTTGATGCCGCGGAGCAGCAGACCGACGTTGTCGCCAGCCTCGCAGAAGTCCATGGACTTACGGAACATCTCGATACCGGTAACGACGGTGTTCTGGGTATCCTTGATGCCGACGATCTCGACGGGCTCGTTGAGCTTGAGCTCACCGCGCTCGACACGGCCGGTAGCAACGGTACCACGGCCGGAGATGGTCATAACGTCCTCAACGGCCATCAGGAAGGGGAGGTCGTTGTTACGAGCAGGCGTCGGGATGTACTCGTCGACGGCCTTCATGAGCTCGCGGATAGCGTCCATCCACTTGGCGTCGCCCTCGAGAGCGCCCAGAGCGGAACCACGGATGACGGGGATGTCGTCGCCGGGGAAATCGTACTCGGAAAGGAGCTCACGGGTCTCCATCTCGACGAGGTCGATGAGCTCGTCATCGTCGACCATGTCGCACTTGTTCAGGAAGACGACGATGTAGGGAACGCCGACCTGACGGGCGAGCAGGATGTGCTCGCGGGTCTGAGCCATGGGGCCGTCGGTAGCGGCGATGACCAGGATAGCGCCGTCCATCTGAGCAGCACCGGAAATCATGTTCTTGACGTAGTCAGCGTGGCCCGGGCAGTCAACGTGAGCGTAGTGACGGGCAGCGGTCTCGTACTCAACGTGGGAGACGGAAATCGTAATGCCGCGCTCGCGCTCCTCGGGAGCCTTGTCGATGTTCTCGAACGCAGTGAAGTCAGCCTTGCAGCCCTCGGTCTCGGAGAGAACCTTGGTGATGGCAGCGGTCAGCGTGGTCTTGCCGTGGTCGACGTGACCAATGGTGCCGATGTTAACATGCGGCTTAGTGCGCTCAAACTTCTCTTTGGCCATAAAGCCCTCCTCTTAACAGGTCGTCCCCGGACGGGACTTTGCCTTTATACCATAGTGGCCTCTCAACATACTATTGAGAAGCCACCGTGTTACCTATGGTAGCGGTGACTGGATTCGAACCAGTGACGCCACGGGTATGAACCGTGTGCTCTAACCAACTGAGCTACACCGCCGGATGGAGCCTGCAACCAGACTTGAACTGGTGACCTCTTCGTTACCAACGAAGTGCTCTACCGACTGAGCTATACAGGCACTTGACGGGTGGGAGCTATAGGATTCGAACCTATGTAGGCAGAGCCAACGGGTTTACAGCCCGTCCCCATTAACCACTCGGGCAAACTCCCAATCGTTCAAGTATCCGCAGGTCCTTTGGTCTTTTGGACCGCCGCCCCCGCGAACGAAGAAGATAATACGATGCCACCTTGGGGGCTGTCAACGAAAACCTCTAGATACACGGCTCCGGGCGTATCTATATAGCCGTTACCTGCGGTTTTGTTGAGTTTGGATATGAAGGACGGTGGTTTTGGATAATGAGGTGACGTTTCCCGAGGTAATACTTTGGTGTAGTAGAGTACACCTTCAGGATCGAACTTCGATAACGGCTTATTTGCACTTATATATAGGTCGAGATCGGGGCTTCCCAGACAGAAGATTGCTCTTCCTAGGCAAAATCGAGCGTGGATTTTCTTCCGTTTGAAATCGAGCGTGGATAATCTCCCACTTTTGGCGTGCCACTGGGCCCATAGTGGCAGATTATCCACGCTCATTCACTAGGCGGGGGATTTTCCACGCTCGTATGTCCGGAAATCCACGCTCAACCAGGATGGCTGGGACCGGTCCGGCCTTTGTCTCGATCTGTAACATTTAGAGAACATTTTCTCCCCCATCTGTTACAAATCGAGATGTTTAGCAGAGACCCCAACTTACATCTCATTCTGTAACAGTAAGAACGGTTTTCCGTCCCTTCGTGTTACTGATCGAGATATTACCCGCCAACCCGTTTTAGCATCTCAATCTGTAACAGCTTGAAGAGAAATACCGGTCTAGATGTTACGGATCGAGATTGACTCGTTTGGGCTAAATGCCCCCAAGATATTGGCTGGCGCTCACTAGAACTCAATCTCGTCAAAGTCAAAAGCTTTCAAAGTGAGTCCAACGAGCTTGTCTGTGCGCTCCTGAATCTGCTCGCTGGTCCAGGTATCCGTGTTTACCAACTCGTCGTTCAGGTTCAACCCGTTGCGGTATCCGACATTCGCCCCGTAGACATCCTTGCGGTCTCGCTTGGTCACAAAGGGCATGTTGCTCAGCTTTGAGTTATACCCGGTGATGGTTAGATTTCCAAGCGTGTGGACCTGCTTCTCCTGCACCTCTATCGCCTTAGACATGTCGCCGTCCGCAACCATCTTCACCCATTCATCTGGAATGTTCTTGCCCTGCGGGAAGATGTGCTCGATTGTCCAGACGTAGTTTCCGGAGGCGTATCGTTCCCAAAGTGGCTTCATCTCTTTCGTAACGCTCGGAGATGCAATAACAGTAAGGATGTAGCGCGTCATATCGGGATTGACGTCGTAAATCGGCCCCTCAAGACGTTCTTTGAAGGAAGCGTCACTGGCAGACACGTCGACGAGGCGCTTCTTGATGTACTCCGCGGCTGCAATGCCCTTGAGACCCTCGCTTTCGAGGCTCTCGCAAATACTGATGAAGAGTCTCTCAAGGTCACGTGTGGGAGGCGTATCGGTGAGGTTGCGTCGGACAAAGAAGCAGACGAGGAGCTTAACAAGAAGCGCGAGGGTTTCATCTTTTAGCTCCAACTGGTTCTGCTTCTTGAAAAGGAACAACAGCATCAGGTAAGATGCGACGCCCTGCGCTCTTGAAAGCTCCAAAAGCTGATTCGAAAGCTCGGAATCCGGGCCCTCTTGATCGAGTCCAATGATCTTCGAGTAGAGTACGGAATTCTCGGTCAGCTCGTCCAACACCTTAAGGGCGCCGTCATCGGCTTCCATCCGCTTCTCGTAGATTTTCAGAAGGTTGGAACGCGTGGCAACGGAACCGAGGGGGAGTTGGGAGCCAGATTCGCCGATAAATGGCTTGTTCACCTCCCGGCGGAAGGCATCGTAGTTCTGGCGGAAGAAGCGCTCCTGCGTCTTGTAGTCATCGCCGAGATTGTGGAGCACTTCCTGCCAGCGTTCAAAGTAATAGTCGAGCTGTCCGTCATCCACCCCGGCAACCTTGCCGAGAAGCATGTTCTTGATAAGGTCGACGGCGCTCAAGGGAACACCGCGGTTGTTAAGGGACGCGAACAAGGTGTAGGCGTCAGCATGGCTATCGACGGTAATCTGGACCACGACCGCCGAGCACACCAGCCTGCAGATATCAAGGAGGCAGCGAACGCACTTGATTCCGTCCCTGCCTCCAACGTCCTCACCCAGTCGATCGTAAAAGTAGTTGAATGCCTTAGACATCTTTCTCAGACCAAGGAACTTCGGCTTTTGCATAACCGCATCTAGGCCGATATGTTCCTTCAAGATCCAGCGGTAATCCTCAAGGTTATGATTCTGAACCTGAGGAATAACGCGCGTCATTGACTTGTCAGATTTCAAGATCAGACGATTGCGCAGGGGTCGGATATCGTCCAACATCATGTCGTCATCGATAGAATCCTTATGCTCCATGATGCGAGTATAGAGGGCGGCAAGGAGAAGGCTGAGCGTCGTCAGGCGTTGCTGGCCATCGATAACTTCATAGTGAATGGTATCCATCTTGGAATTCACAGTCCCGTTCACGACAATAAACGAGCCCAGAAAGTAGCCGGCGTCGTTTTGGGTGATATCGTCATAGAGATTCGCCCAGTCGCGCTGATTCCAAGTATATTCGCGCTGGTAACGAGGAATGTCATAGATTTTTAGCATATCGGTCGACAAAATATTGGCAACCGTTGGATCCTCTACGCTATTAATCATCATGAGTCCTTTCAATCGGCTTGCTCACAAACGACGGGAAATCCTTGTCGCTCTTGACCTCTCACGCCGAATTCAATCTAAACCATAGTAATACCCATGGGCTACAGGAAAGAGAGCCGCGCACGGCGCGCGGTCTTTCGAGAAGCAGCATCGGAGCTCTCAGCGCCTTGGTCACTTTCCACCCTATCCCAGTTATAGAGACAAAGCCCAAAAAAACTCTAATGGAGACAGCAACTGTAAGCTTGGCTTTTCCCGCTTCATTGCACGCGTTTGTTGACAATGACTATCGGTCACAAAACACATCCAAGTACAATTTCGATTTAATTGTTGCATGTTTGTTGCATGAGCTGTTGCACGAGAAGGCAGAATCAGAGGCTATACCGCCTCTGA
This sequence comes from uncultured Collinsella sp., assembly GCA_902492235.1. Taxonomy (GTDB): domain Bacteria; phylum Actinomycetota; class Coriobacteriia; order Coriobacteriales; family Coriobacteriaceae; genus Collinsella. The sequence goes on along the minus strand of CABUKS010000026.1, from coordinate 23,665 downwards.
CCTGCGGAAACTCATGGAGCCAGTGACAGGAATCGAACCTGCAACCCACTGATTACAAATCAGTTGCGCTACCGTTGCGCCACACTGGCACACTTGGCGCTTTCGCGCGAAGCCAGTTAAGAATAAAGGAATTGCGGACGAGGCGCAACAGGCCGCACGACGTTATACAAATATGCAAAATCCAGCAACAACAGGTACCAGGCCCGTTCATTTCTGTCAGTTCGCCCTCAATATTAAAACCATTCGTCAAAACGAATAGTTTTAATTACAATTGGCTATATAAAACTATTCGTTCTGGCAAAGGGTTTCTCGATGTTGACTACAAAGGAAGCAGCCGAACTGCTCGGCATCACCCCGCGCAGGGTGCAGGAGCTCATAAAAAACGGAGCACTTGAGGCCCGCAAGGCTTCTGGTGTATGGCTCATCGACAAAGACAGCGTCGACACGCGGCTCCGCTCCGTGACCAAAACGGGGGGACGTCCCCGCCGCGGCCACGGTAAGAGCGAGATCGCGTTCACCCTCATGAACCGCACGCACGAAGTCGCTCAGCTGGTCTACAGCACATCACGAAAAGACTTTACCCACATCGGCGCCGACATCGATTACGCCCACGCCCCTATTGGAGTATTTGGCCCTAATAGCCCCATATCGCTCGACTCCTTCCGCATCTGGTGGCGCGGCCGCGGTATCCCGCTCGCACGCATTGGGCTAGCCTCCCTGCTTGCAGAAGCCGCAGTCGATGTTCCCGATGAACTCGTACAGCGAAATCTCGGCCTCTCCTTATCCGACCAGTATTGGATTAGGCCCCAAGACTCCGGCCTCGCGTGGGAAGATATCAATTTCTTCAATAATGCCTTTGATGACGTCTCGCTAACCATTGCACCCTTCGCCCCAGAGGGAAAAGCGGCTGCCGCAAAGCCCGACAACACCTCGGACGGCAATCTTCAAAAGTACTGGACATGCGAGGGCGGGCGTCGAATTCTGCATAAGGCAGGAGCGCACCTGAACCAGGAACCTTATAACGAGCTGGTGGCGACCACGCTCCACCGTCGCATCCTAAACACCTGTGATTATGTGCCTTACTCGCTCGAGGGCACGGGCACTTCCGCCCTGAGCGTATGCGATGTCTTCTTAACTGATGAAGAAGAGTATGTCCCTGCGTTCTATGTAAACCAGCACGCAAACGCAGATGAACGACTAACCGACTACGAGCGATACGTAGCAAACTGCGAGGAGCTCGGGGTAACAGGCGTCAAGGATGCCCTTGACCGCATGATCGTGTGCGACGACATCATCGCCAACTACGATCGTCATTGGCGTAACTTTGGCCTTGTGCGAAACGTAAACACGCTAGCCTGCAGACCTGCCCCCATCTTCGATTCGGGCTCATCGCTCTGGTGCAACATTTCTCTTGAGGAGCTTCGGGCAGGAGAGCACAGTTTTACCAGCGCACAATTTCATTCAAGCCCCGCCAAACAAATGTTGCTCGTCGAGGACATGGGCTGGTTTGACGGCGACAAACTCGAAGGCTTCGTTGACGAGGCAATCGAGATTCTGTCTAAAAACGATGCTCTAACAGCGAGACTGCCTTATCTAAAAGAGGCGCTAACGTGGCGCCTCAAAAGAATGATCGACATCGCTGAATGGAGTTAGCGAGACAGCATCGCCCCGCCAACTCCCCTACCTCCCGCGGAGGGCCTTGAGCTTGGCCAAGGCATCGGGGCTCAGGCGGCTGCCCAGAGTCATCTTGATCTGCGGAGCTTCCTCTGCCTCGTGAACGTCGTTGTCGATCTGTTTGATCTCGTCCACCAGCATACGGCTCGAGATGCGCGTGACGCCCTTGCCCATGACAACGGCCTGGATCGTGCCGTCACTCGATACCACGGAGCACGCGCGGCCTTCCTCGCGCGCCTCGATGCAGAGCTTCTGCACCACGGTATCGGCCGAAACACCCGTCGGCGAAAACTCGATGCGCACGCCACGGGCCGGCAGATTGGGGCGCTCGCTGGAGATATTGCCCGCGCCGTCAAATACGATCACGGCCTCGTAGCGGCCCTGGGCAAACGCAGCTACGTCATTAATGAGCGCCGTGCGCGCCATATCGTGGACGTCGCTGGAATACGGATCGTCAGAATGGTCGTACACGAGCTTTTCGTAGCGCGGCGTGCAGTGGATCACGTTGTAACCGTCGACCACCAGCAGCTCGGGCTTGTTGGAGTGCACCGTCGAGACTGGGTCGGCGATAGCCTGCGCAAACGCATTGCCGCCCACGCCGTAGGTCGCGGCCGAAACAATCGGCTTGGCCGAGCCCTCACCAAAGCGCTTGGCCTTGGACTTGGCACGGTTCTTTTTGGACATGCGCTACTCCTCCCCCATGAGCTCGCCGGCGTTGCGGCGCAGCCACTCAAAGCACAGCGCCGTCGTTGCCTGGGCAACGTTGAGACTCTCGGTCATGCCGCGCTGGGGAAGCTTGGTCAAAAAGTCGCATTTCTCGAGCACCAGGCGCGAGATACCGTCGCCCTCGGAGCCCATGACGAGCGCCACGCGACCCTCGAAGGGAGCATCCCAGCAACTGCCTTCGGCGTGCTCGGAGGCACCGCCCACCCAAAAGCCAGCGGCCTTAAGATCGTCGAGCGCACGGGCGATGTTGGGCACCTGCGCGACAGGCAGATGCATGACGGCGCCGGCTGAAGTTTTGTAGCTGCCCACGGTCACGCCAGCGGCACGCTTGTTGGCAATGACGACGCCGGCCGCGCCCACAACCTCGGCGGAGCGCACGATGGCGCCAAAGTTGCCGTCGTCGGTCACATGGTCGAGCACGATGACGAGCGCCGGACCGTCGCCCGCGCGGTCAAGGATATCGGCGACATCGGCATAGGGGAAGTTGCCCACCTCGAGCGCGATGCCCTGGTGAGCGCCATGGCTCGACAGCGCATCGAGCTGCGCGCGCGGCACATACTTAATGCGGACGCCCGCGGCGTTGAGGTCATCGACCAGGCGCGACAAGGCGGCATCGCGCTCCCCGCCCTCGGCAATGAGCGCGCACTTGACGGGAAAGCCGGTACGCAGCGCCTCGGCGGCAGCACGGCGACCTTCGATAAACTCGCCCTTGGGAGCCTGGACAGCATCGCGGTTGCGATCGCGCTGCGGACGTGCGGCCTGGGTGCGATCGTGCTGGCCCTTGGGAGCGACAGCGCGGTCATTGCGGCGAATCGGACGCGAGCCAGAAGCAGCCTGCTTGCCTCCACGCGGCGCACGCTTGCGATTGTCGGCCATAAAACGGCCTCCTTAAATAGATAACGAACAAGAATCGACCGTCCGAGCCACGGCACCTTGCCTTTCAATCGTCGGGCATGACCACCAGGTCTATGCCCTTCTCTTTCAAGGCAATCTGCCGCACCTCGAACGGTCGACAAATACTAGAGACTCTTAATACGGGTGCCAGCGGCCGTATCCTCGATCGTGAGGCCCAGGTCCTTGAGCTGATCGCGGATGGCATCTGCCAGATCCCAGTTCTTGGCGGCGCGGGCCTCGGCGCGGGCCTCGAGAATCTTGGCAGCGGCCTCGTCCACGTCGTCGCCCGTGTAGGCGACCAGGCCGGCAGCAACGCCTAGCAGACCCAGCGGCAGCTCGACCTTGGGCTCGGGGAGCTCAACGCCAAGCGTATCGAGCAGCTCGGCCAGCGTGTCGGCGGCGGCAAGCGCGGCGGCCTTGTCGGCAGCGTCGCCCGCCTGCTCCAAGTACTGGTTGCACTCGGTCACAAAGCCAAAGACGGCACCCATGGCACCAGCGGTGTTAAAGTCGTCGTCCATGCACTCCTTAAAGGCAGCACGAGTCTCAGCGGCCTTGGCGGCAAATGCCTCGGCGGCAGCCACATCGGCATCGGCCGTCGCATGGTTCGCGGCCCAACGCAGGTTCTCGACCGTACCGGCGATACGCGTGAGCGAGTTCTCGGCACCCTCCAGGCGCTCCCAAGAAAAGTCGAGCGGCGAGCGATAGCTCGTCTGCAGCATCAGCAGGCGCAGGGCGGCAGCGGAGTGCTGCTCGAGGACCTCGGCCAGCGTAAAGAAGTTGCCGAGCGACTTGGACATCTTCTCGCCGTCTACCAGCAGCATGCCCGTGTGCATCCAGGTGTTGGAGAAGCCCTGGTGCCAGGCGCAGGTGGCCTGAGCGCACTCGTTCTCGTGATGCGGGAAGGCAAGGTCGGAGCCGCCGCCGTGGATGTCGATCGGAGTGCCCAGGTAGCGATGCACCATGGCGGCGCACTCGGTGTGCCAACCGGGACGGCCCTCGCCCCAGGGGCTCGGCCAGCTGGGCTCGCCGGGCTTGGCGGCCTTCCACAGGGCAAAGTCGAGCGGGTCGTTCTTGTCCTCGTTCTCCTCAATGCGTGCGCCAACCATAAGGTCGTCGATGTTGCGGCCCGAGACCTGACCATAGTTGGGATCGCTGCGCACGGCAAAGTACACATCGCCGTTATCGGCTGCGTAAGCGTGGCCCTGCTCGATAAGCGACTTGATCATGGCGATCATGGGGCCGATCTCCTTGGTGGCGCGGGGGCGCACATCGGGATCGAGCACGTTGGCGGCGCGCATGACGCCGATGAACTTGTCGGAGAACTCCGTCGCGACCTCGGCGGCTGTACGGCCCTGCTCGTTGGCGCGCTTGATGATCTTGTCGTCGACATCGGTGAGGTTCTGGGCGAACGTGACCTCGTAGCCGCTCGCGATGAGCCAGCGGTGAATCACGTCAAAGCTGATGAACGTGCGGGCGTTGCCGATGTGGATGTTGTCGTAGACCGTGGGGCCGCACACGTACATGCGGACCTTGCCGGACTCGATGGGCTGGAACTCTTCCTTTTTATGGGTAGCGCTGTTGTAGATACGCATTCGTTACTCCTTAACGGTTTTCTGTAGCAGGCAGACGGCCCAGGCGCCGATTCCCTCGCCCTGGCCTTCCCAACCGAGCTTTTCGGTCGTAGTGGCGGCGACGCCCACGTTTTCGACGTCAACGCCCAGGGCATGGGCAAGGTTGGCGCGCATGGCATCGCGGTGCGGGGTGATCTTGGGTTGCTGACAGGCAATGGTGCAATCGGCATCGACAAACTCAAAGCCCAGCTCGCGCGCATAGTCCATTACGCGGGCAAGCAGCACCATCGAATCGGCACCCTCGTAGGCGGGGTCGGTATCGGGGAATAGCTTGCCGATATCTCCCCCGCGGCAGGCGCCCAGAATGGCGTCGGCCAAGGCGTGCGCGAGCACATCGGCATCCGAGTGGCCCAGCAGGCCGCGCTCGTAGGGAATGTCGACACCGCCGATGATACATCGACGCCCCTCCACCAGACGGTGAACGTCGTAGCCATGGCCAATGCGCAGGTTACTGAACATGGGGAAGGTCCTCTCCCTCGGCCATGCGGCCAAGCAGAATCGCGGTTACGGGACGCAAGTCCTCGGGCACCGTCACCTTAAGGTTATCGCGCGGGCTCTGGACGCAGCGGACGCGCCCACCCATGCGCTCGACCAGTGACGAATCATCGGTGCCGATAAAGCCCTCAGCAATGGCTGCAGCGTGGGCGCGCTTCATAGCATCGACGCTAAAGATCTGCGGCGTCTGTGCAGCCCAATAGAGTTCGCGCGGCGGCGTCTCGACGATATTATCGCCGTCGACGATCTTGAGCGTGTCGATCGCGGGCTGGCCGCACACGACACCGTCGAGAGCACGGTCGCTTACGAGCACGTCGATAGCGTGGTCGATGGCCTCGGTCGTAATGAGCGGACGAGCGCCATCGTGAATGGCGACGTATTCAAAGCCCGCCGGCACCGCGTGCACGCCGGCACGGGTGGAGTCCTGGCGGGTATCGCCGGCATCGGCAAAGCTGATGGGCGTGTCATAGTCAAACGGGTCGATGGCCAGGCGGCGCATCTCGGCACGGCGCTCGGCAGGACACACCACCACAATGTGGCCGACCTTGTCGCTACGATCGAACGCGCGGATGGACCAGCTCATGAGCGGACGGCCCGCCACGTTAACGAGCTGCTTGCCGCCGGGATTTCCAAAGCGCTGGCCGCTGCCGCCGGCAACGACCACGGCGCATACGGGCGCCATTATGCGTTCCCCTGTTTGGTGCCCTTCATGCGGTACAGCGAGTCCGCAAGAATGGCAGGGTTGTTAACGCCAAAGTCGCCCAAGCGCTCCGGATCCTCGCTGATGTCGTCCATGAGCTCCTGCAGCGAGCCATACTCGTCGACGATCTTCTCGGCCACGCCGTCGCGCACGACGGACACGCGCGAAAGCGTGCGCAGGCCCAGCGGCGTCATGACGGAGTCCTCGTCCAGGTCGTCATAGCCAAGAACTGCCGCCACGTGCTGCGGGTCAGACAGGTCCTTAGGCGTCATGCGGCTCAGCTCGGCGCGGATCTTCTCGGCGTTTGCCTCGGAGGAATCGCTTGCGTAGTCGCGGATCATCAAGTCGTATTCGGTATCCATGCTGGAGCCCGCGAGCTGCTCGAGCTGCATCTGCACGAGCTTGCCCTGGTTGCCCAGCTTGACAATGCAATCCTTAAGCTCGGTCTTTGCCTGCTGCATGATCTCGAAGCTCGAGAAAATACCGGTAATGTCGGCGAGCGTGACGTAGTCGTCGAGCTCGAGGGCCGTCAGGCGCAGCAGGGAGCGATCGAGCGACTGACGGGTAGTCTGGAGCGTGGCGACGAGCTGGTTGACCGAGCTCATGATGGTGGTGACGGGCTGGATCTCGTAGCTCTTACCGTGGACGTACACGTTGACGACGGCACGACGAGCCGAAACCGAGATCACGATGGCGTCGGTGAGCACCGACATGCGAGCGGCGGTGCGGTGGCGCATGCCCGTCTCGCTCGTGGCAAGCGAGGGATCGGGATTGAGGTGGAAGTTAGCGCGCAGGATCTGGGTGAGGTCGCCGTCGATGACGATGGCACCGTCCATCTTGGAGAGCTCGAACAGACGGTTCGAAGTAAACGAAATGTTGAGCGGGAAGCCGTCGTTACCGGCAGCGAGCACGTTTTCGGTGTCGCCGACGCAGATAAGGGCGCCCAGGTGACCAGCAATGATCATGTCGAGGGCGGTGCGGATCGGCTGGCCGGGGGCAGTCAGGCGAATGGCCTGTTCCATACGCTTTTGCAGCTCGTTCTTATCCAAGGCATCGCTCCCATCGTATACGCTCCATAAACGCTAAATAGTTTCTCACGGTTTGTCCCTGCGGCGCTTGCGAAATCCGATGCTTACAGAATGAGCGAACACAGCTGAGAGCCCAACCCAAATCAGCTGTTCATGTGGTAGCATCGGGATTCGCATAAATGAGGGAGTAGTCGCGTGATCGGGTTCGCCTCCGGTGGCGCGGCAAGTCAACACACTGGCCGATGCGGCCTGGCTTGCCTTAATGAACGAGACTCGTGGCTGTGCGCGCAACGCGTACGCCACGGGTCTTTTTTGTTACTCCCCCAAGAGGTACACGCGGGCCCGCCCGCAGAGAGGGAGCCAGACTATGGGACTCGCAGAGCTTGTGTTGCTCGCTATCGGCCTTTCTATGGACGCTTTTGCCGTATCCATCTGCAAGGGCCTTGGCATGAAAAGGATCAACCTTAAGGTCGCCGTGATACTCGGCCTGTTCTTTGGCGGTTTCCAGGCCGGCATGCCCGTAATTGGGTGGGCCCTTGGTAGCCAGTTCATGGGCATCATCAGCCCCATCGACCACTGGATCGCCTTTATCCTGCTCGCCTTTATCGGCGGCAAGATGCTGTGGGAAGCCTTTACTGAGGACGAGAACGAAGGCGACGGCAAGGATGCCGAAAAGATCGACCTGGGCGAGTACCTGATCCTCGCAATCGCCACCTCGATTGACGCGCTTGCCGTGGGCATCTCGTTTGCCGCGCTCTCGGTCGATATCGTTCCCGCCGTGTCGCTCATTGGCATCACGACCTTTGTCTTCTCCGTTGCCGGCGTAGCGATCGGCCACACCTTTGGCGCGCGCTACGAAAAGCCAGCCACCATCGTGGGTGGCGTCGTGCTCATCCTCATCGGGCTTAAGATCTTACTTGAGCATCTGGGGATTTTGGTGCTGTAAAACACCCTTCAAAACTAAACGTCCGTATGAGGCCTCATGCAGAGTTTTGCATGAGGCCTTTTCATGCAGACTTTTGCATGTCATACTGATATGCAAAAGTCTGCACGTTAGGAGATCGCCGTGGACACCCTTCCCATCACCACACCGCGCCAAGCTGGCATCTATGTGCGCCAGGCACGCGAGACTCAGGGTCTCACCCGTGCCGCCCTCGCCAAAAAGGCCGGTGTTTCGGAGCGCCTGCTCGCATCGCTCGAGCTAGGAGACGCCACCGGCATTCGACTCGACAAGTTGCTGGCGATTTTCGACGCTCTTGGACTGGCGCTCGCAGCACAAGGGGATATCGACGAAGCGAAAAACGAGCGACCAGTCGACGCCCCGCATGCCAATCCGCTGCCTCGCAGCATCCCCAGGCACCATCACACTCAACGTCCTCATCATCGCAACCGTCGTAGTACCGCCATTCCGGCTCTTCCAGATGCCCCCTTTACATCCGCACTCTACGACGAGGTCTTCGCCGATTTCGCCATGTCCAATCTCGGAGTCTCGATTGCCGCAAACGCATCTAACCAAACCAAGCCCGAAGGGAAATAGCCAATGGCCAAAACATCACTTCGGACCATTATTTGCGGCGTACCTGCGGGAACGCTCACGCAAGATGAGAACGGTCTTATCAGCTTTACCTACGACCAAGACTATGACGGGCCAGCCCTATCGACCAACATACCCGTATCAAATCGCACATACGGCCAACAGGTCATGAATCCGTACCTGTTTGGCCTTCTACCCGACAGCGAGGACCAACGAAAAGCGATTGCCGCCGAATTCGACGTTAGGCCCAACAATCCCGTTGCGCTGCTCAGCCATATCGGACTCGACTGTCCGGGCGGAGTACAGTTTTGTGCCGAAGAAGACGTCGACGCCGTCCTGCATCGCGACGGCGAATACCGCCCTATAGACGACCACGATATTGCCCTCCGTCTCAAGTCGATCAGAGATGACCGCGAGGCATCGTGGATGGGCCAAGATGAAAGTTGGTCACTTGGGGGCAACCAGGGCAAGTTCGCGCTCGCGCTTATAGACGGCAGCTGGTGCGAATGCGTGGGTTCATCGCCCACGACGCATATTTTCAAAAATGGTGTTATCGGATTTAAGCTCGAGGCGCTTAATGAGTTTGTCTGCATGAAAAGCGCCCAGCGCGCAGGTATCGCAACGGCAAACGTTGAATATCGCTTATTTGAGGACGAGCCCGCCCTCATTGTTGAGCGTTACGACCGCGTGAAAGCCAAGGACGGGACAATCAGACGTCTACACCAAGAAGACCTCTGTCAGGCTCTTGGAGTGATGCCCGCTCAAAAGTGCACGGCAGACGGCGGCCCGAGCGCACGCGATATACAAGAGCTCCTCGTAAATACGAGCCACCATCAACTTAACCTGTATCTGTTTACGCAGATACTGTTCTTCAACGCCATTATCGGCGCACCGGATGCGCACGCGAAAAACTATTCCCTGCTCCTTGGAAACGACGGCGCAGCCATGATGGCTCGTATGTACGATGTCGCGTCGGGTTTGGCGTATGAGCGCATGCGCCGCCGGGCGCGCCTTGCCATGGGCGTTGGCGGCGAGAACCGTGTGGGGTGCATCGGTCCAGGCGCTATCCGCCGATACCACGGTATGGGCGACCCCGCGCTGGAGGCGGCGCTTACCGATGCCGGGCTATCCGAGAAGTTTTGCTTTGCGACCATGATGGACCTCGCCTACGAGGTACCCATTTGCATGGAAGAGGTCATGGACGAATACGCCGACCTGCCCGGCATGGCGGACCTGCGCGAGCATATGCTCGGCCCCGTCCGCGAAAACTGCCAGCGCACCCTCGAGCTCATCAGGGCAGAAATGGACTAGACACCAGACTATTTCCCATTTTTCAAACAAAAGAGAGGGGGCACCCGTCGCAAAAGACCGGGTGCCCCCTCTCATAATGTCATTTGCAATCCGCTAGCACGTGGCTCGGACTGCTGCTAGCGCAACCTTTACGCAGCGAGGCGCTTGAGGACGTCGATGAGCAGCTCGTAGAAGCGCTCGGCAGAAGCAAGCTCCATGCTCTCGTCCGGAGTGTGGACATCGGAGAGCGTCGGGCCCACGGCGATGGCGTCCAAGCCGTGCAGGGCCTCGGCAAACAGGCCGCACTCAAGGCCGGCGTGAATGGACTCGATGCGCAGCTCGGAGCCAAAGAGCTCGCGATAGCTCTCGACAAAGACGTCGCGGACCGGCGAATGCTCGGCATAGCTCCAGCCGGGATACTCGAACTCAAACTTGGCGTCGAAGCCCAGGACATCGGCCAGCGTCTGCAGGCGGTCCTTGAACTCGTTCTGCAGCGAGGTGATCGAGGAGCGCGGGGACAACATGATCTTGACCTCGTCGTCAGAAGTGGCAACCACACCGATGTTGGAGGAAACCTCCACGGAGCCGTCGGTGGCGACGTTGCGGCGAATCACACCGTTGGGGGCAAGACGCAGGGCGCGGATGAGGGCAAGCGCGGACTTCTGGTCCATGGCCTCGACCTCGGCGTTGTCGGCAATCTCGACGGTGCAGGTAAAGCCGGGGTCGAAGACCTCGAGCTCGGCAGTGACGTCGGCGATGATGCCCTTTGCGATCTGGGCCGCGGCCTCGGCGGCAGCGTGGTCGGCGTAGACCAGAACAGCCTTGCACTCACGGTTGATGGCGTTGTCCTTGGTGCCGCCGTTGAAGCTGACGATGGCGGGCTCGCCGGCAACCATCAGGCGGTCGATGATGCGGGCCATGATGAGGTTGCCGTTGCCGCGCTCCAGGTTGATATCGCTGCCGGAGTGGCCGCCCAGCAGGCCGGAGATGTCGAGCGTGAGGGTGCTACCGGTCTTGTACTCGCGCGCGATCGGACAGGTGTAGGTAACGACGACACCGCCGGCGCAGCTGACGGTAGCAACGCCCTCTTCCTCGGAGTCAAGGTTAATCATGGTGCGAGCGCTAATCTGGGACTTGTCGAGCGTCTCGGCGCCAACCAGGCCGGTCTCCTCGTCGGTGGTGAACACGCACTCGAGAGCCGGATGAGCAATCGAATCGTCGTTGAGCACAGTGAGCATCAGAGCGACGGCAATACCGTTGTCGGCGCCCAGAGTGGTGCCGTTAGCGGTGAGGACGCCGTCCTTGACGACCAGGTCGATACCATCGGTCGTAAAGTCGTGCTCAACGGAGCCCAGCTTGTCGCACACCATGTCGATGTGGCCCTGCAGCATCACAGTCGGGGCATTCTCGGCGCCGGCAGATGCGGGCTTGCGAATGATGACGTTGTAGACCTCGTCCTGATACACATCGAGACCGCGCTCCTTGGCAAACGCGACCAGGAAATCGCTGATGCCCTTCTCGTTGCCAGACCCACGGGGGATCGCGCTGACCTCCTCAAAGAAATGGAACAGCTGGGCGGGCTCGTAGCCGGTAATCTTGTAGTCCATGGTGCCTCCTTGGCGCAACTGGTTAGACAGTAAGACATGCGACTTGTATATTCCCAGACTTTGCGTGCATAAACCAGTCGAAAACGCCGAGCGCCCTCGCATCATCGGCTAACGGCGAGGAAACGCCACTTTATCAAGATAAAGCAGGTTAGACGGGCCGTGCCGAAGGGACGTTGGACCCTTCAACCAACTTCAACGCCTGTTGAACATTAATGCATACACCATTGGTATGTTTGATGAGATTTTTGTCCTCTGTCACGACGTAATCGGCATCAATGCGATTGGCGACGCCCAGCAACAGGTCGTCCTCAAAGTCGTTGTGATGATACTTGAACACAAAGGAGTCGAAGACCTCGTCTGCACCGACCGAGGCAATAATCGACTTTTGCCGAATCAGGCGAACACACGCCCACGCTGTCTCGTCGGCACCGGCGATGGCTTCGGGAGTGAGAGCCCCCTCACGGCGGGCGTCGGCCTTCATCGTCCTCCCCAGAATGTAATAGATGTCTTTGACAGACAGGGAGGAAGAGAAGAGGACGATATCCTCCGCTTCCGCCGCGCGAGAAAGGAGCTCGACTATCGGCCTGGTCGCATTCGTACGAGCGAGAAAGTAATCTAGCCAGACGTTCGTGTCGATCAACAGCTTGAGCACACGTTTCGTTCCGACGCCGCTCATAATTCGATCCAATCGCTGAATCTCTCGATCATCATTTGATCGTATAACTCGTCGTAATCAAAAGCTTCATCGGGGCTCGGCCTCTGAATCGAGAACCGCTCATAAAAATTCGAAATTAACGCAGCCCCTTCCGAGACGCGGGACGAACTCGCCTTCGATCGTATGTCGTCAGGCAGGACTTCGTCATCATTCTTTTTTGCGACGGGCATATGACCGTTCTCGGTCAAGTACTGCCACAGCTCCCTCACAGCTTGTGACGGCGTCATGCCAATATGAGTCAGTACGGCGTCTCCTGCCTCTTTGAGCTGGCGATCTATACGCACGTTCATCTGAACTGGCCGCGTGTCGAGTATTGATGTAGGCATATCAACTCCTTTGCTATACTGAATCTCAATTTCAGTATAGCACGGCAGATTGAAGCACATTTCAATAGAAACGGGGGCGCCTCCTTATCGGAAACGCCCCCGTTATACAAGGTATGTTTAATCCCTACAGCGCGCCGGAACCGGCTTGCATCATGCCGCCGGGGCCCGAGGTCACGCCGCCGCTCACGGGCGCGGCGTTGCCGGTGTGCGGTGCCGCCGGGGCGGTATCGCCACCGAGCGTGCCCGCCGGACGCGGTGCCGGGATCTCGCCCGTGCCGTGGCTAAAGACAAACTTGCCATCGGCCACGTCGCACAGGACGGTATCGCCCTCGCCCCACTCGCCGGCCAGGAGCTCCTCGGACAGCGGGTCCTCGATGAGCTTTTGAATGGCGCGGCGCAGCGGACGCGCACCGTTGGTGAGGTCGGTGCCCTCGGCCACGATCTTGTCATAGGCCGCATCGGTGAGCTTGATGTTCATGCCGTTGGCAATCAAACGCTGACGCAGGTCGTCCACCAGCAGGTGCGCGATCTTGGTGAGATTCTCGCCCGAGAGCTTCTGGAACACCACAATGTCGTCGATACGGTTGAGCAGCTCGGGGCGGAACAGGCGCTTGAGCTCGCCCATCGCGCGACCACGGATCTCACTCGACGTGAGACCCTGCTCGCCGGTGGTGCCAAAGCCAACGCTCGCATCCTGCGCAATCTCGCGGGCGCCCACGTTGGATGTCATGATGATCACGGTGTTGCGGAAGTCAACCGTCTTGCCCTGGCTATCGGTCAGACGACCCTCCTCCAGCACCTGCAGCAGAATGTTGAAGATGTCGGGGTGCGCCTTCTCGATCTCGTCGAACAGCACGACCGAGTACGGGTGACGACGAACGGCCTTGGTAAGCTGACCGCCCTCGTCGTGGCCCACGTAACCCGGAGGGCTACCGATAAGCTTGGAGACCTCGAACTCGCTGCCGAACTCCGACATGTCGAAGCTGATGAGCGCGTCCTTACTGCCAAAGAGGTACTCGGCGAGCGTCTTAGCGAGCTCGGTCTTGCCTGTGCCGGTGGGACCAAGGAAGATAAAGCTACCACCGGGACGATGCGGGTCCTTGAGCGGCGAGCGGCTGCGGCGCACGGCCTTGGCAACTGCCTCGACAGCCTCATCCTGACCGATGATGCGCGTCTTGAGCACGCTTTCGGCTTGCAGCAGGCGACGGCTCTCGCTCTCGGTAAGCGAAGACACCGGCACGCCCGAAGTCACGGACACGATGTCGGCGATCTGGGAGACATCGATGGTGAGCGGGCTGGCGTCGAGCTCGGCGGTCCAGGCGGCCTTGGCCTCGGCGAGCTCAATCTCGGCGGCCTTCTGCTGCTCGGTGATCTCGGCGGCCTTGTTCATGTCGTCGCTCTCGGTGGCCTCCTGCGCGGCGGCCTTAAGCTCCTCCACGCGATGCTCGGCCTCACGCACCGGCTCGGGCGCGCGATTCGCGGCGATGCGAGCGCGGGCGCCGGCCTCGTCGATGAGGTCGATGGCCTTATCGGGCAGGAAGCGATCCTGGATGTAGCGGTTGGAAAGGTTCGCGGCGGCCTCGATAGCACCCTGCGTATAGCGCACATGGTGGTGCTCCTCGTAGCGCGGCTTGAGCGCGGTCAGGATCTTGACCGTGTCCTCGACGCTCGGCTCCTCGACATCGATGGTCTGGAAGCGACGCTCGAAGGCCGGGTCCTTGGTGAGGTACTTGCGGAATTCCTCGGCCGTGGTGGCGCCGATAATCTGGAAGGCACCGCGCGCGAGCACGGGCTTGAGCATGGAGCTCGCGTCGATGGAGCCCTCGGCAGAACCGGCACCGATGATGGTGTGCATCTCGTCGATAAACAGGATGACGTCGTCGGCTTCGGTGGCCTCCTGGATCACGTTCTTGAGGCGCTCCTCAAACTCGCCGCGATACTTGGCACCCGCCACGAGGCCCGGCAGGTCGAGCGTCCAAATATTCTGGTTCATGAGGTTCTCGGGCACGTTGCCGGCTGCAATCTGCTGAGCCAGGCCCTCGACGATGGCCGTCTTGCCCACGCCGGGGTCGCCCAGAATGAGCGGGTTGTTCTTGGTGCGGCGCGAAAGAATTTCCATCATACGCTGGACTTCCTTTTCGCGACCGATTACAGGGTCGAGCTCGCCGTCGCGCGCCTTCTGCGTGAGGTTGGTCGCGAACTGCTTAAGCGTATCGGTGCCACTCCCCTTTTGCTGAGAGGCATCCGAGCCGCTAAAGAACGGCAGGCCCGCACCGGGACGACCGGCACCGGCGCCGGCGAGCGGACGCTTCTTGTCCTGGTCCTTGGCGGTGAGTTTCTCGATAGCCTTTTTGATGGAGGCGGACGACACACCCAGGCGCATGAGGATGTCCATGGCCATGCCGTTGCCCTCTTCGACGATGCCGATCAGCAAGTGCTCGGTCGACACGTAGGTCTGGTTGTTCTCACGCGCCACGCGGAACGAACGCTCCATCACGCTAATGACGAGCGGCGTAAAGGCGAGCTTGGCCGCCTCGGTCTCCTCGCTGGGCTCGGGAACCGTGGTCTGGACCTCTTTGAGAGTATCCATGATGTCATCGTAGGAGATATCGAGCGAGCGCAGTGCCTCGGCAGCGATGCCCTCGTCCTCCTTGGCGAGTGCGAGCAGCAGGTGCTCGGTGCCCACCTTATTTGAGTGCAGATCGAGCGCCTCCTGTTTGGCCATCGACATGACCTTGCGCGCTCGATCGGTAAATCTATCTAACATGCTCGTTTCCTTACATGAGTTCATCGAAATCAAAACGCCCGCCCGTCGGCGGCGCTTTTGTCTCTTTACCCACAGGTTGTCTATGTTAACAGCTGGAGGAATATCTATAAACCCGGCTCACATGAATGCAGGTTATGACCGCATCGCGGGACTCACCGCGCGATGCGCGACAGGCGCCCCGCAAGAGAAACCCTAGGCGTCTTTCACCACGTCGGGACTCGTCGCACGCGATGCGCGATAGGCATCGGCCTCCTTGGAGACGCGTTCGAGCAGCTCGGATGTATCGACGCCCTCGACTTGCGCGACCGTTTCCACCGTCTGCATGGCGACCGCCCTCAGGTACGCGCACGCGCTGTCCCCCAGCTGCTCGAGGTCTATCTCCTCGCCGCCCTCCCGGGCAAAGCCGACCGACATCACAAAGCCCATGATGCCCGAGACCAGAAAGCCCACCGCAAAGCTCGAATCTGCCTTGAGCTCTTCTCCGTCGGGGTGGACGATCTCTCTCACGCGGTCGATGATGATCGTATGGATGCCCTGCACGACCTGCTCGGCGGCACCCGCCCTCATGGTGATGACGATGCGCCGCAGCAGGCAGCGGACGTCGCGCCGGTCGAACGCCGAAAGGTCGCCCTCGCTCGAAAAATGCCAGAGGGCATCGGTGATGAGCTCGTTATCCTGCAGCAGCTGGGCTATGGCGATGGCGACGAGTTCATCGAAATCGTGAAAATAGTAGTAAAACGTTCCGCGATTGCACTGGGCGGCGCGGGTCACCTCGCCAACCGACAGCTCGAAGATGCTGTTGTTCTCGATGAGCTCCCAAAACGCCTCGATGATACGGGTGCGTGCATCGGGCGCATCGGCGTCCTTACGCGGTCTCGCCATGCGCCTCACCGCACCCCTGCGCCTTGGCGTTCATGATGAGCATCTGAAGACGGTTCTCCACGTTGGCGAAGCTCACGTCGGGATCGTAGTCGAGCGGCAGGAACTGCGCCGTGGGATACTGCTCCTTGAGCGCATGGATGAGCCCGCGCCCCACGACATGGTTGGGCAGACACCCGAACGGCTGCAGGATCACGAAGTTGCGGCAGCCGCGCTTGGCGTGCTCGAGAATCTCCGCCGGAATCAGCACGCCCTCGCCCGCATCGAACGTATGGTGCAGGATCTTATCGCTCGCGCGCACGAGCTCGGGCATGCGCGTCGGCGGCTCGTAGAGCGGGCTCGCCGCGCCCAGGCGGTCGCAACGGTCGTGCGCGAGCTCGAACAGGTTGTCCGCCGTGGCGTACCAGGCCTTTTCGGACAGCGACAGGTCGACGTGGAACTCGCGCGACTGCGCATGCTTGTAGAAATAGGTCTTGCGGATCACGTCGGTCATGCGCGCCTCGATGACCTCGAGCCCGTTGTCCTCGAGGTAGCGCTCGATCTCGTGGTTGGCGCCGAGATGGAAATTGAGCAGGTACTCGCCCACGATGAGAACGGTCGGATGCGGGTTCGAGCGGTCGTACGGAACGGCGTCCATGATCGCAAGCGCGCGTTTGAAGCCCGTCGCCTGGCCTCTCAGCCCGGAGCGCTCCATGCCCTCGATAACCTCATCGAGCGCGCGGTCGAACGCAGCGTCCGCCGCGCCCTTCTCGAGCTCGTAGGGACGGATGCGCCTAAGCATGGCCTCGAGGGCATCGATCATGGGAAGACCGTAGGCGATCTGGATGCTCGGGCCAAGGCCGAGCTTGAAGCCCGGATGCGCATTGTGGGCATCGACGTCGTCGTTGGTGAGCACCGGGACATAGTCGTATCCCGCGTCGTCGAGCGCGCGGCGCAGCAGGGGCATGTAGTGCGTCAGGCGGCAGTCGCCGATATACTTGCCAGTCACCACGGCGACGTCGTGCGGGTCGTACTTACCGCTCTCGAGTGCCGCGAGCGCCTCGCCGATCACGATTTGCGCGGGGAAGCAGATGTCGTTGTGCACATAGCGTTTGCCCAGGCGGATGGCATCCTCGCGCCCGATATCAAGGGCCTCGGCGCGCACGCCCTGATTGCGCATCGCCACGGTCATGAGCCTGCAGAACGCATGGGAGGTGTTGGGGACCAGTGCGATCTTGTCGTGCCGGTCGCGCTTGGTGTACTTGACCTTATACGGGTCGTCGAGCGGATGGACCGCGTGCACCCGGGCGCCCTCGGCACGCTCCTCCGCGCGACGACGGTTGACCGACTCGATAAACGAACGCACGCGAATGCCCATGGGACCGGCGACGTCGCTCTCATCGAGCTTGATCATCATCGGAACCTTGGAGCCCATCTCGCCCATCATGCGCGCGATCTCGTCGGTGAGATACGCATCGTGGCCGCAGCCGAAGCTGCCCATCTGCACGAGCTCGAGCTCGGGCGTCGATGCGACGATGACCGCGCACGACAGCATGCGCGCATGGTAGTTGTTCACGATGTCGATGCGGCTGTTGGAAAGATCGACGTTGCAGACCCCCGGCACCGCATCGGGCGTCAGCACGGGGATGCCGCGCTCAGAGAAGAGCTTGGGCAGCCCGTGGTTGACCAGCGGGTCGTTGTGGTACGGGCGCGAAGCGATCACCACCGCGTAGCCGCCGTCCTCGCGCACGTTCTCGAGCACCTGCCTGCCGCGCAGCTGCAGCTGGTTCTCAAACGTCTGCTGCGCGCGGTCCGCCTGCTCGGTCGCCTTGGCAACCAGGTCGGCATCGATATCGAAGGTCTCCTTGCACCACGCCTTGAGCTGGCGGTTTCGGTCGCCCTCGTCGTACCAGTGGAACAGCGGCGTATCGAACGGAACGCCGAAACGCTCCTCCGGGTTATCGGAATTGCGCATCACGTAGGGGTATCCCTTTACGACGGCGCACATCCACTCGCTGGTAGAGGCGGTGTTTTCGGTGGGCACCGTCGTGATGATGGGCATGAAGATGCGGTCGACGCCGGCGTCGACGAGATTGCGGATGTGCCCGTGGACGAGCTTGGCCGGGAAGCACACGGTGTCGGATGTGACGTGCGCCAGACCGCGCTCGTACATCGCCTTGGTGCTGCGTCCCGAGACGCGCACCTTAAAGCCGAGCGTGCTGAAGAACGTCGACCAGAACGGCATGGTGTCCCAGAACTCGAGCACACGGGGAATGCCGATCGTGACATCGCGCCCCCCGCAGACGGGAACCGTGGGGCACGACTCGAACAGCAGCTTCTCGCGGTCGACAAAGAGATTGGGGGCAGCCGCGGTCCGGTCGCGCCCCGTGCCGGGTGCCTGTGCCTCGCAAGCACCCTGCGGACGCAGCTCCTCCGCCGCGGGAACCTCGCGCACGAGCTCATCCCATGAGATGGCGCCGCCGCGCGGGCAGCGATTGCCCGTGACGTAAAGCGAGCCGTCGCCAAATGCCACGACCGCGCGCTGGCAGCGGTTGTTGCACCGACGGCAGGTAACGCCGCCGAACTCGCGATGCTCGAAGCGCTCCACGGCATCGAGCCCGATAAACGACGTGCCGGCGTCGCCCTTGCGGCATTCCTCGTGCGCGAGCAGGGCGATACCGATAGCGCCCATCAGCCCCGGGTGGGGCGCACGCGTGACGGGTTTGCCCAGATACTGCTCGAATGCGCGCAGCACCGCGTCGTTTCGGAACGTGCCGCCCTGGACGACGACTTTGTCGCCCAGACGGTTGAGATTTGAAACGCGAATGACCTTGGTGAACACGTTCTCGATAATCGAACGGCAGAGACCGGCCATGATGTCGCCCGGACCCTTACCGCGCCGCTGCTCGGAAACGACGCTGCTGTTCATGAACACCGTGCAGCGGCTGCCGAGAACGGCGGGGGCTTTGGACGAAAATGCCTCGGTCGCGATATCCTCAACGGCTATTCCGAGGTTTTTGGCAAAACCCTCGAGGAACGAGCCGCAGCCCGCAGAGCACGCCTCGTTGACGACGATATCGGTCAGCACGCCGTGGTTGAGCCAGATGGCCTTCATATCCTGTCCGCCGATGTCGAGCACGAAGGTCGCATCGGGAACGCATGCGCACGCGGCGCGGGCGTGCGCGACCGTCTCGACCGTATGGTAGTCGGCGTGGAACGCGCGCGCGAAAAGCTCCTCGCCGTATCCCGTGGTGCCCACGGCATCGATCGCAAGCGTGACTCCCGCTGTCTCCCAGCGGTTCTTCAAGCTGACAAGACCCTGTTGGGCGACGTCGAGCGGTCTGCCGTTATTAGACGCGTAGAACGAATCGACAAGCTCACCCGCCTCATCGACCAGGGCGAACTTGGTCGTCGTGCTCCCCGAATCGATACCGAGCGCCACACGCACCGTCTCTCCGGGCGCATACGCATCCGGACCCTTTGCCGGCGTCTCTTTGCCATGGCGTGCCGTAAAATCCGCCTGCTCGGCAGGTGTGGCAAAAAAGGGCTGGGCAAGACGTCCCTCCCCGCTTGCGGGCGCGACCGTCTCGAGCTTATCCAGCCGGACAAAAGCGTCGGGAAGGTCGATCGGTTGGGACGATGCGAACATGTCGGTCAGCGACAGGGCGGCACCGCGCGCGACCATGATCTGCGGATCGCGCGGGACGATAACCTGATCGTCCGATAGATTCAGTTGCTCCCGGAACACGCGGACCAGCGTGGGGTTGTAGGCGAGCGTACCGCCCTCGAAGATTACCGGCGGCTCGATGTCGATACCCTGGGCCAGACCGCCGATCGTTTGGCGGGCGACCGCGTGAAGCGCCGAAAGCGCCAGGTCGGTGGTAGGAATGCCCTCGTTGAGCAGCGGCTGGATATCGGTCTTTGCGTACACGCCGCAGCGGCCCGAGACCTCGTGGACGGTCGTTCCCCGGCTTGCGAGCTGCTCGAACTCGCCCGATTCGGTGCCGACCCCCATGAGCTTTGCCATCTCGTCGATAAATGCACCGGTACCGCCTGCGCACGAGCCGTTCATGCGCATGTCGGCAACCTCGATGTCTCCCTTATCGTTGGTGCGGAAGAAGATCATCTTGGCGTCTTGGCCGCCCAGCTCGATGGCGCAGCGCGTCTGCGGATAGAACCTGCTGATCGCGAGCGCGTTGGCGACCACCTCCTGAACGTACGAGGCGCCCAGCGCGGTCGCGATATCGCGCGCACCCGAGCCGGTCACCGCAACGCGCAGCGACTCATGGGGAAAGCGCTCGGCGAGCTCGCCGAGCATGGCGCGCACGCTCGCTGTCTGACACGCCCCGTGGCGGCGATATCCCCACCACGCCTCGGTCATATCCTCGTGCATCGCGTAAACTTTGGTCGTCGTCGACCCTACGTCCAGTCCTACTAGCAACGCCATAATGCTCCGTCTCTCGCATTTTTCCTGCTAGAGATATACCACTCTACGTAATACAACAGACTGTTGTATTTAAACTCCGTATAAAAAGCGGCTGCCGAAACGCTTCAGCAGCCGCCGAATGCACCAACAGATTGTTCTGCGCGCTAGCACGTCGGGCAACGGAGCAGCACGGGCCCTCCGGTCATGCGCACCGCTCACGCCCGCGATGTCGCCGAGAGAGCTATCCACGCTTAGGACTCCAACCAAGCAAGTCGCCCGCGCTCAGCAGATCCCTAAGCGAGCTACTCGCACTCAGGAGCCATAGCCTGCTCCAAGAGCTCGGCATGCTCCTCCTCGAAAACCGTCCCCACAGGGAAGGCGCGACGGAAGACGAAGTGGGAAATCGGACCGGCTACCAAAAGGTTCCACGGCAGCGCCATCACAAAATTATGCGGGATGTTGATCATCCAGATCGCGGGCACGGAATACAGGTTCGCAAGGATGCCGCCGGGCATGTGCGTCAGACCCTCGCAGGCACCGTACAGCGACATGATGATGACCATGGGAACGACCATGCAGGAGCTGACGGCGAGCGTCATGGCAAGCGGCGAGCTCTTGCCCGGCGTGACCAAGTACTTAAAGGCGAAACCCTTGGCAAGCGGGCTGGCGACGAACCGGTCGCAGCACACGGCAAAGATATAGGCAACGGGGAAGCCGAGCCACGCAGCGGCAACGACCTCGCCGTTGATGGCCCCGTGCTGCAGGGCAACGTTGTAGATGCTCATCCAGAGCACCATGCAAAAGCACATGATAAAGGTGAACAGCAGGCTCTCTCGTTTGTTGATAGGCATAAAGGGCAGATTCCTCTCTGTGTTGTACCGCGGCGCCACGCAACAAAAACGGGCGGGCAAGATGGAGCTGTTGGAACTTCATCTCGCCCGCCCGTGGTACGCGCGTCTGCGACTACTTATGTGGTGGAACCAGCCTAGCACGAAACGCATGCGCTTCGTAAGCGTTGAGTTTATGAAGATGCAGGGCACCAATAATCCCCCCCCCGACCCCATAAGTTGCGGTGGAATACGGACTGTTTTGACCCTTTAAGCAATAATTCAGTCCCTATTTCACCGCAACTCATTTGGTGCAAAGTAACCTGTCCCCCTGCACCAATTAGCTGGTATGGCGCCAGCGAGGGTCGGTGAGGGTTCTCGCCACGCCCAAGCCAACGGGCAGAAACGCCACGATGAGCACTGCGCGCACAAACCAGCCGAGCATGTTGACCGTGTCGAAGGTGCACATGTAATACATAGAGCGATAGAGATACAGACCGGGCACCATAATGACAATCGAAGGCACCGTGAGGGCGATGCGCGGGTAGGTGAGCTTGACTTCGGCCAAGCTTGCCAGCAGACCCGATACCAGCGCGCCGATAAACGCTGCTGCCTCGGGAGGCATTCCCGTGCTGAGGCCCAGGAAGGGAATCATCGTCGGCGCATCGACAAGGGTCAGACGCAGGGTATTGGACACGGCGCCGATCAACCCAGCTGCCGCGGCCATCTTTACCGGGCTGTTGAACATCACCGAGAAGCCGAATACGCCAACGAAGCTCATCACCACGCGCAGGAGCGTAAGGGCAAGCGGCGAAAGGCCCAGTGGGGCAAAGTCGTCCGGCGCCAGGCCAACACACTCGGCAACCATCCAACCTACGAGCGTCGCCATCACAATAATCGATACGGCATATGAAAGGCGCTCGATACCGCTTCGCATGTCGAGCTTGGCGATGTCGAGGCCCGCCGTAATGAGTGGAAAGCCGGGAATCACAAAGAGCATGGCGCCGATATAGCCTTCTTGGTGCGACATTGCCCCCGGTATGACCTGGCCAAGGCCGAGCAATGCCAGCAGATACGAAACGCAAGCGAGCGCAACACCGGTCGTCAGCGCGCTGAACTGACCAAGGCCCTGCTTGAGAATATGGGAGCGGGCAAAGTTGCCGACACCCGCGCCCACAAACGCGCAGGCCATCTCGATAGGGCCGCCGCCGAGCAAAAAGGCGAAGGCGCCACAAGCACAAGCTGCCGCAAGGCCCTGTTGCCAGGGAGAGTAATCGGGTTTTGAACTCTCAACGGTCTTGAGCATCTCGTGATACTCGTGCACCGTGAAGCGACGACCATAGGTCTCGATTTCCTTGAGGAAACTCTCCATCATCCAAATGCGATGGGTATTGACGCCCGTTGTGGGCAAGCTGACGACCTCATTAAAGCAGTGGCCATCTTCGATGCAAGTGCACTCAAACGACAGAAGACTCAGGTCGACGTGAATCGTGACGCCGAGTACGGCAGCAACACGATTCATGGTATCGCGCACGCGCCAGGCACCTGTTCCGCTTGCCAGCATAAGCATGCCGGTGCGGCAGATGATGGATGACTTGTCGGTGAGTGGCGCATCGACGGCAAGCTCATCGCCTGCCGTCACGATCTGGTGCCAATCAGTTTTCATATGGAGCGCGCCGGCACGAACGCCGTGGTGCATGGGGGCTCTCGAAAGCAGCGAGTCAAGGCGCGAAGGCTGTGGGGGCTCCGTTAATTCGCCCTCGTCCTCGTCGGGCTCTTCATCGACCAGATCAAATGAGTCAAGCGATGCCGGCTCACGACGATCGATTAGCTCCTCATCCTCATCATCAAAGTAATTGAACTGATCGAGCATGTCCTCTTCGATTGCACGCTCGCTCGCGTCGTCCATATAGACGCTCCCTTCCTACCGACTAACCCCCATCCTAGGCAGCAACGGCTAAAGGAAACATAAAAGAGACGGCTGTCATGCATGGAAGGCGCAAACCTCCAATGCGTCGGTAGACCCCCAACGACTAGGACTGTCCCCAAGTGCCGGCACAAAAGGAACGTCCCTAAGTGCCAACCAGGGCAACACCGCAGATAGAGGACGGACAGACACTATGACCCAATCCGAGGGCACTAAAAAGATAGGAGCCCCCGCTCGTGA
>CABUKS010000025.1 GCA_902492235.1 uncultured Collinsella sp. | reverse complement strand
CATCTTGAACACCTTTCGCTCTTAACCTGGTGTCCAATTCATCATACCCACTCCACATTGGAATCCTCCGATTAGCCTTCGCATACTCGCATGACCTCGATTCCATGCGAGTATGCGAACTCGACGAGCTCTGCGTTGCGGGCGTTTATGGTGCCGAAGGCGGTGGGGCACACGATAAGACGCGCGCAGTGGACGAGGAGCTCTTTGGCGCGGGCTATGGTTTTATCCCCGATCGGCTCGAAGGCGCGCTCGGCCACGCATTCCGTCGCCAGGTCGCGCGCGAGCTCGCAGTCGATGTCCCCTTCGTGCAGAACGCCCGCGTAGAACGCCTTGCCCTGCCGGATGAGCTGGCGAAACAAAGCCGACCCCGTACCTGCGCCGGCGATGACGAACGTGTGCGCATCGCCGTGTGGGCGCCCAATTTCCACGCTGCCGAAGCGCTCGTTGAAGGTGCCATGTTGAAGGCCGTAGAGCTCGCCAATCGTCTCGCGCGTGAATATGTCCTCGGGTGCGCCGGCGCGGAAGACCCGGCCGTCCTTCACGCAAATCACCTTGTCGGCGCTTTTCTGCGCGAGCTCGAGTTCGTGGATGGACATGATGACAGCCACATTCCGCGATTTCGCAAGGTGGCGAAGTATTCGCAGCAGGTCGATCTGGTAGCGGATATCGAGATACGACGTGGGCTCGTCGAGCACGAGCACACGCGGATCCTGCGCGATGGCGCGTGCGAGCATGACGCGCTGGCGTTGCCCGTCGCTTATCTGCATGAAGTCGCGCTCGGCGAGCTCTTCCACATGTGCGGTTTTCATGGCCTCATCGACCCGACTATGGTCGTCGGGCGAGAGTGTGCCCATTCGCCCGGTGTAGGGATGCCTTCCCGCCTCTACGATATCGTGGCAGGTGAGGAGCTCGGTCCGGGGGCGATCTGTCAGCATAACGGCAAGGTTCCTTGCGAACTCCGCCGTCTTCCATCGGGAAATCTCCCGCCCGTCGAGCTCGACCGCGCCGGCAAGCGGTGCCAGATGGCGTGTGATGGTTTTCAAGATGGTCGACTTGCCCGAGCCGTTCGGCCCGATGAGCGCCACGACGTCGCCCGCGCGAACCTCCAGATCGACGCCTTCGACTACGACCTTCTTGTCGTAGCCCGCCGACAGGTCGCTTATGCGGAAAAGCGGCGCTCCGTCAGCCTGCGTTTCGACCGGGGTTTCGAGGTTCGACTCCCCTCCGAGTGTTTTGGGCTGCGGCACGAATTTCCCCATCTACCTCACCCGCTTCTTCAACATGAGTGCGATAACCACCGGCGCGCCGAAGATGGCGGTGACGGCGCTGATGGAAAGCTCGACTGGGGAGAACAGCGTGCGCGCGATCAAATCGCAGCCCGCGCAGAAGATGGCGCCTCCCAAGAAGCACGCAGGAATCACGCGGATGGGCTTCGACGACTTCAGCGCCGACTTAACGAGATGCGGAACCGCGATGCCTACGAACGACACCGGACCAGCGAACGCGGTCACGCAGGCGGAGAGCATGCTCGCTAGAAGGACGAGCACCACGCGGAAGCGTGCGACGTTCACGCCGACGCTTTTTGCGTAGGCTTCTCCCAGCTGGAAGGCGGAAAGGGGCTTCGATATCGCGAATACGCATGCGCTCACGGTGATCACCACGACCGCGATGACCGCGACGTCGTCCCAGCTCGAACCCGAGAAGCTACCCAAAGACCAGTTGTGCAGGTTCACGATGGACTGGTCGTCGGCGAAGGCGATGAGGAAGTTCGTCGCCGCCGAGCAGATGTATCCCACCATGACGCCCGCCACGATGAGCATGGCCATGGAACTTATGCGCCGTGCGATGAGGAGCACGAAGCCGATGGTGATAAGCGAGCCCAGAAACGCTGCGACCACCATGGCCGGCGAGGACATGGCCTGGTTCGCGCCCAGAAGTACGATCATCGTAAGCGCGACGACGAACTTTGCGCCCGAGGAGACGCCCAAGATGAACGGGTCGGCGATGGGGTTGTTGAAAAACGTCTGCAGCAGGAACCCGGAGAGCGAAAGTGCCCCGCCGAGAAGCACGGCTGAAAGCACACGCGGCAGGCGAATCTCCCAGATGACTTGGCTTTCCATGGAATTGGCCGCGCCGCCCGAAAGGATGCCGGGGATGTGGTCTGCGGGCACGAGCACGCTTCCGATGCACAGGTTGGCCCCGACGAGCACGATGAGGGCAACAGCGAGCAGCGCCGTCACGACGCGACACCGCGCGGCGCGCCCCGATTCGTCGTATGTCATGGAAAGCCGGCTTCTCATGACGCTAGCCAAGCTTCCTCAGATAATGGAAGTCGCTCGCGTCATCGCCGGTGAACGCCCCGTGCAGCTCGTCGATAATGTCGGCGGTAGAAGTCATCTGCTGGTACATGTCGGCGCTTGTGACCCAGACGTTGCCATTCTTCACGGCTTTGAACTGCGACAATAGCGCGTTTTTGCCTACAAAGTCGTTCAAGGTGGCAACCGATTTGTCGATGGCGCCGTTGTAGACGATGATGTCGGCATCCTTCGCCGTCGCGTAGAAGCGCTCCATTTCGAGTGTTACTGACGAACCTGACGTCGACGCCGTCTGCGCGTCATCGAGCGCGTAGCTGCCGCCTGCAAGCTCGATCATCTGCGCCACGTAGTCGCCCGCCCGCCGCGTGACGGCGGCCCCGTTCGAGTTAATGTAGAAATACGCCACGGTTTTACCTGACGACGCGAGCCCCGACGTTTGCTCGACGCGAGCCTTCTGCTCGTTGAACAGGTGCGCGGCCTCGTCTTCCTTGTCGAATAGGACGCCGAAAAGCTTAATCCACTCGACGCGCCCGAGTGCTTCGGGCTCGCTCGACGACTGTTCGGTGAGCACGACGAGCCCGAGCTTCTGCAGCTTTTTCTTCACATCGGGCGTGTGGTTGATCATGGTGTTCTCGATGGCGAGCGTGCAGCCCGAGGCCGATATTTGCTCGTAGTCGGGCGCGCTGTACTTGCCGCCGTAGGTGATCGCCCCACTTTCGAGCGCGCTTTTGAAGCCCGCGACCGAGCAATCGTCGGCCTTCGTGCCCGACATGAGGATATTGTCGTTCGCATCGAGCGCGTCGACCAGGCACATCGTCGCCGACGACACGAGGTACACCTTGTCGGCGGGGCGCCTTATGACCGCGATGTCGGAGCTCAACCCATCAGGTACCTTCGCATCTTGCGGCACCACGAGGAAGCGCTCCCCGTTCGAAATGCAGATAAGCCGCAGGCCGCCTTCGAACTCGTCGACAGTGAAGTGCTCGGCGTATTCAAGCTGAAGCGTCCCCGTCGGCTTCCAGCCGCAGCCCAAATCGGCGTTGTGGAAGTCGGCCGCGGCGCTTGAAGCCGTTCCCGCAGGGGAGCCGCCGCTTGCTTCGTCGCCCGATTTCTCCTTCATGGTGGATGAGTCGAAGTAGAGCGTGTAGTCGATGGTGTGCGGCGTCGACATGGCGACGGTCTCGGCCGACACGGCGATGTCCTCGTCGAGCGTGACGGGTATCTCGAACGTGGAGTTGCCGCCGTCGTTTACGGGCGCGTAGTCCACGCCGTCGACGGTCATCTTGTCGTAGTTCGAACTCGACCAGGTGATGGTCGCGGTGTAGGTGTCGCCATCCTTCACAATTGTGGTGGGTGAGGCGATGCTTGCGCGCCCTGACCCGCCGGAGAGCGAGACGCTCACAGTGTATTCCTGAGAGCCTGCCGTGCCACCGGTCGCGTTCGGGCTCGCACTGCACCCCGCGAAGGGAAGCGCGAGCAGGGCGACGAGAACGCAGGCGATCGCGCGCACCGCGATGCTGCGACGCTTCCTGCTTTCCCCCTTGGGAAGAATCGACCGCATGGCGTTACTTCAGTGCGTCGGCGCGCAGATCGACGCCGGCGGATTCGAACACGAGCGTGCGGTCGTACCACTGCTCTTTTCTAATACTCCACGCGGCGCAGGCGGTGTCCTCGTCGAGCGCTTCAACGGGCACGTCGTAGGTGTACTTGCCTTCCGCGTTTTCCACATAGGGGATGAAGTCGGCCTCGCTCGCGGCGGCAGCCTCGTCGCCCGTGCCCATGAAGAGCTTGCCGTAGCCCGTGCCGGAAAGCGTCATCACGCAGTGCATGGAGCCGTTTTCCACGATGAGCTGGGCGTCCACAATCCTGAACATGTTCGAGCTGGAATCTACGGTGATCGGATAGGTGCCGTCGGCCACCTTGTCGGCGGTGATGGGGGCAGCGCTTGCGCCCTCGGGCGCATCGGCCGCCTGTTCGGTCTTTTCCTGGGAATCGGCATCGCTTGCCTTTGCGCTGTCGATTGAATTTCCGCCGCAGCCGGCGAGCGAGAACGCGAAAAGCGCCGCTGACAGGGCGAAGGCGAGGATTTTCTTCAACATGGAGGGGGTTCCTTTCAATCGCTTCGACCGCCCGTGCCGTGCGGTGGGCGGGCGGGATGCGAATGCAACGGGCATGCGCCGTCAGTCGGGGAAGGCGCATGCCCGTTGCACGGGGACGCGACCGGCGCCCCCGTGCGCGGCGAGTTTATAGCTTGGCGATGGCGTCGTCCACGTGCGAGACGTAGATTTCGTCGACCGCGACGTTCTGTCCTAGACCCTGGAGCAGGCACGTCACTTCGAAGCCGGCGGCCACGAACTTCGCAGCCCAGCTGTCGGGGTCGGTCTCGTCTGCCATGTCGTTGTTCGCGTGGTCGCCCGCGACCACCATGAACGGCGCGAGCACGGCCTTCTTGTAGCCTGCGGCGCTCGCGGCGGCGATAACATCCTCGCAGGTCGGTTCAGCCTCGACGGTGCCGACGAAGAACTGCGTCAAGCCCTCGTTCTTAAACACTTCCTGCATCTTGGCATAGTCGGCGTTGGAATCGGCTTCGGTGCCGTGACCCATGAGGCACAGCGCCGTCTTGCCGTCGTCGAAGGACGCCATGTTCTCCTTAATGGCTGCGGCCACCTTCTTGTAGTCGTCGTCGGAGGTGAGCAGCGGGTCGCCGAGCGAGATTTTGTCGAACTTGTCGGCGTACTTGTCGAGCTCGTCTTTCACGTCGGTGTATTCCAGGCCACCCATGAGATGCGTCGGCTGCACGACGATTTCCTTCACGCCGTCTTCCACGCAGCGGTCGAGCGCCTCGGTCATGTTGTCGATCGTGATGCCGTCGCGCTTCTTCAGCTTGTCGATGATGATCTGCGCGGTGAAGGCGCGGCGGATGTCGTAGTCCTGCCAGTACTTCTCGCGGATAGCGTCTTCGATGGCGCCGATGGTGATGTGGCGCGAGTCGTTGTAGCTCGTGCCGAAGCTCGTGACGAGGATGACCGGCTTCACGGCCTTCTCCTTTTCACTCGATTTCTCGGAACTCGCGGAGGTGTTGGAGCAGCCCGCGAGCGCGACTCCGGCGAGCGCGACGGCTCCGGTTGCTGCGGCGCCCATGAAGCCGCGGCGTGACATCTGGTCGGACATGGTTTTTCCTTTCCTCGGTTTGCCGGTCCCCCGGCGACAGTTGCTTGTCGGCACAAGCGAAAGAAAAGCGCACCCCTCGGGGTTCACAAGGAGCTAACGCCACGGCGATGCCGTGAGGAAAAGGCGAAGCAGTCTGGCTTGGGGCGCGAGGCGGTTTGCCCGCGCGTCCTATACAGTAATGTCCCTTGCCCAGGATTCCCACCTGGTTCCCTCCGCAAGCCAGCGCGGGCTGTGCGGGCGCCGCGCCGGTCATTTCCTTTTATCCGATTGTCATATGCTCGTTGCCGAATCTTTTACTATGATAGTGGGCACTTGTGAACGTGTCAAAGCCAGGGCGGGCGGCATTGCGCCTCCTGCCTGCGTATTTGCGCCGATTGCCGCCGCAGGCGCCGTGTTTTGCCCGCTGCGCGAATGGCGGCGTAAACGGTTGCGATGAGAAACGGGAAGGGAAGGCTCGGATGATTCATATCGTTGGCGCAGGCTCGGGCGCCGCCGACCTTATCACGCTGCGCGGGGCGCGCCTTCTGCGCGCAGCCGACGTGGTCGTTTGGGCGGGAAGCCTTGTGAACCCCGAGCTGCTCGCTGAGTGCAAGGAATCCTGCATCGTCTACGACAGCGCGCACATGACCTTGGAGGAAGTGCTCGACGTGATGTGCGCGGCAGATGCGCGGGGCGAGGAAGTGGTGCGCCTGCACACGGGCGACCCGTGCCTGTACGGCGCCATCCAGGAGCAGATGGACGCGCTCGACGCGCGCGGCGTGGACTACGAGGTGGTGCCCGGCGTGTCGAGCTTTTGCGGTGCCGCGGCGGCGCTTCGCCAGGAATACACGCTGCCGGGAATCAGCCAGTCGGTCGTGATCACGCGGCTTTCCGGACGTACCCCCATGCCCGCGGGCGAGGGCATGCGCACCATGGCGGAAAGTGGCTCGACTATGGTCATCTTCCTGAGCTCGGGTATGCTCGCCGAGCTTTCCGCCGAGCTTTTGGCCGCGGGCCGCAGCTCCGACGAGCCGGCCGCGCTCGTGTACAAGGCGACCTGGCCTGAGGAGCGCGTGGTGCGATGCACAGTGGGCACGCTCGCCGATGCGGGCGCGCGAGAGGGCATCGACCGCACGGCGCTCGTGGTGGTGGGCCGCGTGCTCGGAGCTCGCGGCGGGCTTGCGCACAACGGCGCGCAAACGGAGTCGTACGAGCGCAGCAAGCTTTACGACCCTTCGTTTGCCACGGGGTATCGGAAGGCGAGCAGCTAGCGTGGCCTTCGAGCATTACATATATACCGGGACGACCCGCCTGCGCTGCGGCTACACCACGGGGAGCTGCGCCGCGCTCGCGGCGAAGGCAGCCTGCGAGATGCTCTTGTCACGAAAGCCCGTCGGCCTCGTGTCGATTATCACCCCCGGCGGGCTGCCCGTCGAGGCGAACGTGATCGACGCATGCATCGGCGAGGGGTGCGCCCAGTGCGCCGTGCGAAAGGACGCAGGCGACGATGCCGATGTGACCGACGGCGTGCTCGTGTACGCGCGCGTGGAACATGCGGGGTCGGGCACGGGTGCTGCGGGCGGCAAGGACGTGCCCGCGCGCGAATCGGAAGTTTCCGTCGATGGCGGCGTGGGCGTGGGGCGCGTGACGTTGCCCGGGCTCGAGCAGCCGGTTGGGGCGGCCGCCATCAACGCGACGCCGCGCGCGATGATCACTTCGGCGGTGCGCGAGGTGTGCGCCGCGCACGGCTTTTCTGGAAATATTGCTGTGACGATTTCGGTACCCGAGGGTGTTGCCCTTGCCGAAAAGACCTTCAACCCGCACCTGGGGATTAAGGACGGCATCTCCATCCTGGGCACGACGGGCATCGTCGAGCCGCGCAGCCTCGCTGCCTTGCGCGACAGCATCGAGCTCGAGATCCGGCAGCATGCGGCTATGGGGCGGCGCGGAGTCGTGCTCACGCCCGGCAACTACGGCGCGCAGTTCATCTCGGGGCATTTTCATCTAAACGGTGCGCCGGTGGTCTTCATCTCCAACTTTGTGGGCGATGCGATTGATTGCTGCGTTCGTGAGGGATTTACCAATGTCCTTCTTGTGGGACACATCGGCAAGTTGGTGAAGGTCGCGGGCGGCATCATGGACACCCATTCGCGTACCGCCGACTGCCGCGCGGAGATTCTGGCCGCCCACGCGGCCATGGCCGGCGCGGGCGCGAAGACCGTGCGTGAGATCATGTCGTCGGTCACGACCACGGTGGCGCTCGAGGTAATCGAGGCCGCCGGCGTGGGGGACGCTGCGCGCGCCTCGCTCGCTGCGGCAATCGAGGACAGGTTGCGCCGCCGCGCGGCGGGCGCATGCGACATCGCCGCGGTCGTGTTCGACGCGGAGCGCCGTGAGCTTTTCCGCACGTCGGGCGCCGATGCAGTTATCGGGGAATTGGGGGCGACGTATGAGTAAAGGCGTGCTGTATGGGGTGGGCCGCGCAATCGGCTGGCCAGGGACGAAGGTGGCTATGAAGGCGCGCCGCTCGCTTGCGGACACGAAGCGCATCCTTCGCGAGGAGGGCACCTTCGACGGTGCCGAGCTCGTAGAGGACTGTTGGCTTCCGGGCGAGCGCATGTACCGCTTGCTCGACGATGTGCCCGATCGGGGCAGCTACTTCTCAACGATGGTGGTGCGCTAGATGAGGATTTCCTGCATAGCGTTCACTGAGAGGGGGTATGCGTTGGCGGAGCGCACCGCACGCGGGCTTTCCGATTGCGCGCAGACAGGTGAAGATGACCCTGGCTGGGACGTTTCCGTTTCGCGCGGGTTCGGCGAGGGGAAGGCCGACCTGCGCGCATGGACGGCGCTCGCGTGGGAAGCGTCGGACGCGCTTCTGTTCGTGGGCGCGGCGGGCATCGCCGTGCGGGCGATCGCGCCGCATGTCGCCTCGAAGGCAACCGATCCCGGGGTTGTGGTGATTGACGAGGCGGGGCGCTTTGCCGTCCCGCTTTTGTCGGGGCATTTGGGCGGTGCGAACGAGCTTGCGCAAACTGTGGCACGCGCGGCAGGGGCCATCCCCGTCATCACTACGGCGACCGACGTCCGCGGCGTGTGGGCGGTGGATACGTGGGCGCGTTGTGCGGGGCTCGCCGTTTCGAATCCCGAGGCCATCAAGCGAGTGTCGGCGCGGCTGCTTTCGGGCGGGCGCGTGGCGCTCTATTCCGACATGCCGATTTCGGGACAGCCGCCTGAGGGGGTTGACATTGCGTCCGACCGCGCTCGGGCCGATATCGTTGTGTCGCCGTTCGCTGGCGCGAATGCAGGTGCGTCCGTTCGCGCGGCGGAGACACCGGGCGTGGTCGTGCCCGCCGGTGAAACGGGGAAGCCGGCGGGCGTTCGGGCGCAGACGCCTGCGCCCGAACCGCTTCGCCTTGTCGTGCCCTGCATCGTTGCGGGCATAGGGTGCCGTCGCGGTACGTGCGCCGAAGCGATCGGGGAGGCGTTTCTTCTCGCGTGCGGGCTAGCGGGCATCTCGCCTTCGGCCGTGCGCGAGGCGGCGACGATCGACGTGAAGGCGCACGAGGAGGGTCTGCTCGCCTTCTGCCGCGCGCGCAATATCCCGCTTGCGACGTATTCCGCAGAGGAGTTGTCGCAGGTCGAAGGCAGCGTTTCGCCATCTGATTTCGTGCGCGCGATGGTGGGGGTCGACAACGTGTGCGAGCGCGCGGCGCTCGTGGACGGGGGCAAACTTATCTTCCCGAAGCTCGCTCACGGCGGCGTGACTGTCGCGTTTTCCAAGGTAACTATCGAACTTTCGTTTAAGGAGCGGTGATGGGAAAGCTCTTCGTGGTGGGGATCGGCCCGGGCGGCCCCGACGGCATGACGATTGCGGCTCGGCGCGCGCTCGAGGCGGCCGACATCGTTGTGGGGTACACGAAATACGTGGAGCTCGCGCTCGCCGCTGTGCCCGACGCGGCGCATCTCGCGACGCCGATGATGCACGAGGTCGAACGGTGCCGCCTGGCGCTTTCGCGCGCGCAGAGCGGAGAAGCCGTGGCGCTCGTGTGCAGCGGTGACGCGGGCGTGTACGGCATGGCGAGCCCCGTGCTGGAGCTTGCGGAGGACTACCCCGATGTAGACGTGGAAGTTATCGCCGGGGCCACCGCGGCTCAGAGCGGGTCGGCGGTGCTCGGCGCCCCGCTTGCCCACGACTTCGCGGTCGTGTCGCTCTCCGACCTGCTCACGCCATGGGAGGTCATCGAGCGCAGGCTCGCCGCCGTGGCGAGCGCCGACTTCTGCATCTGTTTGTACAACCCGCGCAGCAGAAAGCGCGCCGACAGGCTCTCACGCGCGGCGAAGATTATGCTCGAATGGAAGGCCCCCGACACGCTCTGCGGCTGGGTACGCAACATCGGGCGCGAGGGGCAGCAGTCGGGCATGTGCAGGCTCTCCGAGCTGGGGGAGATCGACGCCGACATGTTCACCACCGTGTTCGTCGGCAACGCGGACACGAAGCTCGTAGGCGGCCGTATGGTCACGCCGCGCGGGTATCGGGAGATTCCATGCGAAAGGTAACGATCATCGGGGCGGGGCCCGGAAACCCCGACTTGCTCTCGCGCGCGGCGCTCGACGCGATCGACATCGCCGACGTGGTCATTGGCGCTCATCGCGCGCTTGCCGGCATCGACGTGCCGCCCGACGTGGTGAGATGCGAGCTCGTGAAGACGGCGGACATCGTCGCCGCGCTCACCGATGCGGCGTCGTGGCAGCGCGCCGTGGTCGTGATGACGGGCGATGTGGGGCTGTTCAGCGGCGCGCGCCGCCTGGTGGAGGCGCTCTCCGGCAACGCGCAGGTGGTCGTGCGCGTCATTCCCGGCATAAGCTCAGCGTCGTATCTCGCCGCGCGCCTCGCGCGTCCATGGCAGGATTGGCGCTTCGCGAGCGCTCACGGCGTGGCGTGCGACATTGTCGCCGAGGCCGAGCGCGCAGGTGAGCTCTTCCTCGCCACGTCGGGCGGGGAAGATCCCTCGCGGCTTTCGGGCGAGCTTGTGCAGGCGGGCTTCGGGGACGCGCGCGTGACGGTGGCCGAGCGCCTGTCGTACGCCGACGAGCGCATTACCTGCGCGACCGCAAGTGAAATCGCAGGCCAGACGTTCGACGACTTGAACGTGATGCTTATCGATTTCGCAGGCGGCGTCGGGTCGCCTGCGGGCTCTAGCGCAGCCTCCGAGGCGCCGGCCGGCGCGTCTGCGCCCGCGGCGGCTTCTTCCGCGGTGGACTCTGCGGGCGCATCCCGCGCCGCGAGCTCCCCCTGGCCGTACGCTTCCTCGGGCATTCCCGACGAGCTCTTCATCCGCGGTGACGTTCCCATGACCAAGCAGGAGGTGCGAGCCGTCGCGCTCGCGAAGCTGCGCCTTACCGCGACCGACACCGTGTGGGACGTCGGCGCCGGCACGGGGAGCGTGTCGATCGAGGCGGCGCTCGTCGCGCGAGCGGGGTCGGTATGGGCGGTCGAGCGCAACGCGGCCGGCGTGCGGCTCATCCGAGAGAACGCGGATGCATTCGGGTGCGGCAACGTGCATGCGGTCCCCGGTGCCGCTCCCGAAGCGCTCGCGAAACTGCCCGTCCCCGACGCCGTGTTCGTCGGCGGGAGCGCGGGCGAGCTTCCCTCCATCGTGGAGGCGGCGCTCGAGAAGAATTCGCAGGTTCGCCTGTGCGTGCCATGCGTCACCATTGAGACACTCACCGAGGCGTGCGCGCTCCTCTCGGGTTCGCGCTTTAAGGGGTTCGAGGCGTGCCAGGTGTCGGCCGCCCGCGCCGAGGCTGTAGGCTCGCACCATCTTATGAAGGCGCAAAACCCCGTGTTCCTCGTCAGCGCGCGTGGTGCAGGTGGGGAAGGCGGCGCCCGGTGAGCACGTCCATTCCGCGCTTCATGGTCGCTGCGCCCTCGAGCGGGAGCGGTAAGACGGTCGTAACGTGCGCGCTCCTGCGCGCGCTCGCGCGCCGCGGCCTTGCATGCGCGGCCTTCAAATGCGGCCCCGACTACATTGACCCGCTCTTTCATCGCCGCGTCGTGGGTGCGCGCTCTGGCAACTTAGACGGCTTCTTCAACGACGCCCCGACGCTGCGCGCCCTGCTCGCACGCGGCGCCGCGGGCGCGGATGTCGCGGTGCTCGAGGGGGTCATGGGATTCTATGACGGCAT
Organism: uncultured Collinsella sp.; assembly: GCA_902492235.1. Taxonomy (GTDB): domain Bacteria; phylum Actinomycetota; class Coriobacteriia; order Coriobacteriales; family Coriobacteriaceae; genus Collinsella. The sequence continues at coordinate 26,682 of CABUKS010000025.1, read as the reverse complement.
GGCGCCCGGCGTGGCCGACGCGAGCAGCTACCAGGTTGCGCGCGACACGGAATCGCCGGTCGTTTTAGTGGTGAACGGACGCGGGGCGTCTTTATCGCTCGCCGCCGTAATCCGCGGCATCGCCGAGTTCCTGCCTTGTGCGAACGTGCGCGGCGTCGTGCTGAACAAGACGAGCGCCGCTGCCTGCGCCTACGCGAAGCCAGCGATCGAGAAGCACACGGGCGTCGCGGTTTTGGGTAATATCCCCGCCGACGAGGCGTTCTCGCTCGAAAGCCGGCATCTGGGGCTTGTGACCGCCGACGAGGTCGAGCAGCTCTCCGCGCGCATCGACAAGATGGCCGAGCTGGTGGAAAAGTGCGTCGACGTCGACCGCTTGCTCGAAATAGCGGCGACGGCACCCGATATCCGCGAGGAACCTTACCGGTTGGAGCCGATCGCGGGAGCGCGGCCCATCGTCGCTGTCGCGCGTGACGAGGCGTTCTCGTTCTACTACGAGGAGAACCTGCGCGTGCTCGAGGACCTGGGTTGCGAGCTGGCCTTTTTCAGCCCCTTGTGTGATAGCGAGTTGCCCCGGGGGACAAGCGCCCTCTATCTGGGAGGCGGCTACCCGGAGCTCCATGCGCGGCAGCTCTCCGAGAACGCGCCGATGCGCGAGGCGGTGCGGCGCGCGGTGGAATCCGGCATGCCGACGGTTGCCGAATGCGGTGGGTTTCTGTACCTGCAGCGCGAAATCTCCGATAGCGAGGGGCGGCGCTGGCCTGTTGCGGGCGCCCTTGAGGGCGCAAGCGAGAACGGGGGAAGGCTGTCCCATTTCGGGTACGTGGAGCTCACTTCCCAACGCGACGGGCTCTACGGGCCGCGCGGCACACGCATCCGCGCGCACGAGTTCCACTACTGGCAGTCCACCTGCCCGGGCGGCGACTTCTGGGCGCAGAAGCCCCGGCGCGACAAGGGCTGGCCGTGCATGACGACCACCCCGTCCCTGGTTGCGGGCTTCCCGCATGTGTACTATCCTGCGAACCCCGACGTTGCGCGCGCGTTCGCGTCTGCCGCAGCGTCGTTCGCAGAGAGGAGACGGCATGGCTGAAGCAACTGAAACCGCGCTTGCCTGCATCCGCGAGGAAGTCGAGCGCGCGTTCTCGTCGGCGCAGGGCGCCGTGCTCGAAGCCGCGCTCTCCCGGATTGCGCCCGCAGACGAGTGCGCCCGCGCCGCCGCGTACGCCGCGTGGGATTCCATCGCGCATCCTTTGGGGGGATTGGGCGACTTTGAAGACGCCGTCGCGTGTATCGCCGCAGCTCAGGGGAGCGCCGAGGTGGCCGAGTTTCCCCGTGCGCTCGCGGTATTCTTCTCCGACAACGGGGTCGTTGCCGAGGGCGTGTCGCAAAGCGGGCAAGACGTGACGCGAGCCGTCGCGCGCAACATGTGCGAGGGGGCCACGAGCGCCTGCCGCATGGCGGCGTTCGCGGGTGCCGATGTCGTGCCCGTCGACGTGGGTATGGCCCGGGGCATAGAAGACGCGCGCATGGTGCGCGCGAACGTGCGGCGGGGGAGCGGCAACATCGCGCACGGCTCCGCCATGTCTCGCGATGGGGCCGTGCGCGCGATCGAGGTCGGAATCGCCGTCGCGTGCGGGCTTGCCCGCGCCGGCGTGCGCCTTCTCGCCGCGGGCGAGATGGGCATCGGCAACACGACCACCTCGGCGGCGGTGGCCGCAGTGCTCATCCGGGCGGACGCGCGGAGCCTCGTCGGGCGCGGCGCGGGGCTCTCGGACGCCTCGCTCGCGCGCAAGCTCGACGTGGTCGAGCGCGCTATCGACGCGAACTCGCCCGATCCCGCCGACCCGATCGACGTGCTCTCGAAGGTGGGCGGCTTCGACATCGCTGCGATGTGCGGCTTCTACCTGGGGGCCGCGGCCTCGAAGGTGCCGGCGCTCCTCGACGGGGTCATATCCTGCACGGCGGCCCTGTGCGCGGCGCGCCTGTGCCCCAACGCCTTGGGCTACCTCGTGGGCACCCACGCATCTAGCGAACCCGCAAGCCAGGAGCTCCTTCGCGAGCTCGGCATAAAGGCACCCATCGTCGCAGGCATGCACTTGGGCGAGGGCGCGGGCGCCATGGCGTATCTGCCCCTTCTGGATTCGGCGCTGCGCGTGTACCGGGATGGGAAGACGTTCACGGCGACTGGCATGGCTGCTTACGAGCATTTCGAGGCCGGGAAATGACGGTTACGCTCGTCATCGGCGCCGCTGCGAGCGGCAAGAGCGCCTACGCCGAGTCCCTGTGCCTTGGGCACGACGGCCCTCGCATGTACCTGGCAACGATGGAGCCCTTCGGGGAAGAGGGCGCCCGCCGCATCGCGCGCCATCGGGCGCTGCGCGAGGGCAAGGGGTTTTCCACCCTCGAGCGCACGCGTGACGTGGGCGCCGCAGTGCCCGGGCTTCCGCGCGGCTGCACGCTTCTTTTGGAGGACGTGGGCAACCTGGTTGCGAACGAGCTTTTCGCGGAAGGCGGCTTGTCCCCACGTGACCCCGACGCTGCGGCGCGCGAGGTGCTCGGAGGCATCGAACGGCTCGCTCAGGCCGCTGCGTATACGGTGGTGGTCACCGTCGACGTGTTCGCCGATGGGATGCGCTACGATGAGGGGACCGAGGCATGGAGTCGCGCGCTCGCGCGCGTGAACGCGGGCGTGGCGGCGCTGGCCGACCGCGCAGTCGAAGTGGTATGCGGGATTCCCGTGTGGATGAAAGGCGAAGGACCTACAAGGTGAAGATAGCAGAGGCAATCGGCGCGGCGTTCGGAACGTTCTCGCGCATCCCCGTCCCGAAATCGGCCTGGACCGATTTCGGGTCAACCCATGCGCTTGCCGCGTTTCCCCTGGTGGGCCTTGCGGAAGGCTTCCTCATGACGGCGTGGGGGTACGTGGCGAACCTGCTCGGCGTACCCGCGACCATCGTCGCGGCCGTGCTCGCGGCGCTGCCTGTGGCGGTGACGGGAGGCATCCACCTAGACGGGCTCTGCGACACCTCCGATGCGCTTGCAAGTTGGGCCCCACGCGAGCGAAAGCTCGAGATCATGCACGACCCGCGGGCGGGCGCCTTCGGGGTCATCGGTGTTGTCATGTACCTTATTCTGCAGTTTTCCCTGTTCACCGCGCTGCCGCTTACGGCGGGGGCGTTCCTCGCGCTTCTGTGCTCGCTCGTGTTCTCCCGCGCGCTTTCGGGGCTCGCCGTTGAATGCTGGCCTGCCGCGCGGGCGGATGGCATGGCCGCGGGGCTCTCGCCTGCGAAGAAGCGCGCGGCGATCGTCGTGCCGCTTTGCGCTTTCGCTGCGGCTTCGGCTGCAGGGATGGTCGCGTGCGCCCAGGCCGTCGGCGCCCTTATGGCGGTGGCGGGGCTTTTGGCGCTCGCGTGGTACCGCCATGTTGCCCTGTCCCGCTTCGGCGGGGTGACGGGGGATTTGGCCGGATGGTTTCTGCAATGGGCTGAGCTCGCGATGCTTGCCATGCTGGTGGCGGGGGGCATGCTCCTATGATGCTCGTGTTAGGTGGCGCGCATTCGGGGAAGAGGACCTTCGTGCGCGAAAAGCTCGGGTTCGCGGCGGACGATTTCGTCGACGCGGCGCAGTTTGCGGAGGGCGGCGTGCCCGCGGCTTTTGCCGGCCGCGTCGCGTACCGTGCTGAGGAACTCGTACGCGCGCTCGACGTTGACCGGGGGCTCGAGCGGCTGATCGGCTTCGACGCAGTGATTCTGTCCTTGGTCGGCTCGGGGGTCGTCCCCATGCGTGCGGAAGACGTCCAATGGCGCGAGCGCGCGGGGCGCCTGGGATGCGCGCTCGCTGCGCGCGCCGACGTCGTCGTGCGCATGACGTGCGGGATTCCCCAGGTCATCAAAGGAAACCTTGCCGATGCGTCTCGAGGGACGCAGGGCGCGAGCGCGCCTTTGGAAGTCGTCTTCGTGCGCCATGGTGCCACGGCGGGCACGGAAGACCATCGCTACAGCGGGGCGGGCACCGACGAGCCCCTGTCGAGCGCGGGCGAGCGCGCTTTGCGCGATCTCGCGTGCGATCGTGACGTGTTCCGTGTTATCACGAGCGGAATGGCCCGCACCGACCAGACGGCGCGCATCCTCTTCCCGTACGCGGAGCTTATGGCGTGCCCCGGTCTGCGCGAGATGGATTTCGGTGACTTCGAGGGGCGAAGCGCCGCCGAGCTTAAAGAGGATGTGCGCTACCGCGCCTGGGTAGACTCCTGGTGCGAGACGCGCTGCCCGCATGGCGAGGGCAAGAGCGATTTCACCCGCCGCGTCGTCGCGGCGTTTCGGGAGGCGTGCGAATCGGAGCGCGCCCAGGGGAGTGGGCGCGCCGTCTTCGTCGTTCACGCGGGTACCGTGAAAGCGCTGCTCTCCGAGCTAGCTGTCCCGAAAATGGGATATTTCGACGTGCATACCGAGCCGGGCGGCGCATGGGCCGCCACCTGGGATGGGCGCTGCCTTCGCGACGTTCGCCCCGCTTCGGGGGGCGATGCCCGGTGATGACGATTCTTGCCGTCGCCGCCGGGTTCGCGGCCGACCTTGCCTTCGGCGACCCGCGCTGGCTTCCCCATCCCGTCGTCGCCATGGGGCGCGCGATCACGTGGGCCGAAGGCCGCCTGCGGGGCGCATTCCCGCAAACGTCCGCGGGCACGCGCGCCGCAGGGCTTGTGCTCGCCGTGGCGCTTCCGCTTGCGTGTTGGCTTTTGACCTGGGGAATCCTGCATCTTTGCGGCATGGTTCACCCCGGCTTGCGCTTTGTGGCCGAGGCATGGGCGAGCTATCAGATTCTCGCGGCATGCGAGCTGCGCCGCCAGAGCCTGGCCGTGGCCCGCGCGTTCTCGAAGGGCGGCCTTGTCGCGGCTCGTGAAGCCGTCGGGCTCATCGTGGGACGCGACACGTCTGTTCTCGACGAGCAGGGCGTTGCGCGCGCCGCCGTGGAAACGGTGGCGGAGAACGCGAGCGACGGCGTCATCGCGCCGCTTTTCTACCTTATGATCGGGGGTGCGCCCTTGGGCATGGCGTACAAGGCGGTGAACACGCTCGACAGCATGGTGGGCTACAAAAACGAGCGCTACATCGACTTCGGCTGCGCCTCGGCGCGCCTCGACGATGCGGTGAACTGGATTCCCTCGCGCTTATCGGCCCTGCTCATGATCGCCGTGTGCCCGATCGTCGGGCTCGACGCGTGCGGGGCGGCGCGCATCTGGCGCCGCGACAGGCGTCGCCATGCGAGCCCCAACTCGGCGCAGACCGAGTCAGCGTGTGCGGGCGCGCTCGGGCTGCGCCTGGCAGGACCCGCGGTGTATTTCGGCAAGCTCGTTGAGAAACCGACGATAGGCGACGCATCCCGCGAAATCGAGTGGGGCGACATCGCCCGGGCGACAAGGCTCATGCTCGCCGCGTCCGTATGCGCGCTCGTCGTCTTCGGCGCCGCGCGCGCGGCGGTCGTGCTCGCCGTGGGGGCGATTGTATGAGGGAAGACGACGCCGCGTCCCGGGCTGCCGGGGGAATCCTGCGCGCCCGTACGCATGGGGGCAGCGCGCAATCGCTCGGCATCGCTTGCGAAGGGGGCGCCTCCGACCTCATCGACTTCTCGGTGAACGTAAATCCGGCAGGCCCCTCGCCGCTCGCCGTCGCCGCAGCTTGCAAGGCGCTTTCTCGAATCGACGCCTACCCCGATAGGGAAAGCCGCGCCCTCGTTCGCGCCCTAGCGCGCGCCCAGGGCATTCCCGAAGATACTATCGTCTGCGGCGCGGGCGCGTCCGACATCATCTGGCGGCTCGCCGCGGCGGTGCGCCCGAAACGCATCGTCGTGTGCGCGCCGACGTTCTCTGACTATGCGGAGGCGGCATCGTACTACGGCGCATGCGTGCAGGAGTTCCCGCTCTCCGAAGCGGACGACTTCGACGTGCCCGCCTCCTTCGTCCGCGCGATCGAGGGGCCGGGAGACGTTGCGTACCTCTGCAATCCGAACAACCCGACGGGGCGCCTCGTCGACCCCCGCGTGATCGATGCCGCGGCTTGCCGCTGCGAGCAGGCGGGCGCGCTGCTCGTCGTGGACGAGTGCTTCCTCGGATTTGCGCCCGACGCCCGCGAAAGGAGCGTGGCCGCACGCGCCGCGTGTTCGCGCCATGTGGCCGTGCTCTCCGCGTTCACCAAGCTCTACGGAATGGCGGGGTTGCGGTTGGGATATCTGATCAGCGGAAACGCCCAACTCATCGAGGGGATTCGCCGGGCGGGGCAGGCTTGGCCCGTCTCCTCGGTCGCCGAGGCCGCGGGCATCGCCGCCCTGGAAGACGTCGAATACGTCTCGCGCACGCGCGATGTACTGGCGGGCGAGCGAGCGTGGCTTTCCCACGAGCTCTCCTCGCTCGGGCTTTCCGTCGTGCCGTCGGATGCGAACTTCCTTTTAGTCCGCACGCCGGCGAAAGACATCCCCGAGCGCCTGTATAAACAGGGGGTTTTGGTCCGCACGTGCGACTCGTTTTCGGTACTGTCCCGTTTCTGGTGCCGCGTCGCGGTGCGCACGCGCAAGGAGAACGCCCGGCTTGTGATGGCGTTCAGTCGCGCGCTTCGGGCGGAAGGCGCTTCGGGCGAAGGCGAACCCGACGAACGGGGCGGCGCTTCTTGCAGCGGCGCTATGGCGGGCGCGGATGGCCGAGGCTCGGAGAAGGAGGTCGATACCCGTGGGTAGGGCGAAGCCCATCATGATCCAGGGCACCATGTCGAACGCGGGGAAGAGCCTGCTTGCGGCGGGGCTGTGCCGTGTGCTTTCGCAGGACGGCCTGCGCGTGGCTCCCTTCAAGAGCCAGAACATGGCGCTCAACAGCGGTGTCACGGCCGACGGGCTCGAGATGGGGCGCGCCCAGATCATGCAGGCCGAGGCGTGCGGCATCGCGCCCGACGTGCGCATGAACCCCATCCTGCTCAAGCCCGAAAGCGACCACCGAAGCCAGCTCATCGTGGCCGGCAAGGCGCAGGGAGCCTTCGCTGCGAGGGACTACTTCGCGCGAAAGAAGGCGCTCATGCCGCAGATTTTGGAGGCGTTCGATTCGCTCGCGGAGGAAAACGACGTCATCGTCATCGAGGGCGCCGGCAGCCCCGTCGAAATCAACCTTGCCGAAAACGACATCGTCAACATGGGGCTCGCGCGCGCCGTGTCCTCCCCCGTGCTGCTCGCGGGCGACATCGACCCAGGCGGGGTGTTTGCCCAGCTCTACGGCACGGTCGCGCTCCTTGCGCCCGAGGACCGCGCGCTTTTGCGGGGGCTTGTGGTGAACAAGTTCCGCGGCGATGTGGAAATCCTGCGCCCGGGATTGGCCCCACTCGAGAAGATGTGCGGGGTTCCCGTCGTGGGGGTCGTGCCGTATCTTACGCTCGACCTGGACGACGAGGACTCGCTCGCGCCGCGCCTATCTGCCCGCGAGGCGCGCGGTGTCATCGACGTCGCCGTCGTGCGCCTTCCGCATCTGTCGAACTTCACCGACTTCGACCCGCTTTCGCGCGTGCCCGGCGTGGGCGTGCGCTACGTTTCCTCGACGACCGATCTGGGCCGACCCGACCTGGTGGTGCTCCCCGGCTCGAAGACCACGCTCGACGACGCGCGCTGGCTTGCGGCTAGCGGCATCGGAGCCTGTGTACGCGCGCTTTCGGGCGCGGGCACGCCGGTGCTCGGCATATGCGGAGGCTACCAGCTTTTGGGAGACGAGCTTTCCGACCCGCACGGCAGGGAAGGCGCTGGCACCGCGCGCGGGCTCGGGCTCATCCCTGCAAGTACGGTGTTCAAGGAGGAAAAGCGCCTCGCCCAGTCGGAGCTGCGCATTACGGGCGCCCAAGGCGCGTTCTCGGTGTGGAACGGCATGACGGCGCGCGGGTACGAGATTCACGACGGCGAAACGACCGTCTCCTGCGCCCCTGCGGGCACGATTGACGGCAAACCAGAAGGCGCGGCCTGCGGAAACGTGTTCGGAACCTATCTCCACGGCCTGTTCGACGAACCTGGGGTAGCGCTCGCCCTCGCGCGCTCGCTCGCGCGCATGCGCGGCCTGCCCGAGAGCGTCGTGGGTGCTACGGGCGCGGCGTCCGCGGCCTATCACCGTGCGCGCGAGTTCGACCGCCTGGCCGACGTCGTGCGCGGGGCGCTCGACATGGAGTATGTCTACCGTATTATCGAGGAGGGCGTATGATCCACGTGTATCATGGCGACGGCAAAGGCAAGACCACGGCGGCGATGGGCCTCGCCCTTCGCATGCTCGCCGCAGGCCGCCGCGTCGTCGTCGTGCAGTTCCTGAAAGACGGCGAAAGCGGGGAGGCGCGCCTGCTCGGCGAGCATTTCGGCGTGCCCGTGTTTGCGGGGAAGGTGTCGGACAAGTTCACCTGGTCGATGACGTCGGAAGAACTTGCCGCGACGTGCGAGCTGCACAATGGGAACCTCGCTTCCGCGCTCGCCGAGTTCGAGGGCGCGCAGGAGGGGCTGCTCGTGCTCGACGAGGCGCTCGACGCGCTTTCGAAGGGGCTTGTCGACGAGTCGCTCGTGGACCGCGCGCTCGATATGTCCGCGCGCGGCGTCGAAGTAGCGCTCACCGGGCGCGCGCCTTCCCGCAAGATCGTGGAGAAGGCCGACTACATAACCGAGATGCGGTGCGAGAAACACCCCTACGAGCAGGGGATATGTGCAAGGGAAGGGGTGGAGTACTAGATGGATTCCAAGGAGATGGCGCCCGGGGACATCGAGCGGCGCAGCTTCGAGATCATCACCGAAGAGCTCGGTGGCCGCACGTTCCCGACGCTCGAGGAGCCAGTTGTGAAGCGCGTTATCCACACCACTGCCGACTTCTCGTACGCCGATTCCCTCGTGTTCACCCATGACGCCGCGCACTGTGCGCTCGACGCACTGCGCGCAGGGGCCACGGTGCTCACCGATACGAACATGGCGCTCGCAGGCATAAGCAAGCCCGCGCTCGCGAAGATCAGCTGCAAGGCCGTGTGCTACATGGCCGACCCTGATGTCGCCGCAACGGCGCGCGCCGCGGGCACGACTCGCGCCGTTGCGAGTATGGACAAAGCTTGCGGCATCGAGGGTCCGCTCATCGTGGCCGTCGGCAACGCTCCCACAGCACTTCTGCGCCTCGCCGAGCTCATGGACGCGGGGAAGATCGCGCCCGCGCTCGTCGTTGGGGTGCCGGTCGGGTTTGTAAACGTGGTCGAGGCGAAAGAGGAGCTACTTGCGCGACGCGTGCCGGCCATCGTCGCGAGGGGTCGCAAGGGCGGCTCGACCGTGGCGGCCGCCATTATGAACGCGCTGCTCTACCAGATCACGCGCCCAGGCGGCCCGAAGTGACGGCGGCCGCATCCGCGCCGGCGCTGCGCATCTTCGCCGGCACCACCGAGGGCCGCCTTCTGTGCGAATGGGCGAGCGGGTCGGGCATCCCCGCCCGTGCCTACGCGGCAACCGAGTACGGAGGCGAGCTTTTGGGCGAGCTTCCGGGCATCGAGGTGCATGCGGGCAGGCTCGACGAGGCCGACATGGAGCGCGAGCTTTTCGGCGCGCGCATCGTCGTCGACGCCACGCACCCCTTCGCTACGCTCGCAAGCGGCAACATCCGGGCCGCTTCGCTCGCCGTGGGTGCACGATGCCTGCGCCTTGCGCGCCCGGTCGAGGCGCTGCCCAAAGGCGTCGTGTCGGTCGCGTCGATCGCCTGCGCGGCGCGCTTTCTCTCCGAGAACCCGGGTCGCGCGCTTCTCACGACTGGGAGCAAGGAGCTTGCTCCCTACACGCGCGTCGCCGATTTCGCGGAGCGCTTCTTCGTGCGTGTGCTTCCGCTGTCCGGTGCTATAACGAAGTGCATCGACGCGGGGTTTTCGCCGTCGCACGTCATCGGCATGCAGGGGCCCTTCACCCGCGAGCTCAACGAGGCGATGCTTCGGCAGGTGGGCGCCCAGTGGCTTGTGACCAAGGACTCGGGAACCGTAGGCGGCACGGCCGAGAAGATCGCCTCCGCGCGCGACGTGGGAGCGCGCTGTATCGTGGTCGCCCGTCCCGCCGAGGGAGGCGGGGCCCTTTCGCTTCGGGAAGTGGAAGTCGCGCTCTTACGGGAGTTCGCGCGCTAGGCGCTCGCCGCGCCTGCGCGCCCTCCCGCCAGCGAGGAGAAGCGCCTCGAGCAAGCTCGAACCGTACAAGACCGTCATCCGCCAATAGCTCGAGGACGACGCCCGGAACTGGCGTAAACAGCCCTTCAATAAGTTGCGGTGAAATAGTATCTGTTTTTGCTGCTAGATAGCATATTCAGTCCCCAATTCACCGCAACTTGTTGGTGGTGGCTTACTGGTAGCGTAGGCACTCCACCGGGTCGAGCTTTGCCGCGCGTCGAGCGGGGTAGAAGCCAAAGATTACGCCGATGCCGACGGAGACGGCGAAGGCCAGCATCACCGTGGCGATTGAAAAGCTCGGTGTGATTTGCCCGCTGGCACCGAGCTCGCCAAGAATCCCGGATCCGGAGGCAAACATCGCAAGAGCCCAGGCCAGCAGATAGCCAATCAGGACACCCAACAGTCCGCCGGTGACGCACAGCGCCGAAGACTCGGCCAAAAACTGCGCGGTGATATCGCGACGACTGGCGCCCAGAGCACGGCGGATGCCGATCTCGCGGATGCGTTCAGATACGTTGGTGAGCATCATATTCATAATGCCGATACCGCCGACAAGCAGCGAAATGCTGGCGACAGCGCCCATGATGAGCGAGAACGCGCCCATAAAGGAGTTGAGTGTATCGATGGCGCTTTTCATGGATGTTGCCGATACACTGTCGTACTCGTCCTCCTCCTCGATGCCCTTCATCGCGCGCACCTTGGACTCGATGGTTTTGCAGAGCTCATCCATGTCCGTGCCCTCGGCGGCAAGTGCCGTCACGCTGGGGAATGAAGGATTCTCGTCGCCAAACAGTCCGGAGATAGTTTCGCGTGGCATATACAGCGTGAGCGAGCCCATGGAGTCGCTGCCGCCATCAATCACGCCTACAATCTGCACCTCGCCGTTGGACACCTTGATGGTTTTCCCCAGCGCATCCTGTTCGTTGCCGTAAAGCTGATCGGCGCCGTTGCGGCTGATGAGCGCCACGCGCGAGCCTGATTGGGACTCGGCCTGGGAATAGGTGCGCCCCGCAACGAGCTTGCTGGCCCCCACGGCGTCTAGCATGTCGCTATCGACACCTTGTGCCATGACGGTATAGCTTTTATCGCCGGTCTTGTACTCGGTATACGCGCTGTCGACAATGCCGATCTGCTCTATCTGCGGCACCAGTTTTTGAAGCTTTTCGATGTCCGACTCGGTGAGTTCTTGCGACGAATAGATTTGCACCATGCGTGCCGCATTGAGACCCAGACTGTTGACCAGGCTGTTTTGGATGCCGCCGATGAGCGAAGTCATGGCGATTACCGAGGCGATGCCGATGACAATGCCCAGGATGGTGAGCAGGCTGCGCCCCTTGTTGGCTTCGAGCGAGTGAAGGGCTTCCTGGATGAGATCGCGGGCGCTCATGCCACCACTCCTTTCGGCGGGTTGGCGGAGGCGGAAATCATGGGCAGGCTATCTACGGCGCTGCGCAGGGTTCGCGGTGCATGTGGAATATACGAGCCGTCGTGAATGCGACCGTCGCGGATGGTCACGGCACGGTCGGCCTCGGCGGCGATGCCGGGGTCGTGTGTGATAAGCACGATGGTTTTGCCGCGCTTCTGGAGCTTATGGAAGGTCTCCATCACAAGCGCTCCGGTAGCGGAGTCCAGGTTTCCCGTCGGCTCGTCGGCCAGAATGATGGGCGGGTCATTGACGAGGGCGCGTGCGATGGCGACGCGCTGCATCTGGCCGCCCGAGAGCTCGGATATGCGGTGGTCCCAGTGGTCGACGGGCAGCGTGACAGCCTGCAGCGCGTGCACGGCGCGCATTTCGCGCTGGCTACGGGGCACATTGGTGTAGGCCAGCGGCAGCATGACGTTTTCGATAACCGACAGGCGCGGCAGCAGGTTGAAGCTCTGAAAGACAAAGCCAATGCTCAGGGCGCGAACTTCGGTGAGCTCGTCATCGTCAAGCTCGGCCACGTTGAGCCCTTGCAGGTAGTAGTCGCCCGCCGTCGGCTTATCCAGGCAGCCTAGGATGTTCATGAGCGTTGATTTGCCCGAGCCCGAAGGGCCGGTAATGGCGACGAACTCGCCGGGATATACCGCCAGGCTCACGTTATGCAGGATGTGGGCGCACCCCGCCTCGCTCTCAAAGATGCGGTGCACGTTGCGGATGTCGATAACGGGACGCATTACATGCCCTCGTCGGCAGACATACTGCCCGAATCCGCGCCGTAGCCGCCGTCAGCCGTTGCGTCCGCTCCGGTGTCCATGACGAGGGTGTCGCCATCGCGCAGCTTGGTAACCGGCACGTTGGGGTTGATCTCGTTGCCCTGGTCGTCGCGCTTGACCTGTGTCTTGCCGACTACGGCTTCGTTGTCGTTTTGCGTCACGACGGTCACCTTCACGCGACGGGTTTGCTTGCCCTCGTCATCAGTCGCCACGTTGACGTAATAGTGTTCGCCGTCTTCGGTCATGAGCGCCATCGTCGGCACCATCACCACGTCGTCGAGCTGCTCGGTCACCACCGATACCTCGGCCGTCATGCCCGGCTTCAGGCGCGCGTCGGGCGCCTCGATGAGAATGTCGACGTTAAAGGTCACGCTGCCGCCGCCACCGTTGGCGGCGTCGGAGTTTGCCACCGACGCGATAGCCGTGACGGTGCCCTGGCTCACGATATCGGGAAATGCGGGATACGTGACGTTGGCGCTCTGTCCAACGGCGATCTTTGCGATGTCCTTTTCGCCCACCTGCACGGTCACCTTCATCTTGGACAGGTCGGCGATCTGCATGCACTGCTTGCCGCCGCTCATATCGCTTTCGCCCATGATCATGCCGCCTGTTACCGTGGCGCCCACCTTGGCGTTGAGCTCCACGATGCTGCCCGAGCTCGGGGCCGTGACCGTACGGCTGGCGGCCTTGGCGTTCGCCTGATCGAGGTTTGCCTGGGCCGAAGCGAGGCTGCGCTGCGCGGCCGATACGGCGTTCGTGTCCGCTGATGCGTCGGAGACGCCAGCCGCTGCGGATGCTCCATCGACGTCCGTCGTTGGGGTGGTCTGCGCGGCAGCTGCGGCATTCTTCGCATTAGCGAGGTCTTCTTGAGCGGCAGCAACTGCACGCTGCGCCTCGGCAACGTTACGATCGAGCTCGTCGTTTTTAATGGTCATAAGCACGTCGCCCTCGTTGACGGATTGGCCTGCCTGCACGTTGATAGAATCGACCGTGCCGTCGACAGAAGGGGAGACCACTGAGGACGAAATGGGTTTGAGCTGGCCTTTCGCCTCGACCGTTGTGGTAAACGTGCCCTCGGTCACCATGTCGGTCACCGGCCCGTTGTTGCCTGCGGGCCGTGCGTTGATGGCTAAGGTCACGACAACGGCGATGAGCACAATGGCGGCCACGACGCCGGCCGCAATGCCGCGTCGGATGAGCTTTTTGCGTCGACGTTCGGCACGTTTTGCCTTGAGCTTGGCATATGCCTCTTCATCGGAAATCTCGGCCGTATCGTTCGCGCGTCCGCTCTGCTTGTCGGCATGTACGTTTGTAATCAGAGGAAACGTTTCGGTGGCACCTTCGGGCGTGCGCACGGTATCATCTGGGCCCGGGGTGATCGTGGGGACATTCGGCATAGCGTCTCCTTTATAGAAAGAACCTCGATAATTATATGCGCCCACCGGTTGGGGCGGGCGCATAGGACGGTTTCTTTCGGAACTGTTAGATTGGTCGCAGCGGTTCCACGTTGTAGGAATGCGCGCGTTGCACTACGAGTGGACAACCACGCACAGGCCGACTTTGATGCAATCGTGCAGTGCCTTGGCGTCGGCCAGGCGCAGGTTGATGCAACCGTGGCTGCCGCACCACTTGTACGACTCGGCGTTATCGAAGCTCTTGTCGTTTTGCCAGGTGGCGTCGTGGAAGCCGATCATGTTGCCCTCAAACGGCATCCAGTAGCTCACCGGGCTCTCATATTTGGGTTTACCGGCCTCGGGGTCCTTGGCTCCGATCAGGGTGCTGCCGCCGTCGTTGCTGTTGATCTGCCACACGCCCTCGGGGGTGGCGTCTTCGCCCGGTTTGCCGGAAATAAAGTTGGCCTCCCAAACGATATTACCGTTCTCGTCATAGTAGCGCGCGTGCTGCTCGGACAGATCGACATCGATGTATGCCTTCCAGTCGGGCTCTCCCTTTGCGGTAAAGGTGTCGGCCTTCTGGGAGTACTTGATCTCGATTTCGCCGGTCTGCTTGTTGTTAATGGCGTCCTCGACCTGCTTGGCGAGCGAGCTGCTGTCGATGGACCAACCAAAGTCACCGCCTTCGACGGCGCACTGCTTGCCATCGGCGCGCGTCCACCAGCGAGTGGAGCCCACGGTATTAAAGCCGTTGGCGAGCTCGGCTGCCCAGCTGCTGATCTGGGACGTATCGAGCGTGGGGTTGGCCGGATCGGCAAAGCTGATCCACTGCAATACGGAGCTGCCATCAACTTTGCCGGCATCCTCGCCGTTGAGCTTGAGGGTCACGTTGACGCCCAGGAAGTTGTTGGCGGCATCGCATGCGGCCTGAATCTGATCATCGGTCAGCGTTCCATTGAGCGGCTCATAGGCATCGTTGCCGAGCTTGGAAAGATCGACGGTCTCGGCCAGCGAGGCAAGCTCGAGCTCGGCATACTTAATGACATGCTCGCGGTTGAGTTTTTCGTTGGAGCGCGCCTTCTCGACGGTAAACTTGCCGGCCTGCTCGTCATAGGAGCTATTGGCCTCGAACGTGCCCGATCGCCCCTCGTTAAACTCGTCGATGGCGGCGCCCAGATCCTTCTCAAACTTCTTTTGGTCAAAGGTGTCGGAGAGCATGGACAGGTCGACGTCTTGATCAAGATCGACTTCGTTGGAGGTAGCGGTTGTTTTGGTCTTGCCGCTTAAGAATTCCACAAGGCGGACCGGCCAAATAAAGGCTTCGTTGTGGTTGATGATTTCTTTTGCAGCAGCTTCACCGTCGACGATGGGTTCATCGGACTCGGGCTGATAGGTCCAGCTAAAGTCATCTCCTGTCACGGCGAGCTTATAGTGTTTCCATGCCGAGTTGACCTTGGTGGCGGCAGACGAAGCGTTGGAGAACGAGACGTCGACGCCGGCGATGGTGGTGTTGGGGTAGGCTACCTGCGAAAACGCTACGACGCCTACGATATAGACAATGACGATAAGACCCAGGATGACAAAGAGCGTCGTCTTTTTGCCTGACTTATTGTTCTCGGCGAGTTTGCGCGCGGGGCCGCGATCGCCTCGAGCATGCGTGGGGGGCTGCTTGGGCGCATTGCCGTTTGCCTGGCGCTGCTGACGTTGTTGACGCTGCTGTCGCTGTTGGTTCGGGCGTTGGGAAGCGTTTGCTGCACTACGCTGCTGACCGTGGCTCGGCGCGATAGGACGCGGCGACTGAACGCCTCCGGTGTGCCTGCTCGGCTGTTGCGGATCGGGAATCAGTTGAGTTCGATCGTTTTGCGACATCGTATGCATATCCTTCGATTTTCGCCTTGCGGTTCATCGTGTTTTTACTGGGCTTGCATTATAGCGATTGCCCTGCTGTTTGTGGTACGGAAACGGTGGCATTCAAAAGAGGTGGGACATTTGTCCCACCTTTGAGTCATTCTTTGCCGCTATCCGCACACACCGCATTTTGCACAGGCCGAAAGTGCGGCCGGAGCCTGCGCGATGCCGCCCTTTGCCGTCTCGCGCAGCGTGGCCGGCAACGCGTGACCCACCGAGAGCATGACATGTGCCATCTGGTCAAACGGCACCAGGCTCTTAATGCCTGCGAGGGCGAGTTGTGCCGAGCTAAAGGCCGCTGCCACGCCGATGGCGTTGCGGTTTTGGCAGGGCACCTCCACGAGGCCACCGACGGGGTCACAAACGAGGCCCAGCAGGTTACTCAGCGCGATGGAACTGGCGTCGAGCGCCTGCTCGGGCGTGCCGCCGAGCATCTGCACCAGCGCGGCGGCTGCCATGGCAGCGGCGCTTCCCACCTCGGCTTGGCAGCCGCCCTCGGCGCCGGCAACGCAGGCGCTTGTGGTGAGGTTGAGGCCGATGGCGGCTGCGCAGTAGAGCGCGTCCATGACCTGCTCGTTGTCGAGCTGCAGGCGATCGGCGAGCGCCAGCACGCAGCCGGGCACAACACCCGCGGAGCCTGCCGTGGGGGCGGCGACGATCACTCCCATCGTGGCGGAGCGCTCGAGCACGGCCATCGCGCGGGCCACGGCTTCGGTCTGGACGGGGCCCATTAGGCTTGCACTCAAATCGTTGCGGCCGGTGGCTTCGACGAGCTTGGCCTCGCCGCCGATAAGCCCGCCAAGCGAACGCTGCGGATTGGCGATGGGGGCCGTGGTCTCCTCGCGCATAACCTCGAGCACGCGGCGCATGGCGGCGACGGCGTGGGCCTCGCCGGTCAGACGTGCCTCGCGAACGGCCATGACGGCGCCGATGCTGAGCCCCAGTTCCTCGCACGCATCGAGCAGCTGCTCGCCGTCGTCGAAGATTTCCTTGGCCGAGACGCCGGGGGAGAGAGACGAGGCAGAACCGGGGAGCTCGATAAAGGTCGCGTAATCGACATTGTCGAGCTTGCGGAGCATGGGGACGACGGTGTCGTCGGGCGCACCGTCGGTCTCAAAGACGGAGTAAGCCTGGCCGCCTACTTCGGTGCGGTAGGTGCGGCAGAAGGCGATGTTCACGTGCGCGTAGGCGAGCAGGTTGGTGAGCGCGGCGAGTACACCGGGGACGTCCTTGTGCGCCACGAAGAGCGTGGAATACATGCCCGATATGTCGACGCCGACGCCGTTAATGCGGCTGATGCGCATCTTGCCGCCGCCCAGGCTCTCGCCGCGGACCTGAGCCGTGGCGCCCGTGTCGTCGACCATGTCGATATCGACGGTATTGGGGTGGATGGAGGCGTCGTCGCCCTTGATGTCAAAGTGATATTCGAGGCCCTGCTCGCGCGCGAGGTCGAAGGCCTGCTTGATGTTCTCGTCATCGGTGTCGAGGCCCAAGATGCCCGCGACGAGCGCACGATCGGTGCCGTGGCCGCGGTAGGTGTGGGCGAAGGAGTTCCACAGGCCAAAGGTGACTTTGGTGATGCGGCCTTCCAGCAGGCTGGCGGCAACTTGGGCGCAGCGCAGGGCGCCGGCGGTGTGCGATGAGCTGGGGCCGACCATGACGGGGCCCAAGATCTCGAATGCCGAGGTCGTAGCTAGTGTTTGCGGCTTGCCTGCCATGGCTGCTCCTTTGCCTTGTCTCGTCGTCCCGAGGGGCGGGGCATAAGGTCGCCTGCTCGGACAGTCCTGACTCACACGGAGAGCACATTAAGTGCTCTCCGGCTCGTGCGGAACTCGCGATCGACCTTATGCCCCGCCCCTCGGGACTAAGGATACATGGTAGAAGTGCGCGTGCGCAAAATTCATTAGCTGGTGACGCGTCATGCATTGCTTATCGAAATATCTTCACCACCGTTCAAATAAAAAAGAAGTACCGGTTGGGGCCGGTACTTCTTTTGGTGCGTCGATATTTGGTTGCAGCATTTGCTGCTGGCTTACAGGCCGCAGGCTGCTTTGAGTTCTTCGACTCGATCGGTTTTCTCCCAGGTGAAGTCGGCGTCTTCTCGGCCAAAGTGACCGTAGGCTGCCGTCTTTTCGTAGATGGGGCGACGCAAGTCTAGGTCGCGGATGATTGCACCCGGGCGAAGGTCGAAGGTCTTCTCTACGGCTTCAACGATCTTGTCCTCGGCAACATGTGCGGTACCGAAGGTGTCGACCATGATTGAGAGGGGCTTGGAAACGCCGATGGCGTAGGCAAGCTCGACTTCGCAGCGGTCGGCCAGACCGGCGGCGACCACGTTCTTGGCTACCCAGCGCGCGGCATACGCGGCGGATCGGTCGACCTTGGTGCAGTCCTTGCCGCTAAAGGCACCACCACCGTGACGGCCGTAGCCGCCGTAGGTGTCGACGATGATCTTGCGGCCGGTGAGGCCCGTGTCGCCCATGGGGCCGCCCACGACAAAGCGACCGGTGGGGTTCACGTAGATGTCCGCGTTGTCCCACGGCATGTTCTCGGCGGCCATGACCGGGGTGATGACGTGCTCGATGAGGTCGGCCTTGATCTTGCCCATGTCCTCGATCTCGGCGGCGTGCTGCGTGGAGATGACGATGGTCGTGACCTCGACGGGCTTACCATCTTCGTAGCGCACGGTGACCTGGGTCTTGCCGTCGGGACGCAGATAGGCGAGGGTACCGTCGTGACGCACGGCGGCCAGGCGCTCGGCCAGGCGGCTTGCCAGGTAGTGTGGCATGGGCATGAGGGTCTTGGTCTCGTTGGAGGCATAACCGAACATCATGCCCTGGTCGCCGGCGCCGATCAGGTCGATCGGGTCGGTGGTGGCGCCGGTCTGGGTCTCAAACGACTCGTCGACGCCCTGGGCGATATCGGGGGACTGCTCGTGGATGAGGCTCATGACGCCGCAGGTATCGCAGTCAAAACCGAACTTGGCGCGGTTGTAGCCGATGCGACGGATAACGCCGCGGGCGATTTCCTGTACGTCGACATAGGCCTGAGTGCGAATCTCGCCGGCGACGATGACGGTGCCGGTGGTCACGAGGGTCTCGCAGGCGCAGCGGACGTTCTCCACGTTGGCAGGCACGCCGTTGGGGGCGATGTAGCCCTGCTCCTGCAGCTCTATTTCTTTGGCGAGGATTGCGTCGAGGACGGCGTCGCTGATCTGGTCAGCGATCTTATCGGGATGACCTTCGGTCACCGACTCCGACGTAAAAACAAAGGACCCGTGTTGGGGCGGGATGGAACGAAGTTCTTCTGACATGATAGTCCTTTCAAAAAACGTGTCCCGGCGACCGTTACCATTCCGCCAGGCTCTCTATGCAAGGGCACATCATAGCGCGTAATTCAAACATTCACACCCTTTCCGCACCTACTCATTGGGGACAGACTTAAATGACCAGCCTTACCTAAGTGCCGACAGGTTGCCCAACGACTGGTCATTTAAGACTGTCCCCAATGAGTATCCCCAATGAGTGGATCGATGCCCTTTGTGCGGAGGTTGCTCTGATGCTTTATACTTATGCGGTTAGACATCCATCCTGCAATCGAGGAGATATCCATGGCATCAGACGTTCGCGTCCGCTTTGCACCCTCACCGACGGGCAAGCTGCACATCGGCGGCGCCCGCACCGCTATCTATAACTGGGCTTTCGCCCGCGCAAACGGCGGCACGTTCATCCTGCGCATCGACGACACCGACCCCACCCGCTCCACCGACGAGAACACGCAGATCATCCTGCGCGCCATGCGTTGGCTGGGCCTGGACTGGGACGAGGGTCCCGAGGTGGGCGGCGACTTTGGCCCCTACGCCCAGACCGAGCGCCTGGACCTGTACAAGCAGGCCGCCCAGAAGCTTTGGGACGAGGGCAAGGCCTATCCCTGCTTCTGCACCAAGGAGCAGCTCGACGCCGATCGCAAGGCCGCGCAGGAGCGCAAGGACCCCTTCCAGGGCTATCAGCGCCGTTGCCGCGATCTTGATCCCGAGGAGGCCCGCCGTCGCATCGAGGCCGGCGAGTCCTACGTCCTGCGCATCAAGGTGCCCGAGGACCGCGGCGACGTCGTCATCCATGACGCCGTCCACGGCGAGGTGACCTTCGACGCCAAGGAGCTCGACGACTTTGTCATCTTCCGCTCCGATGGCACGCCCACGTACAACTTCGCGACCGTCGTCGACGACGCCATGATGAAGATCACCCATGTCATTCGCGGCGACGATCACCTGTCCAACACCCCGCGTCAGGTCATGGTCTACGAGGCCCTCGGCGCGCCCGTGCCCACGTTCGCTCACATCTCCATGATCCTGGGCGCCGACGGCAAAAAGCTCTCCAAGCGCCACGGCGCCACCTCGGTGGAGGAGTACCGCGACGCCGGCTACCTGTCCGACGCCTTCGTCAACTACCTGGCGCTGCTCGGCTGGTCGCTCGACGGCGAGACCACGATCATCCCGCGCGATGTCCTGGCCAGCAAGTTCTCGCTTGACCGCATCTCCAAGAACCCGGCGACCTTCGACCCCAAAAAGCTCGATTGGGTTAACGCTGAGTACATCAACGGTATGTCCGACGCCCAGTTTGCCGATGAGATCATGGTTCCCGAGCTGCACGAGGCGGGTCTCATCGAGGGCAACGTCGAGTACGGTGAGGACTGGATCGACGCGCTTGCCGCTATCGTCAAGCCGCGCACCAAGATGCCGGCCGACGCCGTGACCGTCGCCGCTCCCATCTTCGCTACGGCCGATACGCTCGAGTATGACGAGAAGTCTGTCAACAAAGGCCTGGCCAAGGAGGGCATGGGTGCCATTCTGGATGCCACCAAGGTCGCGCTCGAGGGCGTGGACGAGTGGACGGCCGCCAACATCGACGCCGCGCTTGAGCCGCTGCCCGAGCAGATGGACCTCAAGAAGCGCGTGGTGTTCCAGGCTGTGCGCGTCGCCGTCTGCGGCAACATGGTGAGCCCTCCGCTGGGCGAGACCATGGCGCTCGTCGGCCGCGACGACTGCCTGGCGCGCATCGACCGCGCCCGCACGATGGCGCTGTAATCGCTGCGCAAACGTTTGTATCCGAGCCCCGTTCACTCAGAGCGGGGCTCTTGTTTCTGTAGACGTATGGGACAGGAGGTGCTGGGGCCATGGCTGAGCAACTTTCGCTGTTTGGTTCGCCTGAACCCGAGCGGGCTCCGGTGAAGCCTGTGCCTGCCGCTGCCTCGGCTCAGCTTAAGCCTGCACCTGAGCCCATCGCCGCCTATGCGAGCGTTGTCCTCGACATCCCGACCCGTGCGCTGTCCGAGCCGTTTGCCTACGGCATTCCGCAGTCACTCGCCAACGATGCTCAGATCGGCTCCACCGTTCTAGTCCATTTTGGCAACCGTGCGGCCGCAGGCTACATCGTCGACATCGCGTCCGAGCTGGCCGAACTGCAAGGCAACGACGCTCTCGATCCCGCGCGCATCAAGCCCGTCGAGGCGATTCTCAGCAAACCGCTCTTTACCGCCGAGGCTGCCCGTATCGCACGCTGGATGAGCCGCGAGTATGTCGCGACGCTTTCCGAGTGCCTGCGCCTGTTCTTGCCCCCGGGCGGCAGTCCGCGTGTGGTCAAGGGCGATGACGGCGTGTGGACCGTTGAGCGCCCTGCCGTTAAACCCATCCAAAACCGCTGGGTCATGCTCACGCCCGAGGGTTTCGACTACACGCCGCCAAAGACCGCGGTCCGTCAGCGTCAGCTCATCGAGGCGCTCCAGTGCGGCCCGGTCACGACGCGCGACCTCAACCTGCTCTATAACAGTATGTCGGCGACCATCAAGGCGCTCGAAAAACGCGGCGTCGTGGTGGTGGAGGAGCGCCGTGCCTGGCGCGGTTGCAGCGAGCAGACCACGCTGTCCTCGGCAAGCGGCAAGGCACCAGTCGCGCTCACGAACGGCCAGCAGCAGGCGCTCGCGCAGATTGAGCGCGCCCGTCTGGACGCTCATGGCGACGTGGTGCTGGTCGACGGCGTCACTGGCTCCGGCAAAACCGAGGTCTACCTCTCGGCGATTGAGCGCGTGCTGGCGGCCGGCCGTTCGGCCTGCGTGCTCGTGCCCGAGATCTCGCTGACGGCCCAGACCGTCGGCCGCTTTCGCTCGCGCTTTGGCGAGACGGTTGCCGTGTTCCATTCGCGCCTTTCGGCCGGCGAGCGTCTGGACCAGTGGGATATGGTCGCCAGCGGTGCGGCCCGCGTGGTTGTCGGCGCCCGCTCGGCGCTCTTTTGCCCGCTCAGCGACTTGGGCCTCATCATCATCGACGAGGAGCACGAGACCAGTTACAAGCAGGGTTCCATCCCGCGCTACCATGCGCGCGAAGTGGCGGCCGAGATGGCGCGGCGCTACCGCTGCCCGCTCGTGTTGGGCTCCGCCACGCCCTCGGCCGAGGCCCTCGACCGCTGCCGCCGTGGCACGTATAACGGTGCCACCTGGACGCGCGTCGAGATGCCCGAGCGCCCGGGACACGCCGTGCTGCCGACAGTCCGCATTGCCGACCTGCGCCGCGAGTTCTCGCACGGCAGCCGCTCTATGTTCTCAAAACCGCTGATGGAAGGCCTGGAGCGTGTGGTCGAGCGCCGCGAGAAGGCCGTGTTGCTGCATAACCGCCGTGGCTTTGCGCCGTTCCTGATGTGCCGCGAGTGCGGCTGCGTCCCCACCTGCAATCACTGCTCCACCGCGCTTACATATCACGAGCGCACGCACACGCTGCAGTGCCACACATGCGGTTCGTCTTGGCGCGTGAAGCCGTATCCCGCGCCCACGAGCCGTTGCCCCAAATGTGGCAGTCGCTACCTGGCAAAAATGGGTCTGGGTACGCAGCAGATCGAGGACGCACTGCACCAGATGTTGCCCGAGGATGTCGCCATTATTCGCATGGATGCCGATTCCACGCGCGGAAAGGACGCGCACAAAAAGCTGCTTGAGCAGTTCGATGCCGCCGATTGCGCGGTGCTGTTGGGCACCCAAATGATCGCAAAGGGCCTCGACTTTCCCGAGATCACGCTCGTGGGCGTGGTCAATGCCGACTTCGCCCTCAAGCTGCCGGACTTCCGCGCAGGGGAGCGCGCCTACGATCTACTGGAGCAAGTCGCCGGCCGTGCCGGTCGTGGTGATCGCCCCGGCGAGGTCATCATCCAGACCTACCTGCCCGAGGACCCGGTCATTCGCGCCGTCGCTGAGCATGACCGTTCGATCTTTACCGACTACGACCTGGACCAGCGCCGCGACGCGCTGTACCCGCCGTTTGTTCGCCTGGTCAACATCTTGGTGTGGTCGGCAAACCGAGACGACGCGCAGGACTACATCGGGCGCATTGCAAAGCTCCTCAAGCGCCGTTGGCATGCTGCCGCGCCCGACTTTTTGCGGGCAGGGAGTGCCGTGCCGCAGGTGCTGGGCCCGGCTTCGTGTGTAATCGAGAGAGCCAAGGACCGTTACCGCTTCCATCTGCTTGTGAAGTCGCCCGTGGGGTACCATGTCTCTGATGATATCGACGCCTGCCTCAAAGAGGTGGGCTCTGTGCGCGGCGTGAGCGTGAGTGTTGACGTCGACGCCTATGATTTGATGTAACAACCCGAAAGGATGGCCATGGAAGCCAACGGAATCGTACTGTCGCCCGACCCTCGTCTGCGCCAGGAGTGCGCCGTCATCGAGGAGATCACTCCGGCGATCGAGGCACTTTCCGAGAAGATGAAGAAAATGATGTTCGAGAACGGCGGTTGCGGCCTGGCTGCGCCGCAGATCGGCGAGCTTATTCAGCTCGTCACCATCGACTGCGACTACAGTGATAAGAACGACTACGACCCGTACGTGCTTATCAATCCCGTCATTGTTGAGCAGAGTGACCATCTGGTGCCCTTTAGCGAGGGTTGCCTTTCCATCCCTGGCATTAGCTGCGAGATTGAGCGTCCCGACCATGTCGTTGTCGAGGCGTACGACTTGGATGCCAACCTGATCCGCTATGAGGCCACGGGCGACCTGTTCTGCGTGTGCCTGCAGCACGAGATCGATCACCTGCACGGCAATACCATGTTCGAGCGACTGAAGCCGATGCAGAGGATCAAAGCCGTCAAGGAGTACCAGGACGCCCTGGCCCGCGGCGCTCGACCGGGCGAGACGGAGTAGGTCCCACCGTCCCCGGTGCTGAGCGCCCACATATCATCCCGTGCTCAAACATTTTCGCTTTGCTGCGAAACTGCGCGCGGGACGATATGTGGGCGCTCAGCACCGGGGACTGCGTTGTTCTGGCTCGGTTCGCCGGGATGCCGTCGGGCCAGGGAAGGGCGTCTTCGCTGATAGGTGCTTTGCTGAAAGAGCTGCTTTTATTGCGGCTCTTTCTTTGGTTTTGGGTATATTTGTTCTTGTTGAATTGTTATTGCGGATGGTCTGGGTACTTGGCTTTCCGCTGCTCTTTGTAGCCGTCTCGGCTTTGGTTGAGGGGAGACGTTCTTTATGCGTATTGTTTTTATGGGTACGCCTGATTTTGCTGTGCCTTCGCTGGTTTCGCTTGTCGAGGCTGGAAACGAGATTGCGCTTGTTATTACTCGCCCTGATGCTGTTCGTGGGCGTGGTAAGAAACTTGAGCCGTCTCCTGTTAAGGCCAAAGCACTTGAGCTAGAGTTGCCGGTTATTGAGGCTAATCGTATGACGGCCGAGGTTGTTGAGGCTCTCCAAGCTGCGCAAGCCGATATTTTCTGTGTGGCTGCTTATGGTTGCATTTTGCCCGATGAGGTTCTTCACATGGCGCCGCTCGGCATTGTGAATGTTCATGCGTCCTTGCTGCCTCGTTGGCGGGGGGCTGCTCCTATTCAGCGTGCCATTCTTGCTGGTGATGAGGTTGCTGGCGTTTCTATCATGCGCATTGGACATGGCGTGGATACTGGTGCTTATTGTGCCCAGGCTTCCACGTCGGTTGCCGGTAAGCATGCCGAGGCGCTGACCATTGAGCTTGCTGAGCTTGGCGGCAAATTGCTTGCCGATACGCTTCCTTCGCTTGCCGATGGTACCGCTGTGTGGACTGAACAGGATGAGTCGCTTGTTACCCATGCTGCCAAGATTTCTAAGCAGGAAATGCGTCTTGACCCTCAGATGGTGGCGCTTGATTGCGTGCGTCATGTGCTTGCGTCGTCCGACACCGCTCCCGCTCGCTGCGTGATTGCCGGCAAGACCGTGCGCGTGCTCGATGCGGCTCCGGCAGATGTGTCGCTTGGTGAGGGTCAGGTTCTCGTTAAGGCCAAGCGTGTTTACCTTGGCCTTTCCGATGGCTCGGTTGAGTTGCTCGAGGTTAAGCCTGATGGCAAGCGCGCTATGGCCGCTTCTGCTTGGGCTGCTGGGCTGCAAGGCGCCGATCTTATCTGGGGTGTTCTGTCATGAGCAAACTGTCTCCCGCGCGCAAGCTTGCGCTCGATGTGCTGATGGAGGCCGATCGCCGCGGCATGTATGCGCGCGACGTGCTGTCCTCTCGCGCATCGGCCAAGGCTATTGACCAGCGCGATTCCGCTTTTGCCGCCCGCTTGGCGCTGGGTGTGGCCGCTACGCAGGGCATTTTGGACGAGCTGCTCGATCAGTTTCTCGATAAGCCTAAAAAGGTTGCGCCGCGTGTTCGCATGGCACTTCGTATCTCGGCCTTCGAGATGCTCTATCTGCATACGCCTGGCCGCGTTGCGGTGAGTCAGGGCGTTGAGCTGGTGCGCTGCGGCGCTAAGTCTGCCGCCGGTTTGGCCAATGCCGTGCTGCATAAGGTCGCGGACAACGTTGAGGACTTTGCCACTGCGTCCGATGTAGACGAGTCTGAGCGACGCTTGGTTCGTCTGTCGCGCCTGATGGGTCTGCCGCGTTGGCTGTGCGCTCGTATTATGGCTTCGTTTGACACACCGGAGGGCGCGCTTAGCTTTGCCGGTAATCTGGCCCCCGCGCCGCTGGCCCTGCATGAGAACGCCTTTGTGACCAAGCCCGATCCGTATATCTCGCAGCTCGTCGCGCCTGTCTTCCCGGGCTGCCATGCCCCGGTTGATGCCCAGGTTACCGTTGCTTCGGGTGTGTTTGAGCGTGCTGCCGCGGTGGCATCTGATCTCAACGCGCAGCTTATCGCCACAGCTGCCACGCGCCCTGGTAGCTGCCTTGAGATTGGTGCCGGTCGTGGCACCAAGACCTATGTGATGATGTGCCAGGCTAAGCGTGCGGGCTATGAGCGTCAGCATACGGCGCTCGATCTGCATGATCGCAAGTGCGATCTGAATCTCGCTCGCCTGCATAAGGCCGGTATTCAGGGCGTTCGTACGGTTTCGGGTGATGCCTGCGAGCTTGATGAGGTGCTCACATCGTTTGATGCCATGCTTGGCGAGCCGGTTAAATTCGACACGGTCTTTATCGATGCGCCGTGCTCGGGCACCGGAACCATGCGTCGTCATCCCGAGATTCCGTGGCGTCTGACCGAAAAGGATGTGACGGTTGAGCTGCCCAAACTGCAGCTGTCGATGCTCAAGGAAGCCGCTGCGCGCGTGGCTGCCGGCGGCGAGCTCATCTATGCGACGTGCTCCGTCTTCGACGAGGAGAACACGCAGGTGGTGGATGCTTTCCTTGCTTCTCCCGAGGGTGCCGGCTTTAGCGTGGCACCGCTTTCCGAGGCACAGATTCTGCAACTCCCCGAGTTCGATCAGGCTAAGAAGCTCGTATCCGTACGCCAAAACGATCGAGGCCTCTTCCAAAGCGTGCCAGTAAACGCCGACTCCTACGACGGCCACTTCTGCGCCCGCCTGGTCCACAAGTAACGACTAAGTTGCGGTGAAATATGGATTGAAAAGCCGCTTCTGCCCACCAAACAGTCCTTATCTCACCGCAACTCATAAGGAAACCTGGGTAGCTAAAGAAACAGCCCCGCGATCGGTTTCGATGAACTGCACCCCAAAACTTGGACGGCTTAAATAAGAACTACGCCGCAAGGGACT
>CABUKS010000024.1 GCA_902492235.1 uncultured Collinsella sp. | reverse complement strand
CGGCAATACGCTTGAGGATCCTTAAAAGAAAGTCCAGTTTATCCTTCCCACTCCAAAAGCCTCCCATTTCTCATGTCCAAGAAATGGGAGGCAGTTCATGTTGTTCTAGCGGGCTATTTGCGTTTAGGCGCTGGTGGCTAAATTATGCCTATGAATCTTTAAGCCCAAAAAGGTTATCGGCTTCATCGTCAGGCATATATTCCAGCACATCGCCCGGTTGGCAGTCGAGTGCCCGGCATATCGCGTCAAGAGTTGAAAAGCGCACGGCAGAAACCTTGCCCGTCTTGATGCGCGACATATTGACCTGGGAGATGCCCACGCGTTCCGCAAGCTCTTTGGATGAGATCTTGCGTTCGGCAAGCATGCGGTCGAGCCGCAGAATAATCATGGATTCCCCCTAGAGCAACTCGTCATCTTGTTTTTGCAGGATATACCCGTAGCGGAAGATGCTGGCAATCAGGCAAATAATCAGGCCTGCAAAGAGCATAGAAGGCTCGAATAACTGGCCGGCGAACGCATCCGTAAAGCTGCCGCCAAATCCTGAGAGTATCATTCCCGTGATTACGGCACCAAGAAGCCTCACGGCAACGCCGCCGATAAGGAATAAATTTCCTACTCGACGAAGTGTCTGGTTACATTCAAGGTCAAAGGGCCTGCCTTCCTTTTCAATGTTGAAGAAAAACCTGCGCACGCTTATCGCGATGGTAAGCGCGAGACATGTCATCAAGAGGCTCCCTATGGCAGTGTGACCATCGTGTGCGACGAGCATAAGTGGGGCCTGCGCATCGGTGCCGACGATAGCAAGGCACGGCCCTTCGCCGGCTTGAAGTTCTACGGATTGGAGACACGACCCTTGGGAGAGGCCAGGCAATATGAGTAGAAGGTCAATCGCAATGACTGCGAGGAGTCCCAGAGCGAGCGCGGTGGTAATGCAGATCGTGGCCCATTTGCAGATGCGAGCGAGCTTCCTCAGTTTGGCTATCGTCTGTTCGCGGCTGATGGTTTCATTCGATATAGATGCGTTTCGATGGACCATAACCCCTCCAATCGGCGTTTGGGATGATACTTGTATCATATCAGAATTAACGATAAACGATAAATAATTACGGATACTGAGTATGTAATGATTGAAAACGATTAGCGTGAGCTATTAGCTCATTTTGGATGCCGGAGTTTGGCGCGTGGGGGATAAGGACAAATGCCAAAATTTCCTGTGATCGCGCAAGCGCTCCATCGCGTTTCCCTAATTCATCTGGGAAAACAACTGCAAACGATTGCAAGTAACCGGTGAACGGTCGAAAACTACCGTTCACCGATAATCTCAAAACTGGTTCTAACTGGTATTAAGTCAAAAAGACCAATTCACATATCTTCACAATGACCTGCAATTTTTCTACACGCTATTTTTAGCCGCCCTGCGTTGTTTAGACACAGGAAAAGATCCGATCTTTTGCCAAAACATTTCGAAACGCTTTCAAAACCGCAGGTAGAAGTGTTAACGACCGGTAAACGGTCGATTTATCACCGTGAGCGGTGCAAAAACGTTTTACCGTATGAATCAACGAAAGCGACCTCTTTTGGGGTGATATAGTGACAACAACACGTCACGTGGTTACTACCAGTTTAGAAACCACTGGTCTTCAAAGAAGGCTTTCTAAGAAGCTTTAAGGGCGAGCGCCCGCTGGCTTCCGAAAATCATCGGACTCAGATTGTACACACCTTCGGAAGGGAAATTTGAATGGTTGGCTTTATTCTTACCGGTCATGGACAGTTCGCACCCGGCCTAGCTAGCGCTATCGCTATGGTTGCCGGCGACCAGCCCGCTTTTACCGTCGTTCCTTTTGAGGGCGACCAGGCTGCTTCCTACGGTGAGGATCTCCGCGCCGCTATTACCGCCATGCGCGAGGAGTGCGATGGCGTGCTCGTCTTTACCGACCTGCTTGGCGGCACCCCGTTCAACCAGTCGATGATGATTGCCCAGGATGTCGACAACGTCGAGGTTCTGACTGGCACCAACCTTCCCATGGTTATTGAGCTTCTGTTCCTCCGCGGCAATGCCACGCTCGCCGAGCTTGGCGAGCAGGCCGTGACCGTTGGCCAGACGGGCGTCACCGCCCAGACGGTCGCATCCGTTGCCGGCTCCGAGGAAGAGGATATCTTCGGCGACGAGGACGGCATCTAATGGCCGATTTCGGAGCCAACGTCCTGAGCTCCTCGGTCGCCCTTTTAGGCCTGCTCGCCATCATGGGCTTGATTTACACCATCTGGTCGCAAATCAACATGAAGAAGAAGCAAAAGTACTTCAAGGAGCTGCACACCGAGCTCAAGCCGGGTCAGGAGGTTCTTTTCGCCGGCGGTATCTACGGAACCGTCAAAGGCATCGAAGGCGAGAAGGTCCAGATCAAAGTCCGATCCGGAGCCGTCGTAGATGTTTCGCGTTACGCGATTCAGGAGATCAAGTAACTGTCGTCAGCAAATATCGAAAGGAAGCTGATCAACATGGCAGAACCCAACATTCTTCTTACCCGCATCGATAACCGACTGGTTCATGGTCAGGTTGCCACCCAGTGGAACTCCACTCTGGGCTCCAACCTCATCCTCGTCGCCAACGACGACGTGGCGTCCAACACCATGCGCCAGAACCTCATGAAGATGGCCGCTCCCGCCGGCGTCGCTACGCGTTTCTTCTCCCTGCAGAAGACCATCGACGTCATTGGCAAGGCGAGCCCGCGCCAGAAGATCTTCATCGTGGCCGAAACACCGGAAGACGTGCTTACGCTCGTCAAGGGCGGTGTGCCTATAAAGAAGGTAAACATCGGCAACATGCACATGTCGGAAGGAAAGCGCCAAGTCGCCACCTCCGTCGCAGTTAACGACGAGGATGTCGCTGCGTTTAAAGAGCTGCAGGAATTGGGGGTGGAGTTGGAGATCAGGCGCGTTCCGAGCACGCCTGTTGAGGACACGAGCAAGCTCTTCTCGTAATCCTCGTGATCCACGTTGTCAGGAGTGAAACCCTGACGTTCTGTACGTGAAATCCAAAGTGCGTACATACATTTTGAAAGGAGGAGCAAGATGGAATACTCGATCATCCAGATCGCTCTGGTCTTCGTCGTCACGTTCATCGCGGCAATCGACCAGTTTGACTTCCTCGAGTCTCTCTATCAGCCCATCGTCACCGGCGCCGTCATCGGTCTTATCCTTGGCGACCTCAACACCGGTCTTCTCGTGGGTGGTACCTATCAGCTCATGACGATCGGCAACATGCCGATCGGAGGCGCTCAGCCGCCTAACGCCGTCATCGGCGGCATCATGGCAGCCATTCTCGCTATCGCCACGGGCCTCGAGCCCAACGCGGCAGTCGGCCTCGCCATTCCGTTCGCTCTGCTTGGCCAGCTTGGCGTTACCCTGGTCTTCACGCTTATGTCCCCGCTTATGTCCACGGCCGATAACATGGCTCACAACGCGGACACCAAGGGCATCGAGCGCCTGAACTACTTCGCCATGGCTCTGCTCGGCCTGATCTTCGCCGTCGTCGTCACCCTGTTCTTCATCGCTGGCGCCACCATCGGTCAGACCATCGCTTCCGCCATCCCGACTTGGCTGCAGACCGGTCTCTCCGCTGCAGGCGGCATGATGCGCTTCGTCGGCTTCGCCGTCCTGCTCAAGGTTATGATGAACCGCGATATGTGGGGCTTCTTCCTCATGGGCTTTGGCCTCGCGCTCATCACCGTTGCCAACGATTCGCTGGCAACCCCTGCTCTGCTCATCCTCGCTCTCATCGGCTTCGGCATCGCTTTCTGGGACTTCCAGCAGCAGACCGAGCTGAAGGGTGCAGCTGTTTCTGACGGAGGTGACTTCGAAGATGGCATCTAATGAGTATGTGATCCCGGAGCACTACGAGGATCTCACTCCTGCTCCGCAGCTCGACCAGAAGACCCTCAACAAGATGGCTTGGCGCTCCTGCTTCCTGCAGGCATCGTTCAACTACGAGCGCATGCAGGCCGCTGGCTGGCTTTACTCCATCATCCCCGGTCTGGAGAAGATCCACACCAACAAGAACGACCTCGCGGCTTCCATGAGCCACAACCTGGAGTTCTTCAACACCCACCCGTTCCTCGTCACCTTTGTTATGGGCATCGTGCTTTCGCTCGAGCAGAACAAGGTTGACATCCCCACGATCCGCGCCGTCCGCGTCGCCGCAATGGGCCCGCTCGGTGGTATCGGTGACGCCCTGTTCTGGCTGACGCTCGTGCCTATCACGGCCGGCATCACCTCCAACATGGCCATCAACGGCAACGCCGCTGCACCGATTATCTTCCTGGTGATCTTCAACGTCGTCCAGTTCGCTCTGCGCTTCTGGCTCATGAACTGGTCCTACAAGCTTGGCACCAGCGCTATTGACGCTCTGACCGCCAACATGCAGGCCTTCACGCGTGCCGCTTCCATCATGGGCGTCTTCGTCGTCGGTTGCCTGGTCGTCACCATGGGTGGCACCCAGATCAACCTCCAGATCCCCAACGGCACCACCCGTGGCCTCTCCGCCACTACCGTGATCGTTTCCGAGAAGGAGGCCGAGAACTTCACCGGTATGGAGGGCATCGATACCGAGACCGCTGAGGCCGGTACCATCGCCATGACCGATAAGGACGGCAACGCCCTTACCGCTTCCGATGCCGACGGCAACGCTGTCGAGTGCGGCGTCACCGATCTGGGTAACGGCATGGAGTCCGTGACCTACGGCACCGTTACCGAGGATCCGGTCAACTTCTCTGTTGCCGACACCCTCAACACCATCGTCCCGAAGCTCGTCCCGCTTATGCTTACGCTGCTGCTTTACTACATGTTCGCTAAGCACAGCTGGACCCCGACCAAGGGCATTCTCCTGCTCTTCGTCCTTGGCATCCTGGGCGCTGGCCCGCTTGGTCTCTGGCCGAGCATCTGGTAAGGCTCTAGCTTGAGGGGTGTGTCCCTACGCGGCTCACACCCCGACCCCTTAAGCCATGTGTATGTTAAAAGCCGCGTGCTCGAAAGAGCGCGCGGCTTTTGTTTTCTTAATGATTCGGGTGTGGCAGACAGATAATGCATAACACCCTAGGTAGTTAGCCGAATTCGAGCAAAAGGGAGGATAGGATGGCGATCGGAGCGCGTAAGCAACCGCTGTACGATCAGCTGGTCGATATTCTGACCGAAAAGATTGACCATGAATATCGCGCCGGTGACATGATTCCTTCCGAGCGCGAACTTTCGGAGCGCTATGGTCTCTCGCGCACTACGGTACGCCTGGCTCTGCAGGAACTGGAGCGTTTAGGACTGGTGGTTCGGCAGCACGGTCGCGGTACCTTTGTGACCGACCGTTCGGCAAAAGCAACCAATCTTATGCAGTCCTACAGCTTTACCGAGCAGATGCGCGCGATGGGTCGAGAACCCGAGACCACGATTCTCGAGTTTTGCGAGATGGAGGCCGATAAGAATCTGGCCGAGCATATGGGATTGCGCATCGGTGATCGCATTTTTAAGCTCAAGCGCCTTCGCTCTGCCGACAACATGCCCATGATGGTCGAACGCAGCTATCTACCGGTTCGTCAATTTCTGTCCCTAAAGCGACCGCTGCTGGAGCGTAAGCCGCTTTACGATGTGATTGAGCAGGACTTTCAGCAAAAGATTCGCGTGGCCGAAGAGGAGTTCTATGCGAGCATAGCCCGTCCCACCGATGCCCACCTTTTGGGAATTGTCGAGGGCTCGCCTGTGCTCGATTTGGTCAGGACTACGTATAACGAGTCAAACGAGGTAGTGGAGTACACACTCTCGGTTGCTCGTGCCGATCAGTTTAAATACAAGGTTTACCACCAGCGCAGTAACTAGTGCTCGCATCGTTTCCATATGGTGATTCTTTGCATTTAACTGGTTACTACCAGATAACCAACCGAAGTGTATAATTGCACGTCAGAGGATTACTTCTAGAGAGAGGTATTAGAAATGTTCGAGAAGAGTGTCGAGGAGCTCACCGAGCTCGGCGCCCAGATCACCACGGCCGAGATTGCTCAGCAGCCCGAGCTTTGGCGTGATACGCTCAACATCTATCGCGAGAACAAGGAGGCCATCGAGGCCTTCCTGGCCGAGGCTCGCGCTATGGGCGAGGGTCGTCTGTCCGTTGTATTCACCGGTGCCGGTACGTCCGACTACGTTGGCGATACCTGCGCCCCGTACCTGCGTCACGCTGGCAACACTGATCTCTACGACTTTAAGCCCATCGCCACGACCGACATCGTGAGCGCCCCGCGCGACTTCCTGCGCGCCGAGGATCCCACGCTCGTGGTTTCCTTTGCCCGCTCTGGCAACAGCCCCGAGAGCCTTGCCGCCGTTGCCGTTGCCAAGGAGCTCGTCCACAACGTCAAGTTCCTCAACATCACCTGCGCTCCCGAGGGCAAGCTTGCCGTCGAGTCTGCCGATGATCCCAATGCGCTGACGCTGCTCATTCCGCGCGCCAACGACAAGGGCTTCGCCATGACCGGTTCTTATTCCTGCATGACCCTGCTCTCCACCCTTATTTTCGACACTGCCTCTGACGAGCAGAAGGCCGAGTGGGTCGAGACGATTGCCAAGATGGGCGAGGAGGTCATCTCCCGTGAGCCCGAGATCGCCGATTACCTGGCTGGCGATTTCAACCGCGTGACCTACTTGGGTTCTGGCTCCTTCGGTGGCCTTGCTCAGGAGAGCCAGCTCAAGATCCTCGAGCTCGCTCACGGTCTGGTCGCTACTTCCTACGACACCTCCATGGGCTATCGTCACGGACCTAAGTCCTTCGTCGACGATAAGACGCTCGTCTTCGTGTTCGTCAACAACGACGCCTACACCCGTCAGTACGACATCGACATCCTCAACGAGATCGGTGGCGACGAGATCGCTCAGCACACCATCGCCGTTCAGCAGGAAGGTGCCACCGTCTATGAGGGTGAGTCCTTCACCTTTAAGGGCTACGAGGCACTTCCCGAGGGTTACCTTGCTCTGCCGTTCGTGATGTTTGCCCAGGCTATCAGCCTGCTCAACTCCGTCCGCGTGGGCAACACGCCCGATACGCCGAGCCCCACCGGCACGGTCAACCGCGTGGTTAAGGGCGTGACGATTCACCCCTTCACCGCTTAATCGCGTCCCCCTGTAAGGGCGCCCGTCCGCTCATAACGGCGGGCGGGCGCTTTTTGTTTTTACATGGACCGGGTATAAGCATTACCACAGTCAACTGCTTTAGAAGCGAGGAGTGCATATGAGCACGTACGCAATTAAGGCTGACAAGTTCTTCTTGCCGGCAGGCCCGCAACTGGGCGGCTATCTTATGGTCGAGGATGGCGTTTTTGGCGCCTGGCAGGCCGACGAGCCCTCTTGCGAGATTAAGGACTACACGGGATCGTGGATCGCACCGGGTATGGTCGATACTCACATCCATGGCTTCTACAACCACTCAACTACCGATAACGATCCCGAGGGCATCGATATCAGCTCGACCGAGCTCGCCCGTCGCGGTACCACCAGCTGGCTGCCCACGACGTTCACCGATGGCGTCGAGCAGATCAAGGATGCCTGCGCCGCCATCGCTCAGGCGGACGAGGGTCGCGGCCCCGACTTCTGCGGTGCACGCATTCAGGGCATCTACCTGGAGGGCCCCTTCTTTACCATGAAGCACGTGGGCGCGCAGAACCCCGCTTATCTTATCGATCCCTCCGAGGAGGTCTTCGATCAGTGGCAGGAGGCTGCGGGCGGTCGCATCGTTAAGAGCGCCATGGCGGCCGAGCGCGACGGTGCCGCTGCTTATGCGGCTGCTCTGAACGCCAAGGGTGTGGTGACCAGCATCGGTCACTCCGACGCCACCTACGATGAGTGCATCGCCGCCATCAACGCCGGTGCCAGCTGCTTTACGCATACCTATAACGGCCAGCGCGGGCTGCATCACCGTGAGCCCGGTGTCGTGGGTGCCGCCATGTCCACGCCCGAGACCTATGCCGAGATCATCTGTGACGGCAAGCACGTGAACCCTGCCGCCATCAAGGCGCTGCTGCAGGCAAAGGGCTGGCAGCACACGGTGCTCATCACCGACTGCCTTGGCTGCGGCGGCATGCCCGAGGGCAGCTACACCAGCGGCGGCATGGACGTCATCATGAAGGACAACCTGTGCTGGCTCGCCGACGGCAAGAGCATTGCCGGCTCGGTGCTCACGCTTGCCCAGGGCGTCAAGAACATCGTTGACTGGGGCATCGCCAGCGCCGATATCGCCATTCGCATGGCAACCGAGGTGCCGGCACGCTCCGCGCACATCGAGGATAAGTGCGGCAGCATCATGCCGGGTCGCGACGCCGACTTTGTCGTGTTCGACCATGAGCTTACCCTCGTCGAGACGTATGTTGGCGGCCAGAGCGTCGGCAACGCCTTTACCGAGTAACGATAGAAAAAGACGGCGGGCCCGAATCTGCTCGGACCCGCCGTATGGGTTAAACGCTCAAAAGCACCTTCACAGTTACAGCTTGTTAGCGATCTTCTTTGCCGTGCGCTTAACGCCGGCCACCAGGCCTCCTGCAGGATGCTCCTTCTCGTATGCTAGACGCTTCTCACGTTTAGCGTACTCTTCGACGATGATATCGCCGTACTCATCTTCGATCTTGTCGAAGAAGTCGACGGCGCCCTTAATTTCCTCAGCGGTCGGGTGTCCCTTTTGGACACCGCCGGCGAGTTTGAACGGCCCCCACGTATCAAAGCCGGGGCAGCCGTAGACACCCATAAAGATGGCCTGCCTCATGCGGCAGATGCCATCGATATCCTTGCCGTACCACTTGTTTTTGCCACCGTAGGTCATAAGGCCAAACACCTTGTCCTGCGGCTGCAGCACGTTGGTCAGTACACGTGCCATATCCTTGTCGATCTCGGAGTAATAGATGCCCGTGGCGACGCCGATTAGATGATATTCGTGCAGGTTGGGGTACTCGTTTTTGCCGAGTGACTTCACGTCGAGGGTATCGATCTCGGGGTGCGCCTCGACGATGGCGTCCACGAGCTTTTTCGTATTGCCGTGATGGCGCGAGGCGTAGAGGATGATGGTTCGCATAAGAAGGCCTTTCAGCTGTAATTGCATCAATGTCTGTATGGTACCCCGTTACATGGCTGGGATACCGGACGCATCGATGAACGTGCGGGTTTGTCCTTTGGTCAGGGCCGAGACGGGTACTTGCGAGCAAAAAGCAGTTGTTCGAAAGGATGGGCAATGGAATACGCTCTCTCCAACGATTCGATTTCTATTAAGGTGTCCACGGCTGGTGGTTCGTTTACCTCGATCGAGGCCGGAGGTCGCGAGTATCTGTGGCAGGGCGATCCCGCCGTGTGGTCCGGCCAGGCACCGATTTGCTTCCCGATTTGCGGAGGCTTGCGCGATAACAACGCCATGACGTTTGCCGGGCATCATGTAAAGCTCGCTCGCCATGGGTTTGCGCGCAAACAGGAGTGGAAGCTGCTGAGCCAGAGCGAGAACGAGCTGGCGATGTGCCTGGCTTCGGAGGATAACGCCGCGCTGCTGAGCGATTATCCGTATCCGTTTAAGCTTGTCGCCCGCTATACGCTCGAGGACGCTGCCGTGCGCGTCGCCTATGAGGTCACCAACGAGGGCACCGAGGACATGCCGTTCTTTATTGGCGGTCATCCCGGCTTTAGGTGTCCGCTCGATGAGGGCGAGGCCTATACGGACTACGAGTTGCGCTTTGAGAAGGACGAGGCTGCGGAGCTCTGCACCGCCGTCCCCTCGACTGGCTTGATTGACGTGACCAATCGCTCCAAGAACCCCATGGTGGGAAAGACGCTGCCTCTGTCACATGAGCTCTTCGATTTTGCGGAGACCATCTTTGACGTGCTCGAGAGCCGTCAGGTCACGCTTTCCAAAAAGGGCGAGGACAAGGGCGTCCGCCTGAGCTTTGAGGACTTCCCATATCTCATTGTGTGGAGCAAGCCCGAGGGCGATTTTGTGGCGGTTGAGCCCTGGGGCGGCCTTTCGACCTGCTCCGATGAGGACGACGTGCTTGAGCATAAGCGCGGCTGCCTTGTCGCCAAGCCCAAGGAGACCGTCGTTCGCTCGTTCACGATTGAGATTCTGTAATTCCGTTTTGTCGACTCGTATCGCGAGGCATAAGGAGCCTGCGAGATAAGGAGCTAAAAATGATCCTCACCGTTACGATGAACCCGTCTGTCGATACGCGCTATCAGCTCGATGAGCTCATTATCGACGACGTCAACCGTGTGACGCCCGAAAAGACCGCCGGCGGCAAGGGCCTCAACGTGGCCCGTGTACTGGGTCAGCTGGGCGACGACGTTGTGGCAACCGGTCTGCTCGGCGGCCACATGGGCGCCTACATGGCCGAGCTCATGGACGCCAACGGTATTAACAACGACTTTGTGCCCATCAAGGGCGAGACCCGTATTTGCCTCAACATCCTCCACGCCGGCAACCAGACCGAGCTGCTCGAGAGCGGCCCGACAATTGCCCCCGAGGAGCTCGATGCCTTTACCGCCAAGTTTACCGAGCTTGCGAGCAAGGCCGACGTCGTCACCATCTCGGGTTCGTTGCCCCGCGGTGTCGAGGCAGACTACTATGCCAAGATCACGGGCATTGCCGAGAACGCCGGCGCCAAGGTGCTGCTCGATACCTCGGGTGCTTCGCTCGAGGCCGCCCTTAAGTCCGAAATTAAGCCCGAGCTGGTCAAGCCTAACCTGACCGAGATCAACGGCCTTTTGGGTACGAGCTTTACCACCGACGATGTGGACGAGCTCCGCGCCGCGCTCGCCTCTGATGCCCGCTTCTCCGATATCCCCTGGGTCGTCGTGTCCATGGGCGCTGCCGGCTCCGTTGGCTTCCACAATGGCCGTGCGTTCCGCGCCAAGACCCCCGATATCCCCGCCGTTAACGCTACGGGCTCTGGCGATTCGACCATTGCCGGCTTCGCACATGCGATTGCTGCCGGCGCCGACGACGAGACGGTGCTGCGTACCGCCAACACCTGCGGCAAGCTCAATGCCATGGATCCCATGACCGGCCATCTGGTCATGGACCGTTGGGACGAGGTCTACAACGGCGTTGTCGTGACCGAGCTGTAGGAGCTTGTGCCGCGGCCTCGGCATCGGTTGCTAGCTCATGTCGACGACAAGTGCAGTAGCATTATGCCGGGGCGCGACGCCGACACTGTCGTGTTCAATCCCGACCTTACCCTGGTCGAGACGCATGTGGGTGGCAACAGCTTTGGTAATGCGTTTGCCGAGTAGCCGCCAAAGAAACGATCCGAGAGGGGATTTAGATGATTTACGGTGCATTGGGCGATATCGAGGAGTACCGCGGAATGCTCAAGGGCCTCGACGTGCTGATCGACTGGCTCGAGGAGAACGACCCGGCGCAGCTCGAGGTCGGCAGCCATCCGATTCTGGGCGACAAGGTCTTTGCGAACGTCATGGCTCCCACGACGCGTCCCGAGGCCGAGGCCCACTACGAGACGCATCAGCGCTATCACGACTTGCAGATTGACGTCGAGGGTCGTGAGGCCTTTAAGGTTGCCACGGGCAGCCTGACGCTGGTCCAGGAGTTTGACGAGAAGGACGACTACGATCTGGTCGATTCCGACGCTTCGATCGCCGGCGATCTTGCCGACGACAAGTTCGCGCTGTTCGTTGCCGGCGAGCCTCACATGCCCACGCTCGAGTTCCCGGGCGATGGCGCGCAGCCGGTCAAGAAGATCTGCTTTAAGCTGCTTGCAGACGCTTACTGGGAGGAGTAACGAGCTGCTCGGCTGAGCTGTTCGTGTTGCGAGCGTTATCCTTTGGGGGAGCGCACTTAGGCCCCGCTGATCGCGGTCCCCTTGGGGATTGCGGTTGGCGGGGCTTGTTGTTGAGTAGGGGAGTTGCCGACGGCGTTGTGCTTGGATTGGCGGATGCGCGCTCGAAATCGGCAACAAAAAAGCCGCCCGAAGGCGGCTATCTTGTGCAATGGAGCCAGCGACC
The DNA here is from genome assembly GCA_902492235.1 of uncultured Collinsella sp. GTDB lineage: Bacteria > Actinomycetota > Coriobacteriia > Coriobacteriales > Coriobacteriaceae > Collinsella. The sequence continues at coordinate 27,236 of CABUKS010000024.1, read as the reverse complement.
GGGCTCGAACCGGTGACCCCCGCTTTACGAGAGCGGTGCTCTACCAACTGAGCTACGCTGGCGGCCATGTGATGACGCAACTGAGGCGTCAACGGCTGTCTATGATACGGGACATCGCAAATCCGCGCAAGTGTTCTGACGGCTTTTCTCACTTTAAATGCACTAATATTGGAGACGTGATGTCTTGCTCTTACGGATCTCAAACAGAATGGGGTGGCGATGGCTCAACCCAAGATTCTTCTCACACGCATCGATGACCGGTTTATTTACGGGCAAGACGTTGAGCTGTGGAACGAAGTCGTGGGTTCCAACCTTGTTTTAATCGTCAACGATGAGATTGCGGCTGATTCGCGCAAGTGGGCCCCTATGAGGGTGGCGACACCCGAGGGTGTCTGGACGCGGTTTTTCTCGGTGCAAAGGACTGTCGACATCATTCATACCGCAACGCCGCGCCAAAGGATTCTCATCATGGTGGCGTCGCCCACGGATGCACTCGCGCTGGTTAAGGGTGGTGTGCCGATCACCAAGATCAGCATTGGCCATATGCAGGCGGGGGAGGGCAAGCACCCCATAACGCCCGCAGTCGCCGTAGACGATACGGACATCGCTGCCTTCAAAGAGCTACAAGAACTCGGCATAGAGCTAGAAATCCGTTACCTCCCCAGCTCCAATCCCGACCCCATCCAACTAGTCATTGGGGACGTTCTTAAATGACTAGTCAAACGGGACACCCTTGGCACTTGGGGACGTTCCTTATGTGCCGGCCTTTTAGGAACGTCCCCAAGTGTCGGCAGATTGGGACAGTCCTTCTCGCCAAACGTTAAAGACTGTCCCCAATGACTAGTCATTTAAGAACGTCCCCAATGACTAGGTAGAAAAACGCCCGTCGGCAGTGGTGCCGGCGGGCGCTGCTGTGCGATATGTTGCGTTGTGGGCTTAGTGCCTCATAAAGTGGTATTCGATCACATTGCTGTAGGGGTGACCCGGGCCCACAATGCCCTGCGGGAACAGCGGCTGGTGCGGTGTGTCGGGGTACATCTCTGCCTCGAGGGCAAAGCCAGCGCCCCAGCCATAGTTGGCATCGTCCTTGGCGTGCTCGTCGCCCAGCCAGTTGCCGGTGTAGAGCTGCACGCCCGGGGCGGTGGTGTAGTAATCCAACTCACGACCGGTCCACATCTCCTCGACGTGCATCGCGCGGCGCAGATTACGGCCGTACTGATAGCCATCGATGCACAGGCAGTGGTCGTAGCCACGGGCCTGCTTAATCTGCGGGTCGTCGGCTTCCATGCCGGGCGCGACGGGGCGCAGCTCACGGAAGTCAAACGGCGTGCCCTCGACCGGAGCGATTTCACCGGTGGGGATATTCTGCTCGTTGATGGGCAGGTAGTGGGCAGCGTTAGCAACAAAGAAGTGCTCGCAGTCCATGCCGGCGTTATGGCCGGCAAGGTTAAAGTACGTGTGGTTGGTCATGGACACGTAGGTGGCGCGGTCGCTCTCGCAGCCATACTCGACACGAAAGACGCCGGTGCGCGTCACGGTAAACACGGCTGTAAAGGTGCGGTTGCCGGGCAGGCCCAGCTCGCCATCCTCAAGCGAGGTGGTCATGCGCACGGCGTTGTGGACCTCGTCGAGCTCAACGTCCCACACGCGCTTGTGCAGGCCGTGCTCAAGATCGCTGTGTAGGTTGTTGGCGCCTTCGTTGGCCGGCATATGCCAGTCCGTGCCTGCGATGGTGATCGTGGCACCTGCAGTGCGGTTGGCCACAGGTCCGATGGTCGCGCCAAAGCAGGCGGGGTTGTCAAAGTAATCCTCGAGCTTATCGAAGCCCAGCACCACATCGCGCACGTTGCCGGGAATGTCGGGCACGTCGATGCCCAACACGATAGCGCCATAGTCCATAATGCGAACGCAGATCTCGGGCCCGTTGAGGGTGTAACGATGAACGGGGGTACCGCACGGCGCGGTGCCGAAAAGCTCGGAAGTGATCATTTGGTTCCTAACATCGAGGTATTTCCGACAAACTGTAGCGCGAACAGGCGAGATTATCACTACACCCCACTAAAGCAGGGGGTATTTTTCTCAAAAAAGTGATGATTGGAGCTGTGCGGGCGTTCATTTCTGACGCGCGCGAGTCTGATACAATTTGTTCGTTATTGTTTGAATTGACGTGAGCGTGGAACAGCGAGGACTCATCGTGATTAAAGCGGAGCGACAGGATAAGGTTCGGCAGCTGCTCGAGGAACAGGGCACGGTCTCGGTCAAGGAGATTTCGGATGCACTGGGTGTCTCGGACATGACGATCCGTCGCGACCTTGAGGAGCTTGCGAGCCTAGGCGAGATCGAGCGCGTGCACGGCGGAGCCCGCAGTGCACAGGGCCGTCCCCACGCTATGCTGCGCCATGAGTATTCGCACAGCGAAAAGCGCACCAAGCATGCCGAGGAAAAGCTGCAGATTGCGCGCCGTGCTGTGGAGCTTATCGAGGAAGGCTCGACCATCTTTTTGGGCACGGGCACTACGGTGGAGCAGATGGCCTCGATGCTGCCGGCGTTTCGCCTGCGCATTGTGACCAATTCGCTTTCGGTGTTTAACCTGCTCGAGGCGCGCGAAGACTGCGACCTGTGCCTCGTGGGCGGTATGTACCGTCGCCGCACCGCCGCTTTTGTGGGGCCAACGGCCGAGGATACTCTGCGTGCGTTGGGTATCGATGCGGCGTTTATCGGCGCCAACGGCATTCTGGATGGCGACGTGTCTACGTCTAATATGGATGAGGGTCGTATTCAGCAGCTCGCCTTTAGCAAGGCCGACTCGCGCTATCTGATCGCCGACTCCAGCAAGATCGGCAAGCGCGACTTCTACACCTTCTGTCGTCTGGACAATTTGGACGCCGTGGTGTGCGAGCCGGGCATCGCCGCCGAAGATCGTGCCGCCATCGAGGAACATACGCAGGTCATTTGCTAGCTAGCGCTACGGGATTGCCAACGGGCGATGCAGGAGGACTTTTACCTCCTGTCATTGTGGAAACCAGCGCGTTAGCGCTACGCGATATGACGCGCAAATGAGGACTCCACTATCAAATTGTCTCAACCTGTGATATCTAGGCGGCCAAAAGCGAGTCAGATGTTACAGATCGAGATTTTTGGCTCGGCCTATTCCGTTTGTCTCGATCTGTAACAGCTAGGACCGAATAATTCGGCTAGTTGTTACAGATTTAGATTGGGGACATTGGCCTGTGCATTCATCTCAATCTGTAACATCTAGACGTCCAAAACCGGTCTTAGTGTTACAGATTGAGACAATTCGGCGGGGTCTACCTTGTTTGTCTCGATCTGTAACGGTTAGGACTTAAAAACTCGGCTACGTGTTACAGATCGAGACAAAAGAAAAAGAACATTAGGACTTGAAAATAAAGTTTTGATAAGGGATTCGCCCAGTTAAGACGGTGCGGCAGACAATTGAGATTAGTTTGCCTCCGGAGTCGTAAGCATAATGAGTCAGTTCGATGACCGGAAGTTTTGCAACACCATAATTACTGGCTTCGGAATCGCTAAGCTGACGTGCTCTATAGCTTTCCCTAACAGATTGGATAGACTTGGACAAGTCGTCCATGATTCTGCTAAATGCCTGAAAATCTAACTGGTTATTCGGAACGCGCGACTTTGAAATGAAGAACGTATCAGCGCCTATGAAGCTACCTTCAAGTTCGTAGGTCAATTCAAGACGCTGAATTTCATCGCGACTTTGACATCCAAATTGTTGGAGCATCATTACGGAAATTGGACGACCTGATGTGAGGCCGCCGAAATGTTTGGTAATGGCATCTGGATCAACGCCATCGCAATGGCTTGCAAAGTCAAAGTCTAAAAGTGAATTGAGCTCGCTAACGCGTTTCGGTGCAACAAACGACCCCTTACCTTGGATTCGATAGATACTTCCACGACGCTCCAGCTCACTCATGGCAAGTCGGACGGTTGTTCTGCTTACGGCGTATTCGTCGCAGAGTTCCATTTCTGTTGGAAGTTTATCGTCTGCTTGATATTCATCGACGATCTGCTTGAGCAGCGCGTCGGTGAGCTGTAAATAGAGTGGCCGTTTTTCGTGTGTATCGAGCATTAGAGCCTCAGTTTGCATGTTGGTTATACCTGATGGTTGCCTCAGTCGGGATGTAACGTGGGCAAGGTAACCTTAACGTATCACAGAGCGGCTCAGCATGACGATCTGATGCCTGTATCCACGAAGGGCTTGTCCGAGCGTGAAGATATTCTGGGGCAGGCAAATACCGTTCATGGAGTCCCCGATATGTTGGAGGTCAGCGCCGGCTGCTTTTGCTGCAAGGCCTATTTTCTTAATGGTCTCGCTGTCGCAGGAGTCTTGACTCGTCCCGTTCGCCGCCATGACGAGAACCTTCTCTTCAATTGACTTGCCTACGTTGTGGGATCGTACAAAGTCTACGATGGCGCGCAGGTCTGCTTCTTGGAAGCAAGGGACGGTGTAGGGGGCTGGCACGAGAAGGATATCGACGCCGAGGTCAACAAACTTGCGCGCAATTTCGAGCGTCATGACAGGTTCCGCAACGCCCGCTCCATGCATTTTTCCGGCTATGACCAGGCCATTGAAATGCTCTTTGGAGAGTTTAATCGAATGGGCGATTGCATCGTTGGAGACGCCGGTTCCAGGGTTGCCCGTCAGGCAGATAAAATCAAATCCGAGTTCGTTAGCCTTTTCTAAGGTCTTGGGAGAGACGCGACGACCCATGGGGATTTCCGTTCGGGATTCAGACATCTCTGCCTCGTTATCAACTGGCTCCAGATTGACGCCAATGGGCCTTCCGCATGCTCGCTTCACCCAAGTGACCGGGTTTTCATTGAGATCATCTGGAATACCGGCAATAACTGGATCGAACACATCGAGCGCGTTAAACAGAAGCAGGTCGGCACCTGCGGCACGTTCGATTTCTGCATTAGTAACGCCGCCGAGAAATTGGGAAGAGGGTACGTTTTCCGCCATGATGGTACGTCCCTCGGAAGCCAGAATTGCCTGTTTTAGATCCATGGATGACGTGGCGGCAAAATCGGATGCGGACATGTTCAGTAATCGTTTGGGCATTGTTACTTCCTTTGACTAGAACGACAGGCTTGTGACATTGTCTCTAATATTGTTACAACAATATATTCAATATGTTATATCCAATCGGTGAACGGTTGCAAGCTTATTGTATTGCTCGGAAAAAATAGCCTTTAGCTGGGAAAACATTATATTAATCAACTACCGTTCACCGAATAAGTATTTGAATTCTTGACATATCGACAAAGCGGAAAAAGAATTGGTTATGACAAATCGCGCAAATGATATTACATTTTGCACAAGAACGTATTCACTTACATAAGTGGATACAAACGGGGACGACGACGGTTGAGTCCGGATAAATCGTTGTGTGCCCGGGAATCATGAAAGGATGTGTTATGGACGCTATCGTCAAATTCCTTGAAAAACACCAGCCCCTCTTCGACAAAATCTCGAGGAACATTTATCTGGTGGCGATTAAGGATGGCTTTCTCTCGAATATGCCAATTGTGCTGTTCTCGAGCCTGTTCCTTCTTCTTTCGACGCTCCCTGCCTATGTAGGCATCACGCTTCCGTCTGAGGTGCTGGATTTCTTCAATAAAATCTATGCATATACCATGGGACTTCTTGGCATTATGGTGGCCGGCACCACGGCGAGCTCACTTGCCATGTCGATGAACCGTCGCATGCCTTCGGGTAAATCTCTCAACCCCACCTCGTGCATGGTTTGTGCCATGTGCGGCATGCTCTTGCTATCGGTGACGAACGATGTTGTCTCGATTGGCGGAGCAGATACATCTGTTTTTGAAACCGGCTATATGGGAACCAAGGGTTTTCTCGCTGCGTTCGTAGCCGCATTCTTGACCGTTAATATCTATAAGGTGTGCATTAGCCATAATGTGACGATCAAGCTTCCCAAAGAGGTCCCTGGCTCTATTGCGCAGAGTTTTCGCGATATCTTTGCATTTGGGTTTTCGATCCTTGCGTGCGCTTTTATCGATCTTGCGAGCCGCAAGCTGCTTGCTGTGCCGTTCGCCAATTTGGTATCCGCTCTCATCTCGCCGCTGTTCTCCGCGGTCGACACCTATCCTGGCATGGCGCTTATCGAAGGCGCGGTCGCGCTTTTCCAATTTATGGGTATCCACGGTGCTTCGGTTGTCATGAGTCCGATCAATGCTGCGCTCTACGGCAATACCGTTACCAATCTTGAGGTTTTCCAAGCAGGTGGACACCCGTCAATTGCTCTCACGCAGGACTTTACAAGCTTCATCGGCGGTCTGGGCGGTTCTGGCTGCACGTTCATCGTTCCTATTATCCTGATCATGTTTATGCGCTCCAAGCAGCTTAAAGCCATGGGCAAGGCATCGATTATCCCGGTGATTTTTGGAGTTAACGAGCCCGTTATCTTCGGTATGCCGATTGTTCTCAATCCCTATATGTTCGTGCCCTTCCTAGTGGCTCCTATGGTCAACGCCATTATCGGTAAATTTTTCATTGACGTCATTGGAATGAACGCCCCCATGTATACCATGCCGTGGGCGCTTCCCGGCCCAATTGGTGCGTTCCTCACCACGGGTCTCGATCTGCGTTCTCTCGTATTGATGGCAGTGCTGTTGGTCGTCGACTTTGTGATTTACTATCCGTTCTGCAAGGCGTATGACCATCAGCTTTGTTTGGAAGAGTCTGCAAAGGAGACTGCAGGAACCTCGGATGCAGATGCTATTGCCGCACAGGAAAATGTCGCAAAAGCTCTCGAGGCGGTAAAGGACAAGGCGGAGCAGATCCGCGTGCTTGTGCTTTGCCAGGGTGCCGGCACTTCGACTCTCTTGGCAAATGCTCTTCGCGAAGGTGCCGCTGCTAAGGGTATCGATCTGGTTTCTCAGTCCGGTGCGTACGGAAGCCACTATGAGACGATGGATCAGTACAACGTGATTGTTCTGGCGCCCCAGGCACGCATGTACTATGACGCTATGAAGGCCGATACCGATCGCCTTGGAATTAAACTGCTCACCACAAGGGGCAAGGAGTATATCGACCTTACCAACGATCCCGAAGGTGCAATTGACTGGATCGTTCAGGAGCTGGCCAAATAGTGGATGCACTTCGTCGTTGATTCGTCGGTGTATGGTACGGCCCCGCAGCTTATTGAGCTGCGGGGCCGTATTTCGTTGAGTATCTAATTGAGACAATACGCGCAACCGTCGTGAGATCGCATTGGCGCTCTCCGAGTCACCGACAAACTGTCTTCCATCTATGTGACCAATTCGCTTTCGGCCTTTAGCCTGCTCGAGGCGCGCGAGGATTGCGAGCTGTGCCCGGTGGGCGGCATGTACCGTCGCCGCACCGCCGCCTTTGTGGGCCCCATGGCCGAGGATACCCTGCGCGCACTAGGGATTGACACGGCGTTTATCGGTGCCAACGGCATTCTGGACGGCGACGTGTCCACGTCCAACATGGACGAGGGCCGCATCCAGCAGCTCGCCTTTAGCAAGGCCGATACGCGCTACCTCATCGCCGACTCCAGCAAGATCGGCAGGCGATACTTCTGCCCCCCTGCCGGCGCAGGGGTTATCGCTTCACAATGACGCGTAAATAACTTTGGGCAACAAGGATGAGGCTATTTTGGGATATGACTAGACTCCGTATTTCGTCCTTATGTCCCTTGAGAATGAATCGTAGTCTTCATAGAGCCCCTCTCTGCTTTCATCCTCGGCGTGGTTTACACGTTCAAGGAGGTTATCCTTTGGAGCCTCTTTTGTTATTGCAGCCTCGCCATCGGGTATTGTGGATTGCAAAAATAGTTCTAGAGCATGGACGTCTTTGAGTATGTAGCCCGTCGAACGACCCGCTCCTGTTTTTTCGATTGCGCTGCAACTAACAAGCTGACCGAGGGTTCGTTTAACGGTAACCTCGCTGATATCGGGGCAGTTGGATCGGATGTCGGATTTCTTAATGACACCGGGTCTCTGTTGAAATAGAACGGCGATGCGCGCTTGCTTCGACATGGGACGAGTGCTTGATTCAATTAAGGTACGCTGCTCGAGCTGTCGGTAGGCGGCCAGGGTTGTTCCGAGCATGAAACGGATAAAGGGTGCTTCGGTGTTTTGATTTTCATTCCATCCAGCGGAGCTTGCAGCGAGGGCGTTGTAGTAGAGCGCCTTGTTGTCTTCAATAAGTCGTTCGATGCTGATGTAACGCGCAACGTCGTATCCAGTCTTTTCGAGTAGCAGCGTTGTAAGGAGCCGGCTCATCCTGCCATTGCCATCGTTGAAGGGATGAATGCTGACAAAATCGAAGATGAAGCGGAATGATATAAGGAGGGGGTCGCAAACTTGACGAGATAAGGCGTCGTTGAGGGACCGACAGGCTTCTTCGATAAGTCCGGGGGTTGCTAGGGCCGAAGGCGGCCTAAAGCGCACAAATCGATTGCCTTGATCGTCGATGGAGATGATTTCGTTATCGCTATCTTTCCAATGGCCCCCATACGAGATTGCTGTGTGTACCATGAGGTCACGATGCAACTGCAGAATGACCGATGGCGTTACGGGAATGGAATCGTGTTGCTCGTGAATAAGCGACAGCACATCTCGGTATCCAGCGATTTCTTCCTCTGCGCGGGAGCTTGGCTTGGCGGAATACGCCATGATCGCTTTGAGTCTTTTTTGGGTGGTAACAATTCCTTCAAGTCCGTTGGAGGATCGGGTGCTTTGGATCTTAGCCTCCTCCATTAGGGACGATAGAAGCTCGGGTTTGACTTGACTCAGAGCAAGCTGACGGCCTTTATGCTCGCGTATCGAGAGGAGGAGGTTGGTGATTGGAGTTGCTTCGAGTTCCGCTGGGACTGTGGTGTAATCGAACTGGCGCATGCGGCTCCTTTCGGTATCACGAACATACTTTCGATATCATAATACCATTAAATGATACCGAAAGTATGTTCGTGATACCGAAAACTGGAAACCATGGTTCATAACTGCTTGGAAAGTTCGGATTTGACTATCTTATTGTCTTGATCTGTAACATCTAGACGGTCAAAAGTGGTCTACATGTTACAGATCGAGATTTTTTGACCGGACTCCTGTTTGTCTCGATCTGTAACATTTAAGACCGAAAATCCCTGCTAGATGTTACAGATCGAGACGAATGATCCGCTCGGGCCCACCAAAAACAAAAAGGCCGCATGCGAACCCGTGGAGGGATTCGTATGCGGCCGACAGGGGGTATGCGGCGGAAACTAGGCCATGAGCAGGCCGGTCTCCGCGACGTTCTTGTACCAGTACGCGCTCGCCTTGGGATAGCGCTTCTGGGTCTCAAAGTCGATGTAGAACAGGCCATAGCGCTTGTTATAGCCGTTGGTCCAGGAGAACTGGTCCTGCAGCGACCACACAAAGTAACCGTCGACGTTCACGCCGCCGTCGATTGCCTTGAGGATCCACGCGAGATGCTGACGCATATAGTCGATGCGAGGGGCATCGTCGATAAAGCCGTCCTCAAAGTCGTCCTTATAGCCCATGCCGTTCTCGGTGATGTAGATCTTCTTGTAGTTGGGGTAATCGTTCTTAATGCGCAGCAGCAGGTCGTAGAGGCCCTCGGGATAGATGATCCAGTCCCAATCGGTGGTGGGTACGCCTTCGCGCACGCATGACTCGCCCACGCCCTTGAGGAACCAGCGCGAGGAGCCCTTGTCGCCGGTGCCATTGTGGTTGATGTCGTTTTCGCCCTCGGCGGCACGCAGGAACTGGCACTTGTAGGTGTTGACGCCCAGGCAATCGTTGTAGGGGAGCGCGGCGGTCAACGCGGCGATGTCCTCGTCGCGGACGTCGAGCTCGCCGCCGGCGATATGGGCCAGCTTGGTTGCAGCCTCCATGGTATCGGCTGCATAGTGGCCGCGGAAGGTGGCGTCGAGTACCCAGCGGTTGTTGATGACGTCGGCCATGCGAGCTGCCTCGCAGTCGGCGGCGTTGTTGGGGTCGAGGGGATACTTGGGCTCCAGGTTCTGGACGATGCCGATCTCGCCCTCAAAGCCGCCCTCATGGAAGGCGACGACAGCCTTGGCATGGGCCACCATCATGTTGTGCATGAGCTGGAAGGCCTTGTCCAGGCGATACTTCTCGCCGTGCGGCCAGTTGCCAACGATAAAGCTGCCCTCGGCGGTCGCGGGAATCTCGTTAAAGGTAAACCAGTGCTTGACCTCGGTGAACTCGGCAAAGCAGAACTTGGCGTACTCGACAAAGGCGTCGATCGTCGTGCGCGTCAGGAAACCCTCGCCGCCGTTCTGGTAAAAGGCCTCGGGCGTATCGAAGTGATCGAGCGTGACATAGGGGATAACGCCGGCTTTGTTGCAGGTGGCGAAAAGCTCGTGATAGAAGGCGACACCCTCGGGGTTGATCTCGCCAGTACCGTTGGGGAAGATGCGGCTCCAAGCGATGGAGACGCGGATGCCGTTGATGCCGAAGCGCTGGCACAGGTCGATATCGACCGGGTACTTGTTGTAGAAGTCGCTTGCGGGATCGGGGGAGAAGCGACCCTGGGCTGCCAGGAAATCGTCCCAGGGCACTTTGCCCTTGCCGTGCGTGCGGGTCTCACCCTCAACCTGGTAAGCGGCGGTGGCGCCGCCAAATACAAAGCCGTCGGGGAACTGCATGGGGTTGGTCATGAGTCATCCTTTCTGTGGGATACGAATAGGGAGAGGTGCCCGAACTAGGGATCCGGGCACCAACAGAGAGAGGAAACTAGTCGAGGTTCTCGCGGAGCCACTTGATGGCGCCAGCGGGGTCGCGGGTGAGGTCGATATATTCCTTACCGCGGGGAGCGAGCAGCTTAATGCCCAGACGATCGGTGTCGGCCTTCATGTCGTTGTAGTAGCTACGAACCTGCGGGGCGAGCACGATGACGTCGTACTGATCCATGATGGCAGTGTGCTGACCATAGGCGCCTGCGGAGGAAGCGATGTTCTCTCCGGTCTGCGCAGCACCTTCCTTGATGGCGTTGGCGAGCATGGCAGAGGTGCCGGCGCCGGCGCACAGGACGAGGACCTTCAGGCCATCGACATCCTTCTTGGCGGATGCATCGGCAGCGGGCTCGGGCTGATCGGCGACAGGCTTGCTGTCGGCGGCGGCAACAGTCGTCTCGACGGAAGCGGTAGCCTGCTCGACAGCGGGCGCAGGGGCGTTGTCGGCGATGGCAGCGGCACCATCGGACTCGAGACCCAGCTCGGCGGCGCGCTCGGCCTCCTGGTCGCAGAGCAGCTTATCGTATGCCTTCAAGAACGGCAGGTAGATGATGGCGTCCAGCAAGATGATAATCGCGACAAATACCAGGGCGATAAGCTGGAAGTTCGTGGTGATGAAGATGCCGATGGGGGCAGGGGTAGCCCAAGGCACCACGAAGGAGAAGCCGTTCATGCCCACGTTATCGATAAAGAACTTGGCAACACTCACGTTGACGCAACCGGCGGCAACAAAGGGGATGAGCATGTAGGGGTTAAGGATCATCGGCGCGCCAAAGAGCAGCGGCTCGTTGACAGCAAAGGCAACAGGAACAATCTAGGCCTTACCGACGGCTTTGAGCTGCTTGGACTTCATAAAGAGAATCAGCAGAAGCGGCACGATGAAGGTGGCGCCGGTGCCGCCGAACTCACCCACGAGCGACATGTTAAAGGTGAGGGAGTGGGCGGGGTGGCCACCGGCCAGCAGAACCTGCAGGTTCTCGGCCTGGTTGGCAAGACGGATGGGGTCGATGCCCGGCTGGACGATCGAGGGGCCGTGGACACCGATGAACCAGAAGAACGCGGTGGCTGCCTGGATAAGGATAAGGCCAGGATAGGTTTCTGCTGCAGTGAAGAGCGGGGAGAGCAGCTTGATGAGCAGCTCGGAGAACGGAACGCCCATGAGGTTGCGCACGACGACATCGATGATGCCGCAGATGATGACGGCGCCGCCAAAGGGGATGATGTCACGGAAGTTCTGAGCGATGGCGCCCGGGACCTCCTTGGGCAGCTTAATGGTCAGATCGCGAGAGACGCAGAATTTGTAGACCCACACGGTGATGAACGCGGCGATATAGGCCGAGAACAGACCGCGCGTGCCCATGCTGGTGCAGTCGAAGACCGAAAGCTCGGAGCCGTTGAACTTGGTGGTGAACTGCGTAACGGCGAGCAAAAGCATACTGCACTGGGCGGCCACCATGGTGGAGCCGTCGTTGAGCACCTTGCCGGCGGGCATGCGACGGTTCATGGAAGCCGTAAAGTTCTTGGCAGTGGTGCCGGCGACCATGATGCCCATGACGCCCATGGTGAAGTTGTACAGCTTGTTGCACCAGTCGATGAGCGGCTGGGGCAGCGTGATGCCGACTACGCCGGGAAGGGTGGCAATGAGCAGAAAGATCGAAGAGGTGAGGACGATGGGCATGCACCCAAGGAATCCGTCCTTAATAGCCTGGAGGTAGATGTTCCTCGAGATCTTCTCGAAGAACGGTTGATGCTTTTCGAGCATCTTTACGATGGCGTCCATAGAGCTCCTTTGCTACTTGATGCGCGATGCATGTGGATGGAACTGGTCGTCGATGGATGGTCAGGACTGCCCGGAAACCTTCCAGCTTAAGGAAGGCATTGTGAAATGACAACGTTGTCATTTCGTTAATGACAACGTAAGACATTTTTGGAAGAGCAACAAGGATTTACGGGTGAGCGGTCGATATTGTCCGGTAAACGGTTGATTTGTCAGTCGGGCAGGTAGTGTATGCTAGAACGCAAAAAACAAGCGATGCAAAACCGACTGGAGAAGTAGTGGCAACGATGGACAAGAAAAATGTCTCAATGAACGATGTGGCGATTGCCGCGGGTGTTTCTCTCAAGACGGTTTCGCGTGTGATCAATGAGCCCGATAGTGTGCGAGAGTCGACACGCGATAAGGTCCACTCGGCCATGGAGACGCTCGGGTTTCGAGCCAACTTTGCCGCGCGTTCGCTCAAGTTGGGCCGTTACGGGTGCATCGGCGTGGTGATGTTCCACTTGTCGGGCGGTGCCGTGGACATGATTGACGGTATCGCCGATGCCGCCGAAGAACGCGGCTTTGCGCTCACGATGATTAAGAAGTGCGCAGCGGAGAAGATGACCCTTGCCGATGCGGCGCGCAGGATGTCGCGGCTGCCTGTTGATGGCATGATCTTCAACCTGCGTCAGATGGTCGACGATTTCGATACGTTTGAGGCACCGAAGGACCTCAAGACGGTGATTATCACACCGATGGAACATCCTACCTGCTCCACCGTCAGTGACGACCAAGAGGGCGGCGCGCGCATGGCGTGCGAGTACTTCTTGAACCACGGGCATAAAAACGTGTACTTCGTCTCTGGTAAGAAAGAGTCGCTGTCGAGCCAGTGCCGTATGAAAGGTTGGCGTGCGGCACTCGAGGCGCGTGGCATTGAGCCGCCCGAGCCTCTGCAAGGCGATTGGAATGCGGATAGTGGCTATGCCGCGGGCCTTGTGCTTGCCGATAAGCCCGATTGCACGGCGGTCCTCGCTGCTAACGACTGCATGGCAAACGGCGTGATGATGGCTCTACGTGACAAGGGTCTCAGTGTGCCCGACGACGTGTCCGTGATCGGCTTCGACGATGAGCTCTACAAGACGATTCCCAACTCGATTCTGACGTCGGTGAAGTTCCGTCACCGAGAGCTGGGCGTCCGTGCGCTCAACGAAGTCGTCGCAGGTCTGGAAGCCCCGAGCTCCAGAAGCCGTACGCTTGTCTCGGGTGTGCTGGTCGAGCGTTCCAGCGTAAAGGACCTGCGGGCGTAGACGTGCTCGGCCTGTTTGTCTCAATCTGTAACAGGTAGGGCCGAAAATCTCAGCTAGATGTTACAGATTGAGATTTTTGGCCCGGCTTATTCCGTTTGTCTCGATTTGTAACAACTAGACGGTCAAAAGTGGTCTACATGTTACAGATCGAGATTTTCGGCTTGGCCTGTGCGTTCATCTCGATCTGTAACAGCTGGGACCGAAAAACTCGGCTAGATGTTACAGATTGAGATGAACAGGAGGACGGGTGCGGTCTAAACAAAATGGCCCGCGCATCACACATCGATGCACGGGCCATTTATTGTCTGCAAGCGGCAGGTGGTGTCAGCGTCTTATGCCTCGAGGTTTTCCTCGATCCAGGCGACGGCACCCTTGGGATCCTTAGTGAGGTCGATGTACTGTTTGCCCTTGGGCGACAGCAGCGTGATGCCCAGGCGGTCGGTGTCGGCCTTCATCTCGTTGTAATAGGTGCGAACCTGCGGAGCCAGGACGATGACGTTGTACTGGTCCATGATGGCGTAGTGGCTGCCGTAGGCACCGGCGTTGGCGGTAATGTCGATGCCCAGCTCGTCGGCGCCTTCCTTAAGCGCGTTGGCGAGCAGTGCAGAGGTGCCGGCGCCAGCGCACAGAACCAGAACCCTCAGATCCTTGCCCTTAAGGGCGGACGGAGCTGCGGAGGCCTCAGTGGCAGAAGCGGTCTCGACAACAGGAGCCTCAACGGCGGGGGCGGCAGCGGTCTTGACGGCCTTGGTCTCCTCGGCCTCTTCTTCGGCCAGGGTCTCGGCCTCCTGCTTGCACAGGACGTTGTCGTAGGCCTTGCAGAACGGGTAGTAGATCAAGAAGTCAACGACCAGCAGGACGACAACCAGGACCAGAGAGATCGGCTGGAAGTTGGTGTCGATGAAGGTGCCGATCGGTCCGGGGAGTGCCCACGGCATGGCATAGATAAAGCCGTTCATGCCCAAAAAGTCGATGAAGAACTTACCAATGAGGACGTTGGCCACGGGGGCAAACAGGAACGGGATCAGGAAGTACGGGTTGAGGATGATGGGCGCGGCGAACAGCAGCGGCTCGTTGACGGCGAACATCACGGGCACGACAGAGGCTTTGCCGACGGCCTTGAGCTGCTTGGAGCGCATAAAGAGCAGGAAGATGATCGGGACAATGAACGTGGCGCCGGTGCCGCCGAGTTCGCCGATGTAGTTACCGAAGTTTTCGGTCAGGGCGAGGGCGGGGTGACCGCCGGCCTGCAGCGTGGCGAGGTTGGTGGTGATGTTGCCAAACAGCGCGGCGTTGAGGGCAGGCTTAACGACCGAGGGGCCGTGGATGCCCATGAACCAGAACAGCGGGATCATGAACCAGATGAGGGCGAGGCCGGCGTAGGAATCGGCAGCGGCGAACAGCGGGCTCACCAGCGTGGAGATGACGTTGGCAAACGGGACGGCCAAGCAGGTGCGGCAGATAACGTCGATGACGGCGACAAACAGGATGGAGAAGCTGAAGGCGAAGATGTCGCGGAAGTTCTGGGCGATGGCGCCGGGGACTTCTTTGGGCAGCTTGATGGTGATGTCTCGCTTAATGCAGAAGGCATAGATGTTGACCGTGGCAAATGCGGCGACAAAGGAGCTCAGCAGGCCCTTGGTGCCCATGTTGTCGGTAAAGAACACCGAGACATCGGCGCCGTCAATCTTGGCACTCGTCTGGGTAACGGCCAAGATGAGCATAGCGCACATGGCGGCGACCATGGTGCTCGTGGCGTTGATGGCCTTGCCGGCAGGCATGCGGCGGTTCTTGGAGCCGGTCAGCGCGCTTGCGGTGGTGCCGGCGACCATGATGCCCACGACGCCCATCGTGAAGTTGTAAACCTTGTTGCAGAAGTTCACGACGTCGACGTTCCACCAGTCGGGCAGCGTAAAGCCGCCGACCGTGGCGACAACGCCCGGCAGGGTCGAAATAAGCAGGAAGACAGAAGAAGACAGGATGATGGGCATTGCTGCCAAAAAGCCGTCTTTAATGGCCTGAAGGTAGATGTTCTTAGAGACCTTGTCGAAGTACGGCTGACCTTTCTCCAAGAACTTAACGATCGATTCCATAGTTCACGCTCCTCTTTGCATGAAATCTTAATGGCATGGACGTTGAAAACCTATATGGTCTCCCGCTTGCTAAAAGCCCGGGTGCAGGCGGGGTCGGTCCCAGGGGGAGAGAGGGGAGCGGCTGGGTTTGTATCGCATAGGGCCGCTCCCTTCTCGGGGGAAAGCGAGGCGATGCGCTACTGCGCGTCCGCCATAGTGTCGGCGAGCTCCTTGTACCAGAGTGCCGACTGCTTGATGTAGCGTTTTTGCGTGTCGAAGTCGATGTAGAACAGGCCGTAGCGCTTGTTATAGCCATTGGCCCACGAGAACTGGTCCTGCAGGCTCCAGATAAAGTAGCCCTGGACGTCGACGCCCTCGGCGCGCGCCTGGAGCACCTTCTCCATGTGCTGGTCGACAAAGTCGATGCGCTCGGGATCGGCGACGATGCCGTTTGCGTCGGGCTCGGGGTCCTTGTGGCCCAGGCCGTTTTCGGTGATATAGATGACGGGGAGGTTGGGATAGGTGGCGCTGATGTGCTTGAGCGTGTCGTAGAGGCCTTGCGGGTAGATGAGCCAATCCCAGTCGGTGGTGGGGATACCCGGCATATCGACCTGCTGCCCGACGCCCTTAAACTTAAAGCACGAGGTGCCCTTGTCTCCGGTGCCGTTAAAGCTGTTGGTTGACTCGCCATCGTAGGCGGCGATAAACGCCGACTGATAGTAGTTGAGGCCGAACATATCGTTGCGGGGCGCCGCCTTGGCGAGCTCCTCCATGTCGCTGTCCTCAACCGTAAGTGTGGCGTTGTTGGCACGCAGAATCTCGTTGATGAGTGAGAGGGTGCGCGCGGAGTAGTGACCCAGGAAGGCGCCGTCCATGATGAAGTCGGTGTAGAAGGCGTTGTACAGGTCGGCGGCGTGCTGGTCGGCGGGCGAGTCGGTGGCAGGATATGCCGGCGTCAGGACGTTGACCATGCCAATGCGTCCGCCCAGGTGCTCGGTCTCGTCAAGATCCTTATACAGGTTGACGGCGCGGGCGTGGGCAACGAGCTCGTTGTGCTGGCTCTGGATGCCGCTCGTCACATCAAAGTGATGGTTGGGCGGGAAGTTGCCTTGGATGTATTGGGAGTGCGAGAGGCTGATGAGCTCGTTGATGGTGAACCAATTCTTGACCTCGCGGAACTCGCGGAAGCAGAACTCGGCATAGCGCACATAGGCGTCGACGGTCTTGCGGTTGAGCCAGTCGCCCTGGTTGAACAGGGCGGCGGGGGAGTCAAAGTGATGCAGGGACACATAGGGCTCGACGCCATACTTTTTGCAGCAGGCGAACAGCTCGTGGTAGTGCTTAACGCCCTCGGCGAGGGGTTCGGCATCGTCGCCGTTGGGGAAGATGCGGGTCCAGGCGATGGACACACGAATGGCGTTGAGTCCATGCTCGGCAGAAAGGCGGATATCCTCCTCGTAGCGGTTGTAGAAATCACTGGCCGGGTCGGGCAAAAAGCGACCCTGGGCGACAAGGTAATCGTCCCACATGGTCTTACCCTTGCCTGCCACCTTCGTGGAACCTTCCGTTTGGTACGCGGCGGTTGCGGCGCCCCAAACAAAGCCCTTCGGCAGCTGCTGTACGCGGTTTAGCAAAGACATATGCATACACCCTCTCGTCTCGCTGTTCGATATTGTGCGTTTGCGCTCAGGAGGCTCCCTGGTTAGCGTTCAGCGGTGAAAAAGCCCGATAAACACTATCTTAAAATGATTAGAACCAAAATGAGCACGTGAACATTTGACAATGAGCACGTTAACATCCGGCTGGGATGTATAGAAACAAAACAACTTCAAACAGCCGCGAACGGTTGTATTTGTTCGGTAAGCGGTTTTGATTGACAGAAGTTTTCATGTTGTGGTATATGGCTCGGGTATCATGAGCACGTTATCAATGTATGTACGATGCGCCATGGGCGCGGGGAATAGTTGGGAAGCAGGTTAGCGTGGAAGGCATGGATCAGCAGACAAGGAATGGTCGTTCGGCGAGCGCGGCAGAGGTTGCGGCGCTCGCTGGCGTGAGCCGCCAGACTGTGTCTCGCGTGGTCAACGGTATGCCCAACGTGACGGAAAAGACGCGCAAGCGTGTGCTGGCCGCCATGGAAGAGCTGGGCTTTCGTCCCAATTTTGCTGGAGCGGCGTTGCGCGGCGGGTCGTATCGTTCTATTGGCCTGTGCATGTACAACATCACACGTGTCGGTAACCTGGCGACGCTCGAGGGTATCATGCAAGCGGCGCGCGAGCACGATTTTGCCGTCACTATGATCGAGATGGGCGGCGACAAGCCCTATGCACTTGCCGATGCCTCGCGCCGCATGGTCGAGCGACCCGTCGACGGCATGATTCTCAACATGAACCGCATGGCTCCCGATTTTGAGGAGTTTGTTCCCCAGCCGGGAGTGCGAACGGTCATCCTGTCCATGTATGCGCATCCGCGCTGCACGACGATCGACTCCGACCAGTATGGTTCGTGCGAGCTGTTGACCAATTATCTGCTGGAACATGGTCACTCGAATATGCGGTTTGTGGCGGGTCCGGAAAACTCGATTTCCTCGCGTTTTCGTGAGGCCGGTTGGCGCGATACGCTGGGTCGTGCTCATGTCGATGCCGCTCCGATGCTGCGTGGCGATTGGAGTGCGGACAGTGGGTACGCCATGGGCGAGCGGATTGCGGCCGAGGTGCTTGCCGGCGGGTCGCAGGCGCCGACTGCCGTGCTTGCGGCAAATGACCAGATGGCGCTGGGCGTTATCGCCGCGCTCGAGAACGCGGGCCTGTCCGTGCCCGACGACGTGAGCGTGGTTGGTATCGACGACGCACTCGAGGGACTTGTTCCTCACAATCGGCTGACGACGCTGCGATTTGATTTGCGCGGTGTCGGTAAGCTTGCGTTTGAGGCGGCGATTGGAGAGAGCTCGTCTATCGAGGCGATTCATGTGCCGAGTACGCTGGTCGAACGCTCGACTGTTAGGGACATACGGGGTTAGGTCCTACTCCGTTTGTCTCGATTTGTAACAGGTAGACGGTCAAAAGCGGGCTACGTGTTACAGATTTAGATTCTTCGGAAAGAGCAATCCTGTTCGTCTCAATCTGTAACAGCTAGGACCAAAAAACTCAGCTAGATGTTACAGATTGAGACGAACGGCTTCCGACCTGAACAAAAAGGTCGGGGGCGGCGCGCCGTGTGACGTGCCGCCCCCGGCTGAGAAATGGGGACAGGTTATGTGGGCAGGCGACCCCGCCAGCCGCTAGTCCAGACGACGGGTCTGCGCCACGTGCTTATACCAGTATGCGCTTGCCTTGGGCGTGCGCTTCTGGGTTTCAAAGTCAACGTAGAAGAAGCCATAGCGCTTGTTGTAGCCATTGGTCCAGGAGAACTGATCCTGCAGGCTCCACAGGAAGTAGCCGCCCACGTTGACGCCCACCTCCATGGCCTTGAGCAACCAGCGCAGGTGCTGCTCGATGTAGTCGATGCGCGGCTGGTCGTCCACAAAGCCGTCTTTGTAGGGGTCCTTGTAGCCCATGCCGTTCTCGGTGATGAAGATCTGCTTGTAGTTGGGATAGCGCTGCTTAATGTAGACGAGCAGATCGAACAGGCCCTCGGGATAGATGATCCAGTCCCAGTCGGTGGTGGGGACGCCGGGCTTGTTCACATGCTCGCCAATGCCCTTAACGCGCCAGCGGCCAGTGCCCTTCTCGCCCGTACCGTTGTGGTGCAGGTCGTTCTCGCCATCGTAGGCCTTCAAGAAGCGGCACTGATAGTTGTTAACGCCCAGGTAGTCGTTGTAGAGCGTGGCTTCGCGCATAATCTCGAGGTCCTCGTCCAAGATTTCGATGGTGCCGCCCGAGACGGCAGCCAGACGGTTGGCGCACTCGAGGGTGTCGGGCGCGTAGTCGCCGCGGAAGGTGGCGTCGAGCAAAAACTGGTTTTGCAGCACGTGCTCGTTGTTGGCGGCTTTGATGTCGGCGGGGTCGTTCTCGTTGAGCGGATACTTAAACTCCAGCGACTGGATGACGCCGATCTTGCCCTTAAAACCGCCGTTGTGGAAGGCCAGTACTGCCTTGGCGTGGGCGAGCATCATGTTGTGCTCGCACTGGAAGGCCTCGGCCAGATGCGCCTTGACGCCGCCGGGGAAGGTGCCCTCGATGTAGGTGTTGGAGGCGTCGGCCCAGATCTCGTTAAAGGTGAACCAGTAGGTCACCTGGTCGGCGTACTCCTTAAAGCAGAAGGTGGCAAAGTCCACAAAGGCGTCGATGGTCTCGCGGTTGAGGAAGTCGCCCTTCTCAAAGAGGGGCAGCGGCGTATCGAAGTGATGCAGCGTGACAAACGGCTCAACGTGGTGCTTGTGGCACTCGGCGAAGAGGTCGTGGTAGAACTGGACACCCTCGGGGTTGATTTCGCCGGTACCGTTGGGGAAGATGCGGCTCCAGGCGATGGAGAGGCGGATGCCGTTGATACCGAACTCCTCGCACAGCTCCAAGTCGACGGGGTACTGGTTGTAGAAGTCCGAAGCGGGATCGGGGGAGAAGCGCCCCTGGGCCTCCAAGAAGTCGTCCCAGGCAACCTTGCCCTTACCGTGGGTGCGGGTCTCGCCCTCTACCTGGTAGGCAGCGGTGGCGCCGCCAAAGACAAAGTCCTCGGGAAACTGCGCAGGCGGGTTGGTGACGCTAGCGGGGTTAACGGACATGATGATCCAATCGTCTAAATCGAAGGGCCAGCCGGTCTTGGATAGTCGGCTGGCCCTGAGCGTTACTTACTTCGAAAGTTGTTCGGCGACGAAGGCGAGAGACTTATCGCCGTTCTGGGAGAGCTCGATGTACTGCTTGCCACGGCAGGCGACGCACTTGTTGCCCACGCGCTCGCAGTCCTTCTGCAGGTCGGCCAGGTAGCTTGCGGCCTGCGGGGCCAGTACGACCAGGTCAAAGTCGGGGAGCATGTCCACGTGGTTGCCATAGGCCTCGGCAGCGGTTTCGAGGTTAATGCCGCGCTCCTTGGCAGCCTTGGCCAGCGCGTTGGCGAGCAGGCCCGAGGTTCCGCCGCCCTGGCAGAGCACGAGCACGCGCTTGCCGTTGAGGTCGCTGGCGGTCGTTGCCTCAGTGGCGACAGCGGCGGGGGCGGCGGGGGCGGCGGGGGCGTCGGCCTTCACGGCCTCGGCAGCAGCGCCGGCGGCAACGCTCTTGGCGTCAGCCTTGCCCTGGAAGGCATCGTTGAGCTTAGCGGCCTTCTCGGCGTTCTTGGCGGCGAGCTCCTCCTGGGAGATCTCGGCCTCCTCGGCGCACTTCTGGGCGTCATAGGCACGGAAGAACGGATAGTACAGGACGAAGTCGACGACCAGGATAAGGGCGAGCATCACAAAGGCGAGCGGCTGGAAGCCCAGGCCCATGATGGTGCCGATGGGGCCGGGGACGGTCCAGGGCAGGGTGTACATAAAGCCGTTCATGCCCAAGAAGTCGATAAAGATCTTGAGGATCCAGATGTTGGCGATCGGGGCAAAGACAAACGGGACAAAGAAGACGGGGTTGAGCACGATGGGTGCGGCGAACAGCAGCGGCTCGTTGACGGCAAAGCACACGGGAACGATAGCGGCCTTACCGACGGCGCGCATCTCCTGGGACTTGGCCAGGAAGCAGAACATAAAGACCAGGACGAGCGTGGCGCCGGTGCCGCCCATGCAGACGACGAAGTACTGGGCACCCTGGGTCAGGACAGCGGAAGCGTGCTGGCCAGCCTGGAACGCAGCCAGGTTGTCGGTCATGTTGGCAACGAGGGCGGCGGCGATGGCGGGCTCGACGATCGAGGGGCCGTGGACGCCCACGAACCAGAACAGGCTCATGGCGCCGTAGATCACAGCGAGGCCGATGTAGCCATCGGCAGCGGTGAACAGGGGCTGGAACACCTGGATGACGCCCTGGGCAAAGCAGAAGCCAAAAGCAGCGCGGAAGACGATGTCAAAAACCCAAAAGACGGTGATGCAGACGGAGAAGGGGATGATGTCCTTAAAGGTCTGCGAGATGTTGGGCGGAACCTGCTCGGGCATCTTGACGGTGATGTTGCGCTTGATAAAGAACTTGTAGATGATGCCGGTCACAAACGCAGCGATGAAGGCGGTCAGCAGGCCCTTGGAACCAAGGTAGGTGGTGTTGAAGCCGCTGGCGGCGTCCGTGGCGACCGTGTCGCTCGAAAGGAGCAAGAAGCCGATGATGGCCGCGCACATGCATGAGATAAAGTTAATCTGGTTATTCTTGGGCAGGTCGCGGTTCTGAGCGTCGGCGAAGTGCTTGGCCGTGGTGGCGGCGCAGGCGATGGCCAGGATGCCCATGGAGTAGTTGTAGCACTTCCACAGAGCGTTGTTGATGTCATCGGGCCAGTAGAAACCCCAGATGTTGGGGACCGAGGCTACCAGGCAGAAGATGGACGAGAAGATGATGATGGGGATGACGGAGATAAAGCCGTCGCGGATCGCCTTGAGGTACTTGTTGCGGGCGATCGCGTTGAAAAAGGGCTGGCCCTTTTCGATAGTGGCGATGAGTTGCTCCATGCAATGCTCCTAAGAGTCGGTGGGTTAGCAACGATGGTAGCTTTTGACGTTCGGTTGCCAAAATGTTGACGTTGCCATTTTGTGACACAAAAAAAGACGCGAACCGGTGGTTCCTGTGCCTGCGAACCGTCGATTCCTTACGCGTAAACGTTTGAGCCGCCCGGTGGCTCTGTGTTTGCACAATGGCAACGTTAACATTTGGGCGACAAAAGCCGTTCGGGGAAGCAAAAATGTCGGTGAACGGTAGGTTTTGGGTGGTGAGCGTATGGTGGGGGAGGCGTTAGATATACTTGAAGACGTTTCATTTGACTGCGCAAGGTGCCACCAATGGCATCGTTGACATAGAAAGATCGACCTATGGCCGCTGTTAAAAAATCGGTATCCGTCAAAGACGTGGCGCGCCTCGCGGGCGTCTCGGAGCAGACGGTCTCGCGCACCGTGCACGATTCGCCCAGCGTGCGCCCCGAGACCAAGGAGCGCGTGCGTGCCGCCATGCGCGAGCTGGGGTATCGTCCCAATTTTGCCGGTCGATCGTTGCGCCGTGGCAAGTTTAAGACCGTTGGCGTCGCCATGTTCAACATTACCGGTACCGGCAACCTCGACCGTATGGAGGGCTTTGCTGCCGCGGCCGACAAACATGGCTATGCCATCACCCTCACTAAAGTAGATGGACATCCCTATACCCTCGAGAGCGCATCGTCGCGTATGAGCGCGCTGCCGGTAGACGGCATGGTCGTGATCATGAATCGCATGCCGGCGGACTTTGGCACCTTCGAGCCGCTGCCCGGCATGCAGACGGTGCTCGTTACGATGCTGGAGCACCCGCTCTGTTCAACGGTCGATAACGACCAGTTCGATTGCTCGCGCCAGGTGGTCGAGTACTTGCTGGGGCGGGGGCACAAAACCGTGCACTTTATCTCGTGTCCCGAGCGCTCGCTTTCGGGCATGCGGCGCGAGGAGGGCTGGCGCGAGACATTGCGCGCGCATGGTATTGAACCGCCGCGACTCGTCCGTGGGGATTGGACGGCACAGAGCGGATATGCTGCCGGTCAGGCTCTGGCGGAAGATCCGACCTGTACGGCCATTTATGCTTCCAACGATGCCATGGCCTACGGCTGCATTCGCGGGCTCGAGTCGTGCGGAAGGCGTGTGCCCGAGGACGTGAGCGTGGTGGGTGTTGATGACAGCCTGGGCGATATCGTGCCCGACCGTCGCCTGACCACGGTGCGCTTTGACAACAAGCGCGTCGCCATGTGGGCGGTCGACAAGATTGCCGGCGCCGATGGGGGTGCGTCTGGCGTGGAGCACATGCTGATTCCCGGTGTGCTCGTAGAGGGCGATACGGTGCGCGATTTGCGTTAGGGTGCGGCCCTGTTTGGGTTGCCGCTAATTGTGTTCGATATTGTTCAGATTGGTTTAAAAACCGTTCACGGGCGAAAAGTGACCGTTCATAGCTCGAAATTACGTTTTGCGCTGTTCTTTTTTGTTTGAATGTTATTGTTTCTGCCATACAGAACGCAGCGCGTATGCCCGGACGCGATGCTCTCCATTGGTTCATATGTGAAAGGAACGCAATATGGCAACCAAAGAAGAAATCTCGATGGTTGGATTCGAGATCGTCGCATACGCAGGTGACGCCCAGACCGATCTGCTTGCAGCGCTCGATGCTGCTCGCGAGGGTGACTTTGAGAAGGCCGAGCAGCTGCACAAGGATGCCAGCGATGCGCTCATCGGTGCCCACGACACGCAGACCAAGCTGCTTTCGCAGGAGGCCGGCGGTGGCGAGATGGAGATGACCTTCATCATGGCTCACGCTCAGGACACTCTCATGACCACCATGATTCTGGAGAAGCAGACCCGCTTTACCATCGATGCCTACAAGCGCATCGCCGAGCTCGAGGCCAAGCTCGCCTAACGAGCCCTCACAACCAAGTCCCCTTCCAAAAGCTCTGCCGCTACCCGCGGCAGGGCTTTTTCTGTCCTCCTCCAAGTTGCGGTGAAATAGGGACTGAATAGGGGCCGGCGGGCACAAAACAAACCCTATTCCACCGCAACTCATCCCGAGACAGTCATTGGGGACGTTCTTAAACGACTAGTCGTTGGGGACAGTCTTGGAGCTTCTGCACGCCCTCCCGTTCGGTTTTTCGATGGGTGGGTATACTTCCATCCGCAATGCAGGCCGGAATGAGGAGGTGTCCAAATGCCGGACAACGGATTGATTCAAAAGACAGATGCGCACGAGATGGCTCATGGGCGTCCTGTCCAGATAACCGAGCATACGACGGTAACCGAGCTGCAGCCCAGCCTGTCCGATGTCGTGTGCGCAAACAAAAAGCTGCAGATTGGCTTTATCGTTGCGCTCGTGGTACTGGCGCTGCTGTCGGGCTTTGTAGCTCGTCCGCATTTTGCCGATACCAAAACTTGGGACTCTACCATCGAGGTCATCGATCAAAAGAAGGGCAACGTACTGGCGCTCACGACCTCGTGCGTGGCGCTGTCTGCGGGCATTACCGCGCTGCCGGGTGATACGGGAACGCCGGTTGCCGAGCAGCTCGCGCAGCTTTCAGGCAACCTTGGTATCGTGCTTGCCGTGCTATACCTAGAGAAATATTTGCTCACGATTTTGTGGTCGGTTGGCCTGGGCATCTTAATCCCGTTTGCGCTGGTGCTCTTTGCGGTGTCGCTCGGCATTCACGGGCGCTGGAGCACGAGCACTGTCCTGCGCCGTGTGGCGACGCGCGTGCTGGTGGTTGCCGTGATCGGCATGGCGCTCGTGCCCGCGAGCGTATGGGTGTCGCAGAAGGTCGATGAAACGTATCGCGTTAGCATCGAGGCGGCCGAGCAAAAGGCGGCCGACGCTGCGAGTGCGGCAGATAGCGATAGCTCCAAAACAAGCAAGAAAAAGACCGAGTCCGCAGAGTCCAAGAGCGTGCTCGAGCAGCTTGCCGACGGTGCCTCGGGCCTCGTCACGTCGGTGACCAGCAGCGCCAAGCAGATGACCGACGAGATCGTGCAGCAGGTGACCGACCTTATCGAAGGCGTCATCGTGATGATCGTGACCTCGTGCGTGATTCCATTGCTGGTGCTCGCGGCGTTTTTGTGGCTGGGGCACACCCTGCTGGGGATTGATATCTCCGGTCCCGCGAACTATTTGACGGGCCGCTTTCTGAGTGCTCCGTCCAAGCATGCCAAGAAGGGCAGGCAGTCTGAGTAGGCGGCAAAGCGTTCTTTGGAAGATTAACCGTAAGAAGGGCGGCCGAGACACGTTCTTGGCCGCCCTTTTGTTTGTTGAATACGCGGTCGCTACGTCCGCGCCGGGCTCAAACGGTCAGCAATCATCCGTGAACGGTATTTGTTCAAAAAAGAACAAAGATAAACAAATAATTCTTGCAGTTGATGTTCGAATGTGTTCAAATAAACACGAACAGTGAAGAACCGCACATTCAGATGCCCGGACCTGAACGCGATTCAACACTTCCAAACAGAAACTACGCACCTGCGTATCTCTCAAGGAGGATGTCATGAGGGTTGTAATCGCTTCCGATGCCGACGGTATGTCGATGAAGGAGTCCATCAAGGAGATGCTCATCGCCGACGGTCACGAGGTCGTCGACTATTCCGAGACCCCTGCCGCGGACTTTGTCGATTCCGCGACCGCCGTTGCCAAGGACCTGCTGGAGCACAAGGATTCCCAGGGCTTCGCATTCGATAAGTACGGCGTCGGCTCCTATATGGCCGCCGTCAAGATCAAGGGCATGGTCGTCGCCAACATTTCCGACGAGCGTTCCGCCTACATGACCCGCGAGCACAACGGCTCGCGCATGGTCACCATGGGCCCGGGCGTTGTGGGCACCGAGGTCGCCAAGAAGATCGCCCGCGAGTTCCTGCGCGCCCAGTACGCCGGCGGCCGTCACCAGATCCGTGTCGACATGCTCAACAAGATGGCCTAACGAGAGCCACCGAGAACTCGAACTTCTACCTCAACTTGTGAATTCAGACGAAAGGACGTTCTGATGAAGAAGACCATCGCAATCGGTTGCGACCATATCGTTACGGACGAGAAGATCTATCTGGCCGACCGCCTGGAGCAGGCTGGCTACAAGGTGCTCGACTGCGGCACCTACAGCCACACCCGTACGCACTATCCCATCTACGGTAAGGCCGTGGGCGAGGCTGTTGCCAGCGGCAAGGCCGACTTTGGCGTGGCCCTGTGCGGCACCGGCATCGGCATCACCAACGCCGTCAACAAGGTTCCCGGCGCCCGCTGCGCCCTGGTTCGCGACATGACCTCTGCCCTGTATGCCCGTCGCGAGCTCAACGCCAACATCGTGGGCTTTGGTGGCAAGATCACCGGCGAGTTCCTGATGGCCGATATCATGCTTGCCTTCCTGGAGGAGCCCTACGAGAAGACTCCCGAGCACGACGCCCTGATCGCCAAGATCGACGCCTGCAATAAGGCCGACGCCGAGGCTCAGGCTGACCCGCACTTCTTTGACGAGTTCCTCGAGAAGTGGGACCGCGGCGAGTACCACGACTAGTGGGGTTACGCGGTTTTTCCAAACCGCGTAACCGGCCGACGCTGCGAAGCCATCTGGTGGGCAATCTGCCGTTCAGCTTCGACGGCATGACCAGAAGGTCAATGCCGCCTCGCTTCACGGCACCTTGCCTCACCAGCTGGCTTCTCGCTCATATGACCCAATCCGCTGTCAAGAGCCACAATGGCCCCGCCGACCGCTT
>CABUKS010000023.1 GCA_902492235.1 uncultured Collinsella sp. | reverse complement strand
AAGCGGTCGGCGGGGCCATTGTGGCTCTTGACAGCGGATTGGGTCATATGAGCGAACCCGGCACGACCTCGACGGGATGCACGGGGTCGTTGAGCACGTGGGTATGGCGCCACTGCGTGCGGCCCTCGCGAGCACCCAGGCTCGGCACGTCCATGCACAGGGTGCCGCCGGTGGCGACGTTGAGCAGCTGCGTGCCGCGGCAGGTGGTAAAGAGCGGCTTTTTGGCGCGGAGCACCTCGCCGACCAGCTTAAACTCAAAGCTATCGCGGATCTCGCAGCAGAGGGTGGGGTCGTAGGGTCGATCATCGCCCCAGCGTTTGGGATTGACATCGGGGCCGCCGGGAATGGCGATGCCGTCGGCGATATCGACGTAATGACGGATGACCTCAATGTCCTCGGTGATGGACATCTGCAGCGGCAGGCCGCCAGCAGCAAGGATGGCGTCGACAAAGACACTTGCGATTTCCTCGTTGGGGGAGAGCATCTCGGTTAAAAACGGCTCTGCCTCTTCCCAGCGCGGTGCGACGAGGATGAGTGGGCGGTCGGCGGGGGCGACGTCGACGTGCGGGGTGTAGGACGATGAAGTGCGAGTTCCGATCATAGGTGTAACTTTCGAGTTTGGATGGGCATGGCGGGCGGGTGGGCGGTCTGGTTAGTGGCCCTTGATGGAGTTGAGGAAGTCCTGGGCGCGCTTGGTCTGGGGGTGGTCGAAGAACACGTCGGGCGTGCCGGTTTCCACGATCTGGCCGTCGGCCATGAACACGACGCGGTCGGCCACGCGGCGGGCAAAGTTCATTTCGTGCGTGATGACGATCATCGTCATGCCCTGCTGGGCCAAGCGCACCATGACCTCGAGCACCTCGTTGATCATCTCGGGATCAAGAGCGCTTGTGGGCTCGTCAAAAAGCATGGCCTTGGGCTGCATGGCGAGTGAACGGGCGATGGCCACGCGCTGCTGCTGGCCGCCCGAGAGCTGTGCGGGCACCTTATCGGCCTGCTCGGCAACGCCCACGCGGCCCAGCAGGTCCATGGCGCGCTCACGAGCTTCCTCCTTGGAGACGCCCAGCACATCGACCGGTCCCAGCATAACGTTCTGCAGTACGGTCATATGTGCAAACAGGTTGAACTGCTGAAATACCATGCCCAACTCGGCACGCATGCGGGCAAGATCCTTGCCTTCCTGCGGCAGGGGCTCGCCCTCGATGAGGATCTCGCCTGAGTCGATGGTTTCCAGGCGATTGATGGTGCGGCACATGGTCGACTTGCCCGAGCCCGAGGGTCCGATCACAACGACGACCTCGCCGCGGTCGACCGAGAGATTGATGTCGTTGAGAACGTGCAGATCGCCGTAGTGCTTATCGACGTGCCTGAGCTCGATCAGCGGCTGATTGCCGGTGGAAGAGATGCTCTGTGCCATGGTGCTCGGCTCCTTATGACTCGAAATGGCAAATCGTTAGCGGATGATGGTCGCGCCGGTCTTGTGCGAAACGTAGACAGCGGCCTTGTTAATCGCGACGTTGATGAGGATGTAGATGACCGCGATAACCAGGTAGACCGACACGAGGGCGTCGTAGTTGGTAATGAGCACGCGGGCGTTTTGCATGAGGTCGGGGTAGCTCACCACGTAGGCGACGGTGGTGTCTTTGACTACGACTACAAGCTGCGAAATTAATGACGGAATGATAAACCGAATAGCCTGCGGCAACACGATTTTAAAGGTGATTTTAGCCTTGGAGAGACCGAGTGCCTGGGCGGCCTCGACCTGGCCGCGCGGCACGGCGTTGACGCCGGCACGGAAGATCTCGGCAAGTACGCCAGCTGCAGCGAGCGCGACGGGAAGCGTGAGCATCCAAAACGACGGCAGCGCGATCTTGTACTGGGGCAGCACCAAAAAGAAGAAGTAGATGAACAGAAGGCTCGGTACGCCGCGGAAGAAATCGGTGAGCACGCGGCAGACCAGCTGCAGCGGCTTAATGTCGCTGGTACGGCCGAGCATAAGGGCTAAGCCCAGCACCAGCGCGATGGCGCCAGCGGTGAGTGCGACTTTAACGGTGCCCTCAAAGCCGGCAAGCAGGAACTTCCAGGTGGTGAGGTGCGTAAAGAAAAACCAATAGTGAACCGAAAGCTGGCCAGTCACATAAAAGCGCCGCAACACGAGGACGACAAGCGCGGCGACGGCAACAAGCGAGATGGCGGTGCCGATGCGAATCTTGGCGCGCATCTTGGGGCCGGGAGCCTCGTAGAGCGCATCGCGCATGGTGAGCGCGGAGGTGGAGTGCTTGCTCATCGGAGGATCCTCACCTTCTTATCGATGTAGTTGCCAATGTGGCTCACCACAAAGGCCGTGCCCAGGTAGCCGAGCGCCGAGATAAAGAACGCGGCGACGCCGCCGAGCGAGCGCGTGTTGATATAGCTCACCACGCCGGTGAGCTCCTGCGGTTGCAACGGCACCTGACTGCCGAGCGCGGTGGTGAGCATGACGGCGATAAAGAGGTTGGTCATGGGCAGCACGCTCGAGCGCAGCGCCTGCGGAATCACGATCTTGGCGAGGATACGGCTGAAGCTCATGCCGAGCGAACGGGCGGCTTCCACCTGGCCGACGCCGACGGTGTTGATGCCGCTCATAAAGTTCTCGGAGCCAAAGGCCGAGCCCAAAAGGACCGTGGCGACGATAACGCAGGTACGGTAGGGCAGAACAACCTTGAGCGGCGGCAGTGCGTAGACGACGATGATGAGCAGCGCGATGCCGGGGATGTTACGGAAGACCTGAACATACAGGTCGCCAAAGACGCGCAGCGGCTTGAGTGGCGACACGCGCATCACGGTGACGGCAACGGCCAGCACCATGGCGATGGCAAACGACTCAAGCGTCATGCCCCAGGTTGCTAGCAGCGCGTCGATATAGTTCTGGCCATAGAGCGACCAGAGCTCGGAGAGACTCATGCGGACCTCCCGCCGATAAGGAAAGGGGCTCCCGTGTGTACGGAAGCCCCGACAACTCAGTGAGGAAACAGTTTACCGCAATAAAGCGCATCATGCGTTTCCGTATGGTTTCGTTGCGGCTGTTACCAGGCTCGCTGCCTAGGCGCCGATCTCGGGCAGCTCGGGAACATTGGTGTCGCCCGTACGGTCGCCGATGCAGATCTGCCACAGCTCAGTCCAGGTGCCGTCGTCCTCGATCTTCTTAAGGAAGTCGTTGACAAAGGCAACGCCGTCGGAATCGAGCGGCAGACCGATGCCATAGGGCTCCTTGCTGCCGAAGGGCTTGCCGGCGATCTTGTACTTACCGGGCTCGCGGACCAGGGCGCTCTGCTGCATGTTGTTATCGATGACGTAGGCGTCGACGCGGCCCTGCTGGAGCGCCTGGCGGGCCTCCTCGTCGGTCTTGAACTCCTGCTGGCTGGCCTTGGGGGCGAACTCCTCCAGGATGGCGGGGCCGTTGGAGCCGGACTGGACGGCGACGTTCTTGTCGACCAGGTCGTCGACGCTCTTGATGTCGTCGTTGTCGGCGAGCACCAGGATAGCCTGCTGGGTGTAGTAGTAGGGGCCGGCGAAGGAGACGAGCTTCTTGCGCTCGTCGGTAATGGTGTAGGTGGCAAAGACAGCGTCGACCTGGCCGTTCTGCAGGACAGACTCACGCGTGTCCGAGGTCACCTGGGTGATCTCGACCTTGTTCTCGCCCAGAATGTAGTTGGACAGGAGCTGTGCGATACCGGCATCGAAGCCGCGGGTCTGACCGTCTTTCTCGTTGAGGAGGGAGAAGAGCGTGGAGGTCTGAACGCCACCGATCTTAAAGACGCCGGCGTCCTTGACGGCCGTGGCCCAGGTGCTGGCGGCGATGGCGTCGTCATCAGCCTTGGGGCCGTCGTTGACGAGCTTGTCGAATGCCTTGGCATCGAGCGTGGTGGAAGCCTCGGTATCCTCGGAGCCCTTGGAGGAGCCGGTGGCGGAACCCTTGTCGGCCTCGGCGCTGGTGTCAGAGCAGCCGGCAAGACCAAGGCCGGCGACGGTTGCGAAGGTGGCGGCAACGAAGCCGCGGCGGTCGAGAACGACCTGCTGGGAGAGGTTCTTGCTCATGGTAGAACACCTTTCTCAATAAAATCCCTAGCGGTTGAGTAGAGTTATACCCTATCCCGCTCAAATGGGTCAACACGAAATAACTCAGAAACATACTTGTCTTATGGGTAATTCTACCTACCAAAAAGGGACAGGCACCTTTGTGGTGGTTTTAAGTCATGGTCGGTGCGGCGACATGCCTTGCTGCTTTGTCTCGATCTGTAACATCTGCAGCCATTTTTGCCGAGTAACTGTTACAGATCGAGTTTTTCTCCTTAGGGGGATTTGAATGTCTCGATCTGTAACAGTTAGACAGAAATTCGGACCCTAGATGTTACAGATTGAGATAATCGCGTCGCGAAAATAAAAACCTCCGCAGGGGTGCTTCCCTTGCGGAGGTTTTCTTACTCGTTGAGTAGTCTCACGGCTTCGGCGGCCATATTCTCGGCCGTCATGCCGTTCTGCGCGAGCAGTTCGTTGGGGTCGTAGCGGTCGGGAAAGCCCTTGGCGATGCCAAAGGTGCGCGTGCGCACTGGCGTACAGGCCAAGTAGCACGCGACGCGCTCGCCCCAGCCGCCGTCCAAGATGCCGTCCTCGAGGGTGACGACAACGCGATGCTCGGCGGCAAGGCTGTCGAGGAACTCGCGGTCGAGCTCGGTTGCAAAGCGCGGGTTGACGAGCGTGGCCTCGATGCCGTACTCGGCAGTCAGACGGTTTGCCACGCGCTCGCCCAGCTCAAAGAAATCGCCGAGCGCGAGTAAGGCTACGTCGCGACCCTGGCGCACCACGTTGTAGCGAACGGCGCTGTAGTCGGTGTCTTCGGCAGGCGCAAGGTCGGGACGGCTCACCAGGCCAATGCCCGGTACACGAATCGCCACGGGATGCTCGCGGTGGTCGAGCGACCAGCTCAGCATGGACAGATATTCCTCCATGCAGGCCGGCGCCAAGTAGCGCATGTTGGGAAGTCCACCCAGCATGGAAATATCAAAGAACGAGAGGTGCGTCTCGGACGTGGTGCCAAAGATTGACGCACCAAACACCAAAATGGTTGCGGGGGCGTCGTTGAGGCACAGGTCGTGCCACAACTCGTCGTAGGCGCGCTGCAAAAACGTGCCGTACACACCAAAGACTGGCTTGGC
This sequence comes from uncultured Collinsella sp., assembly GCA_902492235.1. Taxonomy (GTDB): domain Bacteria; phylum Actinomycetota; class Coriobacteriia; order Coriobacteriales; family Coriobacteriaceae; genus Collinsella. The sequence continues at coordinate 34,807 of CABUKS010000023.1, read as the reverse complement.
GCCCGAGCGCGCAAGCGCGGTGGCAAAGGTTACGGCGTGCTCCTCGGCAATGCCCACATCGACGAACTGTTTGCCGGCGGCAGCGCGAAGCTCGGGTGTAAAGCCCATGATGTAGGGCGTGGCGGCCGTGATGCCCACGACCTGCGGATCGTGCTCGATGGCGGCGCTGAGCGCCTCGCCCGTAATGTCGGCATAGGTGCGCGGCGCAGGCTCGCTCGGATGGCCCGGGCAGAGCTTGCGCCCAGTCGCCATGTCAAACGGACCCACGTGGTGCCAGCGTTCCGGGTCGCTTTGGGCTGGCTCAAAGCCCTTGCCCTTGGCGGTGGAGACGTGCAGTACGATGGGGTGATCGATATTGCGCAGTTCCTGCAGCGCGTCGACGAGGGCCAACACATCGTTACCGGCGTCCAGATAGCGGTAATCGAGCCCCATCGCGCGGAAAACGTTGCGCTCACAGGCGCCGTTGCTGGCGCGCAGCTCGGCCAGATTGCGATAGAGGCCACCGTGGTTCTCGGCGATGGACTGGTCGTTGTCATTGACGATGATGATTAGGTTGCTATCGAGTTCGGCGGCATTGTTAAAGCCCTCAAACGCCAGGCCGCCCGAAAGCGAGCCGTCGCCAATAACGGTAATGACGTTGTACGCATCGCCCGCCAGGTCGCGCGCGTGGGCAAGGCCGCAGCCCAAGCTCACCGAGGTCGAGGTGTGACCCATGGCGAACAGGTCGTGCTCGGACTCGTCGGGATTGGCAAAGCCGGAAGCCTCACCATAACGCTCCGGATCGATATAAGTGTACGCGCGCCCCGTCAGCGCCTTGTGGGCGTAGGTCTGGTGCGAAACGTCAAAGACAATCTTGTCGATGGGGGAGTTAAACACGCGATGAAGCGCAACCGTAAGCTCAACGACGCCCAGGTTGGGGGCAACGTGTCCGCCGACAGCGGCGGAGCTTTCGAGGATGGCGTGGCGAATCTCGCCGCAGAGCAGCGGAAGCTCGGCGCGGTCGAGAGCCTTGACGTCCTCGGGCGTTGTCGTTTGCGTAAGCAGCATCGTTGTGGGTTACTCCATGCGAATCGAGCGCCGGCGCTCCCTCGGCCGACACAATTGCACAAGACAGTCTCGCACATTTTGGCGTTTGATATGTGACGGCGGCGCGGTAATTCGACAACTGGTGGGGCAAAACGTTTTGTCCGATGCCATACTGATAGATTCGATGATGATTTTTTCAATACGTGCAGGCCGTGGCTTGCCGCCGTGAGCCGCTGGAAGGAGGCAGCATGTCCGATGCCGTTCGTGCCGAGAAAATCGCGCACGAGGTCGACGATGCCGCCCGCCAGCTCGCCCAGGCGGGCCGCTTGGACCTGACGCGCGAGTTTATCCAGCATGGCGACGTGACGGTCTATGCACATGTGACTTCAGTAGCACGGGCAAGTCTGTCCTTTGCCGAGCACTTGGGCCGTGCTGGCATTTCGATCGACCATGCCTCGCTGCTGCGCGGAGCCTTGTTACACGATTACTTTCTCTATGACTGGCACGATCCCGATCCGAGCCATCGCCTGCATGGCTTTCGTCATCCGTTTTTTGCCCTGGCGCGCGCGGAGGAAGATTTTGAGCTGACGTCGCGCGAGCGGAATATTATCGTGCGGCATATGTTTCCGCTGGTGCCTGTGCCGCCGACGTGTCGTGAGGCTTGGATTGTATGCCTGGCAGATAAATGGTGCGCCCTGCGCGAGACGGTCGCCGGTCGTCTGCGGCGCAAGGACGAGACGGACGATAGCGTGAGTAAAGCATCGAGCGAAAAGAGGAGAGGGTAGACGGTGGGGACCGCGATTGATATTGCGTTTGGCGGCGCGACGCTTGCCGCCTGCCCACTCTCGGCGCTGGTGCTCTCGTTTGCCTTTTACGGGTTTTGCGGTTGGGCATGGGAGTCGACAGTATGCGCCATGCTCAATCACGGACGATTTGCCAACAGTGGCTTTTTGCTGGGGCCGTGCTGCCCCATCTATGGCGCGGGCGGCATTGCCTGCTGGCTGCTGTTGCGCGGGATTCCTGACGCGTCGAGCCAGTTTGTCGCTGCAGCGCTCGTATGCAGTGTGATTGAGTACAGCGTGGGCGTGCTGTTGGAAAAAACAACGGGCGCTCGCTTTTGGGATTACTCGCACCTGCCGTTTAACTTGCACGGACGCATCTGTCTGTACTGGGCCTGCGCGTTTGGCTTGGGTGCGTTGTGTATTTGCCGTTTAGTGGAGCCGGCATTGCTGGGGCTGCTTGGCCATCTGCCGGTGCTGATTGTGAGGCTGTCCGCCTTTATCGTCGCGGTCGCGATGATGGTCGACGCGGTGTGCTCGTTGGCGAGCTGGCGGCGTCTATCCGATCAGCTGGAGCGCGTCCGGGCCGACCTTGCCGACCGAATCAACGAGTCGCTTGCCGATGCGTCCGACTCCATGCTCGAACGTATTCCCGATTCGGCGATCGACTCGGTGGCACAGACGCATATCCGCAGTCGTGCCGTTAACGCGTGGCTGGCCGAGCTGGGTGACGCCGCGCTCGATGCCCTGCGCGAGAAGGCTTCGATGCCGACGTTTATCGCGGATGGTGCTCGCGGCCTGGCGCTCGCGGCCTGGCGCTTGCCGCCCGCCGCGTGGCCGATGCCGCGCCGAACATGCCGCGTCCGTCGCTCAGTCGTCGCCTTGCCGGCAAGCGCATGAGCCGTCCGGTGCCAAGCGTGTCGCTCAGCCGACGCGACCTGCGCTTCTTCAATGCCTTCCCGCGCTTGCGCATCAACCGCTACGAGGGCGTCATCCGAGCTACCGACCTCCGCGACCGAGCCCGCGAGCTGTTCCGCCGCTAGCCGGGACGGGCGCGCTCACGGCTTCCTTGCTCGCGTATTTCCCGTTCGTTTCGCGTCCGTTGCCGCGCCGTTTCCAAGATTGCGGCACCGTTTCCATTCAACAACGCCGCGTTTAACAACGCCGTATCTGGTCTACACCAGTTGCCCCTCGGCCGCATTATGGGCGCCGACAACGTTCATGCGACCAAGGGAGAGCGAATGTACGATACGGGATCGACAACGTTTATGCTCGTCTGCACCATGCTCGTGTTTTTAATGACACCGGGCTTGGCGTTTTTCTATGGCGGCCTGTCCAGGCGCAAAAATGTCATCAACACCATGCTTATGTGCTTTGGCGCCATTGGCCTGGTTGGTGTGCTGTGGATTGTTGCCGGCTGGTCTCTGGCCTATGGCGGCGACGGTTCCAGCCCGTTTATTGGAGGCCTTGACCAGCTGCTGTGCCTGCCGGTACTCAACCAGGTGCTGCAGGCGGCCGAGGGCAATGCCGCGGACGGTGTCGTCTATCCTCAAATCATCAACATCGCCTTTCAGATGGCTTTTGCCATGATCACTGCCGCTATCGTCACGGGCAGCCTGGCCGGCCGCGTTAAGTTTGGTGCCATGACGGCCTTCCTGGGCATTTGGCTGCTTGTGGTCTATGCGCCGCTTGCCCACATGGTTTGGGGCGGCGATGGCTCCTTTATCGGTGACATTATCGGCGCACTCGACTTTGCCGGTGGCGACGTGGTGCACATTTCGTCCGGTCTTACCGGCCTGATCCTCTGCTTAATGCTTGGCCGTCGTCGTGGCTTTGGCATGGTGAGCTACCGTCCACATAACGTGCCGTTTGTGGCGTTGGGCGCCGGCCTGCTTTGGTTTGGCTGGTTTGGCTTTAACGGCGGCAGCGAGTTTAAGGCCGACGCTGTGGCGGCGCTCGCCATCCTCAACACCGTGACGGCTAGCGCGGCGGGCATGGTCTCGTGGCTTGCCGTCGAGTGCGTGCACACCGGTCGCCCCACGCTGGTGGGCGCCAGCACCGGTCTGGTTGCGGGCCTTGTGGTGGTCACGCCCGGCGCGGGCTTTGTCGAGCCGTGGGCAGCGCTGGTCATGGGCCTGATCGTCTCTCCCATCTGCTACCTGGCCATCAGCCATCTTAAGACCAAATTTGGCTACGACGATGCGCTCGACGCGTTTGGCTGCCACGGCATCGGCGGCATCCTGGGCGGCGTGCTCACGGGGCTGTTCTGCGTGCCGGAGCTCTCGTGGACCGGTAAGGGCGGCCTGTTCTACACGGGCGATGTCTCGCTGCTCATCTCGCAGATTTTGGGCATTGTGGTGACGGTCGCTATTGTACTGGTGCTCGACTTGGTGATCGCCGCGGTGGTCAAGGCGCTGTTCCACGGCAGCCTGCGCGTGGACGAGGCCGACGAGGCGCTGGGCCTGGATGCGAGTCAGCACGGCGAGAGCGCGTATCCCTCGTTCTCCGGACTCGATTAGCAGCTTCCCCAAGCACCGCACCTTGCCGTTCAATCGTCGCTCACGTACTTAAGTACGCTTCGCTCCTCTTTCACGGCAATCTGCGGCACTTGGGAAACCTGCTAAGACCAGTCAGTTGAACTTTTTGATTTCTGAGGTTGGTTTGCGGCACCTGGGAAACCCGTGCCATGTGAAGGACAATTCATTTCTTTATTAAAGAGAGGAATTCACTATGAAGAAAATTACGGCGATCGTTCGTGCCGAAAAGCTTGAGGTTCTTAAAGACGCGCTGTTTGCTGCCGATGTTCGTGGCATGACTATCAACCAAGTGCAGGGCTGCGGCGCGCAGCATGGCTGGAAGGAATACGTGCGCGGCAACGAGTTGCTTGTCAACACGATCCCTAAGGTGCAGTTCACGCTCATTTGTGCCGATGAGCATGTTGACGGCATTGTCGACATCATCTGCAACGCCGCCCGCACCGGTGCCGTCGGTGACGGCAAGATTTGGGTCGAGCCGGTCGAAGAAGTCATCCGCATCCGTACCGGCGAGCACGGCCCCGCCGCGGTGTAGGACAATCTTTCGCCTGACGGGCGCGCCTCTCTCGGGGCGCGCCCGTTCTCGTCTACAATATCGTGCAGACGAAGGAGAGGCGTATCCATGATCAAGATGTTTGCGAGTGACTTAGACGGAACGCTGCTGAACGCCCTGCACGAGGCGGATGGGACCATCCGCCGTGCCATTCGCGAGCTGACCGAGGCTGGCCTGCATGTGGTTCCCGCGACCGGACGCTCGACGTTGCCAATCGGCGAGCATGGCTTTACAGGTCTGGCACTCAACGCCTGCTGCTCCAACGGATCCATCGTGCGCAACAGCCACGGCGAGGTGCTCAAGACCTGGATCATCGACCCGCAGGTTACCGAGGAGCTGCTCAAGGCGTTTCCGAACATTTGCTTCGACTGCTCCACGCCCGACGGCATGTTCTCGAGCGGTTCGTTCGAGATGCACCAGGCGGGCTTTAAGAAGGACAGCCCTATCAAGCGCATCGTGATGCACGGCATGCGCGCGCGTGGCGGGTATCACGAGGAGCAGTATTTCGATCAGTCAATCGGCGACATCCTGCGCCACGATGTGTGTAAGATCAACTGCCGCGTGACCTCGCACGAGCTGGAGCGCGACCTTAAGGCATATTTGGCCGAGCGCTCGGACCGTGTAGTCAACGCGCCGTTTGACCCGGTGATGTTTGAGATCACGGACGCGGCGTGCAACAAGGGCGAGAGTGTGTCCTGGCTGGCGGGCTACTACGGCATTGCCGAGGACGAGGTCGCGGTCTACGGCGACGGCGGCAACGACATCGCCATGCTCAAGCGTTTCCGCCACAGCTACGCGACCAAAAACGCAAGCGATGCAGCTAAGGCCGCCGCGAGCGCGACTATCGGCAGCTGCATGGTCCACGCCGTTCCCAAACACATGCTCGCCACCATGCGCAAGCAAAACTCTCGCACCGTCATCGAATAATGTGACAAAGGGACTGTCCCTTTGTCACAGGTGACGCTGGTCTCTTGAAATACGAACAAACATTCGCATATCTAACTGCGCTTTGATAGAATTGATACTGTTGGCGGCAGTTCCGTGTGCCGGGCAGCGCCCTCCATCCGATGGGAGGTGATGCCCATGACCGATTTGATTGATTTCGTGAGACTTCTGACCGCTTTGGTCTCGTTCTTCACGGCGCTTGTCGGCCTTTCCGAGGCACTCAAGCAGCGTTCGAAGCGCAACAGAAGGGGTCGCCGCCGCTAAGGCGTTGACCCCCTAATGCAAACAACGGCGCTGCCCAGCTTTCCAGAACTTGGGCTGCCGTCGACACTATTCTACCCACGAATGACATTTTGGACAATCGGTAATGCCGCTCTAAAAGCCTGGCACAACCGGCACAACCTAGGCGGTCGCTGGATGTGACAAAGAGACTGCCCCTTCGTCACATTCCAAATATTGCCTTTACGTGTTGATGCACACGGTGTGCAATAATACTCGCACTGTGCAATAGCGCACAGGCTGAGTAACAAGGAGGACGCTTGTCCCAGCTCGAGAAATGCGATCGCCGGTCCCTTCGCTCGCAGCGTGCCCTTCGCCAGGCACTTGCCAGCGAGCTTGCCGAAAGCGGCGACCTTTCGCGCATTAACGTCGCGTCGCTCACCGAGCGTGCCGGCCTTACGCGCCGCACGTTCTATTCGCACTACCGCGATATTCCCGACTTTATCAATCAAATCGAGGACGGCTTGCTGGCCGAGATCCGTGAGCGCATTGAGCTCATCACCGCAGCTCAGCTGCCCGATCTCTATCACAACATCGATGAGCTCGAGCCGGCGCCCGGTTCGGTTGAGCTGCTGCGCTATCTTGCGGCTAATCGCGACCTTATCGGGGCCCTGCTGGGCCCGGGCGGCGACCCCGCCTTTATTAAAAAGATCATCGATACCGCACGCGAGGCCGTGGTGCCGCGTGCACAGACGGGCATTTTGGGCTTGGCGCTGGGCACGTTCTTCGACTACTACGTTACCTACGTCGTGAGTGCCGAGGTCGGCCTGATTCAGCGCTGGTTTGAGCGTGGGCTCACCGAATCGCCCGAGGCCATGGCGCGCATTATGACGGTTATCGCCTTTGTGCGTCCCGGCGACCTATATGGCCAACCCATCGATATCAACGTGCCGGAATACGGCTTGAAGCTATTGAACCTGCAGCTCGAGGACGCGGCCGACACCGCCGCAACCGTCGAGTCCAACAACTAAGAGGAGAGACAATGAGCAAACTCGTCGAGGGCATCAAGGACCGTATGGTCGCTGCCGCGCGTGAGGCCGCGCCCGTCGTGGTGGACGCCGCGCAGAAGGCTGCGGCCGCGGCTGCCGAGAAAGTTGCCGAGGCAGTTGCCGATGCCAAGAACGCGGCAGGGGAGACGTCCGTCGCTAGCGAGCCCGCCACCGCCGCCGAGCCCGTAGCCGCCGCCCACGCCCCCGAAGGTGCAATCTTCAACCCCGAGAACGCTCGTGGCAACCTGCACCTGGGCATTGACGTGGGCTCCACCACCGTTAAGCTCGCCGTGCTCAACGACGATAACCAGATCGTCTACGCCAAGTACCAGCGTCACCACACCGACGTCCGCGCTTGCGCCCGCGACTTGTTCGAGGGCGCTGCGACCGTGCTGCCGACGGCCCAGATGACCTGCGCCATCACCGGTTCGGGCGGCCTGCTGCTGTCCCAGTGGCTCGACCTGGAGTTTGTTCAGGAGGTCATCGCCAGCAAGCGCGCCGTCGAGACCCTTATCCCGGCCACCGATGTCGCCATCGAGCTGGGCGGCGAAGACGCCAAGATCATCTACTTCGACAACGGCATCGAGCAGCGCATGAACGGCACCTGCGCTGGCGGCACGGGCGCGTTCATCGACCAGATGGCCACTCTGCTGCACACCGACGCGAGCGGCCTCAACGAGCTCGCGGCCAACGCCACCACCATCTATCCCATCGCCAGCCGCTGCGGCGTCTTTGCCAAGACCGACGTGCAGCCGCTGCTCAACGAGGGCGCCCGCCCCGAGGACGTGGCCGCCTCCATCTTCCAGGCCGTCGTGACCCAGACCATCTCGGGCTTGGCATGCGGTCGCCCCATCCGCGGTAACGTCGCCTTCTTAGGCGGCCCGCTGCAGTATCTCTCCGAGCTGCGCCACCGCTTCTACCTCACGCTCAACCTGGACGAGGAGCACCGCATTGTGCCCCAAAACGCCCACCTGTTTGTGGCGAGCGGCGCCGCCATGGCGCACGAGTCCAACAAGCTCAGCACGTTCCCGCAGCTCATCGATGCTATCGATGCTCTGGGTGACACGCAGGGTGCCGAGGTCGAGCGCCTGGATCCGCTCTTTGCCACCGACGAGGACTTCGCCGATTTCAAAACCCGCCACGACCAGGAAGTCGTCCCCAAGGGCAAACTCGAAGGCTACACCGGCCGCGTGTTCATTGGCATTGACGCCGGTTCTACCACCATGAAGGCCGCGCTCGTGGGCGAGGACGGCCAGCTGTTGCACACCTGGTACGGCAATAACAACGGCGACATCCTGGGCACGGCCAAGGTCATCATGGCCGATTTCTACAACCACATCCCCGCCGGCTGCACCATCGGCCACGTGACCACCACGGGCTACGGCGAGGCGCTGCTCATCGAGGCCCTCAAGGCCGATTCCGGCGAGATCGAAACCGTCGCGCACCTGCGCGGCGCCAAGGCGTTCCTGCCGGGTGTCGAGTTCATCCTCGACATCGGCGGCCAGGACATGAAGTGCCTGCGCGTCAAGGACGGCGTGATCGAGCACATCATGCTCAACGAGGCCTGCTCGTCGGGTTGCGGTAGCTTTATCGAGAGCTTCGCCGTCTCTATGAATATGGACGTGCGCGCGTTCGCAAACGCTGCCATCCATGCCAAGGCCCCGGTCGACCTGGGCAGCCGCTGCACGGTCTTTATGAACTCGCGCGTCAAGCAGGCGCAAAAGGAAGGCGCCACGGTGGGCGACATTGCGGCCGGCCTGTCCTATTCCGTCATCAAGAATGCCCTGTTCAAGGTCATTAAGCTGCGCGACCCCAAGGAGATCGGCAGCCAGGTGATCGTCCAAGGCGGCACCTTTATGTCCGATGCCACGCTGCGCGCGTTTGAGCAGCTCACCGGCGTTCATGCCGTGCGTCCCGACATCGCCGGCTGCATGGGCGCCTATGGTGCGGCCCTGCTCGCCCGCGATCGCGCCGGCGCCGACGGCACCTCGGCCATCCTCTCGGCCGAGGACATCGCGCACCTCACTGTGACGCAAAAGCACGTCCGCTGCGGCCGTTGCTCTAACAACTGCCAGCTTACCGTCAATGACTTTGGCGGCGGCAGGCGCTTCATTACCGGCAACCGCTGCGAGAAGGGCGCCGGCCACAAAAAGCAGAAGACCGAGGCCCCCAACCTCTTTAAAAAGAAAAACGAGTTGCTGTTTAACCGCGAGGTGCTGAGCCCCGACGAGGCCCCGCGCGGCACCGTCGGCATCCCGCGCGCGCTCAACATGTACGAGAACTACCCCTTCTGGCATGCGTTCTTTACGCGCCTGGGCTTTAGCGTGCAGCTGTCCGACCAGTCGAGCAAAAAGACCTACCAGGCGGGCATCGAGTCCATGCCGTCCGAGAGCGTGTGCTATCCGGCCAAGATGAGCCACGGCCACGTGATGAACCTTATCGACCGTGACGTCGACTTTATCTGGATGCCGTGCGTGCGCTGGGAGCGCAAGGAGGATCCGACCGCCGGTAACTGCTACAACTGCCCCATCGTCATGAGCTACCCCACGGCGCTGGCGCTCAACATCGACGAGATTCGCGAGCAGAACATCGAGTTCCTGTATCCGTTTGTGCCCTATCACGACAAGACCGAGCTCAAGCGCCGCTTGTATCAGGTGCTCGCCGTCGACCGTGTGGCCGATGCTGAGGCCGGTCGCGGTCGCGTGCGTGGACCCAAGATCACGCGCTCCGAGGTCGATGCCGCCGTCAACGCTGCCTTTGAGGCCGATGCGCGCTTCCACGAGGATATCCAGACCATGGGCGAGGAGGCCCTTAAGTGGGTCGAGGACCACGGTGGTCACGGCATCGTGCTCGCCGGTCGTCCCTACCATAACGACCCCGAGATCAACCATGCCCTGCCCGAGCTTATCTCGAGCTTTGGCTTTGCGGTCTTTACCGAGGATTCGCTTGCGCATCTCGTGAAGCCCGAGCGCCCGATTCGCGTCGTTGACCAGTGGATGTACCACAGCCGCCTGTACGCGGTCGCCCGTTTTGTGACGATGCGCAACGACCTGGACCTGATTCAGCTCAACTCTTTCGGCTGCGGTCTCGATGCCCTGACTACCGACCAGGTGCAGGAGATCCTGGAGGCCAGCGGCAAGATCTACACCGTGCTCAAGATCGACGAGGTGTCCAATCTGGGCGCCGCGCGCATCCGCATCCGCTCGCTCATGGCCGCGCTTAAGGACCAGGAGGCCGAGCGCTTGGCCGAGGCCACGGCTGCGGGCGAGGCCTACGAGCAGGGCGATGCCGCGCCGGTGGCGCCCTCTACGGATGCCCCCGCGTTTGCGAGCCGCAAGTACACGTTCGAGGCGCAGCGCGAGAGTGCTTCGACCGCGTGGCCCAAGGTGCCCTTTACCGAGCAGATGCGCGAGGAGGGCTATACCATCCTGTGCCCGCAGATGGCGCCGATCCACTTTGACCTGGTCAAAGAGGTGTTCCGCGGTGCCGGCTACAACTTGGAGCTTCTGCCCTCGACCGATCACGACGCCGTCGAGGCCGGTCTGCGCTATGTGAACAATGACATTTGCTACCCGTCGATTCTGGTAACGGGCCAGATTATGGAGGCCATCGAGAGCGGCCGGTACGACCTGTCCAAGACGGCCGTGGTTATCAGCCAGACCGGCGGCGGCTGCCGTGCCACTAACTACATCGCACTCATCCGCAAGGCCCTGCGTGAGAGCGGCCACCCCGAGATCCCAGTGATCTCGCTTTCGGCCGTGGCGCTCGGCGAGGACAACCCTGGCTTTAAGATTACGCCGGCTCTGCTCAAGCAGGCGGTCTACGCGGTGCTCTTTGGCGACGTGATGATGCAGATGCTCTACCGCTGTCGCCCGTACGAGGCAACGTCCGGTGCCGCCAATGCGCTCTACGAGGAGTACATGGCGCGCGCCCGCAAGCTGGCGCCCAAGTTCAACCGTCACAACTACACCAAGCTGTGCCGCGAGGCCATCCGCGCGTTCGACACCATGCCGCTCGTGGGCGAGGGTACCAAGCCGCGCGTGGGCGTGGTTGGCGAGATCCTGGTCAAGTTCCACCCCACGGCAAACAACCACGTGGTCGACGTTATCGAGCGCGAGGGCTGCGAGGCCGTGGTGCCGGGCCTGCTCGACTTCTTCCTGTACTCCATGAGCAACGCCGAGCTGCAGAAGGATGAGCTGGGAAGCTCTGCTACCACGCGCGCTGGTATGCAGGCGCTCATCAAACTCGTGGACTGGATGCGTACGCCGGTGGAGGAGATGCTCGAAAAGTCCCGCCGCTTTGAGGCTCCCGAGCGCATCGGCACCATGGCCGACAAGGCCCGCACGGTACTTTCGGTGTGCAACAACATGGGCGAGGGCTGGTTGCTCACGGCCGAGATGCTCGACCTGATCGATCACGGTGCGCCCAACATCATCTGCACGCAGCCCTTCGCGTGCCTGCCCAACCACGTGGTGGGCAAGGCCGTGATCAAGGAGCTGCGCCGCCAGCATCCCGAGAGCAATATCGTCGCGGTGGACTACGACCCCGGCGCGTCCGAGGTCAACCAGCTCAACCGTATTAAGCTCATGATCAGCGTGGCTAAGGAAAACATGCGCGCCGGCAAGGGCTTTAAGCTTGAGAAGGTGGCGCCGCTCGCGATGGATGAGGTCACCGGCCAGATGCGTGCCCACGACGGCTGTGTGAGCTGCGGGCCGGCCAGCGAGGAAGCCGTTGCATCGGTTGCCAAGCGTCTGGGACGCGGCATTAAGAAGTAGCTGGCCTGCTATGGGCTAGATATGAGACAAACGGGTGGCAGCCGTGTCGGCTACCACCCGTTTTTGCTGGACATATGTTGCGCAAATGATCTCGCTGCAGCCTTCCGTGGGCTCGTATTTCAGAAGTGCGGTGAAAAACGCGAACCTCCCGAGCACACCGCCTTTTTAGACTCCCGCGACCTGCGGTTTTGTTGTCAAAAAAGCCGATCTGATCGGCGAAACCCGATTTTTCCCCGCACTTCCGAAAACAGCGGTTCAGCAGCGTCAAAAAATGGCCTCAAAATCGAGAGTTAATGAACAAATGTAGCCGTTCGCGGCAAAATACCATCCGTTTATAGAACCTACCCCCAGCGCGCGTCATCCTTACGGTTGAATAAATACACATCTATGGAATTACGTAAGAGAGGACTGTTCCTATGAGCTACAAGACCGTTTGCGTTGCCGGCGGCGGCGTGCTGGGAAGCCAGATTGCCTTTCAGGCTGCCTACTGTGGCTTCGATGTGACGATTTGGCTGCGCAGCGAGGGCAGCATCGGCCGCACCCAGCCCAAGATTGATCATGTGCGCGAGGAGTACATCGCGGCTATCGAGGGCATGGCGGACGGCACGGGCGAGTGGTGCGCCGGTATCGCCGATGGCGGCCAGCCCTTCGACAAGGAGGCGGCACTCGCCGCCGTCGAGCGTGCCTACTCTACGCTCAAGCTGGAGCTCGATCTTGCCAAGGCCGTGGCCGACGCCGACCTGGTCATCGAGTCTATGGCCGAGGACACCCAGGCAAAAATCGACTTCTACAAGAAGCTCGCCCCGGTCCTCCCGCAAAAGACCGTTGTCGTGACGAACTCCTCTACGCTGCTGCCGAGCACCTTTGCCAAGTACACCGGCCGCCCCGAGAAGTACCTGTCGCTGCACTTTGCCAATTCCATCTGGAAGAACAACATGACCGAGGTCATGGCACAGGACCAAACCGACAAGCGCTATTTCGATGAGCTTGTCGACTTTGCCAACGATATTCGTATGCTTGCCCTGCCCGTCAACAAGGAAAAGAACGGCTATCTGCTCAATTCCATGCTGGTGCCATGGCTGCTTTCGGGCCTTGACCTGTATGTCTCGGGTGTGAGTGACCCCAAGAGCATCGACCTCGCGTGGACGCGCGGCACCGGCGCCCCCAAGGGCCCGTTCCGCGTATTCGACACCGTGGGCATCCAGACGGCGTACAACATCGTTATGCAGTATCAGAAGGTCCCGGGCCTGGTGAGCCCGCTGCTCAAGAAGATGATGATGCCCTACAACTTTAAGGCTATGGCGTCCGTCCTCAAGAAAATGCTCGACGAAGGCAAGCTGGGCGAAAGCTCGGGCGAGGGTTTCTTCAAGTACTAAAAAATGACCTCTCGGGGACGGAGGAAAACGGATCATTTTCGGCCGCCAACAGTGAGAAGATGGACCCAGAAATAGAAAGGAGTGGCAATGGGCTGGCTCGGGCTTTGAAGACAAGTTATTGCAGGCCCAGGGCGATTTCTCGCTCAATGCAGGCCAGCACAGCGTGACGTATCTGCCGAGTTCTGACACGGCAGCGACTGGTCGCTACCAGGTGCTGCTATACGACAACAACTTTGGTGCGACCGAGCGCTATCCCAAGTTCGACTGGGGCCAGCTGGGCGCCGCGGTGGTGACCGACTACAGCAAGGGAACGCATTCGTTTGGGCGCATCTTTACAGTGGACGAGGCGGTCCGCACCTACGAGCTCGAAGACCAGATCGCGGTGCCGTTCTCGGGTTACGTCAGCAGTGCGCAGCGCGTCGGCGATTCAAATAGCATGCTCGTGGCATCGGGCCAGGCCAAGACCTTTACCGAGTACGATCGGTATGGTCTACCCATCGCTACCTTTGAGATGGAAGCCGAAAAGTATATCTACCGCGTGTACAAGTACGAGCTGTAGCGCTGCGCTCTGCATCACTTTACGTCAAACTCCACGCGGTCGAGATCGGGCACATTGAGGTCGATGAGCTTGCGGGCGACGTGGCGGTCGTGTGCCCCAAGCGTCTCGCCTGTCGTCACATGGGCGACGATTTCGCGCTCTACAATGCCTTCCTCGTCCCCTTCGGTGGCCGAGGTCTCGACGGCGACGGTGTAGTCCTTAAAGCCCGGCAGCACCGCGGCAAGCTCGCGCGTGGTTTCGGTGACACCGTAGCCGTCCTGCACGCCGGCCTGCGCCGAGCCAATGGAGCCTGCGGTCATAACGATGCAGGGGATGGCAAAGATGGCCGTTCCCACGATGATGCGGCGGCGCACTTTGCGTGACAGCTCGTCGACCTCGGCATCTTCTTCGGCGGTCACAATGCCGTCGCCGTTGAGGTCGCGCTTGAGCGGCACGCGCAAAAGAAGTAGCACGGCTTCGGCAGCTAGTGCGATAAAGACCACGTTGATGCCAAACTCGTAGAGCGCCGAGAGAAACAGTGACCCGCTTGCGATGGCGATGCCATAGCCCGCCGCACACAGGGGCGGCATGAGCGCGGTCGCCACAGCCACCCCGGCGATGAGCGTGGCGGGTTCCTGGTCGCGCGAGTTGCCCAGGCCACCCGCAAAGCCGCCCGCGAGCGCGACGGCAAGGTCCCACACGGTGGGCGTCGAGTTGTCGATAATGGCGGCCGTGGTGGTGCCGAGGGGCGAGAGCTTAAAGTACAACGTGGATGTGACCAGGCAAAAGGCCATTTGCAGCGCAAGGCTGGCGACGGCTTCGACGGTAATCTCGCGGTCGAGCGTGGCAATACCGTATGCCATGGCAAGGACCGATCCCATAAGCGGGCAGATGAGCATGGCGCCCACGATGGCGATGTCCGAATCGATATCGAGGCCGATGCTTGCGATGAGCATGGCGATGATGAGGATACACAGGTGAGAGCCAGTCAGACGCGCGCCGTTTACAAAACGCTTGCGGATCACGTGATAGGGCGCGCGTCCCTCGCGAATGTTGAACGCGCGCTTTAAAAAGCGACCAGCCTGCTCGGCAGCCTCACTATGGGCGGGGCGGATGCCGTGGCGCCGGTGATGGCGTTCGCGTAGTCGCTTGATCTGTTGTTTGTCGAGTTCCATGTCCACCTCGTTCCAGCGCGGTCCGCGCAACGCGCCCGTTGTCCTAACTCTACACCGTGGCGGGCGGGGTGTCTGTTGGATGCGGAATCCGATAGGGCTGGATGACGCGGGAGCAAATGCAAATCACAGGCTCAATTCCATCCCGCGAAAATATGATGCGCCAGCTCCTTCAAATGTGACGAAATTGTGAAGCACAGGAGCACGAATTTCAAAAAAACGCTGGTCGCCAATGTTGCGCAACAGAATTCAAAAATCGACAGCTACCGTTTGATACGTATGGATACATCCGTGTCAAAGGGAGAAAGCCATGGCAAACTACAGTCCACAACACTTTGAGCCTCGGGCCAAGGCCGTCAACGTCAAGGGCGTTGCCAACCGCGCCGTCGCAACCGTTTTGACGGCGGGCCTCATCGCTCAGCCGCTCATGTCGCCGCTGGCGGCAATCGCCGCACCGTCAACCGATAACGGCGATTCTGTTCAGGGGGGGGGTAGTTCTGTAGAGAATACCGTTGCCGCCGGTAACCAAGCGGTCGTAAAGACGGCTGCCCAGCTGGCCGAGGAGTCGGCAAAGCAGCTCAAGGACGCTCAGGCCGCCTACGATGCCGCCCAGAAGAAGGCCGACGCGGCGGGCCAGTCTCAAAAGCAGGCGCAGCAGCAAAAGAATCAGGCCTCGCAGGCTGTGAGCGACAACGAAATCGAGCAGAACGCAGCAGAAGTCGCCGCGCTCCAGGAGAAGATTGACGAGCTCAAAGCCGCCGTCGAAAAGACCGAGCAGCAGCAGAAGAAGCTGGGCGACCTGAACGATCAGCTCGATCAAGCCAACAAGAGTGTCGAGGATAAGACCCAGGCGCTCAAGGATGCCAAGGCAAAGCAGGATGAGGCCAAGAAGGCCCTCGATGATGCCCAGGCCAAGCTCGAGGCCATGGGTATGGACGAGTACGAGGTCGCCAAGAAGGCCGTCGAGGACGCGCAGGCAAAGCTCGATGACGCCAATAAGGCCGTTGCTACTGCACAGGCCAATCTGGACCAGGCCAAGGCCGCCGAGGCCAGTGCTCAGCAGGAAAAGAAGGACACCGAGGCCGCTCTGACTTCCGCCCAAGCCAAGAAGCAGGAGACTGCCGCTGCTCTCGCAGCCGCAACCACCGCGCGCGATAACGCCCAGCAGAAGTTCAACCAGGCGCAGGCCGCGCTCGATGCTGCCGTCTCGGGTACGGGTGTCGACCTGAGTGCGCTTGAGGCCGCCAAGATCGCTGCTGCTGGTGAGCTCAAGACCGCGCAGGCGGAGCTCAATGCCGCGACGGATGCCGACGCCACCGCACAGACAAATCTGCAGGCCGCCCAGGCTGCCGTCGCTGCCGCGCAGGAGAAGGCCAACGCCGCCAACGCTGCTGTGGCATCTGCCCAGTCTGCATACGATGCGGCAAACAAGGAGTACAAGGACGCGGCCAGTAAGCGTGACGCCGCGAAGACGGCATACGAGCAGGCCCAGCAGACCGAGGCCGACAAGAAGGCTGAGTACGATAAGCTTGTCGAAGTTCGCAAGCAGAAGCGCAGCGAGTGGGAGGCAGCCTGCGCCGCTTCGAACGCCGCGGAAAAGGCTTATGACGCTGCTAATGCCCAGGTTGAGGCTCTTGAGCAGCAGATTGCAGACCTAAAGTCCAACATGACCGTTGACCAGGAAGTCATCAGTCAGGGTATGTTCGGCTTCATGAACTACATCATCGGCGGCAGCCAGTTCACAGCCACGCAGAAAAAGAACGCCCAGGAAGCCGTATCGATGCTGACCGGTGCCGCTGACAAGGCCGAATGGTATGACCAGTACGTCGATCATGACATGTCTCGCGACACCAACCCGCTCTCCCTGGAGCAGATGCGCAACGCCTTGACATATCTCGACACCCAGAACAACCTCCGCAAGGCGAACGGTCAGTCGGCGCTCAGCGTCAGCCTCCGCATGACTGCGGCAGCCGCCCTTAATGTATCATATTCATCGAACATCTGGGGACACTCGGGCTGCTACTGGGACAATGGAGAAAATCTTGCCGGCGGCGACGGTGCATATACCGGCGGCGAGACCGAGGATACGCTTGGCTGGCCATATACCGGTCTCTACACTCAGGAAAAAGAGGCATTCGATAAGTACGTCGAGAAGAATAGTGACCTTGGGAACCATCGATATGATTCCTACTATATCTACCAGCACTACAGCAGCATCTACCATGAGTGCGGACACTATCTCAACATCATCGATGCCGGCACGAAGGCTATCGGCATCGCGACTGGTAGCGGTAAGAACACCGATTCCGAGGTAACAATCTTCGATTACAGCTCTTTTGACAGTGAGGCTGATTTCACTGTCTCCGAGTTCAAGAAGCTCCTGAACGACTACATCGATTCCGCATACAACGCAGGCGGCACGCAGGAGCAGAAGGAGCAGCTGAAGCAGCTTCAGAATAAGCTGGCGGAAGCGCAGAAGACCTTCGGTACTACCAAGGAAGCTTACTTTGCAGCGGTAAATAAGCAGGATGCGGCACATGACGCCTATACCGCAGCAGACACGAACGTGAACGCAGCCAAGGGCGAGTACGAGAAGGCAAAGTCCGGCACAGCCGCTGCAAAGACGGCATACGACGCCGCGAAGGACGCGCTCGGCGGAATCGACATCGAGTCCCTCAAGCAGAACCTCGATGCTGCAAAGTCCGAGGCCGCTACTGCCCAGGCGGCTCTCGATAAGGCAAACGCCACGCTTGCTGACAGCAAGACGAAGGCAGCTGAGGCCGCTGCTCGAAAGGCGAAGGCTCGCAGCGCCCGCGATGCCGCCAAGGCAAAGTCCGAGCAGGCCAATGAGGCGTATGACAACGCCACGGCTTCGGTCAAGGACTTTGCCGCCAAGCGCGATGCCGCCAAGACGGATCTTGCGAACAAGCAGGGCACGCTTAACGATGCCAAGAAGGCCGACGACACTGCCCAGGCTGGGGTTGACAAGGCTCAGGCCGCAGATGTGCACGCCGCAACCGCTCTTTCGGGCGCCAAGCAGGCAGTTGCCGCCAAGACGCAGACCCTGTCCGACGCACAGGCGAAGGCCAAGGCCGCCGAGGACGAGCTTGCCACCGCAAACAAGGCCTTCGAGCGCTTCGCCGGCGCTCAGAAGGCGGTCGACGACGCCAAGACCGCCTATGACGCTGCCGTGGCCAGTGTCGCCGATGCCCAGAAGCAGCTCGAGGCCGCCAACGAAGCCGTCGTCGATGCGAACCTCGATATCGTCAAGGCCAAGGCAGAGCTTGCCAACGACGAGGCACTCAAGGCCGATCTTGAGGCTGTCGACCACAAGGCATCCCTTGCCGCGGGCACGACGGGCAACGAGAAGCTGGTCAAACTGAACGCTGCCTACGCTCGCTATAAGGCTGCCGTCGATGCCGCCGCTGGTCTCAAGGCTGCTCTGAGCGATGCCGATGCCAAGCTGTCCGATGCCAACGACGCCTATGCCGCCGCGCTGGCTGAGCTTGGCGATGCCAAGGATGCCCTGGCTGCCGCGCAGGCCGAGTACGACAAGTATCATCCCAAGGCTGAGCCGCAGGCCAAGCCTCAGGTTGCACAGGCTGCTGCAAAGGCTCCTGTCGCCAAGAAGAAGGCAACGTCGGCCGCGCTCGCCCAAACTGGCGACAATTCCGCTCTTGCGGGCGAGGTGTTCGTCATCGGCGGTATCACCCTCGTGGCCGCTGGTGTGACGCTGAGCGATCGTCGTCGCAAGCAGATGTAGCGTTTCGAGCGTAGTTTCTGCAGCGAACTTCAATTCATAACGGGACCGTCTCGTTAGCCAAACGATAAGGCCGGCGCGCTGTTAAACGCAGCGCGCCGGCCTTTCTTTGTTTCGATATCAAAAAGCCCGGTCGGCAGCCGCAAAAGCTACCGACCGGGCAAGCCGTAGGCAATATGGTCGCTGTCGAGCGGCCGCTCGACTTAGCCCAGCAGGCTCAGGCCCACGGAGACAAACGCCAGGATAACGCCGACGATGGACTCGCCGCCCAGCAGGCCGCTGGCGACGACCAGGCCCTGCTCCTGGAAGGCGGCGTCCTTGGCGGCCTTTTCCTCGTCCGAAAGACCGGCCTCGGCGTCGCGGTGTGCGGCCCACTTGTCGTAGGCGAGCTTAACGCAGGAGCCCAGGAAAGCCGTGAGCGACATATAGAACGGCAGGTACACGCCCAGACCGATCATCATGGCCGAAATGCCGAGCCAGTACATGACGATGCCGGCGATAAAGCCGCCCGCAAACCACGGCACGCTCGGGATGCCCGAGACCATGGTGGCGACGACGCTTGCCTGCGCGGCAACAAAGCTCTTGTCGGGACCGAAGGCGTCCGGACCATAGGCGGTGACGAGCGCGACCATGACAGCGGCGGCGACCAAGGCGCCCACGATGCCGCCGATGGCCTGGCCGATCCACTGTGCGCGCGGGTTGGTGCCCAGTACGGCGCCGGCCTTAAAGTCGTTCATGACGTCGCCCGCAAGGCCGCACGCCACGGCTACGATGCCGGCGATAAAGAACAGCTTGACCTGTGCGAGCTGCGCGAAGGCTGCCACGATGAGCATGACGATGAGGCCAAAGATCTCCATGGGGTCGATACCCGTCTGGCCGCAGCTCTGTGCGCTCATGATGGTGGTGACAAAGGTGAACAGCGTCACGATGACTGCCGGAACGGGGCCGAGGTCGAGCGCGATGGCGATGATCACGGCGATGGCGGCGGCGCCCAGGCCGATGATGCCGGCGTCGAGCTTAAGCGAGCCCGAGATGAGCGACTGCTCGTCGGTGTCGGTGGAGCTGTCGGCGGCAAGACCGCGGACGATACCGGCGACCTGCGGCAGGATGTCCTTGAGGACGACGGCGACGCCAAAGCCCATCATAAGACCCATACCGAGGGACTTGACGATACCCTGCGCGGTCACAACATCGAACAGGCCGGCAGCGGTGCCGCCGACGATGATGCCAAAGTTGCCCAGCAGCGCGCCGGCAAACCAGAAGGCGACGGGGGCGAAGCCCACGAGGAAGCCGATGGACAGCAGCATAGGCGAGTTGTAGATGGCAAAGGTCACGCCGGGGATATTGAGCGTGCAAAGCATGCTGGGCACCACGCCCAGAGCGTCGCGAAGCACGCTGTAGATGCCTGCGATGGCCATGGAGCCAAAGAGTTGCTTGCCGGTCTTGCCGCCGGCCTCGGTGGCGCGCAGGGTCTGAGCTGCGGCGTTGCCGGTAGGGAACTCCAGCGCGGCGTCCACGATAAAGTGACGGTGAATGAGCGCTGTCGCAAGAAGGCCCAAGATGGTGCCGGCGAGTGCCACGATAAACATGTCGAGCCAGCTGATCTGGTCGGCATAACCCAGCATCCAGGCGCCCGGGATGGTAAACGCCAGGCCGCCGGCGACCATGGCGCCCGCAGACATGATGGTGTGGGTGACGTTGGCCTCGTTGAGGCTGGCGTTGCCCATGAGCTTAAGGAAGAACAGCGAGATGACGGCAGCGAAAATGATTGGCCAGGGGAGGGCGCCCATCTTGAGGGCCGTGTAGGCCGAGCTTGCCGTGATGATCACGCAGCCAAGGACGCCGATGACGACACCGCGCAGCGTGAGTTGCCCGCGCATCGAGGCGCGGTTCGAGGGATTGCTCATATTGAACTCCTTTGCGTATATCCGCTTCCCCCGGGAGCGCCGCTACGGATGCGGCGCGGGAAGTCGGGTTACCAAAGGCCGTCGCGTGAGCTCGCAAACGACCGCGCATCAGTATAGCCGCAACCTAGTCATTTTGGGATGACTGGTTTAGGTAGGCGATATACTGCTGGGCAGACGAAAGGAGCGCCGACGATGCTTAATGGGTGCGCATATATATTGACGGTCGACGTGGGTAACACGTTCATTCGCTTTGGCCTGTTTGCAGAGGATTCGGCCGCGGCGCAGGAATGCCCGCTTGCGACGTGCGAGATCACGACGCCATCGAGCATTACGGCCGACGAAGCGCGTATGCGTCTCGCTCAAGTCATGGCCGCGCTGGCGGCTGATGCGGGCATGCCCGGCGCGCTCGTGCCCACGGCGGCCGTGCTGAGCTGCGTGGTGCCGGCGCTCGAGCGCCCGTGGAAGGCGGCGCTTTCCCGTACCTGCACGGGGCGCGTGCTCACCGTGGGGCCGGGCCTCAAGACCGGCATGCCCGTGCACTACGACGACCCGGCCGAGATCGGCCCCGACCGCATCGCCGACGCCGTGGCGGCCCGTGCCGTCTACGGCTCTCCGTGCATCGTGATCGACCTGGGCACAACGACCAATATCGAGGTCATCGATACGCACGGAACCTTTGTGGGCGGCGTCATCGCGCCGGGTCTGGCGCTCGGCGCCCGCTCGCTCTCGGCCGCTGCGGCGCGTCTGCCGCAGGTCGAGCCTTCGGCGCCCACGCATGTGATCGGCCGCAACACGCGCGAGGCCATGCGCTCGGGCGTGGTCTTGGGCGAGGTAGCCCGCATCGACGGCATGCTCGACATGGTGCTCGCCGAGATGCGCGCGACCAAGGCCGCGGGGGAAGGCAACGTGCCCATCGTCATTACCGGCGACGATGCCGAGGCACTCGCGTCGCTGGTCGGTCACAGTCTGACGGTCGACGACGCGCTGACGTTGCGGGGACTGGCCGAGCTCTACCGCATCAACCAAAAGCCCCGCCGCGTGTAAAAGTGAGGGCGCCGGTGGGACAAACGCCTCCACCTTTCACCTGCTACAATGGGTCAAACTATTGCGATTACGGAGGTGTCTGTCATGTCGGACGATCTTCATCAAACTTCGTCAGGCAAGCGCCTGGACGTCATTAGCTGGGACGAGTTCTTTATGAGCGTGGCCATCGCCGCGCAGCGCCGCAGCAAGGACCCCAACACGCAGGTGGGTGCGTGCATCGCCAACACCAACCACCGCATCCTTTCGGTGGGCTACAACGGTACACCCTCGGCGCTCAACGACGACTTTTTCCCGTGGGGTACGAGCGACGACCCGCTGCAGGACAAGCACAACTACGTGGTCCATGCCGAGGCCAACGCCGTGCTCAACTACCGTGGCTCGCTCAAGGACCTCGAGGGTTCCACGGTCTACGTCACGCTGTTCCCGTGCCACGACTGCGCCAAGATTTTGGCTCAGGTGGGCGTGGGCGAGGTCGTCTACCTGGACAACAAGTACGCCGACACCGATGACGGACGCATCAGCCGCCGCATCCTCGACTCCTGTGGCATCAGCTACCGCCAGGTTATCGTCGATGTTCACATCGGCACCGAGGGGCGGGCTCAGCAGTAGCGCGTGGCAACGCCAGCTGGCAACAAAAGGCAGCCAAAAGAGCCCCGTCCCAAATTGACTACTCGTGAAAGTAGCGTCTGCGCGCATGGACGGCTCGTGAGCGGGTACACGGCTGTAGTAACATAGCTCTGTCCGCGGGCGCGCCCGCGTTATTGTGAGAAAGGAGCCCCTGTGGCTGTTAACGAAGAGCTGCTTAAGAAGGTTCTTGAAGAGATTCGCCCCAACCTACAGGCCGACGGCGGCGACATGGAGTATATAGGCGTTGATGACGAGGGCGTCGTCAAGCTGGAGCTTCAGGGCGCCTGTGCCGGTTGTCCCATGAGCGCCCTGACGCTTTCCATGGGCATCGAGCGTATCCTCAAGGAGCACGTGCCCGGCGTTACCCGCGTTGAGCAGGTCAATGCCTCCGGCGAGGCCGAGGACCTGTACGACGAGTACGCGCCGTTCTAAGCTGCGAAAGCTGCGGACGGCATACTCCGCATAGACGTTACGCCCAAATATGCGGCTGCGAGCGCAAGGCCCGCGGCCGTATTTGTATGTAGGGAGCAGGGAATCGACATGCTCAACGACCTCTACCATATGCTTGATCCCGTCGCGATCTCGGCGGGGCCCATCACGATTTACTGGTATGGTCTGGCCTATGTGGTCGGCGCCCTGCTCACGGCGGTCGTCATGTACCGCACGCAGCGTCGCTGGGGCTTTAACATCACGATTGACGACCTGACGAGTGTCGTGGTCGGCGTGGTCTTTGGCCTTATCATTGGCGCCCGCCTGTTCTACGTCATCTTTTACGGCGACGGCTACTACTGGGCGCATCCGCTCGAGATCTTTGCCACCAACGAGGGCGGCATGAGCTTCCATGGCGGCTTGGTGGGCGGCATTATCGGCGGCATCATCGTGTGCCGCATGTATAAGCTCGACGCATGGACCATTGCCGACCTTGCAGTTATCGGTGCTCCGCTGGCGCTGTGCCTGGGACGTTGCGCCAACTTCGTGAACGGTGAGCTGTGGGGTAAGCCGACCGATCTGCCATGGGGCGTGGTCTTTGGCGGGACTGCGGGCGAGATGCCGCGTCACCCCTCCCAGCTCTACGAGGCATTTCTTGAGGGCATCGTGCTTTTTTGCATTCTGCAGGTGCTCAGCCGCAAAAAGCCGCTACTGCCCCAAGGCACGTTTATGGGCGTGTTTGTGATGGGTTACGGCATCGTCCGCTTCCTCATTGAGTTTGTGCGCGTGCCCGATGCGCAGCTGGGCTATCTACTGGGTGGCGTTATCACCATGGGCCAGTTGCTGAGCCTGCCCCTCGTAATCGCGGGCCTGGCGCTCATCATCTTTGCTCGTCGCCGCAACCAGCCCCAGCGCGTCTACCTGGACGCCTAACCACCAAAACCACCACAAAGGGGACAGGAACCTTTGTGGTGATTCGCTGGGCAACGATGACAGAACCGTAACGTTTCCCCAGATAAAACCTGCTAAAATAAACCTGTCCCTTTTTGGCAGGTTTCTAGAAAGGCTCTTTGGACTGTGAAGGATTCCGATCTCTCCACAACGGCTGCGCGCGACGCTGCCCGCATCGTCTGGTTTAAGCGCTACCCCGCCAAGCAGACGCTCATCGCATTTTTGCTCGCGCTGTTGGCGACCACGGCGTTTTCCATCGATCCCTCCCCGGTGTCGAGCAACGCAGTCTTGGCGATTGACCCCAAAGCCTCGGGCATGCTGTACGTGTGCTACGAGGTGCTCCTCTCGTTTGCCGGCCATACCGACGCGGTCATGCTGCTTGCACTTGCCTGCCTGCTCACCTTGCCGTTTCGCTACGTGTTCTTTGGCCGTGGCGACACCTGGCGTCCATCGATCATTCTGCCGTCGCTGTTCTTCGCCATCTGCATGGTGTTCGGCCGCAGCTACGATCTCACCGACTCGGCTGAGATTGTCCTTGGCGACAAAGCCCGCATCATCTGCGCCTGGATTGGCGGCGCGGGCTGGATGCTCTTGGCGGTCGTTGCCTTCTACCTTGCCTTTGAGTGTCTAGATTGGCTGAGCTCCCGGCGCATTCCGTTTTCCGAAGCGCACTTTGGCCGCATATGGCGTGTGACTCACGCCGTGCTCTCGGTCCATCCCTTTGCCGGGCCCTTCCTGGTGCTTATGATCGCCTGGGCGCCCACGCTTATCGCTTCGCTGCCTGGCCTTTTTATGGGAGATACGGGCGCGCAGATTCGCCAGTGGTTCAACTATCCCAACGGCACGAGCGACTACCTGCGCCTACTCAACCCCAACGTGCTGCTCAACGGGCATCATCCCGTAGTGCACACGGCCATTATCGGCTCGTGCGTTCAGCTGGGGCTTTCGCTGTTCAACAGCGCTAACGCGGGTCTTGCCATCTATACCTGTGCTCAGTTCGTCATCACGGCTGCCTGCATGGCCTATTCCATTTCGTCGCTGCGCAAACTGGGCGTGAGCCTGCCGGTTCGCGGTGCGATCCTGCTGTTCTTTGCGTTTATGCCGATGTTCTCTAACTACGCGGCGCTGCTCACCAAAGACGTGCTGTTTGCCGACGCGTTCTTGGTGCTGCTGGTACAGACCGTCAAGCTCGTTGCGTGTGGCTTGCCCCGTCGTGATGCCAATGTCGAGCGAGCAGGCGAGAAAGCCCCCGTGCTCTTTGCGCGCCACGACTGGCTGCTGCTCGCTCTGGGTGCCATGGGTTCCACGTTTCTGCGCAATGGAGGTCTGGTGTTTCCCCTGGCGGCATGCGTAATCGCGGCGGCGTTTTGCGTATGGGACGTGCATGTGGCTCGTCGTGCAGCCAAGCAGACTGGTGCTGCGCCTTCGGGCGCCATCCCGCGTTTCCGCTGGGTTGGCGTTCTCGCGGTGCTCGCGCTCTGCCTTGCCTCTAATATGTACTTCACCAAGGTCTTTATGCCGGCGCACGACATCACGCCTGGTTCCAAGCGCGAAATCCTCTCGATTCCGTTCCAGCAGACGGCTCGTTTCGTCCAAAAGCACGACGGCCTCAACTCGGGCGTCAACCCCGCGGTTAAGGAGGACGGCACCATCGTGGAGGCTCCTTGCGACGGCTTGGTGACCGATGAGGAGCGCACCGTGATCGATCGTGTACTCAAGTACGAGAACCTGGGCCGCCGCTACAACCCCGACAAGTCCGATGCCGTCAAGAACTGCTTTAACGAGTACGCCTCGCAGGAGGACATCGATGCCTATTTTGAGGTGTGGGCTCAGATGTTTAAGAAGGATCCCGAGTGCTATATTTCGGCGCTTATCAATAACTACTATGGTTATTTTTATCCGAGCGCGCGCGATGCGTGGGTCTACAGCACGGCGCGCAGTGCCGAGATTATGGCGAAGCCCGATAACCTCAAGTACTTCGACTTCCATCCGATTGACAGCAACGTGGTGCGCTGGTGCGACCACCTGATCAATCTGTACCGTGTGGCGGTGCAGCGCATCCCGTTTATTTCGCTCACCATGAGCTCGGCCACCTATGTGTGGATCATGATCGCCGTGGTGGTCTACCTGCTGCGTCGTCATTCATGGCGTGCGCTGGCGATCTGGGTGCCGCTGTTGGGCGTGCTCGCCGTGTGCCTGATTGGTCCGTGCAACGGCTCGACTTACATGCGCTACCTGTATCCGGTCATCGCCTGCATGCCCTTCGCCATCGGCGCCACCGTTACCCGCAGCGACTTCCTCTGGTTCTAACTTGGTGCATTGGGGGGTCAGGTTTCTTTGCACCAAAGGGGTCATCATCACGACGCCTTCATTTTGGGGTTTATCTCGCAGGCCAGTAGGTATATCATAACGACGTTTGTTTATATTGCCCGAGCATCTGCGCTGGGCTTTAGGTCGAAACCGATAGGAGACACGTATGTCCGGACACTCTAAGTGGGCCACAACCAAGCATCGTAAGGGCGCGCAGGACGCCAAGCGTTCCGCCCTCTTCTCCAAGCTCAGCCGCAACATCACCGTTGCTGCCCGTCTCGGCGGTGACCCGCTGCCCGAGAACAACGCCAGCCTCGCCGCTGCCGTTGCCAAGGCCAAGGCTCAGTCCATGCCTAAGGACAAGATCAAGTCCGCTATCGACAAGGCTTTTGGTTCGGGTGCCGATGCCGCCGTCTACGAGAACATCGTGTACGAGGGCTACGGTCCCGCCGGTGTCGCCGTCTACGTCGACTGCCTGACCGACAACCGCAACCGTACCGCCGCTGATGTCCGTTCCGCCTTCTCCCACGCTGGTGGCAACCTGGGCACCTCCGGCTCCGTCGCCTTCCAGTTTGAGCGCAAGGGCCAGATCGTCGTCGCCAAGGAGATCCTGGACGAGAACGCCAAGAAGGAGACCATGATCGCCAACGGTGCTGCCGGTGACGAGGATGAGTTCATGATGGCCATCGCCGAGGCCGGTGGCGAGGACTACGAGGACGCCGGCGAGGAGTGGATCGTCTGGACTGCTGCCAACGACGTTATGGCTGTCTCCAAGGCGCTCGAGGAGCAGGGCGTCCAGGTCAAGGGTTCCGAGACCACCATGGTCCCGACCACCCCGACCGAGGTCTCCGGCGCCGACGCCAAGAAGGTTCAGCGCCTCATCGACCGTCTTGAGGAGCTCGACGACGTCCAGGATGTTTACAGCACCATGGACATGACCGACGAGGTTATCGCTGCCCTCGAGGAGGAGTAGCGCCCGCACGGGTTAAGCCGTGCATATCTGGGCATAATGAAGCGAGCATGCAAGCCTCGTGGAATAGATGAGCCGGATCCGCGTGCGTAGAGCACCGGACCCGGCTCTTTTATAATGATGCGAACCGTTTTGCATTTCGAGAGCCGAGATTTGAAGGGAGCGCCACGTGCGCGTACTCAAACGAGCCCTAGCGATCGTGTATCTTGCCGCCGCCATCGTGGCGCTGGGTACGCTTGTCTGCCAGTTTTGGGGGCCGTATACGTATCGCTTTATGCTGCTGATGCGCGACCCCATGCCGCGCATTGTCGTGACGGCATGCGGCGGAGTTGTGGCGATTGGCGTGCTGGTAAGCTTCTTCCGCCTGATGTTTGCTCGTCGCGAGCCGTCCTGCGTGCATCCGGCGGGGGAGCGCAATATCGAGGTCACGCTCGCGGCGCTTTCTTCGTGCGCCAGGGCTGCTGCAGAGCGCGACGATCGCGTGATGATCGAGCATGTCGAGGCCCGCGTCCAAGGTTCCGACGATTCGCACGTCCGTTTTAAGGTCGAGGCTATCGCGCTTGACGATAAGGACGTGGCATCTCTGGCTACCGCGATGCAGCAGCGCATCGAGGAAGCTTGCGACACCATGCTCGGCACGCCGGGTACGACCGCGCGCGTCCGTTTTTTGCCGTCCAAGACTACCGTCCAGACCGTGGAGGTTTCCGGTGAGTGATACCAATCAAGATAAGACCGCTCGTACGCCGCGCCTGACGATTGACCAGAGCGCCACACCGGCGAGCGAACCTTTTGATTCCAAAGCAGAGGCAACCGAGTTACAAGACGCGGCAGCCGTGGATTTTGACGAGGCTATGGGTCTCATCAAGGGTACGGGCGCTGCCATCTGGAGCTATGCTGTGCGTCATCCCAACACCACGCTCGGTGCCGTCGCTGGCTTTATCCTCGCCGTGTTGGTGCTCACGCTCGGCCTGTGGGACACGCTCGTCATCGCATTCTTCGTGCTGATCGGCGCTGTGATCGGCCAAATTCGCGACGGCGAGAACGGGATCGTCAACTTCTTCGGCCGTCTGTTTAGCGGCCGCTAATATGTATTCGACTGTCGCATCTGCGGCAGGCATAAGGAGGAACCATGGCTTTTAATACGAAGGTCGATGTGGCCGATACCGAGCTCGAGGAGAACGAGACCGTCGCCGCCGAGGCCGAGGATGTGACGCTCGAGGACGAGGCGCTCGTCGAGGCCGAGTCCGCCGATGACGCGGACGAGGATGATGAGGAAACAGACGAGTCCGAGGACTCGCTGACCTATTCCAACGGTGTGATCGAGAAGATCGTTGCCATGGCCACCCGCGAGGTTCCGCACGTTCTGGGCATGAAGGGTAACCTCATGCACTTTGTGCAGGAGCAGTTTGGTGCCGAGAATCTGACCAAGGGCGTGACGGTCGAGGTCACCGACGATAATCGCGTGGTCGTCAACATCTCCGTTATCATCGAGTACGGCGCCTATGCGCCCGCGATCTTCGACGATGTCAAGGCACGCGTCACCGAGCGCCTTGCCGCGATGACGGGCCTTGAGGTGGCGGGTGTCAACCTGCGCATCGAGGACGTCATCACCCCCGAGGAGTACGAGCACCGCACCAGCCAGCACGAATAACCTTCCAAAAAGGGACAGGTTTGTTTTGGCAGGTTTTATCTGCGAAAACGTTAAACGGCCGACCGCGCAAGCAAAAGCGTGGCCGGCCGTTTTTGTACGCTCCCGATATAGTCATACCGCTCGTCTAACTAAGGGTTGCAATCCCCGCGTTCCGCGTTACCCTAATGAGCGCATTGTTTCCAAATTGTTAACGAGGAGTTGCCGTAATGGCCGACGAGCACGAAACAGAAAGCAAGGCATGGGCAATCGAGGCCGCCGCGGCAGAGGCGGCGTCGCGTGCTGCCGAGGAGGTGCATCGTCCTCCCGTGGTGCCGATGGAGCGCGTGGTCGATCGCGATGTTATCGAGCGGGGCGAGCGCGCTGGTCGCAAGCGCAGCCAGGAGCCGGGCTTTCCGCGCTTTTTTGCCGAGCTCAATTTGGGCCTGATCCTCACGGCCTTTGCCATCGTCGCGTTTAAAACCCCTAATCACTTTGCTTTTGGCGGCACCTCGGGCGTGTCGGTCATTCTGTCCACGCTGTTCCCGACCCTGCCCGTCGGCGTTTTTATGTGGATTATCAACGCGGTTCTCGTCGTCTTGGGCTTTATCTTTTTGGAGCGCAAGGCAATCCTGTGGAGCGTCTTCGCCTCGTTTGCGCTGTCCGCCTATGTTTCGCTTTTTGAGCTCTTTATCCCGACCGATGTCTCTCTGACGGGCGATATGTGGCTCGACCTGTGCTTTGCCGTCATCTTGCCGGCGCTCGGCAGCGCTATTGTCTTTGATATTGGCGCCTCGACGGGCGGCACGGACATTCTCGCTATGATCCTCAAACG
Source organism: uncultured Collinsella sp. (assembly GCA_902492235.1). Classification (GTDB taxonomy): domain Bacteria; phylum Actinomycetota; class Coriobacteriia; order Coriobacteriales; family Coriobacteriaceae; genus Collinsella. Next base: position 5,381 of record CABUKS010000023.1, on the reverse strand, counting down.
CCGCACCACGCTCGAGATTGGTCGCGCACTGCTGTTGGTCGATATCGGCATCGTGGCCATCGCGGCCTTTTTGTATGGCCCGCGTGTCGGTCTGTATTGTGTGCTCGGCCTGTTTGCCAAGACGCTTGTGGTCGACAAAGCCATTGAGAGCATTCACCTGCGCAAAGTCTGCACGGTCATTTGCTCCGAGCCCCTTAAGGTCGAGGAGTTTATCGTCAAGCATCTCAACCGTACGGCGACCATCAGTCGCGGCTACGGTGCCTTCTCGGGCAAGTGCGTGACGGTGATCATGAGCGTGCTGAGCCGTCGCGAGGCCGTGCAGCTGCGCCGTTATGCGCGCGAGGTCGATCCGGGTGCCTTTATCACGATCGTCGACAGCTCCGAGATTGTCGGCAAGGGCTTCCGCGGAACGAACTAGCACAGACGTATTCAACGAACCGCCTGCTGGCGCCGTGTATCTTGCAAATCGGTCATCTTTGAGTATTTGACCCCACATTGGGCAATAATGATGCTAAAGACATCGTTTGCGATCCAAGTGATTTGTTCAAGATACGAAGGGATGATTCTATGTTCTGCTCGCAGTGTGGCGCCCCCATGGGCGATAACGACAAGTTCTGCGGCGTGTGTGGTGCTCCTAATGCCGGTGCCGCTGGCCCCGCTCCCCAGGGACAGCCTCAGCCCCAGCAGTTTGTTCCGCAACCGCCCGTGGCGAATGCGCCAAAGGGCTGTGTGGCTCAGGCGTTCCAAGATATGACCAAGACTCCGGGTGTGCTTCAGCGTGTATGCCAAATCGCGTTTTTGCCGGCGCTGATTTGCGTTGTGTCGGTGCTCGTGTTGTTTATTCCCGTTATTGGCGGCATTGCGGCTGCCATCGGCTTTTTGGCAGCTTGCATTGCGAGCGTGTGCGGTTCCGGCTTTGGCATCGAGTGGGGTCGCGATCTGTCGCTTAAGATCGATGACGGCATGGATCGTCCGCTGATGCGTTCCACGTCGTTTGGTCTCGGAGTCTTTTCGAGCGTTATTTCGGTCGTGCTCGAGGTTATCGCTGCCATTCCCGTTATCGGTGTAGTGCTTTCGCTGGTGGAGGGCGTGGTAATTGGCGCTGCGGGCTCGTATTCTTATTACGGCTCTTATGCGCTCGAGGCTGCGCTGTTTGGCTCGCTTGGCCTGCTTGTCCTGGCGCTAATTGCCTCGGCGATTCTGGGTGTCTTCTTTAAGATGTTCGCCGACATCGCCGTGATGCACTTTGCGGTGACCGGGCGTGTCGAGAGCGCGTTTTCGCTCGATAAGGTCTGGGCGGCGTTTAAGCACAACAAGACCAAGCTGTTCTGTGCTTCGTTCCTTCCCGAGTTTTTGACGGGCCTGGTCGCCAACGTTGTCACATGGATCTTGACGGTCGTCTTTGGCGCCATTGCCTCTGTCGGTATGTATAGCTACTACTATCGTCCTACGGGTATTGAGGCAATTGTTACCGGCGGTGGCGTCACGCTCGCGCTGTTCTTGGTGCTGGTCGCTTTCGTCACCGTATTTCTTACGGTCTTTGGCAAGATGCTCAAGCACCGTGCCGTTGGCTATTGGGCCGCACGCTATGCAAGCGAGTGGGCCGATGAGGATAAGGACGACGTCCTGACTTTTGTGTTGCCCTTCGAGAAGAAGTCCACCCCTTCGGGTTACGGTGCTCCGGATGCTTCGCCGGCACCTGCACCCGCTCCCGCGACCGAGCCTGAGCCGGCGCCCGAGCCTGAGACGGCATCTGAGTCCGAGCCTGCACCTGAGCCTGAGCCTGAGCCGGCACCTGCACCTGAGCCGGCGTCCGAGCCAAGCTCCGACGAGGAGCCTCAGGACGAGTAGCCACGCCGCCTGCTATTTGGGGACGGGGTAGAAATGGTAGAAATAGCGCTTGAAGAATGAGCGGGGGCGGACGTTTCGATACGTCCGCCCCCGCTCTGCTTTAGCCAGGCTGTTATGGATGGGTGTGACGACTACTCGTCGTGCTTCTCCTCGCGGCGTGCAGCAGCGCGTGCGTCGTGGATGCCCTTGATCGCGGCATGGCGAGCCGTTCGGGCATCATGGATGGCGTCGCGAGCCTCGGCGGTCGTCGCCTTGGCAGAGCGCAACTTGGCGGCCAGATCGGGGTTGGTTTCGGCGACCGCGGTAATCGCGGGGCCGTCGAGCTCCTCTTGCGTGGGCTCGGCCAAAAAGTCGATAGCATACTGGGCGGCCACCATGGAGCCCTTTGCCAGCACGGTCTCGTCGATCTTGTAGAAGCAGGAATGTTGGGCGTACGTGGCGCCAATCTTGGGGTTGCGCGTACCTACAAAGGCGAGCACGCCCGGTACGCGACGCAGGTACTCCGAAAAATCCTCGCCCGAAAGCGTGCCGCGATAATGGCCTTGGCCGGTGGGGCCCAGGCACTTGATTACAGCCTGACGGCAGCGCTCGCTCGAGGCGGCGTCGTTTTCGACCTTGTAGTTGGCGATGGTGTAGTCGGTAAGTTCGGCCTCGGCGCCCAGGGCTGCCGCGGTGTGTTCCACGATGCGGCGCATAAGCTCGGGCATTTCCTCGTGCGTCTTGTCGCCATAGGTGCGCACCGTGCCGGCAAGGTAGGCCGTGCCGGCGATAACGTTGCGCGCGGTGCCGCCATGCAGCTCGCCGACGGTGATGACGGCAGGCTCGTAGGGGCTGATTTCGCGCGAGACGATGGTCTGCAGGGCGTTGACAATCTCCGCCGCCACCATAACGGCGTCGTGGCCGCGCTGGGGCATGGCGCCATGGCACGAGGTGCCGCGGACGTCGATGCGGAACCAGTCGGTATTGGCCATGCGCGGACCGGGCTCGCAGCTCACGGTGCCGGCGTCGACCTCACTCCAGATGTGCGCGGCGTAGGCGCCATCGACGCCGTCGAGCACACCCGTGCCGATCATGAGCTTAGCGCCCTGGCCGTTTTCCTCGCTGGGCTGGAATACGATGCGGACTTCGCCGTGGATGTCGTCGGTCATATGGCGCAGGATTTGCAGCGTTCCGAGCATCATGGCGATATGGCAGTCGTGGCCGCAGGCGTGCATGCAGCCCTCGTTGACGCTGGCGAACTCCTCGCCGGTCTGCTCGGTGACGGGCAGGGCGTCGATGTCGGCGCGCAGCAGGATGCGGCGGCGTGGCGTGCCGTCCTCGCGGTAGGCATCCGGCGCGGTACCGCGAAGCGTTGCCACCAAGCCGGTCTTGAGCGGACGCTCGTAGGGGATATTCATGGCGTCGAGCTGGTTGGCGATGTCGGAGGTCGTGCGCTCCTCGGCAAGGCTCAGCTCCGGGTGCTTATGGAAGTGCCGGCGCTGCTTGATGATATATGGTTCAAACTCGGTAGCGATATCTTTGATGGCTGCGGTGACGTCGTCAGCCGCGCGAGCCTCGGTCGCCGCCATAATCTGCTGTGCCTTGGTCTTCGTCATGGTCGATTTGCTCCTTGCTGGGTTGATCGCAAAATCGTACAGGCTCTCTCCAGTATGCCACCTGCCGCTAGGGCTGGTAAAGTTGCCGTTTGCCGCTTGGGGTTTTGTTACAAGGGCGGGGGAGTACACTCGGGGGTGTTGAATTTCCTGCCAGAGATGGGGATGCCCATGCAACATATCGATCGGATTATCCGCTCCAAGAACGTCTTTACCGCGCAAGACGGCATCGATACCGCCCGCGAGCTGGCGATTGCCATCGCAGGCGACCGTATCGTCGCAGTCGGTGCGCCCGATGACGTGATCGCCGCCGCTCCTGCCGCCACGTCGGTTATCGACTACGGCGAGCAGTTTGTCTGCCCCGGTTTCCATGACGCTCATCTGCACTTCTTTCATACCTCGGTCGGTTCCTCGCCGTACATGCTCATGGATATGGGCACGTCCGAGGCGGCGCTGGTGCAACATGCGCTCGAGTTTTCCCAGGACCTGCCCGACGACGCTTGGGTTGTGACACAGGGCTGGCGCGACTACCGTTGGGACCCGCCCGAGCATCCTACCAAGGCGTCGCTCGATGCGGCATTCCCCGATCGTCCCTGCGTTATGTATTCGGGCGACGGGCACACGCTGTGGCTCAACAGCCGCGCACTCGATGCGCTCGGCGTCACGCGCGACAGCGAGCCACCAGCGGGCGGCAGCTACGACAAGGATGCAAACGGCGAACTCACGGGCATTGCTCACGAGGCGGCTGCCATGCAGCTGCTACCGCGCTGCCTTGAGTGGCTGGGCGAGGACCGCATCGCGAGCGCTTACGCCGACCAGATGAAGCGTATGGCCGAGCAAGGCATCACCTCAATCTGCGATATGTCGCTCATGCCCATGCCGGGCTGTGACTTTATTCGCGACGATGTTTACGACAAGCTGCAAGCCGCCGGCAAGCTGGGCATCCGCGCCCATCTGTTCCCCACGCTGCTGGATGACCAATCGCGCTTGGAAGAACTCCAGACTCGCTACGCAAACAACGCGCTGCTCTCGGCGCCAGGCTTTAAACAGTTTTTCGACGGTGTGTCGAGCGAACACACGGCATATCTCACCGAGCCCTATACCAACCCGCGCTTCCCGGGTGATCAAGGTCGCCTGACGGTTCCTGCCGAGCGTATGCGCAAGCTGGTCCTCGCTGCCGCGGAGCGCGGCCACACTGTGCGCATCCACGTCATCGGCGACGGTGCGATTCATGCCGCGCTCGATATCTTTGAGGAGGCCGCCGACCTGTACGGCCTGCCCCAGCACGGCCATAACACGCTCGAGCACCTGGAGAACCTCTTGCCCGAGGACATCGACCGCCTGCGCAAGCTTAACGTCGTTGCCTCGAGCCAGCCCTGTCACATTACACTCGACCCGGGCGGCCCCGAGCGCGATCTAGGCCTGGAACGCAGCCGCATCATGTGGCCGTTTGCGACCTATAAGCAGCGCGGCATTCGACAAGCCTTCGGCACCGATAGCCCCATCACGGCCGTTACCAGCATGAACGTGCTCTACACGGCCATCACGCGCCAAGACCCTCGCAGCCACTGGCCCGAGGGCGGCTGGCTGCCGAGCGAGCGTATCGACGCGGCAACGGCCCTGCGCAACTACACCCTGGGCAGCGCCTATGCGGCGGGCGACGAGCAAAACCTCGGCAGCTTGGAGCCCGGCAAGTATGCCGACCTGGTAGTCCTGGACCAAAACCCGCTCACCGTTGACCCCCAAGAACTGCAAGCCACCAAGGTTCAGGCCACCTACCTGGCAGGCAACTTGATTTACGAGCGCTAGTCCCATACCCCACCCATAAGGGGCACGTTTCAGCAACGTGCCCCTTTCTTGTTCGCACCATCTGCATCGCCATTTTGCTGCACTGACTTTTCTGAATGCCGGGCCCGAATTAGTTAACCTAGCTCCCGG
>CABUKS010000022.1 GCA_902492235.1 uncultured Collinsella sp. | reverse complement strand
GGAGTACCGCAGGAAGCTTGGATACGCCTAGGCGCGGTCCAAGAAATCGTCCGCACCCCCAAATGAGCCGTTTAGGCGGTTTTTGCGCCCGTCCGGTTAAGAAAAGCTGCCAGATGCGTACACATCACGCAGCGCGCGGGCTTGGCGCTGGCGATCGGCCCAAACAACAGACCGAGCCCCCGATGGTTATCCTTGAGCGCGGCGACCATCTGACGGGTTCGAGGCGTCTCGAGCATATCACGCATGCGGGCGGAACGCTCGATTGACGACACCCCATGCGGGCTCAGACACAAATTCTCGATGCAGGCGACCAGTCCGGCAAAGTAGAACTTTTGGCTTGCCAGCTTGAGCCGACCACCGCTATCTGCTTCCGAGAGCGAGTCCGCAAGCTCGTCGAGCGCTCGGGTGTCATCGGATACCCTAGCATACATGGTGGGATCAAAGGCATCTGTAAGCTTAGGTGCCGCCGCGTGGAAACAAGCGTCGCCGCAGCCGGAGACGCGCTGCGCCCGCGAGAGCGCACACGCCATAAACCCAACTGTGCGAAACACCTTGTCGCACAAAAGGCATGCCTCAAACAGCGAGCGGCTGTACATCACGCCAGAGGTCTGAACGACAAGGCCGCCTAAAATCAACTGAGGCAGCCCGGCCACCATCGAAGATTTGCTATCAATGGAAATATGAGTAGCATCCAAGACGCGCGAATGGCGCTCTCGATGTGCATCATAGCGGTCGAGCGACACCGTGGGGAACACCATGTCTGCCGCTGTATCGCACGCGATATCGACCATCTTGGAAAGGGACTGCGGAGCAAGCCACTCATCGGCGTTCATAGCGATGATTTGAGAGCCACGCGATGCAGCAAAACCGGCACGAAGACAAGCACCGCGCTTCGCGTCCTCGACGTCAATCAAATCAATATGGATGTCCCTGTCGGCAGCAACTTGAAGCGAATGGCGCACACCGGGCGCAGCATCGCGGCAGACAACAACAATCTGCAAATCATAGAGGTCTTGGTTCTGGATACTCTCGAGCGCACGCATCGCATAGCTGGGCGAACCTTCTACCACAAGGATCACCGAAAGTCGCGGATGCGAGCCACGTCGAACCAAGTTATCCGTCCTCTCGACAGCAATGAATCAAACCGTGGTTCATGGTACACCCCAGCAATAAAAGCAATGAGACACCGGTTGTATTGCACGCCAAGAACAGATGTTGAACACGCGCAGCCCACAGATGACGGGTGTCGACGCACGACGCGTCGAGCCCTCCCCTAGTCGAGCACGACAAGCTCGGCGGGATCGTAATCCACGCCCATAAACGTAAGGCCGCAGGCAGGAGCCGTGGGGCCCGCAGCGGTACGGTCGCAAGCATCGATGACCTCGCGCATCCACTCGGGTTCACGGCGATGCATGCCAATCTCGACAAGCGTGCCCACGATCGTACGGACCATCGAATGCAGAAACGCATTGCCCTCGATGGTAAACGTCAGGATATCCTCGCCAAAGGCCACCTCATGGCCAAACTCGGCACGCATCACGCAGCGATGCGTGGGCTTGCCAACGGCCGAGGCAACCTTGCAAAAGCTCTTAAAGTCCTGCTCACCCAAAAGCGCGGGGCAGGCAGCAGACATAGCCGCAACATCCAAGGGATAGCGATGCCACCACACGGCACCGCGGGACAGCACGGGGCGCGCGTCGCGATCGGCAATACGGTACGTATATGTACGTGAACGCGCATCAAAGCGTGCAGAAAAGCCTTTACGGGCCTTGTAGACCTCGTTTATGGCGATATCTTTGGGCAGCAGGGCATCCATAGCCCGCAGCCACCTACGGCGCGTCAAAGCCAACTCAGCGTCCGTTACGGGCACGCTGATGAACTGTGCCACCGCATGCACGCCGGCATCGGTACGCCCCGCACATGTCAGGTCGATCGGGCGGCGCAGGAGCATCTCGATAGCGCGGCGCAACTCGCCCGCAACCGTCGTCTGACCGGGCTGCTCGGCAAAGCCGCTGTAGGACGAGCCATCGTAGGCCACGCGGAAAACGAGCGTGGCATCGAGCTCAGGAATCGAATTGAAATCAGACGGCGCGGTCATGGACGCTCCCAACAAACAGGCAATGGCATTTCGACAAAAAAAGAGGGGTACGCGAACGTACCCCTCGAATATAGCCTATGCAGACGGAATGTCTACTCAGCGGTCTCCTCAGCAGGAGCCTCCTCGACAGCCTCGACCTTCTTGGGAGCAGCGGCCTTCTTGGGGGCCGGAGCAGCCTTCTTAGCCTTAGGCGTGCAAGGCTCGGTGACGAGCTCCATGATAACGATGGGAGCGTTGTCGCCCTTGCGGTTGCCGAGCTTCATGATGCGGGTGTAACCGCCGTTGCGGTCCTGCCACATACCCTGAGCAGCCTTGTCGAAGATCTCAGCAACGAGCTGCTTATCACCGAGCTTGGCGATAGCCAGACGACGAGAGTGCAGGTCGCCCTTCTTGGCCCAGGTGATGATCGGATCGACGACCGAACGCAGCGCCTTAGCGCGGGTCTCGGTGGTCTTGATGCGGTCGTTCTCGAAGAGGGCCTTAGCAAGGCTCTTCTTCATGGCCTTGGTGTGGCTCGCATCGGTGCCGAGCTTCAGGCCCTTCTTAACGTTGTGACGCATGGTCTAGTTTCTCCTCAAATATGCGAAGCATTAAGCCTTCAGGCTCAGGCCCATGGACTCAAGCTTGTCCTTCACTTCCTCGATCGACTTAACACCGAAGTTACGGATGTTGAGCAGATCGTTCTCCGAGAACTCAACGAGCTGACGGACCGAGTGAATGCTGGCGCGCTTAAGGCAGTTGTAGGAACGGACGGAAAGGTCCAAATCCTCGATCTGCTTGTCCAGCTCGGCGTTGTCGTTGGTGACCTCGGGAGCGAAGATCGAAGCCTCCTCCTCGACCTCGGGGGTCTCGGCAAGGTTCATAAAGGCGGCCATATGCTGGTTGATGATATTGGCAGCCTGGACCACGGCGTCGCGCGGGGCGATGGAGCCGTTGGTCTCGATCTCGAGGACAAGGCGGTCGTAGTCGGTGTGCTGACCGACACGGCAAGCCTCAACGAGCTTGGCGCAACGGGAAACCGGCGAGTACAGCGAGTCGACGTGGATCACACCGATGGGATCGTTGTCGCGCTTGTTGGCCTCGCCAGAAACATAGCCGCGGCCATAGCCGATGCGCATGCTCATGGTGAGATGGCCACCCTCGGTGAGCGTAGCGATGTGCTGCTCGGGGTTGACCAGCTCAAACTCGGACGGAATAAAGAAGTCCGCACCGGTGACCTCGCAGGGGCCGTCAACCGAAATGGTGGCGGTCGCCTCGTCGGTCGTGCCGAGAGCCCTGAAGACAAGACCCTTGACATTCAGGACGATGTCGGTGACATCCTCGACCATGTTAGGGATGGTCATGAACTCGTGCTGCGCGCCATCGATCTGAATAGCCTCGACGGCGGCACCCTCGAGCGAGGACAGAAGAACGCGACGAAGGGAGTTACCCAGCGTATCGCCGTAGCCGCGCTCGAGCGGCTCGACGGAGACACGAGCAGACGTCTCGTTGATCTCTTCGACCTGAACCTGAGGCCTAATGAATTCTGACATGTATTACCTCCAGCCTCAGCAGCCCGGATGGACTACTTAGAGTAGAGCTCGACGATGAGCTGCTCGTTGATATCACCGCTGATCTGCTCACGCGTCGGCAGAGCGAGCACGTTACCAGACAGCTTCTCGATATCGACCTCGAGCCAGCCAGGGACCTCAAAGCGCTCGGAGGAAATCAGAGCCTCCTTGATGGGGAGGAGGTCACGGAACTTCTCGCCGACAGCGACGACGTCGCCGGCCTTGACGCGGTAGGACGGGATGTCCACGCGCTTGCCGTTCACGGTGAAGTGACCGTGACGGACGGACTGACGAGCCTCTTTGCGGGTGCGGGCGAAGCCAAGACGGAAGACGACGTTGTCGAGGCGAGACTCAAGGATGATCATGAGGTTCTCACCGGTGACGCCGTTCATCTTGCGGGCCTTGTTGAAGTAGCCGTGGAACTGCTTCTCCAGAACGCCATAGATGAACTTGACCTTCTGCTTCTCGCGCAGCTGCATGCCGTACTCAGATTCCTTGCGACGGCGCTTGGGCTGACGGATAGATTCCTTCTTGCTGCTGTAACCGAGCTCAGCGGGATCGATCCCGAGCTGACGGCAGCGCTTAAGAACAGGAGTCCTGTCGATTGCCATATTGATACGATCCTTTCAGTTACACGCGGCGACGCTTCTTGGGGCGGCAGCCGTTGTGCGGAATGGGGGTCTTGTCCTGGATGCTCGAGACCTCGAGGCCAGCAGCCTGGAGGGAGCGGATGGCGGTCTCACGACCGGAGCCGGGGCCCTTGACGAAGACGGAAACCTTCTTCATACCGTGCTCCATGGCCTGCTTGGCAGCAGCCTCGGCAGCCATCTGAGCAGCGAACGGCGTGGACTTACGGGAGCCCTTGAAGCCCACCTGGCCAGCCGACTTCCAGGAAATGACGTTGCCCTGGGGATCGGTGATCGAAACGATCGTGTTGTTGAACGTAGAACGAATGTGAGCCTGGCCCACGGAAATGTTCTTACGGTCCGCGCGCTTCAGACGGGCAGCGCGAACGTTCTTCTTAGCAGTAGCCATCTATCTAGCGCTCCTTATTTCTTCTTCTTAGCACCGATCTGACGCTTCGGGCCCTTGCGGGTACGAGCGTTAGTGTGGGTGCGCTGGCCGCGGACCGGGAGGCCCTTGCGGTGACGAAGGCCGCGGTTGCAGCCGATGTCCATAAGGCGCTTGACGTTCTGGTTGCGCTCACGGCGGAGGTCGCCCTCAACCATGATCTGGTTCTTATCGATATAATCGCGGATGGCGTTAACCTCATCCTCGGTGAGGTCCTTAACGCGCGTATCCACGTTAACGTTGCACTCGACGCAAATCTTCGTCGCAGTGGTGCGGCCGATGCCGTAAATGTAGGTCAGACCGATCTCAACGCGCTTCTCACGCGGGAGGTCGACACCATTAATACGGGCCAACGTAGTCTCCTCTCTTAACCCTGACGCTGCTTATGACGGGGGTTCTCGCAAATGACGAGGACCTTGCCATGGCGCCTAATGATTTTGCACTTATCGCACATCTTCTTGACCGAAGGACGTACCTTCATCGTTCTTCCTTTCGGTAGCGCTCAAACTACTTCCCTACTATCTACTCGCCCAGCCGCAGGCGTTTAAAACTATGGCTGGTCTTCACACACAATCCGACCGTAGGTTGAGCTAAGCCTGCAGTCGGAAATGGAGTGCGTGTATGCGTGCCGCTATTTGTAGCGATAGGTGATGCGGCCGCGGGTCAGGTCGTACGGGGAAAGCTCCACGACAACCCTGTCACCGGGGAGAATACGGATGTAATTCATTCGGATCTTGCCAGAAATGTTGCACAGAACCGAATGACCGTTCTCGAGCTCGACCTTAAACATGGCGTTGGGCAACGGTTCCTTTACCGTACCCTCGAGCTCAATTGCGTCTTCCTTCTTCACAAGCAATCATCTTTCTCTAGAAAACGACAGCGATTGAGTATTCTACAACACGTATGCACGCATCGTAATAACTTCGTAATGGCTCCACAACTAAGTGGAACTTGTTACATTTGAAATGTAAAACAAAGCCGTTCCCTGATGCCCAAGATCGCCTTGAAATGAGAAGGCATAGACCTTGGGGTCATGCCTTCGAAATTGAAAGGCGAGGTTGGGCATCAGGGGGCGGCGACTTTTACATTTCACCGCCTTGCAAGGAACACCAAGCACCTTGGGCATCCGTGGTGAGAATCACCGGACCGTCATTGGTAATGGCGACGGTGTTCTCGTAGTGCGCGGCGGGCAGGTGGTCGTTGGTCGTAACAATCCAACCGTCGGAGCCCGTGCTCACATGGTTGGAACCCATCGTAACCATCGGCTCGATGGCAATGACCATGCCGGCCTGGAGGCGAACGCCCCTCCCCTTCTTTCCATAGTTAGGAACATTGGGGTCCTCGTGCATCACGCGGCCAATGCCATGGCCCACATAATCACGAAGCACGCCGTAACCGTGAGACTCGGCGAGGGACTGAACGGCATAACCGACGTCCCCGATATGGTTACCGGGAACAGCCTGCTCAATGGCAGCCTTAAGGCAATCACGCGTGACCTCGCACAAAGCCTTGGCTTCGGGCGTGGGGGTACCGACGAAAAACGTCCAAGCGTTATCGCCGACCCAACCGTCAACAACGGCTCCCGTATCGATGGAAATGATATCGCCATCGCGCAGGATCATGTCGGGATTGGGAATACCGTGGACCACGGCATCGTTGATCGATGCGCATATGGTCCCCGGGAACCCGCCGTAGCCCTTAAAGGCCGGGGTGCCGCCATGCATGCGGATAATCTGCTCCGCGAGCTGATCGAGCTCAAAAGTCGAAACGCCGGGGCGCACCATGGCTCCAACGTGGCGGAGCGCCATCTTAGATAGCGCTCCTGCCTTCTTCATCTGCTCGATTTGCGTTGCAGACTTAATCTTGATCATAGACCGAGAGCCTCTTTGACATCCCCGTACACGGTCTCACGAGCCTGGTCACCGTTGACCGACTTGAGCAGACCCTGGCCACGATAGTAGTCGACGAGCGGACTCGTGGACTTCTCGTAGACGTCGAGACGGTTCTTGATGGTCTCGGGCTTGTCGTCGTCGCGCTGATACATCTCGCCACCGCACTTGGGACAGGTAGCATCGGCAGCGGTGCCGGTGTAACCGCAGGCGCGGCAGGTGCGACGCGAAGACAGACGATCGATAATGACCTCGGGGGCCACATCGACCAGAAGGGCACAGTCGATCTCGCGACCCATGGCGGAAAGCTCGGAATCGAGCGTCACAGCCTGGGCGGTGTTGCGCGGGAAGCCGTCGAGGATGAAGCCCTGCTGGGCGTCATCGGCGGCAAGGCGCTCCTTGACAAGGTCGATCACGAGCTGGTCGGGAACGAGCTCGCCAGCGTCCATGTACTTCTTAGCCTGAATACCAAACTCGGTGCCACCCTTGACGGCAGCACGCAGCAGGTCGCCCGTGGAAATATGGGCGACGCCAAACTCGGCGACGAGCTCCTGTGCGACGGTGCCCTTACCGGCACCCGGAGCTCCGAGCAATACGAGGTTCATGAGCAATCCTCCTCTAGCCTATTTAAAGAATCCATCGTAATCATACATCTTGATCTGGCCTTCGAGCTTATCGACCGTGTCGAGCACGACGCCGACCATGATGAGGATGGACGTGCCGCCAAATGCCTGGATCAGATGGTTACCCGTGAAGGAGAAGATGATCGAAGGCACGATGGCGATGAGCGCCAAAAAGACAGCGCTGGGAAGCGTGATCTTGTTGAGCGCGTTCTTGATGTAGGCCGCGGTAGCCCTACCCGGACGGACGCCCGGAATAAAGCCGCCCTGCTTCTTAAGGTTATCGGCCGTGTCATCGGGGTTGAACACCATGGAGGTGTAGAAGTACGCGAAGAACACGATGAGGACAACGTTAAGCACCCAGTTGAGCCAACCGGTCGAAAGCGCGGAGGCAACTGCCTGAATCCAGCCGATACCGGGGAAGAACACGGCAATCTGAGCCGGGAAGTACAGCAGCGCCGAAGCGAAGATGATCGGCACGACACCCGCGGTGTTGACCTTGATGGGCAGGTAGGTGGTCTGGCCACCCATCATGCGACGGCCCACGACGCGCTTAGCGTAGGAGACCGGGATGCGGCGCTGGCCGCGCTCAAGGAAAACAATCAGCGGGATAACCAGCAGGATGATGGCGCAGATGATCACCATGGTGATGATGCCACCGGCATTGCCCTCGGTGCTGGAGAAGATAGCCTGCGGCAGACCGGCCATGATGTTCGCGAAGATGATCAGCGACATGCCATTGCCGATACCGCGCTGGGTGATGAGCTCACCAATCCACATGATCAGCATGGCGCCCGCGGTGAGCGTACCGACGATCATGAGGTCGAAGATGATCTCGGGAGCGCCGGCGCCATTGAAGCTGATGCCGAAGCTCTTAAAGAGGAAGAGGTAACCCACGGAGTTGAGGATTGCCAGAGCCAGGGTGAGGTAACGCGAATACTGCGTAATCTTGGTCTGACCGACCTCGCCCTCGCGGGCAAGCTCATGCAGGGAAGGCACGACGGCCTGGAGCATCTGGAGGATGATCGAGCTGGTGATGTAAGGCATGATGCCCAGCGAAAACACCGACACATAGCTCAACGCGCCGCCAGAGAAAAGATTCAGGAGGGCCATAGCACCTGCGGCGACCGAATTGTTATCGGTCGAGAAAAGGCCCAGCATCCCCTGGAAGGGAATGCCGGGCACAGGAACGTGCGCACCAATGCGGTACACGACGAGCATAGCTATGGTAAAAAGAATCTTTTCGCGCAATTCTTTGATGCGGAAAGCATTCTTAAGACCATTTAGCACGGCAGCTCGACCTTTCCGCCGGCGGCCTCGATCTTGGCCTGCGCAGAAGCGCTGACCTTGTCGACCTTGACCGTGAACTTCTTGGTGAGCTCACCATTGCCGAGCACCTTGACGGGCTCGAACTCGCTCTTGGTGATGCGAGCGGCCTTAAGAGCGGCACCGTCGATCACAGCGCCGTCCTCGAACTTACGCTCGAGACGCTCAACGTTAACAGCGGTGTACTCGATACGACGGGGGTTACGGAAGCCCGGAAGCTTGGGCAGGCGCATAGCCAGCGGAGTCTGGCCACCCTCGAAGCCGGCACCCTTGGTGCCGCCAGAGCGGGAACCCTGGCCCTTCTGACCGCGGCCAGAAGTGGTGCCGTGACCCGAAGAATTGCCACGGCCGACGCGCTTGCGGTTCTTGGTGGAACCGGGCGCGGGAGTAAGATCGTGAAGCTGCATTTGCTACTCCTCTACAATCTCGACAAGGTGCTTGACCTTGAAGATCATGCCGCGGACGGACTCGTTGTCAGCAATCTCGCGAACCTCGCGGATCCTGTGGAGACCGAGGGCACGGACAGTACGGACCTGGTCCTGCTTGCAACCGTTGGTGCTGCGGACCTGCTTGATCTTGATGGTGTCAGCCATGCTTAGTTCTCCTTACCGACGAACATCTCGGAGACCGTCAGGCCACGGCGAGCCGCGACGTCCTCAGGGCTGGAGAGCTCCTTGAGGCCCTCGACGGCAGCCTTGATGATGTTGAGGCCGTTGTCGGTACCGAGGGACTTGGACAGGACGTTCTTGATGCCAGCAAGCTCAAAGAGGGGACGCACAGCGCCGCCGGCGATAACGCCGGTACCCTCGACAGCGGGCTTGATGATGATGCGGCCGGCACCAAAGTGGCCGAGAACCTCGTGCGGGATGGTGCCCTGCTCGGTCACCGGCACGTGGAACATGTTCTTCTTGGCATCGAGAGATGCCTTGGAGATGGCCATGGGCACCTCAGCGGACTTGCCCATGCCAACGCCGACGTTGCCCTTGCCGTCGCCAACGACGACGAGAGCGACGAGGCTCATGCGACGACCGCCCTTGACGGTCTTCGACACGCGGTTGATGTAAACGACGCGCTCCTCGAACTCGGAGGCCTCGCGCTGCTGCTTCTGATTACGAGCCATGTGCTACATACCTCCTAGAACTCGAGACCGGCGGCACGAGCACCGTCGGCGAGGGCCTTGACGCGGCCATGGTAGATACGGCCACCGCGATCGAAGGCGA
Organism: uncultured Collinsella sp.; assembly: GCA_902492235.1. Taxonomy (GTDB): domain Bacteria; phylum Actinomycetota; class Coriobacteriia; order Coriobacteriales; family Coriobacteriaceae; genus Collinsella. Next base: position 31,347 of record CABUKS010000022.1, on the reverse strand, counting down.
CCTTGGTGATGCCGGCCTCGATGGCGCGCTTGCCAACGAGCTGACCGACCTTCTCCGCAGCCTCCTTGTTCGAGGTGTGGGTGCCCTTGAACTCGGCCTCGAGGGTCGAGGCGGAGACGAGCGTCAGGCTGGAGCCCTTGCTGTCGTCGATGATCTGGGCATAGATGTTGGCATTAGTACGGGTCACGCGAAGACGCGGACGCTCGGAGGTACCCGAGACCTTGCCGCGAACACGACGCTGACGACGCTTGAGGCCTTCCAGCTTCGCCTTATGCTTGTTCATACGTAAACTCCTAAAAAGGTTGATCTTGCCAGCACCTGACGGGGTGCTGGTCTTATGCGAGTGAGTCGGTTACGACTACTTGGCGGCCTTACCCAGCTTGCGGCGGATGTGCTCGCCAACGTAGTGGATACCCTTGCCCTTGTAAGGCTCGGGAGGACGATGGCCGCGGATCTCAGCGGCGATCTGACCGACCTGCTGCTTGTTGATACCCTTGACGTTCACGTGGGTGTTGTCGGGAACCTCGAAGGTGATGCCCTCGGGAGCCTCGACGATCACGGGGTGCGAGAAGCCCAGGGAGAACTCGAGGTTCTTGCCCTTCTGCTGCACGCGGTAACCGACGCCGGCGAGCTCGAGCTTCTTCTCGAAGCCCTCGGAAACGCCAACAACCATGTTGTGGATGAGGGCGCGGGTGAGGCCGTGGCGGGCACGGGTCTCACGCTCGTCGTCGGGACGGGAAACGGTGAGGACGTTGTCCTCGACGTTGATAGCGAGCTTCTCAAAGACATCGAGCTCGAGCTGGCCCTTGGGGCCCTTGACGACAACGTTGTTGCCGTTGACTGCCACTTCGACTCCGGCGGGAATCTGGACAGGCTTATTACCGATACGAGACACGGTGATCTCCTTTCCTTCTACCTACCGAGCGAATTACCAGACGTAAGCGATGATCTCGCCGCCGACGTTGTGCTTGCGAGCATCGCGGTCGGTCATGACGCCATGGCTGGTGGAAATAATGGCGGTACCAAGGCCACCGCGGACGCGGGGCATGTCGGCAACGCCGGTATACTTACGCAGGCCCGGCTTGGAAATGCGGCGGATGCCGTTGATGACCTTAGCCTTCTTGGGACCATACTTAAGTGTGATGTGCAGAGTCTTCTGGGGAACGGTGTCCTCGACATCGTAGCCCTCGATGTAGCCCTCCTCGTGCAGAACACGAGCGATCTCGACGAGCTTCTTGCTGCTCGGCATGGAGACCGTGGCCTTGTTCACAGAGTTAGCGTTACGGATGCGCGTAAGCATATCTGCGATCGGGTCTGTAAGGTTCATACAGATTCTCCTTCGTTCTTGATGAACACGTGCTCTTGGTTCTTCGCCGCCCTTAACGGCCAAGCCTTTTTAGCGCGTTTTCCCTGTTCCAAACTGATGCTTGAAACGCTGGTAGTGACTTACCAGCTGGCCTTCTTAACGCCGGGAAGCTCGCCCTTGAGTGCAAGCTCGCGGAAGCAGACACGGCACAGGCCGAACTTGCGGTACACAGAGTGCGGACGGCCGCAGCGCTGGCAGCGCGTGTACTCACGAGTAGAGAACTTCTGCTTGCGATTGCACTTGACGATCATCGATGTCTTAGCCACTTATATCCTCCTCACATAGAGTATTGTTCGCCCCTAAGCGCCGCCCCCTTGTGGGAACAGCGCTTATAGGGCAGGTGAACCTATTTCTTGAACGGGAAACCGAAGGCGTCCAGAAGGGCCTTGGCCTCCTCATCGGTATTGGCGGTGGTCACGAAAGTGATGTCCATACCGCGCTGGTGATCGACGGAGTCGAAGTCGATCTCGGGGAAGATGAGCTGCTCGGTGACGCCCATGGAGAAGTTACCACGGCCGTCGAAGCTCTTGGCGGAAATGCCGCGGAAGTCGCGGATACGGGGGATCGCGACGGAGGTCAGACGATCGAAGAACTCCCACATACGGTCGCCACGCAGGGTAACCTTGCAGCCGATCGGCATACCAGCGCGCAGGCGGAAGGTAGCGATGGACTTGCGGGCACGGGTGATCATCGGCTGTTGGCCGGTGATGGCGCGCAGGTCGCGCACGGCACCGTCGATGGCCTTGGAATCGGTAGCGGCCTCGCCGACACCCATGTTCACGACGATCTTCTCAAACTTGGGGATCATCATGACGTTCTCGTACTGGAACTTGTCCTGAAGCTGCTGCTTGACCTCGTTGTTGTACTTGGTCTTCAGACGCGGCACATACTTCTCTTCTGCCATTGTTCACTCCTTCTTGGGGTTTTAAGCACGGGGCGTGGCCACGATGGGTTGTCCTCGTGCCTCCTGGCTGCATCCGCGCCGCTCATGGCATTTTGCGGTTTGGACTCGACGCAGCAGGAGCCGACAAAAACAATCGGTACTATACGCGCATCGGGAGCGTATTTCCAGAAAAACCTCGTCTGCCTGCACAACTCCACAACTCCCCCGCACAAATGGATCCCAAAAAGCAGTTGCGGTGAAATAGGGACTGTTTGGCGGCCTAACAGGCTTAAACAGTCCGTATTTCACCGCAACTTATTGGTGGGGATCCGATTAGCGCTTGCGGGGGACGAGTTTGGTGCGGCGCAGGTGGATCATCTCGGCGGCGATGGAGATGGCGATCTCCTTGGGGTCCTCGGCCTCGATGGCAACGCCGATCGGAAGGTGCAGCTCGTCGATCTGGTCCTGCGTAAAACCTTCCTGCTCCAGGCGGGCACGCACAAAGGCCGTCTTGCGGCGCGAACCCAGACAGCCCAGATAGGCAGGCTTGGCACGCATGGCCTGAATCACCACGTCGATATCGGACTTGTGACCCGCCGTGGCGACGACCACCAAGTCGCGCGGACCGATGGGACACAGCTCGCTCAGGTTCTTGTAATCGACCAGGCGACGATCGTAGACACCGGGCACCCATTCGGGCGTCAACGTGCCGGGGCGGTCATCGCAGGCCACGACGGCAAAGCCCGCCGCCGTGAGCACGCGCGCCGTCGCGGCGCCCACGTGTCCGCAGCCAAAGATGTAGGTCAGGCCCTCGGGGCAGAGCGTCTCGATGTGCGCCGCGGGAATCTCAGAGGCAGCGTTGGTGTAGGTGACGTTACTCCCCTCCTCCACCAGTGAAAGCCCGGGGCAGCCCGCAATGGTATGGCGCGATGCCTCGCCATGGTACTCGGCCACATCGCCCTCGAGCGTGCTCGCGATAAACGGCTCAAAGTCGATGACGAAGTCGCCGATGCGCCGATAGACCAAGACGTCGGCAATTTCCTGGAACAACGGTGCCTGGGTCGCATCCAGATGCAGATAGCACAGGCAAATGGCTCCGCCGCAGATCATGCCGGTATCGGAGTTCTCGCCGCCCATGGTGTAGCGGATCAGACGCGACTGTCCCGCGCTCAGGAGTTCGCGCGCCTCATCCAGCGCAAAGAGCTCGATCTTGCCGCCGCCGATGGTGCCCGCCTGGCTACCGTCGGCAAAGACGGCCATCCAGGCACCCACGCCGCGCGGCGACGACCCCGCCGTGCCGGCCACGACCACGAGCTCGCACGTCTCGCCAGCACGCAGGGCGACAAGCGCCGCATTCACAACATCGAGCTTTTCCATTGCCGCCTTCTATCCTCTAAAGATATCGGTGAGCATAGCGAGCGCCTCGAGCACGCCGCCGCCGACCGACGTCGCCTTGTCCGAAATGTAGTTGATATAGCTGGCATCGCCGCGCGGATCGACGTCGGCACATTTAAAGCCCTCGGTCACCTGAACGCCGTCGGCCAAAAGACCGCGCAAGCAGCCGTCAATCTGCGTGACCATGGGAGTATCGCCCGCGTAGCCAATCACGTCTCCGGCGCGCACGATGTCGCCGATTGCGCGGTCGGACCGAAACACGCCGGCGGCGGGGCTGTGGATAACGCGCTCCTTGCCATAGCCGGCGATAATGCCCGGCACGCCCGTATTGGGCTGGGGCGAACCTTGGGTAATGACACGGCCCAGGAAATGCCCGCGCATGGTTTCGACCACGGCGTCGCAGTCAACCGGCGCGGTGAAGCCCGGTCCCACGGCAATAACGGCAGGCGCCATGTCGCGCGTGGTGCCCAGGTTGCGCTTGGCCAGAATCGCGTCGACCACAGCCGCGGGTTTAAGCTCATCGAGCATCTTGGCCTGAGGGTCCACCACGACGGCAACATCCCCCGCTTGGGTAATCTCGAGCGCCTCTGCCGGCGTCTGCGCCAAGCGAGCGCGAATGCCCTCGACCTGGACCTCGCCCAGGCGAATAGCCTCGCAAAAACTGATTGTGCGGCGGATGCACGTGGGAACCGCGATATCGGCCATAACGACCGACACGCCGGCGCGCACCAAGCGAGCGGCGACACCCGTGGCGATATCGCCGGCGCCGCGAACATAAACGAGCATTCCCGGGGCACCTCCCTGTGCTACGGTTTGAGCAGAGCAAAAGCGGTTCGACCGCTACTCTGATGATTATTTATTATCACAGTATTATACGGCGGTGAACAGATGGAAACGGTTAGCGGCAATCTTGCCTCGGCGCTCAGGATCGAGCCGGGCATTACCGCGATTATCGGCAGCGGCGGCAAGTCGACGTTGCTCAAAACGCTGGGTCTTGAGCTCATGCGCGCTGGCGGCCGCGTGCTCCTCTGCACCACCACGCATATGCTTCCCGTTGCCGGCGTGCCATGGGACGGGTCGAATCGTCGCCTGGACGCCGCGCCTTGGAAGCCGGGCGCCTCGCATGTCCCCGGTTGCACCTGCGAGGCATGCGCGGGCATGAGCCGCGGAAGTATCTGCCAGGCGGGTGTTTTGGACCCGGAGACAGGCAAGCTCTCCGCCCCCGCCGAGCCACTCGGCGGGCTGGCACAGCGCTTTGACTATGTGTTGGCCGAGGCAGACGGTAGCAAGCGACTCCCGCTCAAGGCGCATGCCGCCTGGGAGCCGGTAATTCCCGCCGGCACGGCAAACGTTGTCTGGGTCGTCGGCGCCTCGGGACTCAGCAAGCCCATCAACGAAGCCGTCCACCGCCCCGAGCTCTTTTGCGAGCGTTGCGGCTGCGAGCTCACCGACATCGCCACGCCCGAGCGCGTCGCCCAGGTGCTCAATGCCGAGATGCAGGCGCTGAAACTCAGCACCGCACGCGTCATGCTCAACCAAGTCGACACGCTTGCCGACCCCACGATGGCCGACCGCTTCGAGGCAGCTCTCGACCGCCCCGTCGTCGCCAGCAGCCTCAAGTAGCCGGCCCCATCTCCTCAGTTGCGGTGAAATACGGACTGTTTGGCCGCCCGACGGCCGCAAACAGTCCGTATTTCACCGCAACTGAGGAGGGGACACGGCATCTTTGCTGCTAGCGAGGGACGTAGCGACCGGGTTGGGCTCCGGTGGGCTCGCCGTCGCGCGCAGCCAGCACGCCGTTCACAAACACAGCCTTGGCGCGGCCATGTGCCTCAAAACCCTCGAGCGGCGTGTAGTCCACGGCCTGATGCTGCGTCGCGGCACTGATCGTCCAGCGCGCCTTGGGATCCCACACGCACACATCGGCATCGGCACCCTCGGCAAGACAGCCCTTGCGCGGATACATGCCAAAAACGCGCGCCGGGTTCTCGCTCATCAAGCGGCACAGATCCTCGGGGCCCAGCTGGCCCTCAAAGCTCGTGGCAATCGCGACGGGACGATGTTCCACGCCGGGCCCGCCGTTGGGAATCGCGCGGAAATCGTCGCGCCCGCGGTCCTTTTGCCCGTGCAGGTTAAAGCTGCAATGATCGGTCGCAATCGTATCGATCTCGCCGGCCACAAGCGCCTCGCGCAGGGCCGCACGGTCGCCGGCATGGCGCAGCGGCGGGCTCATCACGTACTTGGCGCCCGCAAAGCCGTCCTCGCCCTGCTCCAAGTAGCAAGTATCGTCGAGTATCAGATACTGAGGGCAGGTCTCGACATAGATGTTCTTCTGCCCGCACGCTTTGGCAGCGCGAATGGCCTCGAGCCCCAGCTTGGTCGAAAGGTGCACCACGTTGACTGGGGCGTCCCCGGCTAAGTGCGCCAGATACAGCAGACGACTCACGGCCTCGGCCTCGCACACGTCCGGACGGCTGAGTGCATGCCCCTCGGGCCCATGAATCCCCTGCTCGTACACGCGCTTCTGCAGCTCATTCACCAGCGTACCGTTCTCGCAATGCACGCACAGTATGCCGCCAATACGCTTGAGCTCCTCGAGCACCTCGAGCGTCTCGGCATCGTCCAGGCGCAGATGATCGTAGGCAAAGTAGGTCTTGAACGACGATACGCCCGCCTCGCGCATAGCCGAAAGATCGGCGCGGTTGCGTTCATTCCACTCGGCGAGTGCCATATGAAAGGCGTAGTTGGCCGTGCAGGTTCCGTCGGCACGGCGATGCCACTCGGCCAAGGCATCGGGCATGGTCACGCCGCGATCAGCCGTCGCGTAGTCCACGATGGTCGTCGTACCGCCGCAGGCAGCCGCACGCGTGCCGGTTTCAAAGCTATCGGCTGTCCAATCCATGCCAGTCCAGCACTGCATGTGCGTGTGGCCGTCGATAAAGCCGGGAAACACCCAGCAGCCCGCGGCGTCCTCGACGGTATCGTCGGCGCCCGGCTCAATCGCTGCGGCAATCCGCACAATCTTATCGCCCTCCATGGAAAGATCGGCGCGGCGAAGCCCCTGGGGCGTCACGAGCGCGCCGTTTTTGATGATGATCATAATTGCTCCTTATTGATTGATGCAGTTGGCCACGCGATCAAAATACGAGTAGGCGGCGATATGCTCCGTTATGCGTTGCTGTCCCTTGGCGGTATCGACGTCCCACAGCTCGTAGGCACGCGCCTCGACCAGCACCACGTCGGTACGGTCCTTGAGGATCGAACCGCCGCCGTCCTTGCCCTCAAGACACATAAGTGCATCGAACAGTTCCGCCGGAAAGAGCACCGGGCTCGAAGGCTCACCGTTGCACGCAAGACGCACCGGATGTTTGCGGCCACACTCGTCAAACGCACGAACCATAGCCTCAAAAGAACCCGAACTCACGAGCGGCTGGTCGCCCGGCAAAAAGAGGCAACCTTTCCAGTTGCGTTCGACTCCCCATGAAAGGCCCGCACGGACGCTTTCGCTGCGCAGCTCGCCATCGTGCAGCACACACGGGCAATGCTTGTCCTCGCAAATCTGAGCGACCTCGGGCCAACGCGTCGAAACCACGACGTCAAAGCCCCGGGGAACCGAATCGATAGTCCGGGCAATCAGCGGCTCGCCATAGATATCGGCGAGCATCTTGTTAGAGCCAAACCGCTTGCCCTCGCCCGAGGCCATAATCACGCAACCAAGTTTCATCTCCGCAAACCTCCCCTGGCTGCCTTGGACGCCATAGTTGCTATACCCACCATACCAAGCTCACACTCCGTCGGAACAGGCATGCGCTCGTTTTTCCAGCGAACGCCCCTTGGCTCTCCATAGCACAAAGGAGGGCGCCCCGCGACGCAGGGCACCCTCCTCAATGGTGCAGATATGCCTACTCAGCGTCGCCGGTAAACGTGGTACCGGTCTTGCCGGCAAGACCGTCACGCGCCTTCTCGAGCAGCGTGATGAGCGCCGTGCGGCCCGGCTTGCTCTCGGCAAACGTCGAGGCGGCCTGGACCTTGGGCAGCATGGAGCCACGACCGAACTCGTTGGCCTCGGACAGACGCTTTACGTCAGCCGCAGTCAGCGTGTCGAGCCACTGCTCGTGGTCGGTGCCAAAGCCAATGGCAACCTTCTCCACGGCCGTCAGGATAATCAGGGCATCGGCGTCGAGCTGCTCGGCGAGCTTCTCGGCCGCAAAGTCCTTATCGATGACGGCGGCAGCGCCCTTAAGGTGGTTGCCCTGGGCCTTGGTGACGGGAATACCGCCACCGCCGCAGGAGATCACCACGTGGTTGGACTCGACGAGCGACTTGATGGTGTCGAGCTCGACGATGTTCACGGGCTTGGGCGAGGCAACCACGCGACGGAAGCCCTGCTTCTCGTCGTGGATGAACTGGTAGCCGCGGTCGGCCTCCAGCTCCTTGGCCTCGGCCTCGCTCATCCACGGACCAATCGGCTTGACCGGGTCGGCAAAGGCCGGGTCGTCTGCCGCAACCTCGACCTGGGTGAGCACGGTGGCGACGCCCTTGTCGATATTGCGGTCGAGCATTTCCTCGCGCAGCGCATTTTGCAGGTCATAGCCAATGTAGCCCTGGCTCATGGCGCCGCAAACGGACAAGGGGCAGGGAACGTACTTCTGAGGATTAGAGCGCGTGAGCTCAGCCATCGCGTTGGCGATCATGCCCACCTGGGGACCGTTGCCATGCACGACGACGACCTCGTTGCCCTCCTCGATCAGGTCGACGATAGCCTTGGAAGTCGTCTTGACGGCCTCCATCTGCTCGGGAAGGTTGGCGCCGAGGGCGTTTCCGCCCAGGGCGACAACGATACGCTTAGCCATTTCTCAGCCCAGCTTTAGGCCTGGAACCAACGGGCGGTGTTGCGCTCGTCGAGGGCCTTGAGGGTAGCGGCGGGATCGGCAACCTTCTGCAGGAACATCATGGCTGCGATGGCGTACGGCTTGTAGCTGGCCTCCTTGTACATGCCCACGCGGTGCATGTCGAAGACGTCGGCGTTGACCTCGCCGTGCTCGCAGGAGACACCGGAGATGTCGGCGGGCAGCGGGTGCATAAAGATGGTGTCCTGGCCGTTGGCAGTCTTCTCCATGAGCTCAGTCGTGGAGCACCAGTCCTGATGGGTGGCGTTCTGGGCGAGCAGCTCCTTCTCGAGCGCAGCGATGCCGGCGTCGTCGCCCTCGGCGTACAGGTTGGTGCGCTTCTCCATGGCGGCAAACGGAGCCCAACTCTTGGGGATCACGATGTCGGCGCCCTCGAAGGCCTCGGCCATGGTGTTGACCTGCTTAAAGGTGGTGCCGGACTCGGCGGCATAGCCCTTGGCGCGCTCGACGACCTCGGGCATGAGGTCGTAGCCCTCGGGGTGAGCCAGGGTGACGTCCATGCCAAAGCGGGGCAGCAGGCTGATCAGCGACTGCGGGCAGGACAGCGGCTTGCCGTAAGAGGGCGAATAGGCCCAGGTGACGGCAACCTTCTTGCCCTTGAGGTTCTCGAGGCCGCCAAACTCGTTGATAAGGTAGAGCATGTCGGCAGAGGACTGCGTGGGATGATCGGAGTCGGACTGCAGGGAGATGAGCGTGGGACGGTGATCCAGAACGCCATCCTCGTAAGCCTGCTGGACAGACTCGGAGACCTCAGCCATGTAGGCGTCGCCCTTGCCGATGTACATGTCATCGCGGATGCCGATGACGTCGGCCATGAAGGAGATCATGGTAGCGGTCTCGCGGACGGTCTCGCCGTGAGCGATCTGGGACTTCTTCTCGTCCAGGTCCTGCAGCTCAAGGCCGAGCAGGTTGGCGGCCTTAGAGAAGGAGAAGCGCGTACGGGTGGAGTTGTCGCGGAACAGCGAGACGGCCAGGCCCGAATCGAAGATCTTGGACGAAACGTTGTTCTCGCGCAGCTCGCGCAGAGCGTCGGCGACGATGTAGAGCGCCTTGAGCTCATCGGTGGTCTTATCCCAGGTGTGCAGGAAGTCGCTGCCGTACATACCCTTAAAATCGAGGCCGTTCAGCTGCTCGACGAGCTCGGTAAACTTGGCGTCCATGTAAATGTCCTTTCTAAAGGTGAAACGATCGCAATGAGTAGATGCGCTCCGGCATGCGCGTGTGGCTAGAACATGCAGAGCGCTATGACGAGGACCCGCCACCGTCGAGGAAGCATGGGAGATAACGACCGCGGGCCCCAAGTCAATAGGAGGCGCCGGGGGCATAAACTGCCCCCGGCTCAACAAGATCGAGGAATGGGACTAGTCGATCTTGTTGTTGGTCAGACCGGCGCGGAACACGGTGGCATCGCCATCGGCCTGGCTCGGATCGTAGAGGTTCAGGGCAGCCACGTACATGGCGGCAGCGGTGACCAGGTCGTCCTTGTAGGTGACCTCGTTGGGAGCGTGTGCCTGAGACTCGGCACCCGGGCCAAAGCCCACGCAGGGGATGCCATAGCGGCCCTGGATGGAGACGCAGTTCGTGGAGAAGGTCCACTTGTCGCACAGCGGACGACCGGTGCGCTTGTCCATGCTGGGCTCGCAGCCGATGCGCTCGTCACCGAACATGGCCTTGTGGGCGTCGACGAGGGCCTTGACGTGCGGAGCGGTCTCCTTGTTGATCCACGTGGGGAAGTAAGCCTCGGTCTCGTAGACCTCGCCGGTCCAGGACGGACGGTCGTACATGTACATGGAGACCTTCACGTCGTCGCCGTACTTCTTGGCGGCCGGCAGGTTACGGATCTCGTCCAGGCAGGACTCCCAGGTCTCACCGGCGGTCATGCGACGGTCGATGGAGATGGCGCAGGAGTCAGCGACAGCGCAGCGGCTGGGGCTGGTGTAGAAGATCTGGCTGACGGTGCAGGTGCCGCGGCCCAGGAAGCGGGCGTCCTCGAAGTGCTCGGGGTTGTACTTGGGGTCGAGCATCTTGACGAGGCCCTTGATGTCGATCGACTCGTCGCAGCCGTTGTTGTTGAGAGCGCGGACGTCGGCGATGATGTCGGCCATCTTGTAGATGGCGTTGTCGCCGCGGTCGGGAGCGGAGCCGTGGCAGGAGGTGCCGTGAACGTCGACGCGGATCTCCATGCGGCCGCGGTGACCGCGATAGATGCCACCGTCGGTGGGCTCGGTGGAAATGACGAACTCGGGCTTAATGCCGTCCTTGTTGTAGATGTACTGCCAGCACATGCCATCGCAGTCCTCTTCCTGGACGGTACCGACGACCATAATCTTGTAGCCCTCGGGGATGAGGCCCATGTCCTTCATCATCTTGGCAGCGTAGGTAGCAGAAGCCATGCCACCCTCCTGGTCGGAGCCACCGCGGCCGTAGATGATCTCGTCGGTCTCGTAACCCTCATAGGGATCGGCATCCCAGTTATCGATGTTGCCGATGCCGACGGTGTCGATGTGAGAGTCGATGGCGATAATCTTGTCGCCCTCGCCCATAAAGCCCATAACGTTGCCCAGGCCGTCGACCTTGACCTCGTCATAGCCAAGGCTCTCCATCTCGGCCTTGATGCAAGCGACAACCTCACCCTCCTCGCAGGACTCAGAGGGATGGCTGATCATAGCGCGCAGGAAGCGAGTCATATCAGCACGATGGGACTCAGCAGCAGCCTTGATAGCGTCGAAATCGAGTTCTTTAGCCATTGTTCATAACCTTTCAAACTAAGGAATCTACCTGTGAGGTGGCGGAGCGATACCTATTTACTCCGCCCCAACGATTAGCAAGTGGGGTATTCGCCTTCCCAGACGATGCGACGGTACTGATCCGGATCGGTGTCACCTTCCGTGGAGAAGCAGAGCACGGAGCTCGTCTTATCCAGGCCGATGAGCTCTTTGAGCTCGGCGTACTCAGGATCGAGCATGAGGGTCTCGACCAGGCCAGTGGTCACCGCGCCGGACTCGCCGGAGATGACGCGCGGGTCGCCCTTCTCGGGGGCGCCCAGGGTGCGCATGCCGCGAGCGGTGACCCAGTCGGGGCAGGACACGAAGGCGGTGGCATGGTTGCGCAGGATATCCCAGCCCAGGATGTTGGGCTCGCCGCAGCACAGACCGGCCATGATGGAGGGCATGTCACCGTCCACGATACGCGGATCGCCGTCGCCGGCGGCAGCGCCCTTGTACAGGCAGGCGGCCGGAGCGCACTCGACCACGACGAAGGTGGGCGGGTTATCGGGATACAGGTTGGTGAAGTAGCCCACCACGGCGCCGGCGAGCGAACCCACGCCAGCCTGGACAAACACGTGCGTCGGGCGGTTGATGGCCATCTCGCGCAGCTGCTCGGCAGCCTCGGAAGCCATGGTGCCGTAGCCCTCCATGATCCAAGACGGGATCTTCTCGTAGCCCTCCCAGGCGGTGTCCTGAACGATGACGCCGCGCTCGCAGGCGTCGGCCTCGGCGGCGGCCATGCGCACGCACTCGTCGTAGTTGACCTCTTCGATGGTCACCGTTGCGCCCTCGGCGGCGATGTTATCGAAGCGGGGCTTGGTGGAACCCTTGGGCATGTGAACGACGGCCTTCTGGCCCAGCTTGTTGGCAGCCCATGCCACGCCGCGGCCATGATTGCCGTCGGTAGCGGTAAAGAAGGTGGCCTGGCCAAAGTCCTTGGCAAGCTGATCGGAGGTCAGGTAATCGAAGGTGCACTCGGCAACGTCCTTGCCGGTCTCGTCGGCAATGTAGTTGGCCATGGCAAACGATCCGCCCAGAACCTTAAAGGCGTTGAGGCCAAAGCGATAGCTCTCGTCCTTAACGCACAGGTTGGACAGACCCAAGCGCGCAGCCTGACCGTCCAGGCGGGCAAGCGGGGTGACGGTATATTGAGGGAACGACTGGTGGAAGGCGCGGGCCTTCTTCACGTGGTCGAGGCTCATGATTCCCAAGTGCTTGTCATCGCTCTTGGGCATCGTGTTGCCCGCCCACTGGATCTTATCGGCCATACGGTGAACTCCTTAAGTCCTCTCTTGCCGGCCCCCGCATACGCGTTTCAGCCCATTCCCATTCATGCGACTGAACTTTTATGTGGATGCCAAACAAAAAGTTTGTTAGCACTGTTCTATCACACTTTTTGATTGGCAAACCTAACAAATTGTTTGTTGCCGTAATCGGTACTTTTTCGCCGCCGAACGGTCATGAATTGCCTTGTTGATGGATTGGTTTGCGAACAGATGTGGTTTATGGCAAAGTGTGCCCAAACTAATTTTTAGGAAGGCACCCATGACCCCCGCACAGATTGAGTTTTACAAGCGCCTCGCACACGGCCTGGCGCTCCAATTTGGCCCCAACTGCGAAGTCGTCGTCCACGATCTGGAGACCGAGGACGTGGACCACTCCATCGTAGTGATCGAAAACGGCCACGTCAGCGGGCGCAAACTGGGTGACGGCCCCAGCCATATTGTGTTTGAGTCCATGCACGAGGGCAGCACCGACGTACACGACCGCGAGCCGTACCTCACTAAAACCACCGATGGCAAGCTGCTCAAGTCCTCGACCATCTTTATCCGCAACGACGAAGGCAAGCCCGTCGGCATTTTGGGCATCAACTTTGACATTACGCTTATGAAGGCTTTTGAGCGTTCGCTCGACGCCTTTACCGGCACCGGCGGCACGGGCTATACCGAGCCCGAGCCCATTACCAAGAACATCGGCGACCTGCTCGAGGACCTGCTGCACGAGTGCGAGCAGTTTGTGGGCAAGCCCGCGGCACTCATGACCAAAGACGAGCGCATTCGTGCCATTGGCTACCTCGACCGTCGCGGCGCCTTCCTCATTTCCAAGTCGAGCGAGCGCGCCTGCGAGTTCTTTGGCATCTCCAAGTACAGCTTCTATAGCTACCTCAATGAGGCCAAGGCGGCGGCCGGCGACAAGTAGGCACTCGCCTGGATTGCCCCTCCCCTTTTGGGTGCGAGTTCTGGAAAGCACGAATCCAAGACCGGGCCGCTTGGGAAGTTCCATATAATCGATGTCATTAGTATTTCGAAAGGATGGAACAGAATGGCGTTGAGCAAGGCATCATGCACCGGTCGCGGATTGATTCCGGCAATTGGTGGACATGTGCACCGCATGTTCGATGAGGGTGAAGACGACCTGTTTTCGCTAAGCCTTGACGACGTGATGGATGATCGCCCGTGGACCGCCGACGAACTCATGGGCGGCGGGGCTCGCCCGTCAAGCCCCGATCCCACACTTGCGCCTAAGCCCGCATCTGCGCCGACTCCTGCGCAGTCGCCTGTTTCGACGCCCGCGCCTACGCCCGCACCCACTTCGGCGCCCACGCCCGCTCCCCGCCCCGCAAGCGACCCGTCCGAGACGGCGGCATTTCTCGCTGCAGCGACGCAGGGCAAATCGGCCGACAGCACCGTTATGTACAGCGCCCAGCAGTTGCCTGTTCCTGCGGCACGCAAGCCTCCGGTCGCAAGGCTCGATGAGCCCGTTGCCCATCAGGTTGCCTACGATTCCTGGGCTGCAGCCGATCTGGATGAGACCTCTACCGGCATGCCGGCGCTCGACGTTCCAGTTAATCCGCTTTTTGCCGCCAACACGAGCGCCGCGGACTATGAGGGCGGTGCGGCATATTCCGATTATTCCGATGGCTATGCTGGCACCAGTCGCATCGAGACCGAGGATTATGGCACCGCACCGAGCGATTATCTCAACGATCCGTACGCTGCCACGCGTGCACCGGAATATGACCCGGAGGCCGCGTCCGCACCGGCGTACACCAAAAGCACGGGCGAAGAACGCTTCGCCGATTATTACGCCGAGGAAAAGGCACTGCGTTTCTCGGAATTTCCGCAGGCAGTCAAGATTGCCTTTCTCGCCATTGTCATTGCCCTGTTCGGCGTCATTGCGTTTGAGGGATTCCAGCTGTTCCGCGGCCCCACCCAAGCGGAGTCGGAGACCCAGCAAAAAGAGGACGATAACCAGTACCTGGACATCAACACCCTCAAGGGCGACCCCAACGACGGAGACGATGAGTAGCGGGAGCTGAAGGCGGCCGCAGGATCCCGCATCCAGCGCCGGCTTCTAAGTGCTGTTTTGTCATCCAGCCACACTTTTCCGAAGTTTTAAGGTGCCTATTTCGACACTTTTCCGTACTTTTACACGGCTGATTTCGACACTTTTCCGGATGAAAGCCGAATAATCACTTGGGAAACCAGCGCCATCCGCGCGTCATTTCGCGGATGGCGCTTGATTTCTGTCCGTACACGTTGAGTCCGTACACGTTGATAGACTTCCTCTTGCCCGCAAGGAGCGGGCACGTTTTATCCAGAGTCGGGGTAGAGAGTTGGCTCCACGATCCCGACGCCAACCGGCCAAAAGGCACGGTGGCCCTGCCAACATCGATGAAAGGAGTCCGTATGGACAATTTCTCTGTGCGCAGCGAGCGCAACTTCCACAACCTGGCAGCCAAGCCAAAACGAATGCATCTTCTGGACAAGCAGAACGGCTACGCCTCGGCCATGGTCAAGAGCAGCCTCTCCCACCAGATGCGCTTCACGGTGCAAAAGCTCGAGAAAGAGTTCTGCGTTGCCGGCGACCCGCATGTGTTGCAGATCAAACTGTCCGGAGACGATTCGCGTGAGCCGTCTAGCTGGGAGCGGTTTGCCGATGGCGCGTGCGTTGCGGGCGGGTCGGGCATCTTTGCCCGCGAGTGCTTCTGCGAGGGCGCCGAGGTATTCCTGGATCTGTGCCGCGACGCCGTACGCGCGGCCGAGCTGCGGCAGTGGAGCGAAAGGGAGTACGAGCTGTTGAGTGCGGCCCGCGGGATTGCGATGGTGTAGGCAGACAGACCAGACAGCTCGTCATACTGGTTGACGCTTCGATTCAAACAGCAGTGCGAAGTCGCGCTTACAGCCCTGCCATGCCAAACCGAATGGCGTTCTCAAAAGGCCTACCTCCCCTCCGCCTTCAGCCTCAGCAGCAGGTCGCCCAGCTCGGGGCACTTGCTGGAAAGGCGCGTCTGGGCTCGCTCGCCCACCCCCCACCGCTGGCGGACTTCCTGGACGTGCGGGCTCACGGGGTAGCCCCCATCCATCACCTGCTTGAGCAGCTTGGCGGTCACGCGCGCATCGGCTAAGGCGCTGTGGGCGTGACCCGTCGACTCGTCGAACTCGATGCCAAACCACGTTGCCGCGTCACTCAAAGAGAAGCACCCGTGGCTGCCCACGTCCATGATCGAAGTGTAAAACGCCTGCAGGTCGGCCCAGTCCGTAGGAAATGCGGAAAGGTCCATGTGCTTTGCCTGGCACTCGGTCATAAGCTGTCGATGATCCGCCCCGCTCCAGCAAACTATCTGGGCGGAGTAGCGACCGATCCAATCGCTGAGTCTTTTGATCACCACATAGAGCGGATCAGCCATCGCGGTGTCCACGGCCGATATCCCCGTAAGCTCGCGGACGGGAAACGCAACGCCTTCGGTAAATTCTGTCTGCACAAACTGCGAAAACTCGCCCATAACGTTGCCGCGGTTATCGAGCTTAACCGCGCCGACCTCGATAATCTCGTTGCGCAACCCGCGGCGCTGGCGCTGCCTTGGCACCGGCGCAAACTCAAAGTCCAGCACGATCTGGCGCGCAAAGTTCGTCGTATCGATAGCCGAGATACACGGCGTCTTTTTGTCTGGCACGGCGAGGGCCTTTCTCCGTCAGCTGCCGCCTGTTTCACAGGCAGCTACATTGCCGTAAGGATAGGCGCCCGTGCGGACATGAAGGCGGGACGCAATGCCACGCGCGCCAGGCACACGCCATGTAGACCGCCCCAAGAGAGTCGCCCGCTCTACTCAAATGCATGAAAAAGTTTAGGCCCGGTGACTTGAATCAGCGGTCATCCCGGGCCCATCAGAGCTCACAGAGCTCTTGGTTGCTTTGGTCTCGCTCTTCACGGCGCTTATCGAACTTTCCGAGGCACTCAAGCAGCATTCGAAGCATAACAAGTCACTGCCATTAAGGCGCTGACCTCTTGACCAAGCAACGGCGCTGCCCAGCTCTTCACCACTTGGGCTGCCGTCGACTTTATTCTATCCGCGAGCATCTGGTTTACCAAATGGATTTTCGGTAAAGGAAGCACGGCACGCCCGCAAAACCACTACGCCCCAAGTGCCGCCATGGGGATCACCGCCACGCCGTCGTCGTGTGTGCAGGCAATGCTTCCCTTTCCAACCACAACCGCCAAAAACGCCGGCGCGGTATTCTAAGACGCGCTTTCCACTTGAAGCCATGTCGATTCTGGGACACAGTTTCCGCTTGAAGCCCATCCGGAAAGCACGTCCCATTCCGAGGCTTGAATCCGGGACGCAGTTTCCACTTGAGCTCCTGACGGGAAAGCACGTCCCACTCTGAAGCTCGATTCCGGAATACAGCTTCCGCCAGAGACCTCAACCGGAAACGGCATCCCACTCTGGAGCCAGAATCCGGGACGCATCTTCCTCTTGAGGACCGATCCGGAAAGTGCGTCCCAGTCTGAGCGCTCATTCCGGGATGCAATTTCCGCTGGCAGCCAGTACGACAACAGAGGGCCCCGTTCCAGCCATTCGAGGACAGGCTTTACCCCCGAGCAGCGTTATCCCGCCCTCACATCTCGGCAAACGAGATCAGCTTGACGTCTCCCCTACTCTCCGCGGCATCCCGACATCCCTGCGTAAAGCCGCTTTTTGAGAAAAGTGCATAGCTTTTTCGTTGCCGTCTAAAGAGCTCGCTTCGGTGCACGAGCTTTTGCAGCACGTCTTCGCCCGCCGGTTCATTGCGCCATTTGCACTCCGCAAACAGCGCAGCGCCCTCGCCATCGTCAACAATCAAGTCGATTTCTTCCTGCGTATGCGTGCGATTGTCCGTCCCCCACCAGCGCCCGACGCTCGCCGGAACCACATCGAGCTGGCCCGCGCGCGCGAGTTCGTACACGTATTGTCTGCATATAAGCTCAAAGACCGTACCCATGTAATCCGATACGTGCGGCTCAATGCGCTTATACGCCATCTCGGCCATATCGTTTTGAATCAGCCCAATGTTCTGCGGAACAAACTTGTACCAGAACCTAAACATCTGGTCGCTCAGCAGATACACGGCTCGCTTATTGCTCGTCTCGTTTAGGGGCAGCTCGCGCTCGACAATCCCAAGCGACGCCAGCTTATCCACATAGCTCTTTACGTTGCTCGCAGGGATTCCCGTAGAGCTCGCAATCTCCGAGATCTTCGAGCGCCCCTGAGCAATTGCTTGCACGATCGCATCATATTGCTCGGGATTGCGGCACTCTTGCATTAGCAGGTTACTCGGCTCCTCAAAGAGATAGCCCGTAGAAGTAAGAAAAAGACGTTTGATGTTGTCCTTGAGCGATGCGGCAGGATCGACTCTCTCGATATATGCAGGAATGCCGCCCGTCATACCATAGCAAACTGCAGCGTCTTCGCGACTCATGCTCTGCCACAGGCCGAGGGTCGTCGTAAAATCGAGCGGCATGATCTTAAACTGGGCCGTACGCCTACCGTATAGTGGGCTCTCGTAGCCCAACACCTGTTCCTCCATAAACGAAAGAGACGAGCCGCATAGAATCAGCATGAGCCTAGTCTCTTTGTACAAGTGATCAATCTTGTCTTGCAGCAACGAACTGATCTCGGGATTCGATTGGGCGAGATAGGGATACTCGTCAATCACGACAATCAAACGTTCCGTGCGAGCCATGGTGGCCAATGCATCGAACGCCTCGTCAAAACTACGAAACGACACGCCTGCAGCACCAACCGAACCCGCAAGTATCGCCTGGCTAAAGCCGTGCAGGTTTGCCTCTGCATTGGTACGACGAGCTTGAAAGTAAATAGCCTTCTTGTCTTGGATGAATTCTGTGATAAGACGCGTTTTGCCCACACGACGACGGCCGTAAATCACAGGCATCTCAAAGGAGCCCGTGCCATACAGTCGATTGAGCTCGGACATTTCCACTGTTCTTCCGATAAACATAGGGCCATCCTTCCTTTACGTTATAGCTAGCTATATTATACCTTCCTATAATATAGCTAGCTATAACGTAATTCGACAAGCGGCGCACGTAAAAGGGGCGGTACACCACCGCACGTGGACCGTTCCGGAAAATGTATCCCGTTCTGGAGCCAAAAACTGGGCCGTAGTTTCCGCCAAACATGCCAGCCGGAAAGCGTGTCCCACCCCGAGGCTCGATTCCGGGACGCAGTTTCCGCTTGAGGCCCGATCCGGAAACGGCATCCCACTCCGAGGCCGAAATCTGGGACGCAGTTTCCGGTTGAGGGGCGTTCCGGAAAGCGCGTCCCATTCCGAACGTCAATTCCGGGACATAGTTTCCGCCGACACAGACGACGACCTGCAGCCCTTATCACATGCCTTCAAATATGCGATCCAGAAACACAAAACAGCAGATAGAATGCTCTTTTTCAAAAAGTACACGTCTCGAAACTTACCCAGTCTTCATAACTCGCTACCGTTCAAGGTCGCCGATTACCGCCCACCGATTCGGATGTAAAAATGTCGCCGAAAACAGGCCATCTATCTGCATGGTTAGATTTTGGTCAGCTTTTGGTCAGCTGAGTGGCAAGTTCCAGCTGATACGTTTTTGCTACCCAAAAGGAGGCGGTAGCTCATGACCCATTACAATGACCAACTCATCGACCAGCTGCTCACTCAAGCCGAACAAGAGGGGCGCTGTCTGATTCCCCCGAGCACGGCGATCCGAAAAGCGCTCCTTCGGCGCACCGGCGGCACGGTTGTCTCGCCCATGTCGGGGTTGTTTGCGCGCAAAATGCGCTGGGATGAGCTCAACCGGGCGCAGCGTCATTGCGAGATTATTCGCGCCCTTGCGATCATCCACCCCGATTGGACGTTCTGCTCGTTTTCGGCAGCTTGCCTGCTGGGGCTCGAGGTCTCGTGGCGACACCTGAACGTTGTGCATGTCTGCAGCTCGACAAAGCCGTCGGCTCGCCCAGGCGTCCGAATCCAGCGGCATCAGATTGAGCCGGCCGGAGCAATACACAGAGCCGGCATATCGGTAACGCCGCCCATTCAAACGGTGACGGATTGCCTGCTGCAAACTGGTTTTGCCGACGGCATGCCCATTGCCGATTCGGCGATCTCAAAGCTTGGTCTAACGCAAGAGCAGCTGATGGCGGCCGTCGAGCAACGAGCGAGCACTCGCAACGACCGGGCCATCCGCACCGCCCTCACGACACTTCGGTATGCCGACGCCCGCGCCGAGAGCGGTGGAGAATCAGTCGCCCGCGCCGTCATGATCGAGACCGGCTTCGCACCCGACCAACTGCAATACGAGCTGACGGACCCCTTCGATTCGACCGAGACTATGCGAACGGACTTTGCCTGGGAGCGCCAGGCGCGGGAGCTCACGTTGGGAGAACTCGACGGGTTCGTCAAATATACCGACCAGGCCATGTTAGCCGGGCGCACCACCGCCGAGGCGCTCGTTGCCGAACGACAGCGCGAGGCGCACCTATCGCTCTACGGTCATCCTCTGCTGCGCTTTACCATAAACGAGGTCCGCTCGGCAGGAGTGCTCGCCAAAAAGCTGCAGACGGCAGGCATCCGGCAGACCGCGCTACCGACATGGCTCAACGATATTGAGCTGTAGGAGCTGCTAGGCCACGCATCGCCGAATCGCATCCCCCTATCTGGGCCGCGTTTTCCCAACGGCCACGCCAACGGAAAGCGCGTCCCAGGCTGGACGCTCAAAACGGGATGCACTTTCCGGATGGCGGGCCTAGCGGAAAGCGTGTCCCGGAATCAGGCCTCGGAACGGGTCGTGCTTTCCGGTTGAGTCCTTCAGCGGAAACCGCATCCCGGAATAAACGCTCAAACTGGGATGCACTTTCCAAACGACCGGCCAGCGGAAAACGCATCCCATTCTGAGGCATGATTCCGGGACACAGCTTCCGGTTGAGGACCGATCCGGAAAACGAATCCCATTCTGAGCGTCGAATCCGGAACACAGTTTCCGCCAGATGCTCTACCGGAAAGCGCATCCCATTCTGAACGCCAATTCTGGGACGCAGTTTCCGTATGCGGAGGCGCTCCAAACAAAAGGCCCCGGCTCGCGATGGAGCCGGGGGCCAAAGGCGCAGCATATGCAGTTGATATTGAGCGCGAACAGCCCATCAGCAATGGCTGTCCGCGCTCTACCCTACCCGCGGTGACGAGCGCGGCTGTAGGGCGTATCCACCATGGGCAGATCCGGACGCAGCTTGCCGTCAAATGCGCGATAGGCGTTCTGTACGGCGGGCGCAGTGGGGATCGTTGCGATCTCGCCGATGCCCTTGCCGCCGTATGCCACGGGCAGCAGCTCGTCCTTCTCCACGTAGATGGCGTGGATATCCGGTATTTCGGGCGCACGGAACAGCCCGAGCGTACCGTACCTTGCCTGGGGTACGCAGTCCTTGAGCGGCCAGTCCTCGGTAAGCGCATAGCCCATACCCATGAGCACACCGCCTTCGATCTGACCCTGGATGGAGATGGGGTTGACCACCTTGCCGGAATCGTGCGCGGCATAGACCTCGCTCACGCGGCCGTCATCATCCAAAATGACCACATGCGTGGCAAAGCCGTAGCAGATATGGCTCTTGGGGTTGGGAACGTCGGCGCCCAGTTTGTCGGTCGGCTCCAGGTACACGTAGCCAAACTCGCATCCCTCGAGCGCCTTAATGGCGGTCGCGGGATCCCGAGGATGCATGCCCTGGCCGGCGACGAGTTCCTGCGTGCGCAGCTGGTAGGCGCGACCGTCGTCGTACTCAATCTTGACGCCGTCGCCATGCGCGCTCACGGGAGCATCGGGTGCGGGCTTGCCGGCCTCGATGCCAACCATGGCATCGCGCAGCAGGAAGGCGGCACCGCGCACGGCCTCGCCGGTCACGACCGTCTGACGCGAGCCAGACGTGGTGCCGGAGTCGGGAGCGTTTTCGGTGGAGCACTCGCCATTGGCAATGCAGCGAAGCGGCAGACCGCATGCCTCGGCAACGTCCTGCAAAAAGACGGTGTTACAGCCCTGGCCGATGTCGGACGTGGCGGCGTAGACCACGGCGCGGCCATCCTCGATGCGAATCTTGCAGCGGCCGGCATCGGGCAGGCCCACGCCCACGCCGGCGTTCTTCATGGCGCAGGCGATACCGGCATGTCCAGGATGCGCGTAGTAGGCATCCTTGACCTCGAGCAGCGTCTCCTTCAGCGCCGTGGAGCAGTCGGCAATCTGGCCGTTGGGCAGAACCTCGCCCGGCTCGATGGCGTTACGGTAGCGGATCTCCCACGGATCCAGGCCGACCTTCTCGGCCAGCAGGTCGATCAGGCTCTCGAGCGCAAACTCGGACTGGCAAACGCCAAAGCCGCGGTACGCACCGGCGGGCGGGTTGTTGGTGTAGTAGCCAAAGCCGCGAATGTCGGTATTCTGGTACTTGTAGGGGCCGACGGCATGCGTGCAGGCGCGCTCGAGCACCGGGCCGCACAGCGACGCATAGGCGCCGGTGTCAAAATTGATCTCGCAATCCAGGCCGGTAAAGTTGCCCTCGGCGTCGCAGCCCAGCGTAAAGGTGCCGTCCATGGCGTGGCGCTTGGGATGGAACGCGAGCGACTCGGCGCGCGTGAGCTTGCACTTCACAGGACGCTGGAACTTATAGGCGGCGAGCGCGGCCAGATGCTGGATGGACACGTCCTCCTTGCCGCCAAAGCCGCCACCCACGAGCATGGTCTCCACAACCACGCGCTCGGGTTCGCTATCCCAGCCAAACATGTGGGCGCACTCTTTGCGCGTATCGTAGGCGCCCTGGTCGGTCGACTGTACCTTGACGCCGTTCTTGTACGGGAAGGCAACGGCGCACTCGGGCTCCAAGAAGGCATGCTCGGTAAAGGGCGTGGTAAAGCGCTGCGTCACGGTAAACGCGCTCTCTGCCAGCGCCTTGGCGGCGTCGCCGCGCGTCACGTGACGGCTCTGACACACGTTGTCCTTGAGCTCCACCGTGTTGCCGAAGGCAAAGAAGCTGTCATGCAGGCGCGGGGCATCGGCGGCCCTGGCCTCGACAATGTTGCGCACGGGCTCCAGCGGCTCGTAATCGATCTTTACGAGCTTCTTGGCCTTCTCGAGCGTCGCCTCGTCCTCGGCGACCACCAGCACGATGGCATCGCCCACGCAGCGGGTGATATCGCCCTGGGCGATCATGACGTCCCAGTCCTGGATAAGGTGGCCGACCTGGTTGACTGGCACGTCCTCGGCGCGCAGGATGCCCACCACGCCGGGCAGGGCCTCGGCCTTGGAAGTATCGATGGAGAGCACGCGGGCGCGCGGATACTTGGAGCGCACGGCGCTGGCATAGGTCAGGCCCGGCTGATCGAGCTCGTCGATGTCGTCGGGATACTTGCCCTCGCCGAGCACCTTCTTGCGCACGTCAATACGGAAGGCGCGCTTGCCCACGCCGTAGTCATCGCCGCGCTCCAGGTCCTCGTCGATCTGCTTTTCGCCGCGGAGCACCGCAGCTGCCAGCGAAATGCCCTCAATAATCTTCTTGTAGCCGGTGCAGCGGCAGACATTGCCGCGAATGGCGTACTTGATCTGCTCCTCGGTGGGCTCGGGGTCCTCGGCGATGAGCGCCGCACCCGCCATGACCATGCCGGGGATGCAAAAGCCGCACTGCACGGCGCCCACGGCGCCAAAGGCGTACACGAAGGCCTCGCGCACGTCCTCGGGCAGGCCCTCGACGGTCACGATGTTGCGGCCGGCGGCAAGAGCGGTGGTCAGCACGCACGCCTTGACGGCCGCACCGTCCACATGAATGGTGCAGGTGCCGCAGGCGCCCTCGGAGCAGCCGTCCTTGGCGGAGTGAATGTGCAGGTCGTCGCGCAGATAGCGCAGCAGTGGCTTGTTCTGAGTCGTCGTGCACTCGACGCCGTTAACGGTAAAAGTGAATTCCTGTGCCATGGTGATTCCCTTCTACACGCCGGCGGCGATGCCGGTGCGGTCGTGGATGGCGCCATGCGGGCAGACGACGGCGCACATGCCGCACGACAGGCAGTCCACGCCGTCGATATGGGCGCAGTTGTCCTCGATGCGGATAGCGCCGGCAGGGCACTTTTTGGCGCACATACCGCAACCGATGCAGCTCGTGTCGCAGACCTTGCGCGCAATGGTGCCCTTATCGGTGTTGTTGCAGCGCACCAGAATGTTCTGGTAGCCGGGGACGAAGGCAATCACGCGCTGCGGGCACGCCATGCCGCACAGGCCACAGCCCGTGCACTTGGAGCGGTCCACGCGGGCGATGCCATCGACCAGCGCAATGGCGCCGTGGGGGCAGGCCGTGACGCAGGCGCCACAGCCAATGCAGCCTTCGCTGCAGTGGGCGTCGCCGCCTGCGGAGGCGCAACCGCTTCCGCAGGCAACGTAGGCCACGTT
This sequence comes from uncultured Collinsella sp., assembly GCA_902492235.1. GTDB lineage: Bacteria > Actinomycetota > Coriobacteriia > Coriobacteriales > Coriobacteriaceae > Collinsella. The sequence goes on along the minus strand of CABUKS010000022.1, from coordinate 7,296 downwards.
ATGTTGAATGGATTTGGCCATAAGAGACTCGCCTATTTCTTAAGAAGGTACGAATAGTTGTCGCGCACAGCCCTGATGGTCAGGCGGACGGCCTCGGGAAGACCGGTGTTGACGGCATCGACCGAGACGGTGCGGACCGTGCCGGCGACGCGAACCTTAAAGTGGTCCTCGTCCACGGCCAGGAAGCCCTCGTTCTCGGAGTTCTCCATGTCCTCCTCGCTCCAGAACAGGGTGAGCTTGTCCTTGTAGGGACGACCCTCCTGGTAAGGGCAGAACACGGCGCAGTTGCCGCACTCATTGCACATGCCGTCGACATGGACGACCTGATGCTTGGCCAGGCCCGGCACCTTAATTGCCACGTTGGCGCGGTTGGGGCACACGTCGCAGCAGACCTCGCACACCGAGCCGCAGCCCAGGCAGCGGGTCTTGGTGCAGTTGCGCTTGTCGCGGCACAGCGACCCCTTGCGCTCGTAGCAAGTGTCCTCGCGGCCGGCCTGCTCGTTGCAGTCGGCGTACTTGTTAAAGTCCACGTCGGCGATGGCACGGGCGACCTCGGCGGCATCGGCGATAGCCTCGACCACGGTGGCAGGACCGCGGCGGCAGTCGCCCGCAGCCCAGACGCCCTCGACGCCGGTGGAGGTAGCGGCAAGGCGGCCGCGACGGTCGTGCTCGACGCCCGCGGCATCGTACAGGCTGGCGTCGATGCCCTCGCCCACGGCGCAGATCACCGTGGTGGCGGGAAGCTCAACAGTCTCGCCCGTGGCGACGGGGCTGCGGCGGCCACTTGCATCCGGCTCGCCAAGCTCCATAACATCGCAGGTCAGCACGGCGCCGTTGAGTGCCTTAGGTGCCAGCAGCTCGCAGAACTCAACGCCGTCGGCAAGAGCAAGATCGAGCTCTTCCTCATCGGCGGGCATCTGCTTCTTGGTGCGGCGGTAGACCAGGCGCACGTTCTTCACGCCGGCCAGGCGCTTGGCCACGCGGGCCGCGTCCATGGCGGTGTTGCCGGCGCCAATGACCACGACGTCCTCGCCCAGCTCGAGCTTCTCGCCCTTCTTGGCGGCCTCGAGGAACTCCAGCACGTCGAGCTCGGCGCCCTCGCCCAGGCCCGCAGAGCCGGGCATCCAGGCACCGGTGGCCACGACCACGTCGGTAAAGCCCTGGTCCTTGAGCTCGTCAATGGAATCAACGCGAGCGTTGAGCTGCACCTTGGCGCCAAAGGCTAGGCAGAGCTCGGCATCGTGGGAGATATCGTCGCTCGCGATACGGAACTCGGGAATCACGTGACGGACCACGCCGCCGAGCGAATCGCGGGCCTCAAAGATGGTGACGGGCACGCCGGCACGCGTCAGGAAGAACGCCGTCGCCAGGCCGGCCGGGCCGCCGCCGATAACGGCAACGTTGCGCTCGCCGTCGTTGGCGATGGCCTGGGCGCGCAGCTTGGGCAGCACGGCGGTCATGGCCTCGCGGGCGGCCTTGAGCTTGCTGGCGCGAATCTGGGCGCCCTCGGGCTCGTAGAACGCACGCTCGCAGGCACGGCCGCAGGGATGCGGGCAGATGGTGCCGGTAATGAACGGCAGGGCGTTGCGCTCGATGATGATGTTGAGTGCGTCCTCGTAGCGGCCCTCGTCAACGGCCGCCAGGTAGGCGGGAATATCCTGCTGGATGGGGCAGCTCGTGCGGCACGGCGTGGTAAAGCAATCGGAAAGAGGGCTCTTGCCGGCGACCTTGCGGTCGGGCAGCGGACGCAGCGGCTTCTTGTAGAGCGGGTTGGTGAGTGAGTCGGTCTGGATCGCAGTCACAGCCTCGAGAGAGACACCCGCGAACGGCTTGCCATCCAGGTCGGTAAACTCGCCGGCCATCTGGCTAAAGCGCTCGTAGCCACCGGGCTTGAGCACGTCGGTCGCCAGGGTGACGGGCCAAATGCCGGCATCGTACAGGGCGCGGATGTTGTAGACCGTAGCACCGCCGGAGTAGCTGATGCGCAGCTTGCCATCGAACTGCTCGGTAATGCGACGGGCAGCCTCGATGGTCAGCGAGAACAGCGAACGGCCGGACATGTACATCTCGGTGGAAGGCAGCTCGTTCCTCGTCACGTCGACGGGGAAGGTGTTGGTGAGCTTGACGCCAAACTCCAGGCCGCGCTCGGCGCACAGGGCAATCAGGCGCTCGAACATGGGCACGGCGTCGGCCCACTGCAGGTCCTCGCGGAAGTGCGTATCGTCGAAGACGATGTAGTCAAAGCCCAGCTCGTTGAGGCGCTGACGTGCAAACTCATAGCCCAGCAGCGTGGGGTTGCACTTGATGTAGGTGTTGAGGCCCTTCTCGGTGATGAGGTAGGTCGCGATGCGCTCGATCTCGGCGGGCGGGCAGCCGTGCAGGGTAGACTCGGTGATGGAGTTGGAGACGCGTGCCGGGATGGACTCGACAAACGCGGCGTCGACATGCTCAAACTTGTCCAGGTTGGCGAGCGCCCATGCGCGGCACTCGTTCCAGACGTCGGAGCCGCTGGCGTCCTTCATGCCCTCGATGTAGGCGTCGACCTTGGGGCTCTTGATGCCCTCCAGGTCATAACCCACGGACATGTTGAAGACAAAGCCGTCCGGGCTGCCCAGGCCGTACTCGCGAGCGATCAGGTGGCAGGCAAACCATGCCTTCACGTACTCGGCAAAAGCCTGCGGAACCTCGAGCTCGGTCGACCACTCGCAGTTGTAGCACTCGTCCTGCGCCACAATGCAGGGCTTGTTGACACACTTGGAGAGCTCCTCGCCGTCCATAACCTGAACGGTCTTGAGCTCAAAGAAGCGGGAACCAGCCACGTAGGATGCCACGATGTTCTGGGCCAACTGCGTATTGGGACCGGCGGCCGGGCCAAACGGAGTCTCGATGCGCTCGTCAAAAATGGGAAGCGCGCCCTCCTGGTTGGTCGTGACCATCTTGCGCACGCCAAAGACGGCGCCCTGAGTCTTGTGCTCCTCGATGATCCAGTTCATCAGCTGCGAAAACGGGATCGGCCTCATGATGTCGCTCATAGTGAGCTCCTCTCTGTAACGCCCGGCGAGACCGCGCGGCGGGCGCAAATACGGTGTAGCGCTAGCACAGCGCCGGCGACCCCGCGGAGGTCGCCTATACGCGCGTCGAATGCGGCGAAACACCCGACGCGCGTGAATCTGCTTGTGAATTAGTAGGTGCGATCGTTGAGCGTGCTCCAGAGCTTCTTGGACTCAGCCATGGTCCACGCGTTGATCTTGTCCTCATCAATCCCAACGAACTCGCGATCCTTGTACAGGACGCGGCCGTTGATGATGGTGGTGCGGCAGTTTTTGCCCATCATGCCAAAGAGCATGTGGCCGTCGATGTTCTCCTCGCTCAGCGGCGTAAAGGGCTTGTAGTCCATAACGATAACGTCGGCGGCAGCGCCGGCCTCGAGCACACCAAGCTTGCGATCGAAGTACTTGCTCGCCATCTTGGCGTTGTTCTCAAACAGCATCGTCATGGCCTCGCACCAGCCCACGTTGGGCATGGCAGCGTTGTGGCGCTGAATGATCAGGAAGACCTTAAGGCTCTCGAGCATATCGTGGGCGTAGGCGTCGGTACCCATGCACACGGGGATGCCGCGGCGGAAGAACTCGAGCACGGGGGCGCAGCCCACGGCGTTGCCCATATTGGATTCGGGGTTGTTGACCAGCCAGGTGCCGGACTCCTTGACGATATCCATCTCGGCAGGCGTCACGTGGATGCAGTGGCCCAGCATGGTGTCGGGACCAAGCAGGTTGTGCTGCAGCAGGCGCTCGACGGGGCTGATGCCACCGCGGTTGAGGCGGGAGTCCCACACGTCATTCATGCCCTCGCACACATGGATGTGGAAGCCGGTCAGGCCGTTGTTGGCCTCGGCCATCTTATCCATGGTCTCGTCCGAAAGCGTAAAGGTAGCATGTCCGCCAAACATGGCAGCGATCATGTGGTTGTCGTTATCGCGACGCTCCTTGGCGGCCCACTGGGCAAATTCGGCGTTCTCGGCAATGGCCTGGTCGCATTTTTCCTGGCCACGGCGATCGGAAACCTCGTAGCACAGGCACGAACGCATGCCCAGCTCCTGAGCTGCATCCTTAATGGTAAAGAGGCTTCCCGGGATCTCGCAGAAGCTCGCATGGTGATCGAAGATCGTGGTGACGCCATCACGGATGGAGTCCAAAATCGTGGCATAGGCGCTGGCCTTGGTGCCGTCGAGCGTCAGGTTGTCGTCGATCTTCCACCACTGCTGCTCAAGATTCTCCAGGAAGTTGGTGGGGTTGCAGCCCTTAATGGCAAGGCCGCGGGCCAGACCCGAGTAGATGTGGGTGTGGCAGTTGATGAGTCCGGGCATGATGAGGTTGCCCTGGGCATCGACGTACTCGGCATCCGGGTACTTGGCCTTGAGCTCGCGCTCGGGGCCCACTTCGACGATCGTATCTCCGTCAATGGCGACCGCACCGTTTGGAATAAACGGGGTCTGAGCGTTGCGGGTAAAGACGGAACCGTTAGCGACCAGAAGCATGGATGCTCCCTTCAACATCAGAGGCGGGGTTTGACACCTCTGACATGGCGGAGTGCGAAGCGCCGGCCTACACCGGAAACGGGCCCTCTCCCGTCAACGCTTCACCAAAGGGACAAACCCTTTGAAGTGCGGCTTGGTGCCGCATGGCGTCGGCGGACGAGGCGATGCGTCCGCCGACGAATAGCACCGAATTGGTTACTTCTTGCTCTCGGGCAAGACCAGATCCACGGCAGCGTCCTTGGCAGCATCGATGTGCTGAGCCACGACCGGCGTCTGCGGAAGGATCAGGTTAAGGACAATGGCCATGATGGCGGTGGGGGTTACGGCATTGGAGCCGATGACGGTGGACACCCAGGCGGGCATACCCTCGCCGGCAAGGCAACCGCTGGCCATCCAGATACCCAGGCCAAAGACGACGGAGGTGCCGACGATGGTGGTAGTGCGCTGCGTGAGGCCCTCGCGGGTGAACATGCGCACGCCGTTCATGGTGATGGTGCCAAAGACGCCGACGGTCGCGCCGCCGATGACGGGCTGCGGGATAGCGGAAAGGACGGCAGAGAGCTGCGGGAACAGACCGGCGATGGTAAAGACGGCCGCAATGATCACAAAGACCCACTTGTTGACGACGTTGTTGGAGCAGATGATGCCCACGTTCTGGCCAAGGGCGCTGGTGGGAAGACCGCCCAGCAGACCGCCGACCATAGAGGTGAGGCCCTGGGACACGATAGCGCCGGAGAGCTCGCGCTCGGTGGGCATACGGTCGATGGAGCCCAGGCAGGCGGCGGAGACGTCACCGATAACCTGGATGGCAACCATGGGGAACACGACGGCGAGGGTAATGCAGACCTCGGGATCAAACTCGAGCGCGTAGGGCATGAGCTTGGGAAGAGCGAAGACCTGAGCGGTGGCGACGCTGGAGAAGTCGATCATGCCAAAGGGGATGGAGACGATCATGCCAACGATCATGCCAAAGAACACGGATCCCAGCTTGAGCGTGCCCTTGCCAAAGTTGGCGAGCGCAAAGACCACGGCGAAGGTGATAAGAGCGACGCACCATGCCTGCGGGGTGCCCCACAGCGGTGTACCCATACCGCCGGCCATATACTTGACGGCCGTGGGATACAGCGAAACGCCGATGGAGAAGATGACCGTACCGGTCACGACGGGCGGGAACAGCCACTTGATCTTGCTGTAGGCCAGACCAAAGAGGACCGCGACGGCGCCGCCGACGATCTCGCCACCCAGCAGCGCACCAAAGCTAAAGCCCGAGGCACCCATGGCCTGCAGGGCCGGCAGGAACGCGAACGAAACGCCCATGACGATGGGCAGGCCGCCGCCGATGCGACGGAAGGGAGCGAAGGCCTGAAGGGCCGTGTCGATCGCCGAAAGAATGAGGGCGACCTGGATGATGTCGGTACTCTGCTGGCTATTAAAGCCGTAGACGCCGGCCATGATGACCGCCGGGGTAATGATGCCGGCAAACGATGCCAGTACGTGCTGAAGGGCACACGGGATCATTTCCTTAACGGGAGGCATGCCTTCGCGAGTGAACAGGGCTTCAGTGCCGTTCGTAACCGTCTCCTGGGTCATTTGACCACCAATCCTCGAAGTAGTTGTTTTCGCATCTGACGCTCTATTGTGACGCAGTGCGGGGTTGAGGTTGTGCCTTCATTGCATATCGTATTAAAGATGATTCTCATTCTCAATAATAATTTTTTGTTATCAGACTATTCTTCAGCTGAAATTTCGCATTTCCGCAGGTCAGGAAAGTGTCTGGTCAAAATAACATCTAACATTTCTTTTGGTCAACCGTTTACCGCTAAATTTCTACCGTTCGTCTGCATTACGCAATGTACCTGCGGATATACGAGATGATGGGCAGCGTGTTACCATGAGAAAAAATTGTTATGAACATTTCCGATTTCACCCAAAGGAGTTGCCCGTGAACGAGACCGTACGTCGCTTTTTGCCGATGGTCGATTTTCTGGAGCAGATACTCGGCAAAAACAGCGAAATCGTGCTACACGATTTCTCGGATCCCGACCACGCCATCGTCGATATTCGCAACGGCATCGTGAGCGGCCGCAAGGTCGGCGGTCCCGCCACCGATCTGGCACTCAAGATCATGCACGACGCCAAGTATCGCGACCTGCCGTTTATTACGGGCTACGAGGGCCGCGGCGCCGGAGGCAAGACGCTGGAGTCGGCGACGTACTTTATCCGCGAGAATGACGAGATCGTCGGTATGCTCTGCGTCAACACCGACCTCTCGACCGTACGCTCCATCAACGCCATGGCGCAGCAGCTCATGGCGTGCTTCGACGCGGCGCCGACGCGCACGGAGCCCGCCCCTATCGAGGTCGAAAGCCTTTCGGAGTCTACACAGGAGCTCATCGACCGCAGCATTGCCGAGTTGCTGAGCGCGCGCGGGCTGGATGTAGCGTCGCTTGGTCAGAGCGACCGCGTGGACGTTATTCGCCACCTCAACGGTAACGGGGTGTTCATGCTCAAGGGCGCCGTGGCCTGCGCCGCCACCGCGCTGGGCATCTCGGAGCCCAGCGTCTACCGCTACCTGCAAAAAGTTCGCAAGGAGGACTAACGAGCAAAATGGAGCGCGGCTCCACAAGCGATCCGTCACTTGGCAAAAGACCCTGCAGCTCGCACTGAACTGCCTCCCATTTCTTGGACATGAGAAATGGGAGGCTTTCTTTATGCGCGTTGATTTGAGGGTGAAGCATGATGTCGAGGCCAGGAAGGCG
>CABUKS010000021.1 GCA_902492235.1 uncultured Collinsella sp. | reverse complement strand
AGTCCCTTGCGGCGTAGTTCTTATTTAAGCCGTCCAAGTTTTGGGGTGCAGTTCAGAAAGCCGTCGGGCGCGTTTTTGATGTATCGATTTTTAGCCGAGGCAGGTCCAGTTGACGGGGGTCGAGCCGTACTGTTCGAGTAGCCGATTAGCTGCTGAGAAGGGGCGCGATCCCATAAAGGCGGGGAGTTCTACCGTGGCACGGTTGGCCGAAAGCGGCGAGGGGTGCGTGGAGGCCAGACAGAACTTGTCGGTTGCCTTGCCCGCACCAGTTGCGACGAGCTTGCCTTCGACCATCTGCTGGGCAAAGCGGCCCCATGCCAAAAAGACTACCGGTTGGGGCAGCTGGCAGCAGCGTTCGATAACATAGTCGGTGAGCGTGCTCCAGCCCAGTTTGGCGTGCGAGTTCGCAGCGTGTTCGCGCACGGTGAGCGTAGTGTTGAGAAGCAGGACGCCCTGTTGTGCCCATGGCGTTAGATCTCCTGTGGCGGGAATGGGGCAACCCAGATCAGTTTTGAGTTCTTTATAGATGTTGCGCAGACTCGGCGGCAACTTGGTTTGCGTTGCGGGGACCGAGAACGACAGCCCCATGGCCTGGTTGGGTCCGTGATAGGGGTCTTGACCTAAGATGACAACCTTGACCTGGTCGGCCGGCGTGTAGGCGAGGGCATTGAGGATGTCGTCTTGTGCCGGGTAGATGGTCTGTTCGGCACGCAAGAGGGCGATGCGCTCGAGCAGCTGGTTCGTAGTGTCACGTACCGGCTGCGGCGCATCGCCTAACCAAGTTGCTATGTTGCGGTCGCGGGTCGCGGCGTCCATGGGGCTCCTTTACGTCAGATGCTCTGTTGGCATCTATTGTAAAGGCGCACCGGTTGCCTTTATGCCACGGCTGTATGAAGAGCGGGGTCTACGAGACGTGCTCGGGCGCTCCCGCCATGCGAGCCTGTCCATGTGCGCGGAGGCGCGGAAGCTCGACGGTTGCCACCATGACGCCGGTGAGGATGAGAGCTGCACCCAGGAAGGCGATGGGGCTCAGGACCTCACCGACTAGGAAGAACGAAAAGACGGCGGAGCAGACCGGCTCGAGCGAGAAGGCGAAGCCAGTGGTCTCGGCGGGCACGTGGGGCTGCACGAGCGTCTGGGTGATAAAGCCGTAGGCAGAGCAGATGAGCGCGAGCGCGACGACGACCACGATCTCGCTGGGCGTACTGGGAAGCGTGAAGCCGCCAAAGGTGAATGCGGCGATGCCCGAGAACAAGCCGCCAAAGCCCAGCTGCCAAACGCCCAGAGCCAGCGGGTCGACATCTTCGACAAAGCGCTTCGCCACAATGATGTGTCCGGCGTAGACAAAGGCGGAGAGCAGCATGATGATCGCGCCCGGGTTCAGGCTGGTAAAGTCGGCGCCCGAGAGCAGCAGCATGCCGCAGGTGACGATGGCAGTGCCGACGAGCACTTTGCGCTCGGGGGCACGATGCAGCAGGGCGGCGTTGGCAAACGGTACGATCACGACCGTCAGGCTCTGCAAAAAGCCGGCAGTGGAGGCAGAGGTGAGGCTGGAGCCCAGGCACATGCAGGTGAGCTCGGTTGCCATAATGGCGCCGATGATGGCGGCACGGACCATAAGGTCGCGGTTGATGCGGAAAGCGCACTTGTGGAAGAGCAGCAGGCAGACCACAAAGGCGATGATGCAACGTAGCGCGACGATGCTCGTGGCGTTCATGCTGTCCATGCCGATCTTCATGAGGGGATACGAAAAGCCCCATGCGACGGGAACGGAAAATGAGAGCGCGATTGCTTTTTTGCGATCCATGGGACTCCTTTTGTTACAGAACGGTTTCGCAAAAAAGATTCTGCTCCCAGATTTGGATGTAGTAAAGCGAATGTATCTTCATTATGATTAAGAAATGCTGAAGTAGGTGCGAAAGGCGCTGGCAAAACGTTTTACGGCTGCATTGATGTGGAGGCACGATGGCATCGCGGTATCAGATTGTTTGTATGGTGGTCGATCGCGGCAGTCTTAAGGGCGCGGCGGACGAGCTGGGCTATACGCAAAGTGCGGTGAGCCAGGCCGTCAGGGCGCTCGAGCGTGAGCTGGGTACCACGCTTATCGAGCGCGGTAAGCGGGGTGTGTCGCTTACGCGCGATGGCAAGCAGTATCTGCCGTATCTGCGACAGATCGTAACTGCCGAGGCTGAGCTTGAGGGCAAGCGCCAGGAGCTGCTGGGGCTTTCGTCGACCGATATTCGCATTGCGACGTTTACCAACGTGAGCCGAACCGTGTTGCCGCGCGTGATTCGCGACTTTGGAGCCCTGCACCCGGGCGTGCACTTTACCCTCAAGCAGGGCGATTACACGCGCAACGCCCAGTGGGTGCACGATGGCGTGGTTGATTTTTGCTTTACGGCACGCGGGTTTACCGCGGGGCTCGAGAAGCGCGTGGTCTATCACGACGAGTTGGTGGCATTGCTGCCGGCCGCGCATCCGCTGGCGGCAAAGGAAAAGGTGACGCTCGCCGACCTGGCTTCCGATCCGTTTGTGCTTCTGGATGAGGGCGAACAGAGCCTGGTGCTCGATGCATTCGCGGCGCATGGCCTGTCGCCGCACGTGACGAGCGAGGTCACCGACGACTACACCATCATGGCGATGGTGGAGGAGGGCCTAGGAGTGAGCATGCTCTACCGTCGTACTGTGGAGGGCATGCAAGCCGATATTTGTGTGCGGCCCATCGTGCATGCCCCCTCGCGCGACGTGGTGGCCGCCTGGCGCAGCTGGGACACCATGCCCATCGCCACGAGGCGCTTTATCGACTATATGAGCTCGCATATTGTCAATTAATGACTGGCGTGGCGTTGAGTGCGGTGTTTAGCGGGTTGTCGCTTTGGCTTGGGTGACGCGATAGGTGCGTGCCGGATGGCAGAGTAGTACCGCCACGACCATAAAGAACGCCGTGGTGCCCAGGCTGATGGGGTAGACCATCATGATGTTCGCAAAGGTGCGGAAGTGCGGGAACACGCAGAACACCCAATAGAAGCGGATGCCGCAGACGCAGATCATGGTGATGAGGGCGGGCGTGAGCGAGATACCAAAGCCGCGCAGGTAGCCTGACATGTTTTCGTAGAACATGCTAAAGGCGTACGCCGGGAAGATCGAACACACGCGGATATAGCCGATCGAGACGATGTTGGGGTCGCTGTTGAACAGCGACAAGATCTCGCGTCCCAGGCCGACAATAACGATGATCGTGGTGAGTGCAACGATACCGCCTTCGACCAGGCAGACCTTAAGCGTTTTGGTGCAGCGATCGATCTGGCGGGCACCGTGGTTTTGTCCCACAAAGGTGGTGCAAGCCTGGCTAAAGCTGTTGAGCAGGTTGTAGCACACGTACTCCAGGCTCATGGCGGCGCTCGAGGCCGCCATGACCTCGGTGCCCAGGCTGTTGATGGCAGACTGGATGATGATGTTGGCGACGGCAAAGACAGCGCTTTGGATGCCGGCGGGCAGGCCGATCTTGACGATGCGCTTGAGGGCGACGGGGTCGATAGCCAGGTCGCGTAGGGTGACGCGGACGACGGAGTCGGTCTTGAGCAGGCGGATAAAGAGCGTGGCGGCGCTGACGGTGTAGGCGATGGCGGTGGCGATGGCGACGCCCGCGACACCCCAGTGGAGTACAGGGACAAAGATGAGGTCCAGGCCAATGTTGAGGACGGTGGACACGGCAAGCGCCTGCAGCGGCATGCGGGTGATGCCGACGGAGCGGAAGATTGCGGCCTCAAAGTTGTAGAGCAAGATCGAGGGCAGGCTGAGCAAAAAGACGCGCAGGTAGAGCGAGGCGAGCGGCATGGTTTCGGCAGGAACGTTGAGCGCGGCGAGCATGGGCTCGGCAAAGATCTCGCCCAGTGCGATGACGACAAAGCCCACGAGCGCCATTAAAATCGAGGTATGGACGGCGCGTTTGACCATGTTCTGATCGTTGCGGCCGATGGCGTTGGCGATGACCACGTTGGAGCCAAGCGACATGCCAATAAACAGGTTGAGCATAAGACTGGTAAGCGGAACATTGGAGCCGACCGCCGCCATGGCGAGGGTTCCCTGGTCGCCCGAGAAGTTACCGATAATGACCGTGGCGATGAGGTTCGACAGCTGCTCCAAGATGCTCGTGGCGGCCACGGGGAAGGCGAACAGGGGAATATTGCGCCACAGCGAGCCGGTGGTCATGTCAATGTGCTTAGATACGGTATCAGCCATACGCTCTCAATCTCTAACATGCTATTTTGTGCTTATTTGCGCAGACGATGATACTCCTAATCGACTAGTCATGGGGGACGTTCTAAAACGACTAGTCATTCAAGCACGTCCCCAATGACTAGGTGGGGAAGGCGTGCGACAATGGTGGGCGTTGTGTTGTTCGCGCTAAGGAGTTGCCATGTTGTTGTGTCCCGTTTGCCATAAGCCGCTGGTGGATGACGAACGCGGTGCTGCATGCGCGGGCGGTCACCGGTTTGACCGTGCTCGCGAGGGTTATCTATATCTGCTGCGCTCGTCCAAGAGCGGTGACTCCATGGGCGATCCCAAGTCGCAGGCACGCAGCCGTCGTGACTTTCTGAATCGCGGTTACTATGCGCCGTTGCGCGATGCGATGGTCGAGTTGGTGCGCAAGCAGGCGTCTGGGCGCGCTGCGTCTACGAATGGCCCCATGACGCTGCTCGATATTTGCTGCGGCGAGGGCTACTACACCAGTGCCATGGGCGCGGTGCCGGGCGTGGATGCCTACGGTTTCGACCTGGGCAAGGAGATGGTACGCCTTGCTGCCAAGCGCGGCGATGCGACCTATTTTGTGGCCAACATGAAGGATATCCCCGTGGCCGATGGCGCCTTCGATATGGTGACCGAGCTCTTTGCTCCCTTTAACGAGCGCGAGTTTGCCCGCGTGCTGGCGGCCGAGGGCTCGCTCTACACCGTGGTGCCGGGCGCCCGTCATCTGTTTGGGCTCAAAGAGGTGCTCTACGACACGCCGTACCTTAACGATGAGAAGCTGCCGAAGACCACCGAGCTCGAGTTGGTCGGAACGCAGCGGGTGTCTGCGAACATTACGCTCCAGACCCAGGCCGACATCGAGGCGGTTTTCCAGATGACGCCGTACTACTACCGCACGCGCCCTGCCGACAAAGAGCGCCTGGCAAACCTGGACACGCTCCAAACCGATATCGACTTCATCATCGCCGAGTGCCGCCACAGCTAACAACCTGCCAAAAAAGGGACAGGTTTATTTTGGTAGGTTTTATCTAGGCAAACGTAAAGGGCCGACCGCGGAGATGCGCGATCGGCCCTTTTTAGCTGCTTGATAGCAGGGGCTATGGGAGACAGGTGCCTACAGGCGGTCCTTGTTTTCGGCCTTAATGGCGTGTGCCTGCTGAACAAAGAACAGGTCGTACACCACGATGACAAAGGCGCCGATGTTGACGGCGCTGCCGCCGAGCGCGGGAAGCGTGAGCACCGCCTGGGCAAGCGTGGCGACCGCGGCAACAATACCGAGCTTAAACGCGCCGTCTACCTGCGAAGGCTTGTTGGCACCCTTGATGCCCGCAACGCCCGCGGCGAGATCGATGAGGCCCTTGGCGATAACCACGGCCGCGGCGAGCATGGCGTTCGATCCGTAGGTGGACTCGAGCTTGCCGGTCGCGATGCCGGCGATTCCAATGACGAGGCTGGCGATACCCAAGACAAAGTAGACAAGGGCAAGGATTTTGAGTGTCTTGCGAGCGGCGCTCATAGCTGGTCCTTTCGATGCGGGCGCGGAGAATCTGTCGCACCCAGGTTGCGGCACATATCGTGAAGCACATTGTAGTTCAACGGGGCGATGTATGCGTTTGAAAGCGTCTCTTGCCTGTACGGTCCAACCTTTCAAAAAGGAAAGCTGGACGTAAGCCAAATCGATGGCAGCCCATGTGCGGCGCTGCGATGATGAGGCCGTAACAAGGAGCTGGTCTCAAGGAGGAGTCATGATGTACGGAGCAGGGCAAGTGCGTGAGCCGCGGTCGTTGGGAAGGCGCATGGGTGATTCTGTGATCGCTGCCGTGTGCACGGGATTGATGGCGGTGCTTTGCATTGCGATGCTGTGGACCATGTCGCATGTGGGACAATAGCGAACGGTTGGGTGCCGACACAAACGGCGCTCACGTATTCGTTTTGCTTGCTAAGGAGTGCCCATGGGCGTCGTCGATCCCTTTTCTGTTGCTCGGGCCGCGGGGCTTGAGCTGATCGGGAAGTCCGAGGGTCTCACGCTCACCGACGGCACGATGGAGCTGTGTGCCGATTTTACCCGCATGCTTCCGCGGCTCAAGCGGGGCCGTCTGCAGCAAGAGCTGTTGGTAAAGGCTGCGCGCACAAAAGGCATCGAGCAACCATGGGCGATTGATGCCACGGCGGGCTTTGGCGAGGATTCGCTGCTGCTGGCGGCCGCGGGCTTTACCGTCGATCTGTATGAGCAGGATTGCGTGATCGCGGCACTCCTCAAGGATGCTTTGGATCGCGTGGCAGATGAACCGGCGCTTGCGACAGCCGTGTCGCGTATGCGCCTTCATGCGGGCGAGGACAGCATTGCCGGTCTTCGCCATGTAGCTGAGTTGATCGGGCGGGGCGAGCTTGCCGCCCCCGACGTGGTGTATCTGGACCCCATGTTTCCCGAGCGCACCAAAAGTGCGGCGGTGAAAAAGAAGTTCCAACTTTTGCATCATCTGGAACAGCCGTGTGCCGATGAGGAGACGCTGATCGAAGCTGCGCTTGCGGTACACCCGCGCAAGGTCGTTATCAAGCGGCCGGTGAAGGGCCCGCTGCTTGCCGGCGTTAAGCCGAGCTATCAGCTTGCGGGCAAGGCCGTTCGCTACGATGTTTTGGTGCCGCCGCGCCCGTAGCTTGCGTACGATGGCTGGCACTCCGTCAATGCCGTGCCGATGCGGCGCCTATTTCCAAGGGTGCGACGTCAGGTGCCATCCACCGCAGTATTCGCATTTGTAGCAGGCCAAACCGCGCCGTCCGCGGTTTTCGCAGTCGGCCATAACGGCCTCGGCCTCGGCGCGTGTGTCGTAACGGTTTTTGCGTTCGCACGACTTGTAGCGCCAGGCTTCATCGCGCTCGGCGTTCAGGGCGTCGCGGCGCTCGTCTTCGCGCGCAAACAGGTCGCTCATATCGCCGCCGGTAGCAGCGCCCAAAAACTCGCTTTTGGCCTTTGACCAGGCGGCTCGCTTTTTGTTTCCCATCTGCTTCGCGCCCTTCTCCAAACGTTGGTATCATTGCTCAATCAAAGTGATACCAATAAACATGAGGTCGCCGCGTGATGATCAGAAAAACCCTCGATACCGACATTCCCACTGTCATGGCTATCTATGACGCGGCCCGCGCCTTTATGCGCGCGCATGGCAACGCCACGCAGTGGCCCGAGGGCACGCCTTCTGCCGAGCAGCTGGCTGCCGATATCGCCGCCGGTGGCAGCTATGTGTGCGAAGTCGATGGTCGCGTGGTGGCGACGTTTGCCTTTTTACCGGGCCCGGACGAGTGCTATGACGTAATTGAGGACGGTCAATGGCGTAGCGACACTCCGTACGCCGTGCTGCACCGTGTGGCATCCGACGGCACCGTGCACGGTATCGCGGCTGCGATGTTTGCCTTTGCCAAGGAGCGTGCCGATCACTTGCGTATCGACACGCATCAGGACAACCTGCCCATGCAGGGTGCCATCATAAAGGCCGGCTTTGAGCGCGCCGGCGTCGTGTATGTGTCGGACGGTACGCCGCGTGTTGCGTTTGACTGGCTGCGCGAGGCATAAGAGCGGGGACGCGTATCAACAATTTGCGCGAACGAAAATGGCCTCGGGTGGGGCTATTTTCGTTCGCTGCACTGTTTTGAAAGCCGGCTTTCGCAAGGCGCGAACCTACGAAAATCGCCGCGCGGCAACGCAGGGCGATGAGCTCGGTCGGGGGATAGGGCCCGCTTCGCCCGCCGGCTCGTAAATTGTATCATCCAGTGTGGAACGAGGACGCCCGTTGCCGCGTGCGATGGGCTTGTAATAAGAGGAGAGCCATGTCGAAGCAGGCAGTCGTTGGAATCTTGGCGCATGTCGATGCCGGCAAGACCACGTTGGCCGAGGCCATGCTGTTCAACGCGGGTCGCATTCGCAAGCGCGGCCGCGTGGACGATGGCGATTCGCATCTGGACACTAACGCGATCGAGCGTGAGCGTGGTATCACGATCTTCTCGTCGCAGGCTGTGCTCGACCATGGTGACACCCACGTTATGCTCGTGGACGCTCCCGGCCATGTCGATTTTTCTGCCGAGGCGGAGCGCACGCTGCGTGCCCTGGACTACGCGATTCTGGTGGTAGGCGCCAACGATGGCGTACAGGGGCACACCGAAACCCTGTGGCGCCTGCTTGCGCGCTATGACATCCCGACGTTCATCTTTATCAACAAGATCGATTTGGAGAATCCCGGCCGCGATGTTTTGCTGGCACAGCTTGGGCAGCGTCTTTCCGAAGGCTGCCTGGATGCCAGCGAACTGTTGGCGGGTGGTGCCGTTCAGGAGGACGCTGCTGCGTTGGACGAGGCGGCGCTCGAGGAGTTTCTTGAGGCGGGTGAGCTTTCCGTCGCGACGCTGTTGCGCATGGTTGCCGAGCGCAAGCTCTTTCCCTGCTTTGCCGGCTCGGCGCTCAAGGACCAAGGCGTGGACGAGCTGTTGGATGGTATATGCGTGCTGATGCGCGAACAGGCGTGGCTCCCGGAGTTTGCCGCCCGCGTCTATCGCGTCAGCCGCGGGGACCGCGGCGAGCGCTTGGCTTGGGTTAAAGTGACCGGCGGCACGCTGCATGCCAAGCAGGTGATTGGCGGACGTTCCGGTGCCGAGACATGGGAGCAGAAGGTCGATCAGGTACGCATCTATAACGGCGATAAGTATGAGCTTGCCCAAGAAGTTGCTGCTGGCGGTATTTGTGCCGTGACGGGTCTTGCGCACGTTCGCCCGGGGGACGCCCTGGGCGCGGAGCCCGCGGGCGACGCACCTGCCATTGCGCCGGTTCTCACCTATACGGTGCTGCCGAACGAGCACGATGTCCATACGGTGTTCCAAGCGCTGGCTGAGCTTGCCGACGAGGACCCCATGCTCGGCGTAAGCTGGAACACGCATCTTGAACAAATACATCTGCAGCTCATGGGAGCGGTGCAGCTCGAGGTCGTACAGCGCGTGCTTGCCGATCGTTTTGGCTTTACGGTCGAGTTTGAGCCCGGCGGCATTCTCTATAAGGAGACTATTTCGCAGCCGGTCGAGGGCGTGGGCCACTTTGAGCCACTGCGCCACTATGCCGAGGTGCATCTGCGTCTGGAGCCGTTGCCGGCGGGTTCGGGCGTGCAGTTTGGCACTGTGACCTCGACCGACGAGCTCGATCTTAACTGGCAGCGTTTGGCACTCACCAACGCCATGGAGCGCGATCACCTGGGCGTGCTGACCGGCTCGCCCATCACCGATGTGCGCATTACGCTCACGGGCGGCCGTGCGCATGCCAAGCACACCGAGGGCGGCGATATTCGCCAGGCCACGTACCGCGCGATTCGCCAGGGTTTGATGCAGGCGCGTGAGGCCGGCGCGGCCGTGTTGCTGGAGCCGTGGTACCACTTTGAGCTCGAGGTGCCGGGGGAGTGCGTGGGCAGGGCGTTGTCAGACGCTACGCGCATGGGTGCCGAATACGAGCCGCCGGTGATGGCGGACGACCGGGCAAAGCTTGTGGGTCGCGTGCCGGCATCAGAGGTGCAGGATTACGCGCTGGAGGTGGCTGCCTACACGAGCGGTCGCGGTCATCTGTACCTAGAGTTCGCCGGCTATTTGGCTTGCCATGATGCCGAGCGCGTAATCGAGACGGCCGCCTATGAGCCCGAGGCCGATCTGCCCAACACGCCCGACTCGGTCTTTTGCTCTCACGGCGCCGGTTATACGGTCAAATGGTATGACGTGTCTGCCGCGGCGCACGTAAAGATCGATCCCGCCACCTTCCGCTCCTGGCGAGCAGCAGACGCCGAGTTTTTCGGCCACATATGACAAAGGGACAGTTCCTTTGTCACATGCTATTGGTATAACTCGGTATAAGTTGGTATAACTATTGCCAGGGTTTGCCAATCCGAGGAGGCCGACATGAATCCAAATCCCTTTAAGCCAACGGCTGGCAAGCGGCCTCCGATGCTCATCGGTCGCGAGTCGGTCATCGAAGATTTCGAGGAAGGGCTCGATAACGGCGCTGGAGCGCCGGGCAGGCTCATGCTCATTACGGGAAACCGCGGCTGTGGCAAGACGGTTCTCCTGCGGGAGCTGCAACGTCTGGCCAGCGAGCGCGGATGGGCGGTTGTCTCCGATTCCGCTTCGCTTGGCTTATGCGACCGCTTGGCCGACGCGCTTCGCTCGAATAAACCCGTTGTGACGTCAATGGAGTTCGGTCCGTCGTTTGGGCGGATGTCGGTCGAGGCGGCGCGAGCAAAGGGCGAGACGTTGCGAGGGCTGGTCAACGAGCGCCTCAAGAAGCTCGGTCCAGGCAAGGGCATACTGTTTGCGATTGACGAGGCGCAATCTGCGTCTATCGAGGAACTGGCGGCTCTTGCCGTTCTCTATCAGCAGGTGCTCGGAGACCAGGATGCCACGGGCTTGTCCGATAGCGACCAGCGCGGTCTTGCGCTGGTGTTCGCCGGCTTACCCAGTATGGTTGACGATCTGCTCGAAGAGCCGAGCGTGACGTTTTTGCGGCGTGCCCAGCAGCGTACGTTGGGGGCGATCTCTTTGCCCAAGGTACGCGATTCGTATATCCAGACGGTCAAAGACGCTGGTCTTCACGTTGACGCGGAGACGGCGGACCTTGCGGCACACAAGAGCATGGGGCATCCCTACATGGTTCAGCTGGTGGGCTATTACATGTGGCGGTCTGCTGTTCGACGCGGCTCGCAGGTCATCGAAAGGCGCGATGTCGAGGATGGCCATGCGGATGCCGTCTCCGAGTTCTACGAAGCGGTTGACGCGCCCCTGTATTACGGGCTGCGCAGTCCACAGCGCCTTTTTATCGAGGCTATGGCGGTTGACGAGAACAAACCGACGCGCATGGCGGATATCATTGAGCGTTGTGATCGTACCCAGAGCTGGGCGAGTAAATATCGCGCAAGCCTGATTCGCGAGCGCGTCATCGAGGCTGCCGGATACGGCCTCGTCCGGTTTACCGTGCCCATGCTGGGCGCGTACGTTCGCGATCGAGTTTTATGGCATGAGTAGGGTGATAAAGGTGACGGAACAGAAGATGAGCCCGCAGGCTATCGAGGTGCGTGGCGCGCGCGTTCATAACCTTAAAGACATCGATATCGATATTCCGCTGGGAAAGCTTGTGGGCATTGCCGGCGTGTCGGGTTCGGGCAAGAGTTCGCTGGCGCTGGGGGTTCTTTATGCCGAGGGCTCGCGTCGCTATCTGGAGGCGCTCAGCACCTATACCCGCCGTCGTCTGACGCAGGCCGAGCACGCCCAGGTGGACGAGGTGCTGCACGTGCCGGCGGCGCTCGCATTGCATCAGCGCCCCAGCGTGCCGGGCGTGCGTTCCACCTTTGGCACCATGACCGAGCTCAACAATAGCCTGCGTCTACTCTTTAGCCGCTGCGCCCATCACGTGTGCCCGCATTGCGGGGCGCGTGTGGAGCCGAGCCTTAACGTGGCTGCGGGCCTGTCGCTCACGTGCCCCGCATGCGGCCGCGAGTTCTACGCGCCGGGTGCCGAGGACCTTGCCTTTAACAGCGGCGGCGCGTGCTCTACCTGCGGCGGTACCGGTGTCATGCGCGAGGTGGACGAGGCGAGCCTGGTGCCCGACGAGTCAAAGACTATCAACGAAGGCGCGGTGCTTCCCTGGGGTACGCTCATGTGGGATCTGATGAAGCAGGTGGCAGGCGAGATGGGCGTGCGCACCGACGTGCCGTTTAACCAGCTCACGCCTCAAGAGCGCGACATCGTGTTTCATGGTCCGGCGGTTAAGAAGCACATTCTCTACGTCCCCAAAAACGGTGAGGGCGCCACGCCACTCGACTTTACCTACTACAACGCCGTCTATACCGTCGAGAATGCGCTCGCCAAGGTTAAGGACGATAAGGGGCTTAAGCGTGTAGCTCGCTTTTTGTGCGAGAGGCCATGCCGCGACTGTGGTGGCACGCGTCTCTCCGAGGCTGCGCGCCAGCCCCAGGTGCGCGGTATCAATCTGGCGCAAGCCGCGGCCATGACGCTAGGCGAGGCGATTGAGTGGGTGCGCGGGGTGCCTGCATCCTTGCCGACTGAGATGCAGCCCATGGCAGCGGATATCTGCGATTCGTTTTTGAGTGCGGCCCGTCGTCTGGTCGACCTGGGTCTCGATTACCTTTCACTCGACCGCGCCGGTGCCACACTCTCCACGGGTGAGCGCCAGCGCGTCCAGCTCGCCCGTGTGGTGCGCAACCGATCGACGGGCGTGCTCTATGTACTGGACGAGCCTTCGATCGGCTTGCACCCTGCCAATGTCGACGGCTTGGTGGGCGTGATGCGCGATCTGGTGGGCGACGGCAACACCGTGGTTGTTGTCGACCACGACACGCGCGTACTGGCGGAAGCCGACTATCTGGTCGAGATGGGCCCCGTTGCCGGAGCAGGCGGCGGTAATGTGATTGCCGTTGGCACGGTGGACGAGGTCGAACAATCGCAGGGCAGCCGCATCGCCCCGTTTTTGTGCACAGAGTCCAAGCGCATGCGTCCGCAGGTGACTGACGACGAAATGTTCGAGCAGGGACATATCCGCATGGCAACCGAGGCCATCCATACCGTCAAACCGCTCGAAGTCGATATCCCGCGCGGCCGCCTTGTCGCGGTAACGGGCGTTTCGGGTTCGGGCAAGACGACACTGGTGCTCGAGACGCTCATCCCGGCACTCAAGGCGCAGGCAGCTGGCGAGCGCCTGCCGGGGCACGTGCGTTGGGTCGATGCCGAGGGTATTGCCCGCGCAAACCTGATTGACGCTACGCCCATCGGCGCCAACGTGCGCTCGACGGTAGCGACTTATGCCGACATCCATGATGAGCTGCGCCGCGCCTTCGCCCGTACGCCCGAGGCCAAGGCAGCCGGCTACAAGGCGGGCGCCTTTAGCTACAACACCGGCGCCTTGCGCTGCCCTACGTGTGACGGCACGGGCTCGATATCGCTCGACGTGCAGTTTTTGCCCGACGTCGAGATCATCTGCCCAGCATGCCGTGGTTCGCGCTACGCCGAGGCCGCCTCGCATATCCATCGCGAGGGTAGGGACGGGAGTCTGCTGACGTTGCCGCAGCTCATGGACATGAGTGTGGACGAGGCCATTGACGCCACACTGGGACTCAAGAAGGTTCAGACGCGTTTGCAGACCTTGCACGACCTGGGCTTGGGCTATCTCACGCTTGGTGAGCCCACACCGGCGCTTTCGGGCGGTGAGGCACAGCGCCTTAAGCTCGCGAGCGAGATGGGCCGCGTGCAGGATGATGCCGTATTCGTATTTGACGAGCCCACGATCGGCCTGCATCCGCTCGATGTTCAGGTGCTGTTGAACGTGTTTGACGGCCTCGTTGCCAAGGGCGCCACAGTTATCGTGATCGAACACGATCTCGACCTTATCCGTAACGCCGATTACGTGATCGACATGGGCCCGGGCGGTGGCGATGCGGGCGGGCAAATCGTCTGCGCCGGCACGCCGAGCGACATCGCGGCCTGCCCCGCAAGCATCACCGGCCGCTATCTATAGACAATGAGGCAAAGGGACAGCCTCTTTGCCTCATTGATGCCTATTTCACGCATTGAGCCGCGAGATAGTCGCGGAAGAATGGCAATTCAAATGCGACGAGCCCTCGTCCTCGTTCTCCGATGATGCCGGCATCTATCATGCGGCGTCGGTAGCGGGAGACCTGCTGCGGCGAACGCTTAAGGCGCTCGATAAGGTCGGCGGTGGTGGACTCTTCTTCGTCATCGAGCATGGCGATGAGGAATCGCTTGTCCTCTGCAGTGAGTTCCCGATAGGTTGCCGCGAGGATTCGGTCGTCCATCTCGTCGCGCGCGATTTTGATTCCCAGGTCAAAGTCGCGTGACGAGATTTCCTTCGAATCGCTTGTGAGATCCCAGGCACGGTAGCCTACGAGTTGCAATAGGAAGGGAAAACCAGAGATCGAGCGAACGGCTCTATCGATTCCCTCGGCATCTGCTAGGCGATCGTTTTCCTGGATTGTGCGAATCAAGGCCTCGCGTACGTCATAGTCGGCAATGCAACCCAGATGATATTGTTGGGCGCGGCGAAGGAACGAGACCGTCTTGTGGTTCAGTAGCGTCGATACGTTGTTGGGAAGTCCCGCCATGAGCAGGGCGACGCGTTTCCCATCGGTCACAAAGTGCTGATACGTCGCTGCGAGCTGGATCATCTCGTCGAGTGTCGGGTCCACCTCGTCAACCGTGACAAGCAGACCGGTGCCCGCCTCGTTGAGCCGGTCGATGATGTCGCTCATGCGGTAACGCCAGGTTGAGGCATCGTGAACGCGACTGACCTCGATGCTGCCGAGCGGTGCAATTCCGAGACCGGTGACTTCGAAGTGGTTGGACGAGTCGATGAGATGGGCTGCGGCACGTTTCGCCCCGAACTCGATTTCCTCAAGCATTCCCGGGAGCGCGGTCGTCTTTACGGCTATCCAGCCGTGGGATTCCGCCCTTGTCGCGAGCGACGACATGAGAGCAGTTTTACCGGTTCCACGCGCGCCTGAGAAGATCGAGGTCAATTCTGGGCGCCTGCGCTGGCTCAAGAAGGCACGGTCCAAATCCCGAATAATCTGTTGTCTGCCAGCGAGATGGGCAGGAACCTCACCAAAACTGGGGGTAAACGGGTTCTCGAGATATTTCACAAGGCTCTCCTTTCACACCGCCGTTTAACTTCATTTTACTTTAGTTAATTCTGATTAAAAGTGAGGGCTCTTTATCTAGAGCATCAATTAGGCGTGTGTGCCATCGACGTGGCGCTCGAATGTGACAAAAGGATAGTCCCTTTGTCACATTCCCGGAAAGCCTGCCTGGCGCAGGGCCTCGTAGAGGACGATGGCGGCGCTGTTGGAGAGGTTGAGGGCGCTGATGCGGTAGTCGTCGGGATTGACGAAGTTGCCGCAGATATCCTGCCGAAGGATGGCCTCGTGGCTGTCCTCGGTATGCCCCAGCGATTCCTCGTGAGCTTCCCATGCCTCGGCGTTATCGAGCGAGTCGCAATCGCGCAGCATCGGGATGCGCTCGCAGTGCTCGGGCGCCGCGGCAAGCAGTGGCTCGGGAATGCCCGAGCTCTCGCTGCCAAAGACCAAGTAGTCGCCATCGCGGTAGGTACTCTGCGCATAGGTTCTGCGCGCCTTTTTGGTCAGCAGATGCAGGCGCTCGTCGGCAGGGGAGAGGCCGTTGCGCGCAAGGAAATCCTCCCAGCCGGCATAGGTCGTCACGTCCAAGTTTTGCCAGTAGCCCAGTCCGGCACGACGCACCGTCTTGTCGTCGAGTGAAAACCCCAGCGGCTCCACCAGATGCAGACGGGCGCCGGTGACCACGCAGGTACGGCCGATATTGCCTGTATTGGCCGGAATTTCGGGTGCATACAGCACGATATTGAACATGAATCTCCTTGGCTCAGAACGAAAAACCACCACGAAGGGCACCTTCGTGGTGGTTTGGCGGTTGTGTAGGCGGAAAAATGCCCGCTTGGATAAACCTAGGCGCGGTGCCAGTCGGTCAGGCAGGCATCGAGGGAGGCGATGAGCGCATCCTTGTCCATGTGACGGCCGATGATGCACAGGCTCGTCATGCGGTCGCCCGTCTCGTCGTCCCAAATCTGCATGATTTCGGGGTTCTCGTCGATGATCTTCTGCTTCTCGCCCTCGGGCGCCGAGTCGACAAACAGGCCGTTCTCCATCAGGCGCATCTGGTGGCCGGCCTGCTCGAACATGTAGCACATGTCCGGATCGCCGGTCTGCCACAGCGGACCCTTGACGCGGATGACCTCGTCGGGCCACTCCTGCTCAATAAAATCGGTGAACTTCTGCAGGTCAAACGGCTTGCGGCGCGAGTACACAAAGGTCTCGATGTCGTACTCGAGCACCTCGGGGTCGTCGTGCTCCTCGGGATGCTCCATGGCCTCGATCCAGGCGGCGGAGTTGTAGGCGCGCATAAAGTCAAAGCGGTCGGTGTCGAGCAGCTCCTCCATAGGAACCTCTCCGTTTTGGGCCTCGACGATCACGGCGTCTTTCTGCAGGCTGCGCACGATGGCCTTGAGCTCGGCGATCTGCTCAGGGCTCACGGTATCGGTCTTGTTGAGAATCAGCGTGGAGCAGAACTCGATCTGCTGGATGAGCAGGCTCTCGATGTCGTCCTCGTCGATATCCTCGGCCAGCAGGTCGCGACCGCCGTTGAACTCGTCGTACATGCGGGCGCAGTCGACCACGGCCACGATGTTATCGAGTGCGAGCTTGGGCTCGCCGCCCACCTTGGCCTCGTCGCAGAAGCTCGAGATGGTGTAGGCGATGGGGATAGGCTCACAAATACCCGATGCCTCGATGATGATGTAGTCGAACTTGCCCGAATCGGCGATGCCCTGCAGCTGGTTGGCCAGGTCATCCGAAAGCGTGCAGCAGATGCAGCCGTTGGTGAGCGGGATGAGGTCGTCGGTCTCGGAAAGGCCGCCGTCGGCGATAAGGCTGGCGTCCACATTGATCTCGCCGATATCGTTGACGATCACGGCGGCGCGGATGCCGCCGTCGTTAGCGAGGATGTGGTTGAGCAGCGTGGTCTTGCCGGCACCGAGGTAGCCGGTAAGCATGATGATCTTCACGGGTTTGTTGGGCATGTGCCCTCCTTTGTTAGACATGGCTTACAGTTGAATCTTATGCCAAACGCCTGCTCTTATACCCACGCGCCGGCAAATAACACAAGCTACTCCCAGGCTCCCCATACATCGGGGCAATAACCGACGGTGGCTTTTTTGCCGTTACGCACGATGGGCTCGGCCAAGACCTGCTGGTTCTCGAGCAGCTTGTCGAAGCGCTGACTGGGGGTAAGGTGCTGGATGAGCGCGAGCGTCTCCTCGTCCTTAGCCTTGGGGTTGAGCAGCTTGTCGATGCCGCCGACCGCCTGCATCACGCTCGTGAGCTCGCCCTTGCTCATCTCCTTTTCCTTAAGGTCGATAAACTGCACCTTAATGCGGCGCTCCTTAAAATAACGCTGAGCCTTCTTGGTATCGAAAGACTTTTTGGTGCCAAAAATTTGCACGTTCATGTATTTGTTCCGCCGTTCTACCTGATGAAGTTGGTGCGCTCGCGATCGGCTTCGGGGGCTTCGATGCCGGCGGCCTGTCCTGCCTCGATACAATGCAGGAGCCAGGCCATGTTCTTGCCGATGTTGCGCATGGTGGCCAGGCCCTCGGCGTCCTGGGCGGCCTCGCCCGGCATGGCGCCAAACACGTTGTTCCAGTACGTGGAAGCAACCACGGGCATCTGGTTGATGGTGAAGTACTTATTGAGCACGTCGAAGGTGGTCGACGTGCCGCCGCGACGGGCAACGGCGACGGCAGCGCCCGGCTTGTGTGCAAAGGCTTTGCTGCCGGCATAGAATGCGCGATCGAGGGCCGAAAGGATGCGTCCGCTGGGGTGCGCATAGTAGACGGGCGAGCCAAAGACAAAGCCATCTGCCTGCTCGGCGGCAGCGATCAGCTCGTTCACCACGTCATCGTCAAAGGTGCAGCGGCAATCGAGCTTGCCGCACTGACCACAGCCAATGCAGTCGCGAATGGGCTTGGTGCCCAGCTGAAACACCTCGGTATCAATGCCTTCGGCATTGAGTTGCTCGGCGACCTCGGCGAGTGCGCGGGCGGTGTTGCCGTTTGCCTTGGGGCTGCCATTGACCAAAAGAACCTTCATCACAAACTCCCTCTGCTGTCGGTGACTTCTGCAGAGGATTATCGCACGATGGGGGAGGCGGTGTGGGCGCGGTGCTAATCCAGTTTGGTACCTGGCACCTGCACGGCTTTCCCGAGCAACGCTTTGAGCTCGTTCAAAATCGAAACGGGCTGACGGTCGACGCCGTCCAGATGGAGCGTGGCCACGCGAATGGGCGGCTGATATTCAAATGGGCCAAAGAGCACGGGCGAACCCAGGAACCGCTCGATTTCCTCTGCAATCGTATCGGTTTCTTCGGGATCAAAGTCGTCGAAAAGCGCCACGAACATCGGCCCCGTCGAGCGGAACATACGACCCTTACCGCGCGAGCATTCCACCAGACAGGCGGCACATTCTGCCAAAACGCGGTCGCCCGCATCAAAGCCAAAGCGGGCATTGACCTGAGCGATATCGTCGATTTTGATGGCGATCAAACCAGCCTTGCGCGCCACGCGACGCATTTCGCCAATGGCGTTGACCAGGGCGTGAATATCGCCCAAGCCGGTCACGGAATCGGTCGTATCTGCCAAGCTTCGGTTGATGATAATGCCCACATACATGCCGGGCTCGGTATCGGTGCCGTCCAAGCGGTAGCCCGTGCAGTCGCAAAGCACGTATTTTCCGGTGGCATCCATTACGCGATACTGCATGTAGTGGAAGTGCCATGTGCCGTTTATCACCATGTCGAGCTCGACACGTACGTTGTCGCGGTCCTCGGGATGAACGCGGGCGAGCCACATGTCGAGTGAGTTAAAAGGGTGCTGGGAGGGCAGGTCAAAATCGCGCACGGCGTTAACCGACCATTGCGATTCTCCCGTATCGAGATTGAGGATAAACGGATAGCGCGTCTCGGAGCTCATGGAGATCGCTTGGAACACCCGGTCGTTGCAGGGAAGCTGATCGACGATTGGGCGTTGCGGCGCGTCATCGTCTTTCGGTTGCTGCACACGATGCATAAGCTTATAGCGATACATCTTGCGATCGGCATCCATTGTCATCTGGCGACGCGTGTCGCCAGCAAGTGGATCGACGCGCGAGCAGCCAAAGCTAAAGCTGCCGATCATGGGCGCCTTGCCACCTGAGCTCGCCTCGATCAGCCTGGTACGTACCTGCTCCAAGCGCTGCTCGAGTTCAATCTCGTTTGCGGAGAGCGAGATGAGCACAAACTCGTCTCCACCGATACGGAACAGCATCTCATCGTGCTCCATGGTTTCGGAGAGCGTGCGGCAGATGCTCAGAATATAGCGATTGCCTTCGGCGTGGCCAAACCTATCATTGCAATGCTTGAGATGGTCGATGTCAATATAGGCGCAGGTGAAGGGGTCGCCTTTGCGCCAGAGTTGCTCGACGTGACGGTCGAATCCGTTGCGGTTGCCCAAGTTGGTGAGCGGATCGATATAGGCGTTGCGCTCAAGCAGCTGGCGCTCTTGTTGCAGGATGGCATGCGTCTTTTGCAGTTGCTCGCCAACGGCGCGTAGCCCAGCAGGCAGCGCGGCAACATCGAGTTCGGCGGTCGAGACGCCGTTCGCAAGTCGCTGAAGATAGGCAATAATCGATTGCTCGCCCAGGCGATACGACTCGTTCATGATGGATAACCTCCTTGGGCGGAACAACGGTTTGTATCATATCCCCAATTCGGTTTGAATTGGGGATATAAGTTAGCTAATGGAGACAAATATCCCCTTCGACGGTGGCGTTTTGCGCGCGAGCGTATCAGTTGTTATTGCCGCCATCGAGCAATGCCTCAAAATCCTTCGCCTGCATGGGGCGGTAGTAGAGGAAGCCCTGAGCGTAGCGGGCGCCCATTTGTCGTAGCATGTTCGCCTGCTCATTTGTCTCGACGCCTTCGACCACGACGGGCAGATGGAGCGACTGCGCCATTTCGAGCATCGATGAAATGATTTGCGTGCTGCGGCCTTGATCGCGGTCGGTGGGCACAAAGGTGCGGTCGAGCTTGATGACGTCGACGTTGACGTTCTTGAGCATCGCGAGCGTGGACTGGCCGGTGCCAAAATCGTCCATGTAGGTCGAGAAGCCACGGGTGTGCAGATCCGCGGTCAGCTTATCCACGGCCTCGGACTCTCCGGTATAGGCGGTCTCGGTGATCTCGATGTGCATGAGTTCGGGCGGCAGGTTGTACTGGGCGGCGAGTGACCCCATATGCTCGGCGACATCGCAGGCAAGAATGTCTACGCGCGACACATTGAGGGAAATCGGAACCACGCGAAGTCCTCGATTGAGGCGCTCGCGGAGCCACATGGCGACGCCCTGCCAAACATATTTGTCGAGCGTCACTACAAAGCCGCTTTCCTCGAGTGCGGGGATAAACGTTGCGGGCGAAATGAGAGAGCCGTCCTTGTTAATCCAGCGGGTGAGTGCTTCGGCGCCAATAATCTCGCCGGTTTCCATATCGACCTGGGGCTGAAGATAGTACGTGATGCGACCATTTGACAGCGCGTACTGGAATTCGGTCAGCGTGCGGTTGAACACGATTTCGCGCTTGTACTCCTCGGGGCAAAAAATGGCAATGCGCTCCTTAAAGTCGTTTTTTGCGCGCCGATTGGTAAACATGGCCTTTGCCTGCGCATCGATGGTGATCTCCTCATTGGAATCGATGGGGTAAACGCCCATGGACGGCCAAAAACCTACGCCGCCATCATACCTGGCTACTGCCTCGCGAACGCGGTTGTAGATTTGATGGACGGTGATGTGCTTAAAGGGGATGAGTACGCAAAAGTCATCTTGGCCCCAGTACCCTGCGACGCCCATGTCGGCATTCTCGATGTCCTTGAGGACCGTGCCCACATCGGCAAGCAGGCGGTCGCCTTCGGCCTGTCCATACCATTCGTTAAACAGGCGCATGTGGCCCATGTCGACCGTGGCGATGCACCAGGCGCCGTCGCGTCTTGCCTCGAGAAAAGCGTTGGCGCGCCGCATAAACTCGCTGGGTCGATAGAGACCCGTGAGCGAGTCGATACGTTCGGCGATGGCGCTTTTGCGCTCAGCCTCGGGTATGGGGAGGCTGTCGTTGGGAACAAGCCCGCCGGCCGTGCGAAGGCGACGGTTGAGTTCGCCTAAAACGGCGGTCGCTTGATGGGTTAAGTGCTCGTAAAAGGCCGGGACGACAAGGCAGACGGGAGTAATGGTGTCGCCTGCGATTCGAACAGGAGCGAAAACGGCCTCTTTAAGGTGGCGGGTCAGTTGCTCGAATGCCTCGTGGTCTAGGTCGTTGCTGAGCACGACGAACTGAACGCTTCGTGAACGGTAGACCCGGCTCCTGCCGCGAGTGATCGACAGCATACGGCCTGCGTATTCGGCAAGCATGTTGTCGACGGTCTCGGCCCCGTAGAGCTCGTTGAGCTTTGTCGTGCCACGAACGCGCACCGCTATAAGCCCTGTCTCGCAACGATCGCGGCGGCAGGCGTCGATGGCGTTGGCCAGCATGCGCTGCGTTCCGAGGCCTGTGGCGGCGTCGACGGTTTCGGCAAGTGAGTGGTTGACGAGCTCGCCGACATAGAGCGAGGGGACATTTCCGTCGCCGTCGATACGAAACCCGCGAGCACGGCAAAGGACGTAGTCGCCGACGGCGTTGCGCACACGATACTGCATGACGCGACGGTGCTTGGTGCCGTTGTAGACTTGGTCGATGTCGTTGATGCAGGCCTCAAGGTCGTCGGGATGGACGCGCGTTTTCCAGTAATCGCGACAGTTGTCTATGTGCTCCGAGGGAAGGCCAAGATCGCGCAAGGCACCTTGTGACCAAAGAGTGCGATGTTTGTCCAAGTTCTCGATAAAGAAATATCGGCCCTCGTTGAGCATCGAAAAGGCGTCAAAAATTCGATCGCTTATTTCGAAGTCGTCGGCGTGAACTTGCGTGATATTGCGTCGATCGAGGTGCATGGCATGACGTAGCTTGTAGTCGTACATGCGATGGTCGGCATCGAGCGTCATGCGATTGGAAGCTTCGCCCAGGGCGGGGTCGGCATGTGACACTCCGTAGCTAAACGAGTGGGGCATCTCGGAATCGTTGTTTTTGAGCAGAACCGTTCGGCAGTGTTTCAGACGTTCGGCGAGGTCGTCCTCGGTTGCAATCGTAGATAGGATGGCAAACTCGTCGCCGCCTATGCGAAACGCCGCTTCGCCCACCTTCATATACAGATTAAGATAGAGACTTACCTGCAAGATATAGCGGTTGCCCTCGTCATGTCCAAAGACGTCGTTGCAGTGCTTGAGATTGTCGATATCGATGAACGCCATGGTAACGGGGGCGTCCTGCTCCCAGAGCTCCTCGAGGGAACGGGCAAAGCCGCCACGGTTGCCAAGCCCGGTAAGCTGGTCGGTAAAGGCGGTCCTGATCAGATCCTCCTGCCGCTCGAGAAGGTCGCGGACGGTCTTTTCGAGCGTTTCGGTGTAATTGCTGACAGTTTCCATGTTCTAAGTGGCTTTCTGAGGTCGGGGCGGATTGCGTCGGGCGAGCTCGTTGTGTACACGCGTCGTTGCTCAGCGCTTTGCATGTATCCAGGCCCCCGCCTTGCCGCGTTGTTGAGTTAATTTGCCGGCTAATGTTCGCTGTTGATAACAGCTGAGTAGTGTAAACAATAGTGCACAATTATATATGGGTGCACATGCTGTGGGCGGCTATTGTTCGACAAGCGGTAGCGCGACGATGCGATGTTCGATAAAAATGCGACTGGGACGATATATGTTGACGGGTATACTTGTCCCGTTTGAATTTGTGGGGACGGAGATGGTCGCATGGCACAGTCAAATACGACGCGCACGGTGGGGCTGGCACTCGAGGGAGGCGGCTACCGCGGTATGTATACGGCGGGCGTGCTCGACGTTTGGATGGAGCACGGCTTAACTTGCGACCATATGGTGGGTGTCTCGGCGGGCGCGGCGTTTGGCTACAACTTTAAATCGCGCCAGATCGGCCGCGCCATTCGCTATAACAAGGCCCATTGTGCCGATAAGCGCTATGCGGGTGTAGCAAGCTGGCTGCGGACCGGCGATATGTTCAATGCCGATTTTGCCTATCACGAGGTGCCCATCGAGCGCGATCCCATCGATTTGGAGACATATCGCGCCTGCCCCATGCGGTTTACGTGCGTGTGTACCGATATCGAGACGGGCAAGGCCGTCTACCACGACCTGCCCTATGGCGATGAGCACGATATCGAGTGGATCCGGGCGTCATCGGCGATTCCCGTGGCGACGCGCCCTGTCGCCATTGAGGGCCGTAAGTACCTGGATGGCGGCGTGGCTGATTCTATTCCCAGCGCATGGCTGTTTGCGCAGGGGTATGACCGTAATATCGTGGTACTCACGCAGCCGGCGGGCTTTGTAAAGCAGCCCAACAGCGTGATGCCCATGCTGCGTCGCGTGTTCCGTCACTATCCGGAGTTTGTCGCAGCGCTCGAGCATCGGCATGAGGTCTACAATGCCACGCTCGATG
This sequence comes from uncultured Collinsella sp., assembly GCA_902492235.1. Lineage (GTDB taxonomy): Bacteria > Actinomycetota > Coriobacteriia > Coriobacteriales > Coriobacteriaceae > Collinsella. The sequence goes on along the minus strand of CABUKS010000021.1, from coordinate 19,068 downwards.
ACCTGGCACGTCGCGAGGCCGCCGGCGAAATCTTTGTGGTGCGGCCGAGCGAATCGGTGAAGGTGCCGTCGCTGTGTCGCGAGCCCGATGAACTTGAGCGCATCTACCAGATTGGTCGCCGCGATGCGGAGACGACTTTGCCGGCACTGGAGGCATATCTGGCAGGGTAGAGGCTGCTGCCGCCATCTCGGCGGAAAGCGCATCCCGGAATGGAGATCCAAACTGGGATGCGCTTTCCATTGCTGAAGATATGAGGCTGCGAATCAGTTGCTCGGCCTATGCCTATGCCTGCTGCCAGGTGTCTACGAGCTCCTTGGCCGCGGCGTAGGGGTCATCGGCGCTGCAGACGGCACTCACCACAAAGAAGCCGTCGACGCCGGTGGTCTTGAGCTGCGGCAGGTCGGCCGTCTTGACGCCGCCGCCCACCACGATGGGCACGGGGCTTGCCGCGTGGAGTGCGGCCAGGTCCTCAAAGCTCTTGGTGATGATAGAGCCGTCGGCCGCGCGTCCGCAGTCGCGCTTGGTCTCGGTCTCGTGGAGTGGGCCGATGCCCAGGTAGTCGACTAGGCTCATGTCGGCGGTCTTGACGTACTCGAGCATCTCCTCGCAACGGGCCGAAAGGCCCACGATGGCGTCGGGACCCAAAAGTTTGCGGCAGACCTGGACGGGAATATCGCTTTGGCCCACGTGCACGCCGTCGACAGCAATACCCTGCTCGCGTGCGGCAAGCACACAGTCCAGACGGTCGTCGATCAGCAAGGCGACCTGACCGGTCTTGCCGGCCTGAGCGATTGCCTGCGCGGCGTCGCCGGTCAGCGCAATGATCTCGCGGGCGCTTGCCACCTTGGAGCGCACCTGGATGCAGGTAAAGCCGGCATCGAGTGCCTGGGCCACCACATCGCCCACGGGGCGCCCGAGCGTGTTTTCGGGGCCGAGTACCAGATAGGCCGAGATATCAAGGTTGTCGCGGATGCTCATCGTGCTTCCTCCTGCTTTTTGATCTGTGCTTCCATGCGCTCGAGTTTGCCGGTCATGGTGTCGGTAAATCCGGGTCGAATATCGGCTTTGAGCACGACTTCGGTGCGGATGCCCTTGCTCGCCAACACAAAGGTTGCGTCGCGCACGACCTGCATGACCTCGTCCCAGTCGCCCTCGATTTCGGTGAACATCGAGGTGGTGCGGTTGGGAAGGCCGCTCTCGCGAATGACGCGCACGACCTCGGCGACCTCGGCGGATAGCTCATCGCCGGTGCCGCATGGGGCGATGGCCACAGCGACGAGCGTGTTCATGCCGGCATTGGTTGCGGGCTCGGACATGGCTTATGCCTCCTCGAGCTCGAGTGGGTTATCGGCGATGTCCTGGGCGCTCGCGCGGTAGAGCTCGTCGATAAAGGCGACCTTAAAGCTCGCCGGGGCATCGGCGACGGCGGCAGCACGCGTGCCAGCGACGTTGTAGACGGCGGTACCGCAGACGGCTGCCGTAAACGGATCGGCGGCGCAGGCATACACGGCCAGCACGCCGCCCTGCGAGCAGCCGCAGCCGGTGATCTTGGACATGAGCGGGCTGCCGCCGTGGGACTTGGCCACGGTCGTGCCGTCGGTGATCAGGTCGACTTCGCCCGAGACGACTACGGCGCCACCGGTGTAGCGGGCGAGCGCCACCGCGGCATCGCGGGCGGCGTCTACCGTGTCGGTGGTATCGACACCGCGTACGCGGCTCAGATCGGTCGCCTCGCCCTCAAGACCCCATAGGCCGGCGAGCGCGATAATCTCGGAGGCGTTGCCGCGCACGATGGCGGGCTTATACTGCTTGAGCTCGTTTACCAACTGGGTGCGCAGGCTACCGATGCCCAGGCCCACCGGATCGAGCACCCAGGGCTTGCCGGCGTCGTGTGCCGCCTTCGCCGCGCGGGGAATCGTCTGCTCGTAGATGGGGAAGAGCGTGCCCATGTTGAGATAGATGGCGCCGCCGCCGGCAACGAGCGCCTCGCCCTCGTCGGGCAGATAGACCATGGCGGCCGATCCGCCCACGGCGAGCTGCGCGTTGGCGACAAAGTCGATCGTCACCGTGTTGGTGATGGAGCCTGCCATCGGATTGGTGGCGCGAATCTCCTCCACGGCCTTGACCACATTTTGCTTAAGCTGTTCCGAATCAATCACTGCACATGCCTCCTTGGCATCGAAAAGGGGCGCTGTGCATAGACAGCGCCCCTGTAAAGGCGGCATGCTCCCTACGCCAGCATTAACTGACAGGTTCAAAGGATTGGGCCCCATGCCCTCTCAGCCTTGTGGTTTGCACCGCCGGCACTCCCGCATCGAATCTGTTGTTCCCTATACTAGCGCACCGTTACAATGGTCGCAGTGAAAATGACTGGGGGACTCTATGATCAAACTTGTGCTGACCGATATGGACGATACGCTGATTCCAGCCGGGCATGACGGCGCCAGCGACTACGCCATTGAGGGTATTCATGCCATGCAGGCGGCGGGTCTGCACTTTGGGCCGGTTTCGGGTCGTCAGCCGTCCGCGATGGGCTGGATGTTCAAAAATTGTTCCGAGTGCTTCTCGACTGGCGCGTTCTGTAACGGCCAGGTCATGTTTGTGGACGGCGAGGCGGTAGCCTCGCATGCAACCGATAACGCCGCCCTTATGCGCTTGGCTGACTACTTGGAGCAAGAGACCGATGATACGTATCTGAAGGTCTACAGCCTGGGTGATGACTTTTGGAATAACGATGCCTACTGCGTGACGAGCGATCCCGAGCGCGTTCGTCGCGCCATGGAGTCGGGCGGTAATGCGTGGCTCAAAGGCGAAGAGGCCCCGTGCCGTCCTGTTGTCGATGATGCCCCGGTATACAAGGCGAATATCTGGAGCGCCCGCTCGCGCGAAGAGCTTGCTGAGCTGCGCGAGCGCATTGCTGCCGAGGTGCCGGAGCTCTCGCTTGTATTTCCCAACAACCGCGTGCGCCTATTCGATATTCTCCCGGCCGGTTGGGACAAGGGCTGCGCTGCGCTGGAGCTGGCGCGCGCTTTGGGCCTGACGCCCGATGAGGTGGCCGTATTTGGCGATTCCGATAACGATCTGCCCATGATCGGTGTCGTTCCCAACTCCGTTGCAGTCGCCAATGCCAACGAGGCCGTCACTGCTGCCGCGCGCTGGCATATCGGCGCTGCGGCAGACGATGCGGTTGCCGGGGCTCTGCATCAGATTGCCGCCTGCGCCGCGACGGGGGAGATGCCGCCGTTTATGCGTCAGATGGATGCGGTGGGTTCGGGTATCGCGGACGTCTAGGGAGGCCATCATGAAGCTCCAGCAGCTCAGATATGTCGTCAAAGTTGCCGAATGCGGCAGCATCACCGAGGCCTCGCGCCGGCTCTTTGTGTCGCAGCCTTCGATTACCGCATCGATTCGCGATCTCGAAAACGAGATGGGCGTGCACATCTTTGAGCGCACTAACAAGGGCGTCGTTGTGTCCGAGGAAGGTGAGACCTTCTTGGGCTATGCGCGCCAGGTACTCGACCAGGCTGACCTGCTCGAGGGCAAGTACAAGGGCGCATCCGAGCAGGTGCCGCACTTTAGTGTGAGCTGCCAGCATTATTCCTTTGCCGTTAACGCGTTTGTTGACGTGATTCGTGAGTTCGATGCCGCGCGTTACGACTTTACCCTGCGCGAGGAGCAAACCCACGAGATTATCGAGGATGTCGCGCACATGAAAAGCGAGCTGGGCATCCTATATCTGTCCGAGCACAACCGCGAGGTCATCGAGCGCATGCTGGTGGCCAACGAGCTCGTGTTCGAAGGGCTCTTCTGCGCCACGCCGCATGTCTTCGTCTGCGCCGACCATCCGCTGGCGGACCGCTCCAGCGTGACGCTCGAGGATCTGGAAGACTACCCGTTCCTGTCCTACGAGCAGGGCAGCTACAACTCGTTTTACTATTCCGAGGAGCTGACCTCGACGTTCGAGCGTCGCAAAAATATCCGCGTGCGCGACCGTGCGACGTTGTTCAATTTGGCCATGGGCCTCAACGGCTACACGGTATGCTCGGGCGTGATCAGCCACGAGCTCAACGGCCCCGGCATTATCTCGATTCCGCTCGACGTGGACGAGTACATGGAGATTGGCATCATCACGCGCAAGAACACGACGCTCACGCGCTACGGTCGGGCCTATATCGACGCGATTCGTCAGCATATCTAGGCTGCTGTGCTCCGCACAGTTCAAGTCTCTTTATGGCAGTCCAGACTGATATAGGAAGCATCTATATCAAACTGTTATAAACGTATATTTTACGATGGTCATATGAGCGCTCATACTCTGTCCCAGTAAAGCAACCAATGCAAAGGGAGATATCTATGAGCACTTCGATTCAACCGAACGCGCCGTTTCGCGCCGATATCGTCGGCAGCTTTCTTCGTCCGCAGGCTGTAAAGGACGCCCGTGCCGCCTATGTCGCGGGTAAACTCGACGCTTCCGGCCTTAAAGCCGTCGAGGACGATGCCATTCGCGATTTGGTGGCCAAGCAGAAGGCCGCCGGCCTGCAGGTGATCACCGATGGCGAGTTCCGCCGCAGCTACTGGCACCTCGATTTTATGTGGGGCCTTAACGGCATTGAGCGCCGCACCTCACGCACGGGTTATATGTTCCATGACGAGGAGACGACGGCCGACACCGCCGTGGTTACTGGTCCCATTAGCGGCGAGAACCACCCGTTCGTCGAGCATTTTAAGTTCGTCAAGGCGCTTGAGGGCGAGGGCCACGTTGCACGCCAGACCATCCCGGCGCCTATCCAGACGTTCTCTGAGGTCACGCTCGATCGCTGCGACGGCCAGCAGGAGAGCCTGCGCGCTGTCTATAAGACCGATGAGGAACTTGCCGACGCCATTGCAGCCGCTTATCGCACGGTGATCGCCGACCTGTACGCAGCAGGCTGCCGCAACATCCAGTTTGATGACTGCACCTGGGGCATCTATTGCGATACCGACTTTGTGTCCAAGACCGGCATGAGCCCGGTCGACCTGCAAAAGGTAAGCGAGCTGGGCGTGGCGCTCAACAACGCCGCCATCGAGGGCAAGCCCGACGATCTGGTTATCAACACGCACGTGTGCCGCGGCAACTACCACTCCACCTATGCCTTTGAGGGCGGCTACGATCCCATCGCGCCGTACCTGTTCGCACATGAGAATGTCGATGCGTTCTATCTGGAGTTCGACACGCCGCGCGCCGGCGGCTTTGAGCCGCTCAAGTACGTCGCTCCCGGCAAGAAGGTCGTGCTGGGCTTGGTAACCACCAAGGCGGCAGAGCTCGAGAACGAGGATGCTATCGTCGAGCGCATCCGCGAAGCCGCAAAGTACGTGCCGCTCGAGAACCTGTACCTGTCGCCCCAGTGCGGCTTTGCCAGCTGCGAGATTGGCAACAAGCTGACCGAGGATGAGCAATGGGCAAAGATCGCGCTGGTCAAGCGCATTGCCGAGCGCGTTTGGAAGTAACGCTACCGTTTGCAGGTGGCGGCGCGTGCGAGGCATTGCGTATCGCGTACAATGGTTCGGATCGTATCGTTCGGGCAGGTTATCCGATATGCCTGATCGCCCTTCCATCATGAAAGGACATCCATGCCCCAGTTCTCGACGCCCACCGTATCTGAACTCGAGGAGACTGTCGAATAGTAGCTGCGTTCAGCCAAATTAAAAATGGCGTCCATGCGTATGTACGCGTGGACGCCATTTTTAATACGTCAGTATCCAGTGGATGCCGCGCGCCATGCGCAGGTCGGTTTGGGCAAAGTGGTTGCCGGGGTTGAGCTCCAGCGTTGTTGGGATGTCGCGCTCGATAAACAGCTCTTCCATCGCGCGCGTATCGTCGAGTACGTGCCGCATCATGCGGTTGGGCGTCTTGGTTTCCTTTTTACCGAGCGACAGATAGGCGGCGTCGGGCGTAGCCGTCATCGTGCGCTCGCGCGCGTAGTCGATAAAGCCGGGGAACCACAGCGACCCCGATGCACTCGCCACGCGCTCAAAGACATCTGTTTGCCAAAGCGCCCACAGTGCAAAAAGACCCGCCAACGAGTAGCCGGCAACGCCGCGCCAGGCGGGCGGTTGCGGGAGCGATGATTCGGCCTGGGGGATTATCTGCTTCAACAACTCGTCAAGAAAACCAGCAGCCTGTCCGCCAAAGGGCTCGGCATCTCGTATAGTTCCGTCGCATTCCCAGGGGCTCAGCTCGCGATTCCAATCGAGCCCTCCAATGGCGACAAGGGTGAACGGCGGGCAGTCGAGCTCTCGGCAGCGCTCGTAGGCTTCACTACCGTCGCCCATAACCACGGGGAGGTAGATGACGGGCGCGCCTTCCGTGCACTCTGAATAAACGGTTATCTGCTTATGATGCGCTTCCAAGGCAGGCTTCTCTCGGTGTTGTGATATCGACAGTCTCAATTGTCGCACGCTGGCACGGGGGCAGACACTAAAAGAAAGGCGCAGAGCCGCTCGATGCGACTCCGCGCCTTGTTGTTTTGTTTTAGCAGACTATGCCGCTACGCTACAAAGAAGTAGACGAGGAAGGCAAGGGCCGCGATCCACATGAGCGGCTTGATCTTGGAGGCCTCGCCCTTAAAGAGCGCGACAATCACGTAGGCGATAAAGCCCAGGCCAATGCCGGCAGAGATGGAGTAGGTGAAGGGCACGCCGGCGACAATCATGAACGCCGGGAAACCCTGCGACACGTCGGACCAGTCGATCTCGGAGGCCTCGCTCATCATGAGGTAGCCGACGTAGACCAGAGCGCCGCAGGTGGCGGCGCTGGAAATGATGGTGACGATGGGGGAGAAGAACGCGGCGAGAATGAACAGCACGCCGGTGGTGACGGAGGTGAGGCCCGTGCGGCCACCGTCAGCGGCGCCGGAAGTGGACTCGACGAAGGTGGTGATGGAGGAGACGCCCATGAAACCGCCCACAGCAGCGGCGGCGGAGTCGACGATCAGGATCTCCTTGATATTCTCGACGTTGCCGTCGTCGGTGAGGAACTCGCCCTGCTTGGCCACGGCCATCGCGGTGCCCATGGTGTCGAAGAAGTCACTCATGAGCAGAGAGAACGAGATGACGAGGAGCGCGGGGTCGGTAAGGACCTTGACGATGGCGGGCACGCCGCCGGCGTCGGCGATGGGGCCACCGATGCTCGAGAAGTCGAGCGGGGCGATGATACCGGTCGGAGCCTGGGTCACACCTAGGGGGATACCGGCGATGACGGCGACGACGATGCCGATGAGCAGCGAGCCGGGGACGTTGCGGCAGGCGAGGGCGACCGTCACCAGGATGGAGATGATGCCGACGATGAAGGTGGGGGAGGTGATGTCGCCCAGACCGACGAGTGTACCGGCGCCAGCGGTGATAATGCCGGCATCGCACAGGCCAATCATGGCGATGAACAGGCCCAGACCCACCGAGATGGCGTGACGCAGGACAACCGGGATGGCGTCCATGATGGCCTCGCGCAGGCCACAAAGCACGAGCAGCAAGATGACGACGCCCTCAAGGAAGATGACGCTCATGGCCACGTGCCAGTCACCGCCGCAGACGGTGGTGGTGATTCCAGCGATCATCGCGTTGACGCCTAAGCCCGACGCGCAGGCGAGCGGGCGGTTGGCGAAGATGCCCATGCAGATGGTCATGATGCCGGCGCCCAGGCAGGTGGCGCAGGCGAGCGCTCCCGCATCGATGCCGGCGCCCGAGAGCACCGCAGGGTTGACGGCGATGATGTAGGCCATCGCCAGGAATGTTGTCAGTCCAGCGCGAAGTTCGGTCCCGATTGTGGACTTGCGCTCACTGACGTGAAAAAGTTCGTCCATGCATACCCTTTCCTTGTTCGGCCCCGAGTTTAGGCCGATTGACACGAACTCAACTACTATATCGCCTTTGAAAGGTTGATGTTCCTCGCATGTTGATGTTCGGCGCTTTGTAGCAGACGGACGGTATTTTTCGCATGAAAATGTGTGGGTACCGTATACTTAAGCAGTTACAACGACCCCTATGGAGGAACGTATGATTAAAGAGCTCTGCCACGACGAGGCTATTCTGTCCCAGCGTTGCGAGGTCGCGACCGTCGAGGACGAGTCGGTGGCACAGGACCTGATCGATACCATCAAGTCGCTCGACGATGCCGGCTGCCTTGCCGCCAACCAGATCGGCGTCACCAAGAAGGTCTGCGTCTATCTGGACGACGCCGGCGAGCCCCATGTGCTCTACAACCCCCGTCTGGTGTTTGGCCTGGGTGCCAGCAAGATGGAGGAGAGCTGCCTGACGCACGAGGAGGTCACCAAGTCCACGCGCTACATCAAGTGCAAGGTTGCTTATGACGTGATCGCCGACGGCAAGATGCGCGAGCGCAAGCAGGACTTTGTGGGCTTCGAGGCACAGATGATCCAGCATATGATCGACCACTGCCTCGGCAAGTTGGTCTAAGGGGATCAAAGCACTGCACCTTGCCGCTCAATCGTCGCTCGCGTACCTTAAGTACGCTTCGCTCCTCTTTCGTGGCAATCTGCGGCACTTTGACCCCTTAGACGACCTGCGGGGTTAACTTGGTTGAGTTTATCCTGCTTGAATAGCCCGGGCGTGACATTGTTGTCATGTCCGGGCTTTTGTGTTTAGCGCCTTTTTGTTTGGAGACAATGAAATAAGCAAGAACGTAAAGCTAGGAGGCGCTATGTGTACGAGTATTCGATTTACCGATAATTCTGGCCACATGTATCTGGGCCGCAATCTCGACTGGAGCTTTGACTACGGCCAACAGGTTCGCGTGATGCCGCGCGGGTTTCACATTCCGTATTCGTTTATCGACGACGCGACAGCGGCGCACGCGGTGATCGGTATGTGCATCGATTACAAGAACTACCCTATGTTCTTCGATTGCGGCAACGATGCGGGCCTCGCCGTGGCGGGTCTCAATTTCCCGGGTTATGCCGAGTATGCCGAGGACCCTGTCGACGGCAAGACCAATATCGCGGCCTATGAGTTCCCCCTGTGGGTGGCAGCGACGTTCTCGACGGTCGATGAGGTCGAGGCCGCGCTGCGCGACACGGTGATTGTCGCCAAATCTGCCGGAGAGGGGCTGGGCGTGTCGCTGCTCCATTGGATTATCGGCGACAGCCAGCGCAGCATCGTGGTCGAGATGATGGCTGACGGCCTGCATGTATACGACGATCCGGTCGACACCCTTGCCAACCAGCCGACCTTCCCGTGGCACATGGAAAACCTGCGCACCTATATCACCGCCACAAGCGATTTTCCGCAGACGGCGACATGGCGTGGCGCCGAGCTCAAGCCCTATGGAGCCGGTGCCGGCATGCGCGGCATTCCGGGCGATTGCTATTCGCCGAGCCGTTTTGTAAAGGCGGCGTACCTCAATGCCAATTACCCGCAAAAGGAGAGCGAGACCGAAAACGTCGTTCGCATGTTCCGCTCGCTCGAGGGCGTGGTGATGATCGAGGGGGCGTCCAGGATGGGCGATGGCAAGTTCGAGAAGACTATCTACACCGGATGCTTTAGCGCACGCACGGGCAATTATTACTACGCGATGTATGGGGATCCGTCGATTCGCTACGTGAGCCTGATGGATGCCGAGGGCGCGAGCCCCGATAGGCTCGTGGTTCCCGAGCCGCGCCGTTCGTAGCCGATAGCTTTACCGCAATGCAAAGCGGCCCTGCATCTCCCGTGAGGTGCAGGGCCGCTGTCGTTGATTTGTGACGTCGCTAGAAGTTGGCGTCGTTGAGTTGTTCACTCTCGAGGCCGTCGAGCTGTTGCTGTTCGGGCGTATCGGCGACGCTCTCGAGCAGCTCGGTGGGATCGATGTTCATGTCCCTACCGGCCTCGTTGCCGTTGACCAAGTCGTCCGAGAAGATGTCGACTTCCATTTCCTCGGCCTCTTCGATCTGAACCTCGAGCGGCACCTGGGTGCGCACGAGCTTAACGGCCGGGCGCATGCGGGCAAACAGCGGCACGTACTCGATGATGATGGCCGAGTTCTCAAGACCGTACCAGCGTGCCGGGCTTCCGCAGGCGCGGCGGACGGCGTACTTGATGGCCATCACGCGGTGGTCATTGCGGTTGATGTCCGTTTCGGGGGCAAGCATCTTGCGCAGCATGCAAAAGCGGAAATCGCCCACGTTGCCGCGCGTCTCGTAGATGGAGTAGGTGTGATGCTGCGGCGGCAGCTCACCCGATGCCATCAGGTCGCCAACGATCTGGCGCAGGTAGGCGTTGACGCGCTGGTTGACCTTAAAGCCCAGGTCCAAGCGCACGCGGAACAGGAAGTCTGTGCCAAAGGTCTCAACGGAATACTCGTGCGTATAGGGCTCGTCGGTAACGTGCACGTTGATGAACCAATATGCCTTGGCGCGCTTGGGGTGCTTGTCCAGGATGGAATAGAGCACGTCGCGGTCGAGCGTGAGCGGGTCGGGGCTGTTGGTGAGAAATACCAGATTGTCGGCGAGCACGGGGTAAGTCTCGTCGTTGCGCAGGCGGCCGAGCTGGTCAATGTACTTGGAGACGGGCAGCAGGATCGTCTGCGTGCGCTCGATGGCGGTGCCGCGGCGCCACACATACATAAGGCCAAACAGCAGCGCGGCCAGGAAGATCATGACGTAGCCGCCGTCAAAGAACATGGTGAGGCACGAAGCGAAGAAGCATAGCTCAATGGCACCGAAGAGCAGGGCGAAGACGCAGGCACCCAGCTTGTGCTTGAGGATGCCGGCGATGTAGCTCGTCAAAAGCGTCGTGGTCATAAGCATGGTCACGGTAATGGCGAGGCCGTAGGCGCTCTCCATGCGCTCGGAGTTCTGGAACAGCAGCACGATGAAGATGCAGCCGACCCACATGATGTTGTTGACGAGCGGAATATAGAGCTGGCCCTTGGTGTCGCTGGGGTAGTGAATGCGCAGGTGCGGCATAAGGTTGAGACGCGTGGCCTCGGATACCAGCGAGAACGAGCCGGTGATGAGCGCCTGCGAGGCGATGATGGCCGCCACGGCCGAAAGCACGATGGCAAAGGGGCGCAGGGGCTCAGGAAGCATCATATAGAACGGGTTGACGATATCCATCGCGAGCATCTGGGGGTTGGAGTTATTGGCGAGCAGCCAAGCGCCTTGACCCAGATAGTTGAGGATAAGGGCCGCCTTAACAAATGGCCAGGATGCATAGATGTTTGCCTTGCCCACGTGGCCCATGTCCGAGTAGAGCGCCTCGGCACCGGTTGTCGACAGGAAGACAAAGCCGAGCACCATGATGCCCGAGTGGTTGATGGGCGAGAACAGGAACATGATGCCGCGGATGGGGTTGAGCGCGCGCAGGATGGACAGGTTGCCGAGCATGTTGAACAGACCGGCGCCAGCCAAGAACAGGAACCACAGCGTCATGAGCGGGCCGAACAGCTTGCCGATCGACGAGGTGCCGGCGCGCTGCATGGCAAATAGACCGCAGATAATGATGATGGTGATGATGATCACATTGGTCTGACCGTCACCCAATAGCGCGTGGCCCCACTCGATGGTACGCAGGCCCTCAATGGCTGTGGTGACCGTGACCGCGGGGGTGAGGATGCCGTCGGCGAGCAGCGCCGCGCCGCCGATCATGGCGGGGAGAATCAGCCATGGCGCCACCTTGCGCACGAGACTGAACAGGGCGAAGATGCCGCCTTCGTTGTGGTTGTCGGCTTTCATGGCGATTACCACGTACTTGACCGTGGTCACGAGCGTCATGGTCCAGATGACGAGCGAAAGCGCGCCCAGGATCATGTCCTCGCTGACGGTACCGATGCCGCCGTTGTTGGCGACGATTGATTTCATGGTGTACATGGGGCTCGTGCCGATGTCACCATAGACGACGCCGAGCGTTACGAGCAGCATGCCAGCGGAGAGGGGGATGGCTCCGTGCCCGCCTTGCCCGCGCTGGTCTTGGAGGTTTGCCTCCAGTTTATTGTGTGCCACGAGGACCCCCTTAGACATCCGGTTATCTGTCTAGGACAAAAAACTTTATGCCGTCTTTATACATACAAGAGCAGTTTGGCACATCGGGTTATTTTAGACAATAATCCTCAGCTGGGGATTATTTATCTACGCAGGTAGCATTTCAGAGCAGGGGCTTTTAAGCACGTACTGTCTGGGCGATGCCAGCCTTGGCGTTTGCGCGTTTGCCGGCGAGTTCGCAAAAAATCGCGCCGCCGATGATAAGCGCGGCGCCCATCAGGCGGACCGGTGTTATGGCTTCGCCCAAAAGGACGGCCGAGAACATGACGGCCGAAAGCGGCTCGAGGTAGCCGACGACCGCGACGGTCTGGACGGGCAGCTTGGCGACGGCACTAAAGTAGAGCAGGCAACCGATGCCGGTGTTGACGACGCCGAGCATGACGACGGCGTGCCAATCAATACTGGTGGCGACGCCGGCGGACAGGAATGAGGGAGCGCCCTGCGTGATGAGCGTGAGGACCAGCGCGGTCACAAAGGCGGCGCTCACCTGGAGCGTGGAGTTCTCGACGCCTTCGATGTGTGGCGCACCCTTGCTAGCGATGACCATCAGCGCATAGCAAAATGCCGAGGCGATGCCGCAGGCGATACCCGTAATGGGCATATTGCCGCCTAGACCTTGCGCTGCAATGAGAAAAGCACCGCAAGCAACGGCGATAAACCCGGCGATTTTGCCGCCGGTCAATTTTTCGCCAAAGATGAACGGGGAGAGCGCCATGACAATGATGGGGCCGCAGTAGTACAGCAGCGAGGATACGCCGACGCCGATCGTCTGGTAGGCGCGGAACAGAAAAATCCAGCTGGCGCCCAGCGCGGCTCCCGAGAGGAGGAGGGCTGCGGCTTCGCGGGGGCGAGATGGCGCCTGCAGTTTATGGCGTTGGGTGATGGCAAGGATAGTGACAAGCGAGAGGGCGCCCAAAAACGTGCGCAGCAGCACGATATCGGAGCTCGGCAGCGCGATGGCAGCGGCGATGATGCCGTTGGAGCCAAACAATAGCAATGCTGCTAAGTACGTAAGCAGTCCGTTGTTCATACGCTGACATCCCCTCTATATCCGAGCATGTTCACTATGGGTGAACTGGCTTTAGAAGAAAAGCGAATATAATGCATGGATAGCATGACAAAAACTCATGCAAAGGTGGAGGGGTGTCGTGAAAACGAATATTCAAAAGATGCAGGTGCTGCTCGAAACCGTGCGCGCCGGCAGTTTTACGCGCGCTGCCGAGCGGCTGAGCTATTCGCAGTCGGGCGTGAGCCGTATGGTGGCCGATCTCGAGGCCGACTGGGGCTTTAAAGTGCTCGATAGAAGCCGCGAGGGCGTAGTGCTTTCTGCCGATGGGCGGCAAGTTATACCGGCGGTCGAGGCGTTATGCGAGGAATTCGTTCGTTTGCAGCGACGGGTGGATGAGATGCGTGGACTCATGCGCGGCAAAATCTGCATCGGTACGTTTTCGAGTGTGGCGACCCACGTGCTGCCGCCGGTGATTGCGCGCTTTCGCGCCGATCACCCGGACGTCGATTATGAGTTGCTGATGGGCGATTACTCAGAGATTGAACGATGGGTGGCAGAGGGCCGCTGCGATCTGGGCTTTATCCCGCGTGAGCCCCGAGAAAGTGGCATGACATCGCGGTCTTTGGTGCGCGACGAGTTGATGGCGGTAGTGCCGGCAGACTCTTTACTTGCCACGGCGGAGGTTGTCTCTCTTGCCGATTTGGCTAACGAGCAGTTTATTCTGCTGGAACGGGGTACCGATGATGAGATTACGCCGCTGTTCCGTCGGTCGGGGCTGACGGTGCGCTCCAAGCTGTCGACCTGGGATGACTATGCGATTATGGCCATGGTCGAGGACGGCCTGGGCGTGAGCATTCTTCCCGCGCTCATTTTGCGCCGCTGCCAGTTCGATGTTGCCGTGCGCCCTCTCGAGGGACATCCTCACCGGCAGATCAACGCCATATACCGCACCGCTGACGTTTCGCTTGCGGCGGCTCGATTCCTTGAATACCTCTAAACGTGTACACGTCATTGTCCGCTTTGGGCAAATCTCAGAGTCCGGTGCATTTTCTTATGAAATTGAACTTTCGAATGAGGTGCCGCGTTATACTGCTGCCTAAATTGAACCTTGGTTCAATTCGTATTCTATAAATTGAACTTTGCCAGCAAGGAGGTTCCTGTGGCCCAAGAGACGTTTAGCGATCGCCTGCGACAGACTATGTCCGATCGCGACGTTCGACAGTCGGACGTGATTCGTGCATCGGAGATGCTCGGTAAAAAACTCGGCAAGAGTCAGATGAGCCAATATGTGAGCGGCAAGACGATCCCGCGGCGCGATGTGGCAGAGCTGCTCGCCCGCATTTTGGAGGTCGATGTTACCTGGCTGCTTGCCGGTGACGCCGATCAAGGCGAGACATCATCGCCTCGCAACGATTCCAAGCCCGAACCCCATCCCTCAGCTCAAATTCCAAGGAGCACCACCATGCGTACTTTTTCTAAATCCACCAAACTCGAGAATGTCCTGTATGACGTGCGCGGTCCCGTCGTCGACGAGGCCGCCCGTATGGAGGACGAGGGCGAGCGCATCCTCAAGCTCAATATCGGCAACCCGGCGCCCTTCGGTTTCCGCACGCCCGATGAGGTCATCAAGGACATGCGCCAGCAGCTGCCCGACTGCGAAGGCTATTCCAACTCGCGTGGCCTGTTCTCCGCGCGCAAGGCGATCATGCAGTATTCGCAGATCAAGGGCCTGCCCAACGTTCAGATGGAGCATATCTACACGGGCAACGGCGTGTCCGAGCTCATTCAGCTTTCGATGAACGCGCTGCTCGACAATGGCGACGAGATTCTGATCCCCAGTCCCGACTATCCGCTCTGGACGGCGTGCGCAACCCTTGCCGGCGGTCATCCGGTGCACTATCTGTGCGATGAGCAGGCGGATTGGTATCCCGACCTGGAGGATATGGAGTCCAAGATCACGAGCGCGACCAAAGCCCTCGTCATCATCAACCCCAACAACCCCACGGGTTCCGTCTATCCGCGCGAGGTGCTCGAGGGCATCGTCGAGGTTGCACGCAGGCATCAGCTGATGATCTTTGCCGATGAGATCTACGACCGCCTGTGCATGGACGGCTACGAGCACGTCTCGATTGCCTCGCTCGCTCCCGACCTGCCCTGCGTCACCTTTAGCGGTCTGTCCAAGTCGCACATGATCGCGGGCTATCGTATTGGCTGGATGGTGCTTTCGGGCAACCAGCGCTGCATGAGCGACTTCATCATGGGTATCAACATGCTCTCTAACATGCGCCTGTGCTCCAACGTGCCGGCCCAGTCGATCGTCCAGACGGCACTCGGTGGCCATCAGTCGGTCAACGACTACATCCGTCCCGGCGGTCGTGTCTACGAGCAGCGCAACTTTGTGTATGAGGCGCTCAACAAGATCGACGGCATCTCGGTGGTCAAGCCGCGCGCGGCGTTCTACATCTTCCCCAAGATGGATGTTAAGAAGTTCAACATCACCGATGACGAGCAGTTTGCCCTCGACCTGCTGCACGAGAAGAAGATTCTGATCACGCGCGGCGGCGGCTTTAACTGGGCCGAGCCCGATCACTTCCGCATCGTGTACCTGCCGCGCATGGAAGTGCTCAAAGAGTCGCTCGAAGACCTCGCCGACTTCTTCGATCATTACCGCCAAAGCTAGTGGGATAGAAGCTCCGCACTATGAAAAGCTCCCTGCAGTTGTTTTGCTGCAGGGAGCTCTCTTGAATCGGCGGAACTAGATCACTATCCCAGTGCAGTGGTCGATTTCGTGTTGGATGATCTCGGCGGTGTAGCCCGAGAAGTTTTTGATGCGGTGGACGAAGTTCTCGTCCAAATACTCAACCTTAATGCGGCGATAGCGGGTACAGGGACGCTCGCCGACCAGCGAGAGGCATGCTTCGCTCGTCTGATAGGCGTTGACCTGCTCAAGAATTTGAGGGTTGTACATGAGCAGCGACTTGCTGCCGTCCTTTACGCAGATGATGCGTTTGCGCACGCCGATCATGTTGGCGGCGAGGCCCACGCACTCGTGCTCATGCTCGTGGAGCGTATCCAGGAGGTCCTGCCCGGTCGCGGCATCGTCGGGTCCCGCGTCTTCGGAAGGCAGGCGCAAAAAGAACTCGGATTTCATGATGGGCTTAATCATGGCGGGCTCCTCATGTCTCATGCTTTCGTGGACTTTTAATAATAGCGCGGAAGGAAAGCTGCGCGTCCGCGTTACAATCTTTCGACGTTGGACCATGTTGCCAGGCTCGTCGTGTACGGCGTCTGGCGTAAGTCTAGGGCTCATTTTTCGCCCTGGACTGTTCCTCTGGGGCGATGCGACTGTCGTTCCAAGAGGAAGGAATTTCATGGGGACCAAATCCCAAAAGCAAACTCAATCACCGTCGACAGCCTCGGCGATTCTCGTCGTAATGTATGTTGCAGCCTTTGTTGCCGCGTTTAACGAGAACATCATTAACGTGGCGTTGCACGACATTATGGCGGCCTTTTCGGTGAGTGCCACCACGGCGCAGTGGCTCGTTTCGGGCTACATGATCGTGACGTCGATCTTTACGGCCATCATGGCCTTTCTGTCCGGCCGTTTCTCGACGCGCAAGCTGCTGTTTTTCGCATGCGGATGCATGGTCGCCGGCGAAGTCCTGTGTCTGATCGCTCCGTCGTTTAGCGTTTTGCTGCCAAGTCGTATTTTGCAGGCTGCGGGATCGGGCATCTTGTTCCCGCTCATGATGAACGTGGTGCTGTCTTGCGCCCCGCGCGAGAAGCTCGGTCTGTATCTGAGCCTGGGCGGTGCCTGCATTACGTTGGGGCCGGCGTTTGGACCCGTGATCAGCGGTCTAATGTGCACGTTGTTTGGCTGGAGAGCGGTGTTCGTAGTGCCGCTGGTGGGCGGCATTGTGGTCGCTGCGGCGGGCGTAAAGCATGTTCAGAATGTCGGAGAGCGCTCGAACACCACGCTTGATAGTCTGTCGGTTGTTTTGCTCGCTGCCGGTATTACGGCATTTGTGTATTCCGTAGGCGAGTTCTCGACCAATCTGATTGCCGGCATCGTGGCGCTTTTCGCCGCCATTGTGCTGCTCGGCCTGTTTGCGGCCCGTCAGCTCAAGCTCGAGCATCCGGTGCTTAACGTGCGTCCCATGGCGAGCGTTCGTTTTTGGCCTGCGTGCCTGCTTGTGGTGGTGTCGATGATGACGACGTTCTCGATGAGTGTTTTGTTGCCGCTCTATTTTGAGGGCGCATACGGCATGACCGCACTTATTGCGGGCTTGCTCATTTTGCCGGCGATTGCCTGCAACGCCGTGACCTCGATTGTGGGCGGACGCGTGATGGACGCCCGTGGCGCATGGCCACTGCTGCCGGTCGGCTTTGCCCTGATTGCCGTGGGACAGACTGCCATCTCGATGACGGCGGCAAGCATGAACATCGGCGTTGTCGTGGCACTGACCGTTGTGGTGTATGCCGGAGTAGGTTTGGTACTGAGCCCCTCGCAAACGGCCGGCTTGGAGACGCTGCCTGCCGCTGAGCATCCCCACGGAACGGCATTGCTTAACACGTGGAACATGATTGCCGCATCGTTTGGCCCGTCGCTGTTTATCGGTCTGCTCTCGAGTTCTGCGGCGACTGCCGGCGCGGCTGGCGCTGCGACCGACGTTGCCCAGGCGATTGGATTTGCAACTGCCGTGCGTGTGGCGGCTGTGATTGCCGTGGTCGGGTTCGCGACGTCGCTGGTGTACGCTCGTCGCGAGTCGCACATGTCGCATTAATGTGTGCACATAGATTCTGCAGCTAGATTGGATGGCAACACCATAAACTAATGGACGTTTTGCCGAGAGGCATGAATGTTTAAAGCGCAAAGAGTGCGCGACGGGCCCCGCGAATGGGGCGATGATGCCCGAGAGGGCTAAGAAGGAGTCTCATGTCCGAGAACGAAGAGATCATGAACGAGACCGAGAACGAGACCATGGCTGCCGAGGTTGAGGCAGTCGAGACCGTGGAGACCGAAGCTGCCGAGGTTGAGGCTGCTGACGAGGTTTCCGCCGAGGAGGAGGCCGAGGTTGTCGAGGCCGCCGTTGATTACGATGACGAAGAGCTGATGGACAAGATGCAGAAGGCCGCCCGCCTGCTGCGTAGCCGTCGCTTTGCTATTTCCAAGGAGGAGGAGGCCAAGGCCGAGCGCATGGCGAACATCGAGCGCGCCATCAAGCTTCTTGACCTCAAGCCCAAGATGGAGCAGAAGGAAATGTCCGACCTGCTGGGCATGCGCCTCCGTGAGCTCGATGGCCTGATGGCCGAGGCCGAGGCTGCCGATCTGGTCGGCCGCATCGACGACGCCGAGGGCGATATGCGCAAGATTGTTGTCTTCGCCGCCGAGGATGCCGCTGAGGGCCTGGTCGAGCTTGCCAACAAGAAGGAGAAGCTCCTGCCCGAGCTTTCTTACGAGGAGGCCACCGAGCTGATGGCCGCTCTCGATAAGGTTATCGCTCCGCTCGTCGCCATGGGCCTGGACGAGGACCGCGGTCCTCGCGGCGGCCGTGACGATCGCGGCGGCCGTGGCGGCGATCGTGGCGGCCGCGGCGGCTTTGGCGATCGCGGTGGCCGTGGCGGCGACCGTGGCGGTCGCGGTGGCGATCGCGGTGGTCGCGGCGGCTTTGGTGACCGTGGCGGCGACCGTGGCGGTCGCGGCGGCTTTGGCGGCAACCGTGGTGGCTATGGCGATCGCGGTGGCAACCGTGGCGGCTTCGGCGGCAACCGTGGTAACGACCGTGGCGGTCGCGGTGACGATCGTGGCGGCCGCAACGGTGGCGGCTTCCGCGGCAACCGCTTCTAGTTGGGTTACGCGGTTTTACCAAACCGCGTAACTAGTTGACGCTGCGCGCCCACCAGAGCGACAACTTGTCATTCAAAGAGGACGGCATGACCAGAAGGTCTATGCCGTCCTCTTTTCATGCCAATTTGTTCGCTCTGGCGGGCTTTCGCTCATATGACCCAATCCGCTGTCAAGAGCCACAATGGCCCCGCCGACCGCTT
>CABUKS010000020.1 GCA_902492235.1 uncultured Collinsella sp. | reverse complement strand
CCGTTGCCGACGGCGGGCTGCCAGCCGACGTTCGAGACGTGGGCCTCGACGGATATGGCGTCGGCGCCGAGGGGCTCGCCGGTCGAGGCGTCGGACAGGACGAGGCGAAGCGCCTCGAGGGGGAGCCCCCTGCCGGTCGTGCCGGCGACCTCGCCGCCGGCGACGGCGCCCATCCAGCCGATATTGGAGACATGGGCCGAGTACGAGAGCGAGACGGGCGCGGCCGCCTCGGACTGGGCGGGCTCCGCCTGGGCCCCGTCGGCCTGCGGGGCCTCGGGCTGGGAGGCGTCGGCCTGCGCGTCGCCCGGGTCGGCGGGGGCGGCGTAGGCCGCGGGCCCGCACAGGGCCAGGGCGGCCGCGACCGCCAGCGCGGCGGCGGCACCGGAAATAAGTTTCATGGAGCGTCTCATGGAAAATCCCCCTAATCTAGCAACGGTTTAGAGTCTACTAGATTGGGGGGACGGGAGCCAAAGCATGATAGGCCGAACGGTTAGCCACAAGTTCACCTTCGGCGCCAATGGCCTCATCCGTATAACCATTGAGTTCCAGATGACCGACATCGATCCACACCCAGCCAACGCCCGAAACACCTGGCTCGCAGCACGCAACGTTGCCTATAAACATGCTCTCCATGTCCGCGGTATAAGAAGGCCCGCCCTGCAAAACGCACGGACAGGGCATAGCAACAGGCAACTCGGCGCAAATCGTTTGAGCAGGCGGCGCGCGGAAGGAGCGTATAAGGCGGTTTTCTGCTGGCTGTCAGCCGCGGCATCCTCACGGAAACCTAGTTGTCGCCGGAATTATAGTCCCCGGCGCGGACTCACCTTATCTCCCCGGTGCGGGCTCGATATCCTCTCGGATATCTAATCGTCTTGGACTTTAACCCGCCCAAGCACAGTACAGCTTTTACGTGCCGCCACACGGAGCTTAGCTCGTGGACTATTTTCTAAAATATAGACCTTCAAAGCAACTTGGGTTCAAGCACGGACAAACAAAACAGGCACTGAATACACGACTTGTTTATCAATAGTTATCAATCAAATGCGTTACCAGCAAATATCGTCCGTCTCATACGCTGCGATACAATCAATCTCACCAAATGCTTAACCAGTAAGTCGAAGGGACCAACGTGCTAACAATTCACTATGGTGATATGGAAAACGTTATCTATAATACGTCGGTTTACTTCGATAACATCAATTCGCCCGAATGGTTTCAAGATGCTTTTGCGCAGAGAATTATTAAATCCATTGATAAGGGCGGCGTGGTTGGACCCGGCGCAATAAACACCAAGATCCTTGGCATTATCCCACCGGAAAGGCTATCGGGCGGAACTAAGACGCTGCTGCTCATGTACTTCATGCCTCAGAACATATACAACGCCACAACCTGTAGCGACAATTGCGCTTACTGGATTCTGAGAATCGCCGCACAGCATGATCTGACAATCAACCTCTACCATCTGATGGATTTTGGAAACGGCAAGTTCACGGCAACCGTTGCAAACACGGGTGACGTCGTTCACACGATGTTCGACCTTGTCCCTATAGCCGCAAAATGCCTAAGGGAGAACTCCTGACACACCATTTCGAAATCTAGACTATATCGGATAATATCGAGTTATATAAGCCTGTATAAATTTATCGCGGAAGTATCGAGCTTTCGTAATTTGTCTTAGTTAGTAGCCCACCATTGCTTTCTTCCAAGCTCAAAGCGAAAGAAAGTTAAGGACTTCCTAAAAACCATTGCCTTAGACCGAGAAATACTCACTCTCATCGGATAAGTTCGGCCCCAACCACGGATCGCCGCTGAGGAAGAACTCCGGCCAGCGCTGCATGAACAGCGCTTGCTCGCGCTTCCAGCGGCGCAGCTTTTCCTCGTTAGCCTCTTCCCTGCCGCGCGAGGTGAACTCGTAGTGACACAGCTCGGCATAGGGCGTAAAGATGGTGTAGGTAGTCGCCCTAACAATGTTTCAATACTCCTCCTATATAAGGTTCCGCAAAGGCCGCCCGATGAACGACATCTAAATTGCGAGGGTCAAAAATAAGGGTATCGCTTGCAGCAAACAGCATTGGCATATAGGAGCTTTGAGCCAGTAAAGATCGACTAAGCAAACGGCAAGTACAAGGAACACATGAACGGTGGTAGCCGGCGGCAAAAACACTAGTTTTTAGTACATCATCAATGTCGATCTACGCAGTTCCGCAAGTACGCAAATTGCTTCAGAAACTTGAGCACCCGAAATAGCGGCTAGTTGTTACGTGCCAAGACGTTGTTTACGCCGACGATGCGTGACATCGGGGGCAAGCCCCGCATGTGCTGTGAGGACGGTCCCAATTGTAATGCTCGATAAAGGGGTCGAGGACCTCGGCCCTAGACCCCTTGCTTTCCCAGGCGCGAGCGTACTGCCACTCCTGCGCGAGCGTCCGGTTCACGAACTCAACCTTTCCGTTCTGTCAGAGGCTGAAGGGCCTAGTGTACTTGTGCTTTGTGCGAATCTCAGATCTTTCTTGAAGATAAGCAGTAGATTAAAGTATTCGACAAGAAATCCCGCATTACATTCAACCCGCAGAAAAAACAGAGCACTAATACTCCGCTATGCCTTCGGACTCATATAAAAACCTCATATGATCGACATCGAATCTAAGTGATAGCACATCTATAGATTTGCGTACATCAGAACACAGGCAAACGAATTTAAAAAACGAATCAGTTAATTCGCTTTCAAACTCTTTGTCGCATATACGTTTTCCAAGCTCAATAGCTTGGCTCAATTTAGTAGCGACAAAGTGGTTGGAAATTAAACCAAGCATGTTATTAGCCTTCTCAAGGCTATCAAGAACAGGCAAAACGTATTGTATTGCGAAATCTAATGTGACGGTATCATCCTCAATATAATTCGGAAGTCGATACGCTAAATCACATGTATTTATATAATATTTGATCCATGACTCTTTCATTTTTGGAAACCGAGAGATATGGATTAACCGACTTTCAGCAGAGGTATCGCCCAATCTATTAGAAGTTGGAATTAAAATAGTATTTGACCTTTGCTTTCGCCAAGACGAATTATCGAAATTCAATCGAACACGAATATACTCTTGCAACCAGACAAAATAGCACGCTCCATCATCCGCTAAAGAACATCTAATTATAAGAAAAGGTATTGCAAACATTTCAGCGTATAAAAGCGTCTTCGTATCAATGGAAAATGGAATTTCAGGTTTATCTTCGAGTGGCTTGTTTGTTCCCTTCACCTGAATTGCCATTAATTCACCAGTAGCGAATCCGTTTTCAAAGCGCTCAAAAATTTTATCGATTCCAAAATCACGTTCTGTTAAGTCTCGAACAACCCAGTTTTCAGAAGGCATAAGGGAGGTGACGAAAGAGCATGCCTCTGTATCAATTATGTGGCTATTTGGACGTTTCGGAGGATATGCCATAAAAATCAGCTCCATCAGCCTTAGCGCAAGAGCACCTAATAACGACAAATTAAAGATATCAACCAACATAATTAGACTGCATGTCAGTTGATATCGAATAAGCGGTTAACGACACAATAACCAATAAAACAAATAGCACTCACTGTGTCCAGGGGCATGGACCATCTCCTCCATCCTTCCTGCTCGAGCACGTCAGAGTAACCACCCGGTGAAACCATTGGCCGAGAGCTGCGCCCCCAGTCCTAGGGAGGCGGCCCTCTTGATTAAACTGCTCAGTATTTCGTGCTCACGGGCTCAATTCCCGGTGACCACTTGAGCCACTTCATAGTAGAGAGCAACGGCAATGTCGACGCTGCAGGTCTTAAGAATACGTTCGCAATAGATGTTCCGGCTGTTCACGCCACTGCAGTGAAGCTGATCGGCCTCGGCTTCTATGATCGAATTAAGCACCTGATCGGAGAGCCTACGGATAAGCACCAGCTGTCGATCGTCCCGTCGCTGAGGTGGGGCTCAGCGAACATGTCGGGCGCGGCGTCCGCTAAGATCTACATTGTGGTCCTCATCCTTCTCAAGAACCTTCCTTGTGGTTATTTCAGATTCTAGTGCGAAAGCCGTTTTGCGTCAGGCAGACGTCATCACCCCCCCCCACGCTTACGCCATCTATTTTTTTGTGCGATCCACAGTATAGCTAGCTCACGCTCTTCGCTATCATCAAACTTGCAGGTCTCATATTTGATGTTTCATTCAGCTCCTTAGAATCGATAACCAAATCCCATTGTCCATTTTGGCCCGGCAATGATCGGCAAAGTTGTTTGTTAGGTATACGAAACAATCGATTAACTGGAGTCAAACGCTTAACTCCAAAACATTTCAAACTGACAATTTCGATACAAAATAAAGCTGCCAGTGAATTCAAACAGTTCTCCAAATTAGCTTTTCTAAAATACGTACCACGATCATGTTTCACAGCGTTATAGCTATCCCACCAAGTTAATTTTGCATATATTCCATTTATCCACGCATTAAAAGGTTTGAGTGAAATACTCTGGTTAATCGCAATGTCAACTACCTCATTTACAAAGGCAATATCATTCAAAGCAGACAGGCACTCGAATGCTTCCTTGATATTAGATGGTCTATTTCCGGATCGAAGTTCGACATAATCTTTAAAAACCGAATCAAATTCAGAACAAATCGATAAAAGCATCTTTGCAAATTCAACCGAATAAGTTGAGAAATTATCGTTGCTCAGCTCAACATAATTAAAGGAATTAACAAGCTCTCTTTCAAGAACCAAGTAGTAATCCCAATTTGATAAAGATAAAGTCATAGACAAACAACTCCCGTTAACGTAAATTACATCAAATTATCTTTCGAAATGCCCCCGTAGATATAGCCATCGCCAGCTCAGGAGTCTACTGACGCCCGATTCAGCTGACAAATAATTGACTATACGGCACTATTAACGGATAACTAGCACTGTTCATCTACAGGAATATCCAGTTTATTCGCCGCGCAAATGCAAAGCTCTTTATCCTCTTGAGTCATCCTGCTCCCAAGAATAACTCGCAACGGCTTGCATGGGCGTTGTACATAATTCATCTCAAGCTCATCTGGCTCTGGTACAAGACGGGCACGATATTCGTTCTCCCGCTCAAACACACTGCCCTTTCTGTAAATTGCCCGTAGATCACTAAGCATGTCATCGCTGCTCACATTAAGACCAAGCATCCTAGCAGCAGTCCAAGCAATTTGAGGGTCGCAATTAAATGGTTCGTCATCATATAAAATTGGTAATAATTCAGTGCGCATTCCGTTAGCTATGTTGCAATTGCGAATAGCTTCTCTGTCGTAAGCAAGAACGAAACCCGCTTGGCTTTCGGAATATACATTCCACATATTCGAATCGCTAGGATTGTCCGTTAGGCACAAAATGCGACAACAATTTCGGCAGCTATTCTGATGTACTGGGGCAACAAATCCTCCAACAAATAAGCGCAAATTTTTAACAGCCAAGCGAAAAAGACTAACTTTTCCCTCATCGGATAGTATCTTGAACTCATCTATTCTTGCTGGATTAAAAGGAGCCCCCAGAACCCCTAAAACAAACGCAAGTCGTCTAAAATCAATTTGATTTATTATCTTTAACGCTTGTTCATCATCATTGAGATTACTTTCGATTTCATCTATACCATTCCAGTTATAGATCGGTACCGAGTCGCACTGATCGCTGAAAACCTTTGGATGAGAAAATGTAACAGTCGCGTTTTCTAGATCGGCAAAAGCGTATTCACTTGGAGGTCGATAGCGGTAAAGCATTCGCGGGACGAGAGAAGTCGATAGCGCTTCCAGCTCCTTCTTTGCGGAAACAATGGAGGCGCCATCGTTTTGCTTGGCAACGAGATTAGCCAGCGTCTCCCGATATGTTTCTTTCTGTGTCAAGCTTAGCACCATGTAATATCGCTTCCCGATCTAGCTAAATTAGATGCAGTTGATTTTATCCAGTGCAAAGATACTGAATGCACATACGAAGCAGAAGTCATGTCTATCAACTACCAAAAAATGATTCCGATTGGAACGTACCGGAAATCGTAAAAGCTGCCAACGGATATATTTATAATAGCCTGAGATGACTAGAGATGAAAACATATAGCTATCAAGCAATCTTATCCTCCGATGAAGACGCCAGCTATGACATCAAATTCCCCTCCCTGTCAGGTCGTTTTACCAATGACGGAGCGCCGCAGAGGCTGCAGAAGCAGTCGAGTATGCAGAAAAGATTTATATGAGCGCGTCAATTAAAAAAGCTCTGTTAGACCAGGATTGACACACATCTGTCCTCACGGCGCCATATCGTTAGCCTCGTAGACCGCGGGGCAGCATGAACGCCGAGGACCTGGTAATCGCCTTCAAACGGGACATGGCGAAGCTGAGCGGGACCGAGCGCCGCCGCGCGATTGAGTCCGTCAGGGGCGTAATCCGCACGGCGGCGTTCGACGACGCGGCCGGCTCCGCCTACGAGGTCGAGCGCAGCCGCGTCTGCCTCAAGACCGCCTACACCATGCGCCATAGGCTGATCGAGTGCCTCTCGGCCCACTGCCCCCATTCAGGGTCGGGCGGGGCTGCGGCGGCGAGCTCGATGAGATCCACTTCCCCGAGTCGTTCAAGGGCAAGGGCAACCGCGCGAAGGGGTTGTTCGCGATGCCGTATCGGCATCGTAGAGACGGTAGAATGGTCGCACCGCGATATACGAGGAGGGGTGCAGCCATGCCGTCGAACATACCGGCCACGACGATCCGGGTCGACCCGGAGGTCAAGAGGGAGGC
Source organism: uncultured Collinsella sp. (assembly GCA_902492235.1). Lineage (GTDB taxonomy): Bacteria > Actinomycetota > Coriobacteriia > Coriobacteriales > Coriobacteriaceae > Collinsella. The sequence goes on along the minus strand of CABUKS010000020.1, from coordinate 35,964 downwards.
CACCGTCATCCTTGACGAGCTCGGCCTGTCCATGTCCACCGCCGTCAACGCGTTCCTCAGGGCGCTCGTCCGGGAAGGCGGGATGCTGTTCGAGATGAAGGTAAAGGCGCCGGCAATCGACTTGAAACGGTAGACCCTTCACGATTAACCCGACCGATCTTGAGCACATCGCCCCCCTGCCGGATTCAAACCCTGCAAGGGGGCGATAACTTTGCATTTTCAAAATACGATTGGGCTGAATGTCGATACTGGTCTAACAGAGCCTTAGTTTTTTAGATATTGCGTCAATGTCCATTTCGTCTCTTTTAGCGCTGAATACGATGTATCGCGTTCATTTTCTCATGCCTTATAAGGAATATATGAGACGGCTGAATTCGTAGATGCCTGTTGTAAATGAATGTATGTGAGAAAGCTAACAACTACTTAATAAGAGTTGCGTTTGGCATCAGACAACGAAAACCGTTGCATTTTGTCACATGCAACTAAAAGGGTTGCGTTTGGTATATAGCAACGAAAACAGTTGCATTATGTCTCATGCAACTAAAAGGGTTGCTTTTGGTGTCTAGCAACGAAAACAGTTGTTATAATGCGTAAAAAGTAGCAATTGAGGAGCGACAGATGACGGATTATTCAGTGCTGATGCTGGACATAAAGCAATCGAGAAAGCTAAACGAGGCTCAGAGGCAGAGCGCTCAAGATGACCTTCTTGGAGCGTTGAATTGTGCGAACGCTTTGTTCTACGACTCGTTGGAAAAGCCGCTCATGTTTAGCGCGGGGGATGAGATTCAGGGTATGTTTCGAGACCTCCCTAGCGCATTTCTTGCCTATCGTTATTTACGGATTCTCGTGCAAACGGTTGAGTTGCGCGGGGGGATAGGGATTGGCTCCTGGACGACTCGAACGGAATCCTCTCTTTCAACTGAGCAAGATGGAACGGCCTATCATCGGGCTCGGGCTGCGATCGACGCCGCAGAGAAGGATAGATTTAAATCGCTCAAAATATTTGACGAAAAAGGGTGCTCAAATTTATATGAAGCTGCAACAGCTAGCAGCATTGGGATAATCGAGAGACGAAACAAGCCTCAGAAGAGAACGTGCGAAATCGTTGAGTTGACTTGCCCTTTAATATTTGATTTGTGGGCGAGAAAACCAGGACAAGCCAATCGCTACAAAGAGGCAATAGCTCAACGGCTGGCGAATACGGGACTCGATTTTCAAAATGATATCGAACCAAGAATAACCAGCATGGAAAAGCCTTTCGACGCGGTGCAGGTGGAGCTTGAAAAGAGCCTTATGGGGATTCCTGGGCTGCTTGAGATTGCGACGGGCGCGTCACGCCAGGGAATCGAAAAAAGCATGCGGAATGCGAGCATCCAACTGGAGAGAGAGCAAGCTGCACTTGCTGTATACGTTTTGAGCAGGGAGGGTGCAGAAAAATGCTGACTCTAGGAATTGTGCTCATCGCTCATTGCATCTTTGATTTCTATCTACAGTCCACAGGGATGGCTGTTCAAAAAGAGACCGATAATAAAGTACTGGTTCTGCACTGCGTGATTTACTGTGTCGGAATTAGCTTGATTGTTAACGCGATTTACGAAATTGGATGTTTGCAGAACTTAATTATCTTTGGGGTGCTGATAGCCTCGCATTATTTTATGGATGGTCCAGCGAGGCTCTATTTGTGTAAAGGCGGACGATCGCCAATTGCTCGTTTTGCTATTGACCAGATAGCTCACGTTCTAATTTTGACTGCGCTCGATTTCTTCCTATTATTTTACGCAAGGACGAGAGGCTTCACAGTGGAATTAATCCAAGTTCATTCAGTCGAACTTGCTTGGACGGGAAGCTTTGTTGCGGTCTGCCGTCCTGCGGGGATAGCCGTTTCGAAAATGCTTGAATCTGCAAGAGGACAAAATAGCGATGAAAAAGGCGATACCGTTCATTCAGGAAAGTGGATTGGAATTTTTGAGAGACTGATAGTGGTCGCTTTATCGTTACTAGCTCAATATTCGGCGATCGCATTTGTTTTTACAGCAAAGAGTATCGCTCGGTTCAAGGAGATTGAGAACAACCAGGGATTTGCTGAAGTATATCTTCTGGGAACACTAGCCAGCGTTGTTTTTGCAATGGGCTCAGCGCTTTTATTCAGCTATTTGTTTAGTCTCTGTTAGACCAAGATTCACACGGACGAGTCGTCGCCCCTCCCAATAATCCCAGAAGGGCTGCGGGGCGACCTCCAGGGCGTCCCGCGTGCTCTCGTATGTGCCGCCCGGGAGCTGGGCCTCCGGCGATCCTGAGCACATCGCCCCCTTGCCGGATTCAAACCCGGCAAGGGGGCGATTATTTTGCAATTGAAAGAAGATGGCTGGGCAGAATGTCAATCCTGGTCTAACAGAGCCAATCAAAACCTAATAACAACTCGACCTAGAACCGTTCGAGAATTTCGTCGGCATTCTCTCGCAGCTAGATATCTAGGTCCGGCAAACTGCACGTAGCCCCTCTGTGGCGCCTGAATAACCTCTCTTTGTAGCAATTTTGCCCTAATGGAGCTGACCTCATTGGTCTTTTTACCCATGCGCCTAGCAATCTCGGATGATTTGGACTGTCGTTTGTCCTCGCACATCGCCAAAGGTATTTGATATCGTTAGGCCCCAGTCCAGAAATCACGGGCTCGTGAACAACATCGTGAAAACGAGCCTCTGCCAGCGCAACGCCTTCGGCAACATCGTGCTCGCTCACAATGGCACTTTTGGCACGATGCAAGTTGGCGCGCTACCAAATGGAATAACCGACCAGTTGCACCAGATAGACATAGCCCTTAGTGGCCTTAGCGGCTCTCGACAGAAGATTGTCCTCTATGGTCAAACCAGTCGCGACAAAGCTATCGCCCATAGAGAGCGCTACCTCCACTTGTTTGCCTTTCTAGGGAATCGATTATTGGTCAATCTTAGCTTTAAAAGTTTATCGTAGACTATATCCGATTATATCCAGTTGTATAAGTCTGTATAAACGTATCGCGGAAGTATCGAGCTTTCGTAATTTGTCTTAACGGACAGTCCAACGTTACTTTCTTCCAAGCTCATAGCGAAAGAAAGTTAAGGACTTCCTAAAATCCATTGTCTAAAGCGAGAAGTACTCGCTCTCAGCGGATAAGTTCGGCCCCAACCATGGATCGCCCGTCAAGAAGAACTCAGGCCAGCGCTGCATGAACAGCGCTTGCTCGCGCTTCCAGCGGCGCAGTTTTTCCTCGTTGGCCTCTTCCCTGCCGCGCGAGGTGAACTCGTAGTGGTACAGCTCGGCATAGGGCGTATAGATGGTGCGGTAGCCCGCCTCCCATACGCGCAGGCAAAAGTCTGCGTCGTTAAAGCCAACGGCGAATTCCTCGTTGTAGCCGCCGACCCGCTCAAATACGTCGCGTCGGACCATCTGGCAGGCACCCGTTACGGCGCTGAAGTTACCGGGGCGAACAGCGCGGGCAAGATAGCCCTCGCGCTTTGCCGAGAAGTCCTGGTTGGCATGGGCAAGTGCGCCACGCACGCCAACCAAAATGCCGGCATGCTGCACCAGATGATCGGCAAAGTAGAGTTTGGCGCCCACCACGCCCGCATCGGGACGCTGCAGATAGCCCATCATCTCTTCGATAAAGTCGGGGCTTATGACCTCGGTATCGTTGTTCAGCAGCAGCAGGTAGTCACCCTTGGCGTGCTTCACACCATAATTGATGATCTGAGAGTAATTGAACTCGCCCGGCCAGTACACAACGCGCGCGCTACCTTTGCCCTCAGATGCCGCGACCACGCGCTCTGGCAGGGTTTCGTAATACGCAAACGTCTCCGGGGCTTCGCTGTTGTTCTCCACCAAGACGATCTCGTAATTGGCATACGTGGCCTTCTGGGCGATCGACATCACACAGGCATCGAGCGTCTCAACGTGGTCCTTGGTGGGGATCACAATGCTCACCAGCGGCGCAGGCTCCGACAGCGCATAGCGCATGCGGTAGACAAACGGCGTCTCGGTCTCCTCGACCGTTCCGTGAACGCCCAGCGCATTAAAGTGGCGCTGAAGCGCCAAACGACCAGCTTCAATGGCATACGGCTTGCTGTCGGCAGAACCGTCGGCGGTGGAACCGGGATGCACGCGCCAGTGATACAACACGTGCGCAATATGCTCAAAACGTGCGCCCGACGCAAGGCAGCGAAGCGTCAGATCATAATCCTGGGCGCCCGCGACATTTTCCGGCGACATGCCAATGCAATCGATAAGCGCCTTCTCCACCATCAGAAAATGCGTCACGCAGTTATGGCTATAGAGCAGGTCGACGTTGAGCTGCGTCTTAAAGACCGGCTGACCCCACTCCCCCGTTTTCTGGAACATGTCCTCGTCGCAGAACAGGACCTGGGGGCGCTCGCCCTCGGCCGCCTTATTCAGCGCGGAAACATACTGGAATAACGCGTCCGGTTCCAGAATGTCGTCATGGTCCAAGAACGCGATGTAGTCGCCCGTCGCTTGCTCAATACCCGCGTTGGTGTTGACCACGATGCCGCCGTTGCCGGGCAGCCCAATGCGACGAACGCGCTCGTCATTGGCGTCCACCGCAAGGTCGGCCACCGCATCCCATTCGGGCGAGGCGTCCATAAGCAACAATTCCCAGTTGTCATAGCTCTGGGCTAGCACCGAGTCCAGCAGCTCGCGCAGGTAGACCCGATCAGTCTTATAGCACGGCACCACAATGCTCACGAGTGGTCTATAGGCAAAAGCCACCGAAGCGACACGCTGGCACGCTAAATCGCCCGGCTTTGCGCGATGCTGCTCAAACCAACGTCGATAAGCCGCGTCGTCTGCACGCGCGTCCTTCATGCGGTTCCAACTGTCATCGAACATGCCGTTGTACAGGCGACCATCCATGGCGCAAAACCCGCTCTGGATCTGCTCTGTGGGATCGCTCACAATCGCGACAAAATCTCGTATATCCTGAGGCATCTCAACGCTCAGATACGTTTTATTGACGCGGCATCCGTTGCGCTGAGGAACATCGACCTGCGACTCAAACACATGCACGGTGACATCGATGGCATTCATATGCGTATCGAAAATCTGGAGCTCAGGTGCACACTGGAGGTCTCCAGCCCAGGTAACCTCATAGCGCCACACCGCGCCGGCGTCTGCCGGCAAATAGCGAATGGCATCGATCTCGTAGCGACCGCAGCATTCGCCACGCTGCGCATCGCGTATAAGCGCACACAGCGCAGGCTTTGCTTTGTAGTTAATCTTGGATTCCAGCTTAGCCACGCGGCTATCGAGGCGAATGGAGCCCAACCTTTGCCCACCGGATGCAAAAACGACATCCATCGACGAGCCATCCAAAAAAGGAAGCACCAAGACAGCGAGCTCGCGCTCGTAATCGGAAACGGAAGGGCAAAGCGCCAGCACACGGCCATGATCGACCGGGAGCACTAGCGACGGCACACAAGAACCGCTCGTCGTCGCATGGGCAAACGACCGAGAACCCTCCCGCTCAATAAGCGCGACGACATCCTGACCGGCAAAACGAAGTAGCACAAACAGACGGCCCTGACTGCGGCAAAGTGCCAAACGCTTGATACTCATCTACACTTCTCGCTTTCCCAGGGCGTTCGCTGCCATGCGTTTGCAGGCACCCAGGCGCCCAAACCTCAAGACGTCGTAATCGAACATGAGCTTTTTGCACGCACGGGCATTGGGGGCCTTGCTGGCAAGCGCCGCACGCACCATAGCGGCAACAGACGGGGCACATTGCGCGAGCGCGGCATCGTTGCCCACGGCAGAACCGGCAAGCGCTGTGGCAACGGCAGCAAACACCTTGCCGCAGTCCGAACCCAGCAACCTGAGCGCATCGTACAGCACCAGATCGCATAGGAAGTACGCCAGGTCATCGGCATGCTGTACATCGAGACCGTCGCGCTGCCAGTCAGCCAGCACCGCGGAGTAAATCTTCACGTGCTCCAGCAGTCGTGTCTCGTCGTCATAACGCATGGTGTCCATAAGCGAGCCCTTGCGCGCGACACGGTAGTCATACAGCTTGCTCGAGATAAGCGCGGTCTTGTGCGAACGACCGTACACGGCAAAATCGAAGACCTGGTCCTCGCCATACTTAACGGTTTCGTCGAACACGATCCCGTTGCCCAGCAAAAACTCACGCTTGCAGGCAGTGCGCCATGCAAAGGGGCGAGAAGCTTCCTTAAACAGCAGGTCGGAGCTATAGCCTTCAAACGACACATCGCGCGGGCTCAGCACATAGTTAAGCCACGGATACCCCGCCTCCAGCGGATACGGATTCGCACCAAAGGTCAAGACGTCGCAGTCCTCGCGCTCAAAGGCATCGACGATCACACGGCATGTATCGGGCGTAAATCGGTCGTCGGAATCCAAGAACGCGACGATAGGTGCCGTGGACGCGGCGATGCCTGCATTACGCGCACTCGACAGGCCGCCGTTTGGCTTATCGACCAGCGTAAAGCGCGCGTCCTTTTCGCAATAGGCAGCCGCAATATCGCGCGAACCGTCCGGCGAGCCATCGTTGACCAGCACGCCCTCCCAATCGGGCATGTCCTGCGCAAGCAGGGAGTCCAGGCACCAGGTCAGGCACTCCTCCACTTTATAGATGGGAACGACAACGGAAATCTTGGGGGTAGCCATAGTCAAGTGCTCCTACCGTGCGACCGGAACGTCATCGGGGTGCGGGTTGTCGCCGTAGGTGCACTGATACGTCAGTACACGCCAGACCAGCGGCAGACCGCCTATCTTAAAGTAATGCTTAAACGTATTGAGCTTGCCAGGCTTCTTAAAGTCAAAGCGCGAATCGATATAGGCACGGGGCGACTTGACCATCAGGCGCAAGTCGGTCTCGCCACGCGGGTCGAACAGCGACAGATCAAAGCGACCAGCATCCCAATCGGCCTTGAGCTCGGGCGAGGCCTTCTGCCAAAACTGCTCGCGCAGCTCATCGACCAAACGCTCGTCATTCCAACGGTACGTATCGACCTTCATGCGCATTAAAATCCCCTGGAGCTGAGCCTTGAGCTCGGGACGCTCATCCAAAAAGCGCTGCATCTCGGCATATTCGTCGCATACGCAAAACACCTTGTTGGGCGAATTAACGGAGCTCTTCTCGTTATCCTGGCGATAGCACAAAATGGGGTCCGCAATAAACGCGGCACGCTCGGCGCAAGCCCAAACCTTAAAGTTAAAGCCTGCGTCCTGATACGAGGCACCCGGCGTGGGAAGGAACCGAATCTGATTGTCGTTGAGGAACTCGCGCCGATAGATAGCCGACCAAATGGAAGGTTTGCGGTAGAAGATGCCCGGGCGATCGACAGGGCGATACGCGGCGCCCGTCATATGCTCGTCGATGATCCCAAAAAGCTCACGGCGCTCGCTGGGCGTGGACCAATACAGGTAAAAGTCGCCCTTCACCACATCGACATGCTCAGCATCGGCCTTGGCGACCAGCTTTTGGAGCGAATCCTCAAACATAAAGTCGTCGGACTCAAGGATGCCCACGTACTCGCCGCGCGCCATCTCCAGGCCGCGGTTCATCGAGTCGCCGTAGCCGCTGTTGGCCTTGTCGATCATCTTTACACGGGAGTCGCGCTCCATGTACTCGCGGATGATATCTGGCGAACTATCGGTGGAGCCGTCGTTGATACAGATAATCTCGATGTCCTTGAGCGTCTGCGCAACGGCGGAATCGAGGCACTCGCGCAGGTAGCGCTCAACATTGCAGATGGGAACAAGCAGCGAAACTTTAGGGGTATCAGAGTTCTGCAAGAGAACCTCCTGTTGGATAGCGTGTAACAGGGTTATTTTAGCAGCCGAGTTGCGGCGGGCGGCAGCGCTTGGAATTAGATAAAGCGCTCCAGGCAGGCTTTGAGACCGCGAGTCGAAAGATAGAACAGCGTGGCGTCTGCCATCGAAACGCCCGAGGTCGCCGCAACGAGCTTCTGGGCAACACGGCAAACGGCGCCCTTAGCAGGCATATCCGCCCACTCCGTTCCCAAAAACGTCGTAAGGTCCATGTTGACGCGAGCCGCCACGCGATGGAAGTCATCGGCATCCAAGCGCGCCAGGTCGAACACAATTAGGTCCAAAAACCAAGTTATCAGCTCGCCGGGGCACAGGTCCAAAAGACCGTAGGCCGCCCAGTCCTCCAAGACCTCCTCGAGCATTCTCATATGGGCATCGAGCTTTTTGGCGCGAGCCTCGGCACTGTTGAACTCGTGCGTCGCCGATTCACTCTCCATCACGTAGTGGTAGAACTTATCCGGCATGACGATGGTCTTGCGGGCAAGCGCATAAGCCGCAAATTGGAAGACGACGTCCTCGCCCAAAGCCAAACCCGGGGCGAAGCGAATGCCTTCGCGATTGAGCAGCTCGCGCGAAAAAGCCGCACGGCAGGCATAGGGCTGCGCATTCGAATGGAACAGCAATTGGGGATCATGGGCGCCGAAGGTACCAGCTTTAGGGCTCATGAGTTGCTGGACGCGTTTGGGGGCAGCATCGGCAGGTTCACAGACGCCGCCAAAAACGGCGGCCTCGGCATCTGCAGACTCAATGGCATGCAGCACGCGCTCGACTGTCCGGGCATCGATGTAATCGTCGGCGTCCACAAAAAAGACGGTCTCGCCTCCGGCGGCATCGATACCGGCATTTCGAGCACACGAGACACCCGCGTTTTCCTGGTCAATCACCAGCACGCGATCGTCAGACTGCGCGATCCGGCGCAACACGTTCAACGAATCATCGGTCGAACCGTCGTTAACGCAGACAACCTGAATCGAGCGCTCGGACTGGGCCAACAGCGAATCGACGCATCGCTGAATGGAGCGCGCAGAGTTGTAAACGGGGACGACAATCGTAGCTTTAGGACACGAGGCCTCTCCCATGCCGACCTACCCCCTCAGCGATTCGATGAGGAAGGCGACGACCACGCCTGGGCCTCCAACCGAGGCGTAATACTTAGCACGCCCCAATGCACCATCCGTCGCAAAACTCGGATGCTCGTCAACCCAGCCCTCAGGATCTTTGAGGATGGCAGCGAGATTCGCGCGCTTCCACGGCTTGAGATCGTCAAGCGAAAACTCCCCCGCGTCCAAGGCCGCCTGAAATTCCTTGGCCATCTGCACCAGGAACTCCTTATAGAACTTAGGCGCCAGGCGCACGTAGTTCCACATGTACGAATCGTACTTAATGAGCTGATTGAACTTGAGCATGCGCGCGACATCGCCGCTTGCGTGGCCGCGGGCATAATCCTCTCGAATCCAACGCTCAATCTCGGCATACTCGGTATTGACGCAAAAGACCTTAGCCGAAGAATTGACCGAGGAATTCTCGTTGTCCTGTCGATACGACAAAACAGCATCATGCAGGTAAACAGCCTTATCGGCGCACGCGATCACCTTAAAGGCGAATGACGTGTCCTGAAAGGATGCCCCCGGAGTCGGCAGGAACTTAATGCCGTTGCGCTCAAGAAAATCGCGACGGTACACTGCCGACCAAATCGACGGCTTTTGCTTAAAGAAATGCGTCGTATCGCTCGGGTGCACTGGCTTGCCACAGTCCTTGGCTTTAAACATCTCGTGCAGCGAACGGCGCTCCTCGGGCTTAGACCAGTAGAAATCAAAGTTCGCCTTCGCAAAGTCGGCATTATTGCTATCGGCGGCCGAGACAAGCTTTTCGAGTGCGTCGGGCGCCATAAAGTCATCGGACTCCAAGATGCCAACGTACTTGCCACGCGCCATCTCCAGACCGTGGTTCATCGAGTCGCCGTAGCCGCTGTTGGCCTTGTCGATCATCTTGACGCGCCTATCGCGCTCCATATACTCGCGGATAATCGCCGGCGAGTTGTCGGTCGACCCGTCGTTAATGCAGATGATCTCAATATCCTTGAGCGTCTGCGCCAGGGCGGAATCGAGGCACTCGCGCAGGTAGCGCTGAACATTGTAAATGGGAATAAGCAGCGACAGAACAGGGCTGCCAGAGGCGTTAGTAGACAAATGTGCTCCTTAGGAAATACCTGTCGTTTCATGGTATCAAAGGATCAGCGCGCCAGCGGGCGTTTATATAATCTATGGAGCCTCTTGCGGGCAAAGCAGCCCCACGTCATGCGGCGGGCCCATGGCAGGTTCCTGCGTTTTATTCAAAGCTTGCCGCTAAGGTGCGCCGAGCCTTTACAATAGGACAGTCCCAAGGACGTATTCGATAGCTTCCGTGCAGCGCTCGCCCGCCGCACGTGAAAGGATATATTGCCCCATGCCTTCAACCCTTCCCGCCCCCATCGATAAGCTCGCCATCGTCGTCGTTACGTACAAACGCCAGGAACTCCTGGCCAATTTGTTCGACTCCATGACCGAGCTCACGGCCGCGCCCTGGCGCATCGTGATTGTCGATAACGAGAATTCACGCGAGACCGAGGCCATGTGCACCGCATTCAACGAGCGCCTGGCCAACCTGTGGGGCATCGACACCGAGCAACCTGACGCGCAGGGCGGCACCGACCGCGTTATCTACGCGCCGCAGCTTGAAAACGGTGGCGGCGCGGGCGGCTTCTCCGCCGGCACCAAGTGCGCCTACGACCTGGGCGCCCAGTGGTTCTGGGTGATGGACGACGACGTGCTCGTCATCCCCGAAGGCATCGAGCGTCTTGCCAAGTGGACCGACCGCTACGATGTCATCCAGGGTTCGCGCCTGGACTTTGACGGCGGCGCCTTCTTTTGGCAATACCAACTCATCCTTTCACTCGGCATTCCCAACCCTGTCGCCAAGTGGGACCTGGGACCCGAGGGCTACCGCGCCATGAACCAGCTATGCTTTGAGGGCGGCATGTTCTCGCGCCGCGTGGTCAACAAGATCGGCCTGCCCGATGCGCGATTCTTCATCTACGGCGACGATGCCTGCTATGGTTACGTGGCCAGCCAGCACTTCCCCGCCGCCGTTGTGGCCGACCTGGTGCTCAAGCGCGCCCGCGCCGTCTCTAACTGGGATATCGCCGGCAAGCGCCAGCTCAACTCCACGAGCGACACCAACCGTTACTACATCATGCGCAACCGCGGTTATCTGGCACGCTACATGCAGATCTACGGCGACTACCACCCTATGCTGTTCCGTCTGGGCAACGCCGCGACCTTCTGCAAGGAATTCATTCGCCTGGCCGCGGTCGACAAGTGCTTTAAGACCGGCATTCCGGCGCTGCGCCGAGGTATGAAGGACGCCCGCAAGATCATCAAGGATCCCAACTGGAAGCCCATGCCGCCCCTGAAGGACGCGGAGTAACGGAAGCCGGAAACACCTCGGCGCTTAAAGCAGCTGGCACACCGTAGCCACATGCTGCCCATCAAAACCGAACCCCCAGCGCATGCGACCCACGCCGGGGCGCGGTACACGGATTTCGTCGATGCCGCCGCGCTCTATGTCGAGTAGCGACTGCACGGCCAGCAATTCCAGGCCCAGCGCATCCACATCGGGGTCATACATCAAGTTAATCGTTATCAGCGGGCGCTCGTCCAGCATGCCAATCGTGTCTGCTACGTCGAACACAGCACCCGTAGGGAAAACCTGGATGTCCCAGCGACCCGCGCCACACTTTCGCCTCGAGGCAGGATTGGCATAGCCCGGCAAGCCAAAGCAGAGCCCCTGCAAGAGCAGATGATATGGCAGCGGCGTATCTAGGTCGGTCTCACCGATTCTCGCATCAACCAGGATGCGGCTTAGCGCCCGCCTTACGGTATCCTCGTTCCCACGGCACAGCCCGTCGCGAAACGCATCGACGTCTCGAATGTCTTCGGCAGCGCACTCAAACCACTCAACAATCACTAGACGCAAGGCCTGGCGAAGCTCTTTATTGGGCAATCGCAAAGCACGGAGGCGATCGCCATGCTCTGGCTCCTCAGTCATATCCGTCGTGAGAAAACCGGACAGATACAGCGCTGTCCACATGCCATCGCCAGGCGAGACATCTAACTCTGCAGTGCCCAAACAAAGCGGGACCTCAGCGCACCCATGGGCCTCGAGCAAATCAAACAAGACCGAAAGGCGGTCGAGATTCCATCCGGCAACTACCCTACTCAGGCAATCGGCATATCCATACAGATCGGCACGCACAGGCGCCGTGCAGCCTCGGCCCAGAAAACCGATCACACGCGCTGGACTCGAGCAATAGACCCTGCCAAACCGATACCCCTCGAGCCATTCACGCGCATCATCCAGGTATTCCTCGCGCCCAGCATGATTCAAAAGAGCCTGGACCTCGGCATCCGAAAAGCCGAACCAACGGTCACACCAGGTCGAAAGCGGCGTCGTCAGACAATACGAGCAGCCGTGCAAAGAAAGCGCCACTTCAGCAGGTCCGGGACGCTCCCCCATCAAACACGTCAGCCGCAACGAATCGCCCACAGTGGCAATGGCCTCGAATAGCACGCGATCAAATAGATCCGCCGAATCGGCGCCGGAAGCGCCCCTTGCGCTCATACGGCCCAACCACGCCACGTCGTACCCATCAACGAGCAATACGACCTGCTCATCGCAGGCAATCTCCAGCAGCTCTATGAGCACGCCGAGCACCGAGTCAACCTCGTCCGCGCTCGCCACGCCACGCGCGACGCGTTCGATGTGACGCACCTTATCTCGAGCTAAATCCGGAGCCTCCAAGAGCGCCAACAAGCGAGCGCACTCGCCCGAAAGGGCATCGCGCACGACGCCGGCAACAGCGGGGCCACGCTTCGTAGCGCCAGAAAAGTCCAGCGATATCACCGGATAGCAAGCATACTCATCCCGATAGCGCCCGCCGTCTGCATCCCAAATCTGAGCATCGGCAAACAAACGCTGACCAGAGCGACCGACCGCTGGACGCTCCAGAAAAGCCTTGAGCATCGACAAGTTCATGCTCTTGCCAAAACCCTCGGGTCGACAGCACACCACAACGGACGCGTCGCAGTCCAACACATCGGCAATAAACATGGTCTTGTCAACCAGCACGCAGCAACCAAGGGCCTCCGCATAGCCGTGTATGCCAATGGGCAAAACCGCATCGTCGGCACAGCCGATCAAGCGCACGCCAAAGCCAGCAGCACAATCAACATTTGCCTGTTCAGACACCAAAACGTTCCCCCTAAATCGCAGCACGATGCCAATTGTAATGACCGCATCGCATGTACCGATGTCGCCGCGCGAACATATCGGGCAACGGTAGCAACAAGAGGTGTGAGGGGGCACAACTAATCGTTGCACAACAAAACGGGGCCCGACGCATTCGCACCGGACCCCGTCCCGATTCTTTAGTTATCTGGCAACCGAGAGGCTACTCCTCCGAGCCGTCCTCCCCAGAAGCCTTCTTCTGCTGATCGAGCTTATGCTTACCACTTACGATAGACGTAGCGCCCAGTGTGGCCAAGCTCGCGCTGGCAAGGCTCGCCATAACGATAAGGTCGCCCGTCTTGGGCATGTTACCGCCAGATGACTTGGTCGTTGTAGTCGTCGTGGTTGTAGTGGTCACCGTCTTGGAGTCATTTTGCTCTTGGTTCTGGTTGTCGGTGTTGCCCTTGCCGTCGTCCTCGCCCTGCTGCTTTCCGTCCTTGGTCTTGCCCTTGTTCTCGTCCTTATCCTCAGATTCAGACTTCTTACCCTCGTCCTTCTTCTGAGCGGACTCGTCGCCCTTTTCCTCAGAGCGAGAGCTCTTATCGGATTCAGCCTTCTCGGAAGCCTTGTCCTTTGAGTCGCCCTTTGCGGCCTCGGTCTTTTCCATGGAAACCTGATCAGAGTTGTCCTTGTTCTGAGTCGAGCCATTATTGACGCCAGCCATCAGCGAAGAGCCCAACGTAGAACCAAGCTGCACGGAGAACGAAGGCTTCTTGTCCGGCGAAGCAACGGGAGCGTCCGGCGCCTTATTCGAGTCGTCCTTGGAAGCATCGGAATCAGGGGTTGCGTCAGAGCCGGAGCCGTTGTTAGAGCCGGTGCCAACGGACGAATCGCTCGAGCCGGTGGATGAGTTAGAGGTGTCAGCGTCGGTCGAACCAGAAGCGCCGCTGTCCGTATTGCCGGCAGAGCTTGGAGACGAATCACCCGCAGCAGAGCCGTTCGAATCGGAGCCGTTCGAGCTAGAGCCGTCGTTGGTAGTGCCACCAGCAGAGCCATTACCGTCAGCATCGGTCGAGGGCGCATCCATCCTGTCATCGTTGGCATCGTCACTCGAGTCGTCATTCGAATCAGGTGTCGGCGAGGGCGCCGGCGTAGGCTCGGGCTGCACGGGCGTCGCAGCGGCAGCGGCCTCGTCCTCGGCAATATAAACCAAGCAGTCCTTCAGCTCATTCTTATAACGGTTCTTCCAGCCCTCATGATACTGGGGCTGGCTCGAATACTTGGTGGCGACATTGTTGACCACGCTATTGGAGAGCGCCGTCACAAACTCACGGTCAGTCATATCATTAGAAAGATTCGCCCAGCGGAAGAAGTCCCTGCAGCCACCGGTGCCGCACATGTTGGTAATGCTCCACACCATGCCCTTGACGCAATCGGCACGGCCCGAAATATCAATACCAAGGCCGCTCTTGAGCCACGCCTCGGTCACCGCATAGTACGAGTTGTACGCATAGGCATCTTGAAGTGCTGAGAACTCAACAGGATCGGTGTTGTACGCACCTTGGAAGGCATCCTGAGCGATACGGCCCAACTCGGTGAGCTGGCCGTTCTCGTACATGGCATTGCTCGTGTTGGAAATCTCGCTGCCGCGATCAATCGCATCCTTAAGCATGCAGTATTTTTCGGGGTTGTAGTTGTAGGCCTGCTTCATAAACGGGATGAGCGACCAACGGCGGTCGAACTGGTAATAGCCCAGCGCGTTGTAGCCGTCACCATACGAAAAGCCCTGGTTATAGTTGCCATGGCTCTCATATTTGGTGAAGTACTTCATCTCGGGAGTCACGTTGACAAACGAAACGCCCTGGACCGACCTCAGCACGCCCGAGAAGGACTGCTGAGTGTAGAGACCCTTATCGATATCGGTGGCATCCGAGGCAACGCCCGGCGTGGGCTCCTCGGCGGCGGCGGGTGCCGGCGCGGAAACGGCGCCAAACGAAAGCGCCAACGTCAGGCCCGCGACAATAGCAGAATGCTTGGGCTGCATAAGATCCTCCCTGCATTGGTGTAGTTAAAGTGCAGTTTGCAAAGATAGAAATAAGTATTGCAGCTCGCCCGTTGTTGCACAACAACCCCTCGGTAAACGGCAACAACCCTCCGCGAAATCTTAAGGAATTGCGCTCAACCTACAGCTTAATGTCAAAGTTGATCTCGGGAACGGCGGCTAGGTCGGCCAACGTCACGCCGTCGACGTATTTTTCGATCACGTCGTCCAGACCGCGCCAGAACTTGACGGTCGAGCACAAATCGCTGCGGGTGCAGCTGTTGTCGATGCCGTCACACGCCACGGGCGCCGTGCTGCCCTCGACGGCGCGCAGGATGTCACCCGCACGTACCTCGGAGGGATCCTTGGCCATCATGTAGCCGCCGCCCTTGCCGCGCACGCTCTTAAGCAGGCCAGCCTTCATAAGCGGACGAACCAGCTGCTCCAAATACTTTTGCGAGATATGCTCGCGGTCGGCGACCTCGCGCAGGGCAATCTTGCCCTCGGCGTCACCAAGCGCTGCGATATAGATCATCAGCCGGAGGGCATAGCGGCCCTTGGAAGAAATGAGCATACCTACCCTCCCATCGCATCTGGGACAACATAACCAGGTTTGTTTGTCCCAAATTTAAAGTAAGTGGGACAAACACAACAGGTTATTTTGTCCCAGAATTAGAAAAGTCGAGTGGATTAGTCGGGTTTTCCCTTGACTAACGCCGAACCCATAGTAACTTTATTCCGAGAAGATTCCTAGGGTTTAGTACACCTATGAGTACACCATATACAGAGAGGGACAGCATGAGCGCAAATCCGCTGCTTTCCATCGAAGGTCTGACCGCCTCCGTGGACGAAAAGACCATCCTCCACAACGTCAACCTCAACGTCGCTGCCGGCGAGACCCACGTGCTGATGGGACCCAACGGCGCCGGCAAGTCCACCCTCGGCCACCTGGTCATGGGCGACCCCGTTTACACGGTCAACGACGGCCGCATCGTCTTTGACGGCCAGGACATCACCGAGCTCACCACCGACAAGCGTTCGCGCGCCGGCCTGTTCCTGAGCTTCCAGGCCCCGGTCGAGATTCCGGGCGTGCCGCTGTCGAGCTTTTTGCGCGCCAGCATCGCCGGCCGCCCCGGCCTGGAGATGAAGGGCAAGGAGTTCCGCCGTCGCGTCAAGGAGCTCGCGGCCGAGCTCAACATGGATACCGCCTACCTCAACCGCGAGCTGGGCGTGGGCTTCTCGGGCGGCGAGAAAAAGAAGGTCGAGATGCTCCAGCTTCTGCTGCTGCAGCCCAAGCTCGCCATCCTTGACGAGACCGACTCGGGCTTGGACGTCGACGCACTTTCCACCGTCAGCCACGGCATGGACGCCTACCACAAGAGCTGCGACGGCTCCATGCTCATCATCACGCACAACACGCGCATCTTGGAGCACCTGGATGTCGACCGCGTCCACGTTATGGTCAAGGGCCACATCGTGCGCGAGGACGACGCCTCGCTCATCCCCTGGATCGACAAGAACGGCTTTGAGACCTTCGAGCGCGAGGCCGCCGAGCGGCGCGCCCAGGCCGAGGCCGCCGCTGCCGAGCAGCAGGCGTAAAGGAGCGACGCAATGACCAAGAACCGCACCGAGGTCGCGGACATCGACCGCAGCCTCTACGACTTCACCTATGGCGAGGAGGGATTCGAGCGCCTCGACGCCGGCATCACGCCCGACATCGTGCGCGAGATCAGCGCCAAGAAGGACGAGCCGCAATGGATGCTCGACCTGCGCTTAAAGTCCCTCGAGATCTTCAACCGCTTCCCGGATCCGACGTGGGGCCCCTCCATCGAGGGCCTGGACATGGACAACATCGTCACCTACGTCAAGCCCAACACCGACCAAAAACACGACTGGGAGTCGGTGCCCGACGACATCAAGAACACCTTTGAGCGCCTGGGCATCCCCGAGGCCGAGCGCAGCTACCTGGCAGGCGTCGGCGCGCAGTACGACTCCGAGCTGGTCTACCACAACATGCAGGACACAGCGTCCAAGATGGGCATCGTCTACTCCGGCATCGAGGAGGCCCTGCATGACCCGCAGTGGGAGCCGCTCATCCACGAGAAGTTTATGACGCTCATCCCGCCCACCGACCACAAGTTTGCGGCCCTGCACGGCGCCGTATGGTCGGGCGGCTCGTTTGTCTACGTGCCCAAGGGCACCAAGTTGGACTTCCCGCTGCAGAGCTACTTCCGCCTTAACGCCAAGGGCGCCGGCCAGTTTGAACACACGCTCATCATCGTCGAGGACGATGCCGACCTGCACTTTATCGAGGGTTGCTCCGCGCCCAAGTACAACGTGGCCAACCTCCACGCCGGCGCTGTCGAGCTTTTTGTGGGCAAGCGCGCGCACCTGCGCTACTCGACCATCGAGAACTGGTCCAAGAACATGTACAACCTCAACACCAAGCGTGCGCGCGTGGACGAGGACGGCGACATCGAGTGGATCAGTGGCTCCTTCGGCAGCCACGTGGGCTACCTCTATCCCATGAGCGTGCTCAACGGCCGCCGCGCCCGTTCGAGCTTTACCGGCATCACCTTTGCCGGCGCCGGCCAGAACCTCGATACCGGCTGCAAGGTCGTACTCAACGCGCCCGAGACCTCGGCGACCGTCGAGACCAAGGGCATCTCCAAGAGCGGCGGCATCCAGACCTTCCGCAGCTCTATCGTGGCCACGCCCAAGGCCGAGGGTTCCAAGGCAACCGTGAGCTGTCAGTCGCTCATGCTCGACGACCAGAGCCGCTCCGACACTATTCCGGCCATGGACATCCGCGCCAAGAACGTCGACATCGGCCACGAAGCCACCATCGGACGTATCGGCGACGACAAGGTGTTCTACCTGATGAGCCGCGGTATCCCGGAGGAAGAAGCCCGTACCATGATCGTCAACGGCTTTGCCAACCCGGTCTCCAAGGAGCTACCGCTGGAGTACGCCGTCGAGATGAACAACCTGATCAAGCTCGAGATGGAAGGAGCGATCGGATAATGAATCAGACCACGAACACCGCTGCCACCACGCTCGAGCAGGTCAACGCGATGCCGGCTGCCACTTGGGGCTGGCTGAAGATGAACCAGACCAAGCTCGAGCTCTCTGACGAGCTTGCCGCCGCTCCCACCGAGACCATTGAGGTTGAGGGCTTGGAAGAGCAGTTTACTGGCGTGGCAGACGCCTTCGACACCGCCATGGACGCCATGGCCGAGCGCTTCCCCGAGCGTCGCGCCTCCGCCCCCGGCGACGCCGCCGACCGCGCCCGCATCACGCCCGAAACCGAGCTCGACGTGCCCGCCACCTCCATCTACCAGGCCGGTGCCATTAAGCTGGAGGAGGAGCTCTCCCCTGCTGAAGCCTTCGAGACCGGCATGGGCGAGGCTGCCTACACCTACTTGGCCGACCACGCCACCAAGCGCATCGTCATCGATGTGCCCGCATACAAGCACGCCACGGTTACCGTGCGCGTGAGCGGTGTCGATGCAGCCGCGGCCATCGCCGCCATCGACGTCGTCGCCCGTCCCCAGTCGACGCTCGATCTGCTTATTGCCCTGGACTCTCCCGTTGCCGGCCAAGGCGTCGTGGGATCCGTGCTACGCGTGTGCGCCCACGAGTACGCCACCGTCAACGTGACCTGCACGCAGACGCTCGACGATAGCTGGATCGCGCTCGACGACACCGGCCTGTTCCTGGACGAGGGCGCGCGCGTCAACGTGCAGCACACCGTCCTGGGTGCCGGCGCCAGCGCCACCGGCCTTGCCGGCGACCTGCTGGGCGATACCGCCAAGGTCACCATCGATACTGACTACCTGGGCGCCCGCGAGCAGGTGCGCGACTTTAACTACGAGCTGCGCCACCGCGGTCGCAAGACCGAGTGCGAGATCGACGCCAACGGCGTGCTGACCGGCACGTCCAAGAAGGTCTACCGCGGCACCATCGACCTCGTGCACGGCTGCAAGGGTGCAACCGGCACCGAGCGCGAGACGGTGCTTTTGGCCAACAAGGGTGTCGACAACAAGACCGTTCCCGTCATTCTCTGCGACGAGGACGACGTCGCCGGCAACCACGGCGCCACGATCGGTCACGTCCGCGACGAGCAGCTGTTCTACCTCGCCTGCCGCGGCCTTGACCAGAACGCCGCCGAGGACCTGTTCATCCGCGCCAAGCTGGAGGACGCCGCGCTTTCCGCCACCGATGAGCGCACTCGCGCCGCCGTCGTCCGCCTGGGCAACAACCTGATCGACAACTTTGAAGAGGAGCTCGCATGATCGACACCGAGCACGTTAAATGCGACACCTGTACTGCCCCCGAGCCCATGGAGCTCGACGCCAGCGACGAGGCTTCGCGCGGCTGGCCCACTGTGGACATCGAGACCAATCCCTACAAGGCACAATTCCCGCTTTTCCAGCAGCACCCCGAGATCGCCTTCCTCGATAGCGCCGCCACCGCGCAGCGCCCCGCCTGCGTGCTTGACGCCGAACGCGACTTCTACCAGCGCATGAACGCCAACCCCCTGCGCGGACTGTACTCGCTGTCCGTCGAGGCAACCGACGCCATCGCGAAGGTCCGCCAGCAGATCGCCGACCTCATCGGCGCCTCACAGGCCAACGAGGTCGTCTTCACCCGCAACACGAGCGAGTCGCTCAACCTGGTCGCCAAGAGCTTTGCGCCAACGGTGCTCGAGCCCGGTGACGAGGTCGTCATTACCATCATGGAGCACCACTCCAACCTGATTCCGTGGCAGCAGGTCTGCCGCGAGACCGGCGCCAAGCTCGTCTACCTCTACCCCACCAAGACCGGCCAGCTCACCACCGAGGAAGTTCTTGCCAAGGTTGGTCCCAAGACCAAGATCCTGGCCGTGGGCCAGGTCTCCAACGTGCTGGGCGTCGAGAACCCGGTCAAGAACCTCGGCAAGCTCGTGCACAAGTACGGCGGCTATCTGGTCGTCGACGGCGCGCAGTCGCTGCCGCACATGCCGGTCGATGTGGCCGACCTGGGCGCCGACTTCTTTGCCTTTAGCGCGCACAAGGCCATGGGCCCCATGGGCATCGGCGTGCTGTGGGGCAAGATGGACCTGCTCAACGCCATGCCGCCCATGCTCACCGGCGGCGAGATGATCGACTCTGTTACCGAGCAGGACGCCGTCTGGGCGCCCGTCCCCGAGAAGTTCGAGGCCGGCACGCAGGACGCCGCCGGCATCTTCGCCACGGGTGCGGCACTCGACTACCTCGTCAACACGGTTGGCTACGAAAACATCCAGGCACGCGAGCAGGCACTCGTCCACTACCTGATGGGCGAACTCATGCAGCTCGACTTTGTCCAGATCATCGGCTCCATCTACTGGGACAACCATCACGGCGTCGTCAGCTTTAACGTCAAGGGTATCCACCCGCACGACGTCGCGAGCATCATGGACATGGACGGCGTGTGCATCCGTGCCGGTCACCACTGCGCGCAGCCGCTGCTTACCTGGCTGGGCGTCGAGAACCTCGCCTGCTGCCGCGCCAGCGTGGCCTTCTACAACGACAAGGCCGACATCGACAAGTTCATCGCCGGCCTGCATCACGTTTGGAGCACGTTCAATGGGTAATCTGTACACCTCCACCACGTTTATGGAGCACAACTCGCACCCCGACTACAAGTACGAGATGGATGCCCCCACGCACGAGCACGACGGCATCAACCCCAGCTGCGGCGACGAGCTCACCTTGCAGCTGCGCGTCGAGAACGGCGTGATCGAGGAGGCCTCCTTTACCGGCCACGGCTGCGCCATCAGTCAGGCCAGCGCCGACATCATGGCCGACCTCATCACCGGCGAGACCGTCGAGGAAGCTCGCCGCCTAGCAGAGCTCTTCCTCGCCATGATCCGCGGCGAGAAGCTCTCCGAGGAGGACCTGGAAGACCTGGACGAAGCCGCCCAGCTCCAGGACATCTCGCACATGCCCGCCCGCGTCAAATGCGCCGAGCTCGCCTGGCGCACCCTCGACGGCATGCTCGAGGGGCAAGCTAACCAGTAGCGTATGCTCCGAATCCAAGGTTTTTGATTGCCGAGCCGCCCGATACGGGCGGCTCTGTTTTTCCTAATGAGCACGAACACACAAAATCAGCGCGTCCGGCGCCCCGTCTGTCATTTACCACACGGCCAGACGCGAACACGGGCGTTTTCCACAGCACCAAAGGCCTGCGGCAGGGCCCCGGGCCCGCCAAGCAATGCGCCAAGCCCCGTTCTGCTGAGCTCCGACTCGCTTCGCGCCTGCCGCAGACGGGTCCCATAGGGTGCGACGTGCATTTTTGCGAGTATTCAGCACGCCAAGCTGTATGTATACGCATCGAAAGCGTTAATCAACGTCTCCAGGCGCATATATATTGTGTTTTAGAACAAGCATCGCGGTCTCAGGGATCACATACATGCGCTTCGGAGGCGCATCGGAAGGCATAAATAGCTTCGGGACCCGTATGTTGCAAGACTGCGGCAGTGCCGACAGCACCACGATGCTGAAAACTCCGTTTTTTGCACGGCGCAGACGGGGGTAGGCACGGGCAAACCCGGACTGAGCTGTTATTTTATGCAAGATGACGATTGTTCTATGCATATTAAGAAGTGCAGTTACCGTACCAAGCTTTTGAACGCTGGTTGCGGCGTATGGACGACCCCAACTGCGGTGAACAGGCGACCTTACATCACGTTTCCGCCAGCCCGCATCGCCGTTCGCGCGCGGGCGCGCACGATACGAGAGACGGTACTTTTGCCAATCCCGGTATACCGCTCAATCTGGCGCACCGTAAAACCGGCATCGTGCAATCCAAAAATAACGGTATCGCGCTGCGCCGGCGGTGCGACTTTAACCCCACGAAGCGGAACCCCGAGCTCCTTCGCCATCTTGTCGGCAAAGGCGTGGCGTTCCCATTCCGTCTCTTTCATATCGCACAGCGCTGGCTCACTGCCGTCGGGCGTCGAAAGCGAATAGGCAATAAAGCCCTCGGCAGAACCAAAAAGCTCAAGCACGCAAGAAGGATCAGAAAATCCCCTCGCGACATCGCCCGCGTCACCGTCGTAAGAACGCAGATGTTCCGCAAAGCTGCTCCAGGGATAACGCTCGATTAGGCTAACGCCCACCTCCTGCGGATCGGCGTGTACGGAGCGAATAGCCTCCATCACCTGCCAATCGGTATCGAGCGAACGCCGGTCAAAACGGTTCTGGAACAGATGGCCTGTGCGCCCCGTGCGCTTATTGAACCGCCGCGCGTATGTCAAAAGCAGCCGGTGCATTGCCGCGCTCATCCTGTCCTCGTAATCTGCAAGCACCAAATGCACGTGATTGCCCATAAGGCACCAGGCGATAACCGTCACGCCCTCCTCGCGGCAGCGCTCGCGCATCAGCTCCAAAAACTCCCACCGGTCTTCATCGCCCTCAAAGATGAGCTGTTTGCCCACACCGCGGGCACAGACATGGTAAAAGCCGGTAACCGTTCTCCAAACGCGCTGCATGGCGCTCCCTTCGCCGGGATCTGCTTACCATCCAATACAGCACGATTGAAGCGTGCCATCAAAACATTCACGCAAAACAATACACTCGCGCGGCCAAAGGCAGCAAACAGGCGGCGAACGGCACCGTTGCAACAGGTCAACCACTGCAACGCTTGCAAGAGCGGACCAAAAGCTTGCCCAAGACGGACCCCCTCTACGGAAGTTCACGACCACAGAACATAGAGTTAAACCGTTTCAATTAAAACTTCAGGACTTCTCGCTACGAAAACTGAGCCGTTCGCCGAATATTCCGTGCATTTCGCGGTATTATAGGGGCTGCATGTCATGTCCCTTTCGAAGGGTCGCCCGGCAATCGCCAGCCACGACCCCCAGACGGGACGCCAACACGATAGAGAGGAGAGGCATGCAGTACTCACAGGAAGTGGAGAACATGTGCCCCGTTGCCAAGGGTGCATACCACGGCCCCGCACCCATCCCCGAGGAGGGCAAGTGGGTCCAGGCTAAGGAGATTTCCGACATCTCCGGTCTTACGCACGGTGTGGGTTGGTGCGCACCTCAGCAGGGCGCCTGCAAGCTCACGCTGAACGTCAAGGACGGCATCATCGAGGAGGCCCTCGTTGAGACCATCGGCTGCTCGGGCATGACCCACTCTGCCGCCATGGCTTCCGAGATCCTTCCCGGTAAGACCATCCTCGAGGCCCTCAACACCGACCTCGTCTGCGACGCCATCAACGTTGCTATGCGCGAGATCTTCCTGCAGATCGTTTACGGCCGCAGCCAGACCGCGTTCTCCGAGGGCGGCCTGCCCGTGGGCGCCTCCCTCGACGACCTCGGCAAGGGCCTTCGCTCTCAGGTCGGCACCATGTTCGGCACCAAGGCCAAGGGCGCTCGTTACCTCGAGCTCGCTCAGGGCTACGTCACCCGCATGGCTCTCAACGACAAGAACGAGATCATCGCATTCGAGTTCCTGAACCTCGGCAAGTTCACCGACGCCGTCAAGGCCGGCAAGACCCCCGAGGAGGCCATCGCTGGCGCTATGGGCCACTATGGTCAGTGGGAGAACGCTGCCAAGTACATCGACCCGCGCACCGACGAGGAGACTCACTCCGTCGCCAGCGTGTTCCCGGTTCACGAGTAGAAAGGGAGGGAAATAACTATGACTGTTACGTTCGAAGGTTACGAGCGCCGCGCTGACAAGATCAACAAGTGCCTCGCCGACAACGGCATCGCCTCCCTCGAGGAAGCTCTGCAGATCTGCACCGACAAGGGCTTCAACCCGCGTGAGATCGTCAACAACACCCAGTCCATCGCCTTCCAGAACGCCGAGTGGGCCTACACCCTCGGTTGCGCTCTCGCTGTCAAGCGTGGCGCCAAGTCCGCTTCTGAGGCTGCCGCCATCATCGGCGAGGGCATCCAGGCCTTCACCGTTCCCGGCTCCGTCGCCGAGGACCGCAAGGTCGGTCTGGGCCACGGCAACTTGGGCGCTATGCTGCTCTCCGACGACACCGAGTGCTTCGCCTTCCTGGCCGGTCACGAGTCCTTCGCTGCCGCTGAGGGTGCTATCGGCCTGGCTCTGAACGCCAACAAGGCTCGCAAGAAGCCGCTGCGCGTCATCCTCAACGGTCTGGGCAAGGACGCTGCTCAGATCATCGCCCGCATCAACGGCTTCACCTACGTGAAGACCCAGTTCGACTACTTCACGGGCGAGCTCAAGGTCGTCGAGACCATCCCCTACTCCGATGGTCCCCGCGCCGCCGTCAACTGCTACGGCGCCGACGACGTCCGCGAGGGCGTTGCCATCATGTGGCACGAGAACGTCGACATCTCGATCACCGGTAACTCCACCAACCCCACGCGCTTCCAGCACCCCGTCGCTGGCACCTACAAGAAGGAGCGCCTCGAGGCTGGCAAGAAGTACTTCTCCGTCGCTTCTGGTGGCGGCACTGGCCGTACCCTGCACCCGGACAACATGGGCGCCGGCCCCGCCTCTTACGGCATGACCGACACCATGGGCCGTATGCACTCCGACGCCCAGTTCGCTGGTTCTTCCTCCGTGCCTGCGCACGTCGACATGATGGGTCTCATCGGCATGGGCAACAACCCCATGGTCGGTGCCACCGTCGCCTGCGCTGTCGCCGTCGAGGAGGCCCTCAAGGCCTAATCGCGCCCGCGCGATGCTCATATAGTTGAGCTTTGGAGCCGCTACCTTTCGAGGTAGCGGCTCTTTTTGTTTGTGCTGTCGCAGGGTAGCTAATGCCGATATATCAGTTGGGGCGAAATACGAGATGTGATGAGATGGAGCGTCAGAGCGTCCATGACGCCCACCTGCCATATTTGCCCTTTACCGATTTGCCGGGTCTTTGCGGCCCCATTGCCGATCACCCGTGCGACAATGCGCCGGACGAGAAAGGAATCCGATGGAATCGACTGATGTACTGGTAATTGGAGCTGGCATTGCGGGCCTTTGCGCCGCCATCGAAGCGGCACGCACGGGTGCAACCGTCACTGTGGCAAGCGCCGGCAAGACCATGAGCGGATCGAGCTTTTTCCCGGGAACCTGGGGTCTCGGCCTGATTGGCCCCGTCGACGAAGACGACGAACAGGACCTCATCGACACCATCCTGGCCGTCGGCGGCGGCGTTGCCGACCCCGAACTCGTCCAAACGTTCGTCCACGGCATTCCCCAAGCGATTGACTGGCTCGAGCAAGACCTGGGCGTTGAGCTCCAGCGTCCGCAAAGCGCCAAGAGTGCTCAACAAAAGCAATTTATCCCCTGCTTTGACCACAAGACGCGCATGTGGCGCGGCCTCACCCGCAAGCCCCTTGAGGACGCTCTGACGACCTGGATCGAGTCGCTCGGCATTCGCCTGCTCCCCCGCTATGAGCTTATCGACCTTGTTGAGGACACGAACGGCAGAATAACCGGAACCGTACTCTACGACCTTACCGAAAATCGAATCGTGCCCTTTGCTGCCAAGGCCACGATCATCGCAGCCGGTGGCACAGGCGGCCTGTTCGAGCGCAGCCTTACGTCGGCTGATGTGCTCAGCTCCTCGCAGGCCATCGCACTGGCGCACGGCGCAACACTTACTAATATAGAGTTCATGCAGATGATGCCTGGCTTCATCGAGCCCAGGCGTAACTTGGTCTTCAACGAGAAAACCTGGCGCTACGTGCATGTAGACCAGCCGGTAGATATTGCCGACGACAAGCTGGACGACCTGCTCGAGCAGCGCTCTGGATATGGTCCCTTCACGTCACGCTTGGCCTCCCGCGCTATCGATCTCGTCATCGATCAGGCAGGTGTCGAAGGCCTGGCACTCCACTACGACTTCCCCCGCGAGGATGTCCCAGAGTTTGTGCAGACCTTTGCCACCTGGCTGCAAGACGAGCACGGCATCGCTCCGACTGACGAGATGCGCGTTGCGATGTATGCCCACGCCGCTAATGGCGGCATCAAGATCGATAAGACCGCGCACACGGGCGTTGAGGGCCTCTACGCTTGCGGCGAGGCGACAGGCGGCATGCACGGCGCCGACCGCATTGGTGGCTTGTCAAGCGCCAACGGCATCGTGTTCGGACGCATCGCGGGCGCATCGGCAGCCCTTGCAGCGCAGAAAGAGCCTGAGACACCCCTGAAGGCGGATATCGCCCTCCCCCACTACGGCATTGCCACAACAGATGCCGAACGCCTGACACACGGCCTTAAGCACACGATGAGCACCTATTGCATGATCAACCGCACCGAAACAGGCCTATCCGAAGCACTACACGAGCTTGAGGGCTTGAAGACGGAGGCAACGACCTTGAGCACACAGAAAGCCCAGGACAGCGAAGTCGCAGCCCTCGCCCGCCTGCAATCGCAGATTCAGCTGGCACAGGAAATGGTCAAAGCCATGCGCAAGCGAACTGAAAGTCTCGGGTCGCACTATCGAGCGGATTAAACCGGACACCTATCTAAAGCAGAACACAACCAATCGATATCCATGGGCCCCGTGAGCTCGAAGCAGCACGGGGCCCATTCGTGTCCGCACGACAGCGTATCCTTATTCTGAATACAGAGCGGGCAAAGCCCGCATAGAAAATAGACCAGCGAGGAGGAGATATGGACAGTAGAGATATCGAGAAGTGGCGTATCGAACTTGATAGCTACGCCAATGTGGAAGACGGCGTTGAGTATTGGCTCGCACGCGATTTAATGGAACCCATGGGGTACACTCGATGGGAGAACTTCGCCGAAGTTGTTAAGAGGGCAAAAGTCTCATGCGAAACAAACAAAACTCCAGTTGATTCCCATTTTCGTGACACCACGAAAATGGTAACTGCCGGTGTCGCCGCTCGCGCGGTTAAAGACTACAAACTTACGCGCTATGCATGCTATTTAATCGCGCAGAACGGAGATTCAAACAAGCCAGAGATCGCGCTCGCCCAGGCATACTTTGCCGTGCAGACGCGCCGCCAAGAGCTCATAGAGCAGCGCTTCGCAGAGATTCAGCGCTTGCAGGCGCGCCACTCGCTATCCGATTCAGAGAAACAGCTCTCGGGCATTGCGTTCAAACGAGGCGTGGACTCCAAAGGATTCGCGATCATCAAGTCGAAGGGCGATGAGGCGTTATTCGGCGGCAGAAGCACGGCGGACATGAAGCGGCAGCTTGGTGTGCCCAAGAGTGCTGCATTGGCGGACAAGCTAGCCGATGTTCTCATCAAAGCAAAGGACCTCACGAACTCGATGACGGCCTTCAACGCCGAGGAACACGACCTGTACGGTCTGGACCAGATCAAACAAGAACACGTCGAGAACAACACGAGCGTGCGTGGTAGCCTCATCGACCGCGGAATTGTTCCCGAGAACCTACCGCCTGCCGAGGATACAAAAAAGCTCGAGCGTCGCGTGAAGGCAGACGAGAAGAAACTCAAGGAGGGTACTGACGGTTTCACCGATCCCCAGGGTAGACTCAATCTGTGAAAGCGGCCGCGCCCTTTCGGGTTCGACCCCATGCGAGGTCAACAAAAAACGACCAGCCTGAGCCAGTCGCTTTAACGATCTTTGGGTGGGCCGTCAGGGGGTCAGCCTGCTGCGCAGGCGGTCACTGCGGCGCTTCGCGCCTTGCGCGCTGCGCTGGCAAATGCTTACGCATTTCCTCAGCTCCGCGCCCCGACGGGTTCGACCCCGTGCGAGGTCAACAAAAAAGCGACCAGCCTAAGCCAGTCGCTTTAACGATCTTTGGGTGGGCCGTCAGGGGGTCGAACCCTGGACCTTGGGATTAAGAGTCCCCTGCTCTACCAACTGAGCTAACGACCCAAAGCTAAAGTCCGTTATGGCGGACTTTAGAGGAGATATCGTGTGGTGGGCCGTCAGGGGTTCGAACCCTGGACCTTGGGATTAAGAGTCCCCTGCTCTACCAACTGAGCTAACGACCCGATATCAATACGAAGCAAGAACTGGGGTGGGTAAAGGGACTCGAACCCTCGACCTACGGGACCACAACCCGTCGCTCTAGCCAACTGAGCTACACCCACCGTGTCCTGTGCGCTTCGCGCTCGACTATTATTGCAAGGAACGCCACGCGATGCAAGCCCCAATTTTCAAGAATTTTGAAAAGAGTTTTTCGAGCGCGTTTCGAGCAATTCCCACCGGTTCCATAGGAGTAAACTTGCCCCACTGCAAATCCTCGAAAGGACCGGCATGAAAGAACTCTCCAACCGCACGGCAACATTTACCGATTCGGTCATCCGCCGCATGACACGCATCTCCAATAAGTACGATGCCGTCAATCTCTCGCAGGGCTTCCCCGACTTCGATCCTCCGGCGCAGCTGCTCAACAGCCTGAGCACCATCGCCGCCGACCCCAAGCCGCTCTACCACCAGTACTCCATTACCTGGGGCTCCCAGGCCATGCGTGAGGCGCTTGCCGCCAAGCAGGAGCATTTTATGGGCATGTCGGTAAACCCCAACGAGAATATCGTAGTCACCTGCGGCTCCACCGAGGCCATGATGGCCGCCATGATGACGGTTACGAACCCCGGAGACAAGGTCGTCATCTTCTCGCCGTTCTACGAGAACTACGGCGCTGACACCATTCTCTCGGGTGCCGAGCCCATCTATGTGCCGCTCAACCCGCCCACATTCGACTTTGACCGTGAGACGCTCGAGGCAGCCTTCCGCGACAACGACCCCAAGGCCATCGTCCTGTGCAACCCTTCCAACCCTTGCGGCAAGGTCTTTACGCGCGAGGAGCTCACCTTTATCGCCGACCTCTGCAAAAAGTACGACGCCTACTGCATTACCGACGAGGTATACGAGCACATCGTCTACGCGCCCCACGAGCACGTCTATATGGCCACGCTGCCCGGCATGTTCGAGCGAACCATCAGCTGCAGCTCGCTGTCTAAGACGTACTCCATCACCGGTTGGCGCTTGGGCTACACCATCGCCCCGGCCCAGATCACCGAGCGTATCAAGAAGGTCCACGACTTTCTCACCGTGGGTGCCGCCGCTCCCCTGCAGGAAGCCGTTGTCACCGCCCTCAACTTCGACGACAGCTATTACGATGAGGTCCTCGACCTCTACACCGCCAAACGCGACCTGTTCTGCCAGGGGCTCGATAGCATCGGTCTTGAGCATAACGTGCCGCAGGGCGCCTACTACGTCATGATGGACATCTCTGAGTTTGGCTATGACAGCGACCTCGAATTCTGCGAGGACCTCGCATCCAAGGTGGGCGTGGGCGCCGTGCCCGGCTCGAGCTTCTTCCGCGAGCCCGTCAACCATCTGATTCGTTTCCACTTTGCCAAGCGGGACGAGACGCTTAACGCGGCACTGGAGAACCTCAAGTCGCTACGTGATAAAATCAAGCCGCGCGGGTAAGGACGGCCCGGCAACCAAAGCAACCAAAGAAGCCCGGCACCGCCCGCCACGTTGCGAGGCTTCTTTTTATAGCGCTTTCTTAAATGGTTTAGAGCCCTATACTTTAGTCACGGAGCAACTCGTCCCAGAGAGAGGAATACTATGGCAGAACAGCAGCTTATCGGAGCGCTCGAGGCCGGCGGCACCAAGATGGTCTGCGCCACGGGCTATGCAGACGGTACGGTCCTGGAGCGTGAGCAGATCGCGACCACGACCCCGCAGGAGACCGTTGAGGCCGTCAATGCATGGTTTGCCGACAAGGGCATCGCCGCGCTGGGCATCGGCGCCTTTGGACCCACCGCAGTCAACCCTGCCTCGCCCCAATACGGCAAGATCCTGGAGACCCCCAAAACGGCATGGCGCTACTTCGACCTGTTGGGCACCATCCAAAACGAGCTCAATATTCCCTGCGGCTACGACACCGACGTCAACGTTGCCTGCTTGGGCGAGGTCACCTTTGGTTGCGCCCAGGGCCTCACGGACGTGGTCTACCTGACCATCGGCACCGGTGTGGGCGCCGGCGTGCTCTCGGGCGGTAAGCTCGTACACGGCATGATGCATCCCGAGGCCGGCCACATCCTGGTCACGCGCGACCCGCGCGACACCATCGGCGAGCATAGCGCTTGCCCCTTCCATGACAACTGCCTCGAGGGCCTCATCGCCGGCCCCGGCGTTAAAAAGCGCTGGGATGGCAAGAGCGCCGGAGACATGGCCGATGACCCAGAGGCCATGGACCTGCTCGCAGGCTATCTAGCACAGGCGCTCATGACCTACACGCTGTGCTACGCGCCGCAAAAGATCATCATCGGCGGCGGTGTGGCCGACCACACCCCCATCGTGCCGCTCGCACGCAAAAAGTGTGCCGAGATGCTCAACGGCTATATCGTCACGCCCGAGGTCAACGACATCGATAACTACATCGTCAACAACAGCCTCGAGGGCAAGCAGGGCATTATGGGCTGCCTGGCCCTGGGCGCACAGGCGCTTCAGTAGCAGACGCACCCACAGGGCGTGGCGCGCCCGGCAAATCCGACCTACGGAACGACGCCACCACGCCTCATATAAGTCCTCAAATAAAAAAGGCCGCCTAGGACCAAACATACGTCCTAGGCGGCCTTTTTGGCACATATGAGCGATCGTAGTAGATATCGGAGCACAACGCCCGTTGCCGCTCCACAGCAGTCGATCATCACATCAGTGATCATGCCGGCGCGTCCCGGCACAAAGAGCTGAATCGTCTCGTCGATCGAGGGAATCAGCAGCAGGAACACCGCCGTGGGCAGCAGCACGTCAAAGGTGCGCCGGCCCTCAAAATCAAAGGCGTGCGTTGCCAGGATGCCGAGCACCATATACTCGGTAAAATGCGCGCACTTGCGAACAACGAAGTTGGTCACCCATTCATATGGAAGTCCCACGCCGTGCAGGAAACCGCGGACAGCTTCCATGACCGTTAGGCTCAGCGAGCCCGACCCCGAGCCGGGAACCAGCGAATTGCCCCAGATCAAAAGCGCCATCAGGCAGGTCACGACCGCCCATTTTCGATTGATCTTAACCATGCAGAAGTTATGCCTCCGCGCGGAGCGGCGCGAAGCTAGCGGTACCGCCCTCGATAACGCTCAGATAGGCACGGCCCGTACGCTTGGCGGTAGAGGACTGCAGGCGCTCGATCTCTTCCTCGAGGATCTGATTGACGCGCTCGTGACGACGGTTTTCCATAATGCCGGCGGCAATAGCCTCGGCCCGCTCGATGCTCTCGCGCGAGATACGGGCAGTATCCTCGGGGAACACAGCGCTGTGACGGCCGACATAGGCGGGGGCAACAGGCTGAGGGGCAGCGACGGGAGCGGGGGCTGCAACAGGAGCAGGCTCGTCAATCTCATCCAGAATCGCGGTGGCGGCGGCCCACATGTCCTCGTGGCCCGAGTAATCGGCCATGGGAACATCAACCTCGAGCGAGGCGTCCGGAAGGTCGCCGGTGTCGATGCGATCTTGGGCATCAATCGATGCGGTGATGGCTGCAGGCTCATCGAGGTCATCGAGATCGATGTCCACGGCACCGGAGATGATAGGCATGCTGGCGAGGTTTGCATTGTACGGCGCAGCCTCAGCCGCCTGCTGCTGGGCAGGAGCGCCCCAAAGCGAGCTTTCGGCGGCACGGCGGGCGGCAACGGCCTCCTCGTCCGCAGTCATGGCTTCATCAACGTACGAATTGTCGGCAGAAGCGTTCGCGTCCGCCGAGGTAGCGCTGTAGGCGTTATTGGCTGCCGCGTTGGCGACGAGCGCCACGAAAGCCGCCGTGCTGCCCGCAGGGGCGGCCTGGGAGCCAGACACGGCGCGTGCCGCGGCGGCGATGTCGTCGCGATTGAAGGAGCCGGTCTGCCCGCCGTTGGTGAGCTCGTCGATGGCGACTTGATAGACGTCGCGCGAGTGTGCAGGGTCGCAGCTCACCGGCGAATCGTCGTCGAGCATACTGTCGATCATGGACCAAGCCTCGTCCTCGTCCATAGCATCTGCGGCTCGAGCGATGGTAGGGACACCATCATCGGCATGACGGCGCTGGAACGCACCAGTCAGGCCGGAAAGGAATGCCGAGGTAGACTGCTCCGCCTGAGCCTGAGAAGCAGAAGCCGCAGCGTAAGGAGTCGCATCCTGCTGCTGAGCTGGAATCGAGGCGGTCTTGAACTCGCTTTGATGCTGATTGAGATTGGCGGCACCGCCCATGGCATCAGGCTGGAATAGACGCTCTTCACGCTGCGCACGGTACTCGGAAATACCCAGCGAGGCGGCATAGATACCCACGCCCGCCACCGCGCCCACGGCGAAGGGAACCGCACCCGCCACGACCGTCTCGTTCACAGACGAAAACGGCAGCGTCGCGGCATACATAACCACGGGAGCGGCAAGGCCGATCCCGCACGAAAGTCCGGCAAGGACTGCTCGTTGTGTTGCATCAGAAGAAGCCATGAGCTCTCCCCATCTTCCAGCACCCAAATCGCATCATTCAGTTGGCTGCGCGAGAGAAGATGAAGCGGGGCTATGCCCCAAAGCAACGGTATATGGTTCGTTTCATCTGCGTTTTCCGTCGCGAAGCTTAAAAGCTATTATGCGAAACCGCCCTGTCGATTGCAAGCGACGATGTCGGATTGAAACGGGAAACCTGCTGCTTGCCAGTCTTATGGTCAAAAAAGCGCGGAGCGGCAATATAGAAAAGGGCCGAGGCTCAAAGCCCCGACCCTTTATTGCACTGATGACTATCGCTGCGCGTGAATGACAACCTAGAACGTCTGCTCGTAGTCGCTGTGCTTTTTGGCCGAACGCACCAGGAACTCCTGGTTGGTGTTGGTGCCCTTAAGACCCTTGATAAACGATGCGGCCGCGCGCTCGGTGTTGTTCATGCCGGCAAGAATGCGACGCAGGCCAAAGACAAACGGACGCATCTGCTCGTCAACCAACAGGTCCTCGTTACGCGTACCGGAGGCAACGGGGTCGATAGCCGGGAAGATGCGGCGGTCGGCCAGGTCGCGGTCGAGCTTAAGCTCCATGTTGCCGGTGCCCTTGAACTCCTCAAAGATGACCTCGTCCATCTTGGAACCGGTGTCGATGAGGGCAGAGGCCAGGATGGTGAGCGAGCCACCGTTCTCGATATTACGGGCTGCGCCCAGGAAGCGCTTGGGCGGATACAGGGCCGCCGAATCGACGCCGCCCGAAAGGATGCGGCCTGAGGCGGGCGCCGCCAAGTTGTAGGCGCGGGCAAGACGCGTGATGGAGTCGAGCACCACCACGACATCGCCGCCCAGCTCCACGATGCGCTTGGCGCGCTCGATGACGAGCTCTGCCACACGAGTGTGGTTGTCGGCGGGCATATCGAAGGTCGACGCCACAACCTCGCCCTTGATGGAACGCTGCATATCGGTAACCTCTTCGGGGCGCTCGTCGACGAGCAGGCAGATGAGGTGCACCTCGGGGTTGTTAATCGAGATAGACTGGCAGATCTTCTTGAGGATTGTGGTCTTGCCGGCCTTGGGCGGGGACACGATCAAGCCACGCTGACCCTTGCCGATCGGCGACACGATGTCGATGGCGCGACCGGTAATGGAGTCCTTGCCGTGCTCCATGCGCAGCGGCTCGTTGGGATAGACCGGGGTGAGGTCACCGAACTTGGGGCGGTTGCGAATCTGCTCGGGGTCTAGACCGTTGACGGTCGTGATTTTGGCGAGGCCGGCGCGCTTGTCGCCGCCGCGCGAAGGACGAAGCGAGCCCTCGATGACGTCGCCCGTGCGCAGACGCGCGGAGCGGATGAGGTAGGCGGGGACGAAGGCGTCGTCGTTGGACTTCATGTAACCGTGGGCGTGGATGATACCGGAGCTGTCCGGACGAATCTGCAGGATGCCCTTGATGTCGCGGAAGCCCTCGGCCTTCGCGGCGGTGACGTAGATCTCCTCGACGAGCTCGGCTTTCTTCTTGCCGGTCGTCTCAATCTCGAACTCCTTGGCCTTCTCGCGCAGCTCGGCGACCTTCATGGCCGCGAGCTCCTCGCGCGAAAGCGTGGGCTCGGTGGGAGCGGCATTACGCTCCTTGTTGCGCTGCTTGCGATCGCGCTGGCGGTTGCGGCGGTCGTTGTTGCGCTCGTCCTTGCGCTCGTTGCGCTCGTCGTGGCGCTTGTGCTGGCGACGGTTGGGGCGAGCGCCGTCTTCGGCCTCGGCGGGCGCGGCGCCATCGGTTGCGGCGGCGTCGGCGTTAGCCACAGTATCATCGCTGGCCTCGGCCTTGGAATCGCCCTGCAGCTCGGCCTCGGCCTGCTGCTCGGACGTCTTGACCTTAGCGGACTTCTTACGACCGCGCTTGGGCTTCTCGGACGCAGGTTGTTC
The DNA here is from genome assembly GCA_902492235.1 of uncultured Collinsella sp. Classification (GTDB taxonomy): domain Bacteria; phylum Actinomycetota; class Coriobacteriia; order Coriobacteriales; family Coriobacteriaceae; genus Collinsella. The sequence continues at coordinate 1,525 of CABUKS010000020.1, read as the reverse complement.
GACGTCCTGGGACTCGGCGGCATCAGCCGATGCATCGACGGTCGTCTCGGCGGAATCCTCGGACGCGCCCTTCTTGGCAGCCTTAGCCTTGGACGTGCGCTTAGCAGCAGTGCGACGGCTGCGACCGGGACGGAGGTCGGCGGGCTCGACATCGGCGGGAGCGGCCTCGGAAGTCGTAGCATCCTGGACGGGCGCGTCGGCGGCGGTTGCAGACTCGGCGGTCGCCGCAGCATCCCGAGCGGCTGCAGCTGCGGCTGCGGCCTTCTCTGCCTCGACGAAGGCCTTGGGCTTGCGACCGCGACGGTGCGGGCGCAAAGCCGGATCGACAACGGGAACTTCGCTGGCCTCGACAGGCGCAGCGAGCTCAACAGGCGATGTGCCCTCCCCTGCCGCGGAACGGACCGAAGCCTCAGTGAGCTCGGGGGTTACCTGATCGGCAACCTGCTCGGCCTTAGCAGCCGTGCGACGGCGTGTGCGCGGTACCGGCTTCTCGGTCGGCTGGTCGGCGACAGGGGTCTCGGTGGCGGCAGGCGTCTCGGGCACAGACGGAGCTGCAAGCTCGGTCAGAGCCGCGGCCTCGCGCTCGGCAGCACGACGGCGGGCGCGCACCACCTGAGCCTCGCTAATCTGCGCCAACGCACGTGCCTGCGCGACCTCATCGGAAATCGGCGCCGAGGAGTCAGCAGCAACGGTGCGCTTGGCGCGCGTCGTGCGCGTGGTACGGCGCTTGGGCTTGGTGACCTCCTCGCCGTCAGTGGCAGGCTTGGCCGTGCGGCGCGTACGCTTGGGCTTTGCCGGAGCAGCCTCCTCACCAGTTGCAGGCACGGCCTTCTCAGCCGTTGCAGCCTTAGGCGTCTCAGGAGCCGAGGTTTGCGCGGGCGCCGCGACTTGGTCCGACGCAACCGGTGCAGCGGGAGCGGCTTGCGTCGTCGTTATTTCGTTTTCTTGCTGTTGATCAGACACAGTGTTTGCTCAACTTTCTTTTCAAGCCCTGTGATCACATGCTCCCTGCATAAACCTTCAGGGCGGCTAAACAGTCTAGTTCCGTTCAAAACGACGGACATCATTGATCTGTATCGAGATGATTGCGCCATATACGCAGCGTTAGTGTAACACAACCGCAACCACCTGCAACTTAGTCATTGAGGACGTTCTTAAACGACTAGTCAAAAGGGACAATCTTTGGTTTAACACCCACAAATCTGACTGCCTCCGCCAAAACTGTGGCGGTTTACTACGATGAATCGCTCAACCGCGATCACTCCGAAACTTGTTGAACTAAAACCGCAGGTAGATGCCTTGCACTTTTTTGCGAAAAGCCGGCGTAGTTGGAATTTCTCATTTCATCGTAGTAAACCGGCATAGTTTCGTATTTCCAGCAGTTCCAAATTCGTCAATACGTCGGCGTTTGCAAAAAGCCCGACCTCCGTGTGAACTGCGCCCCAAATCTTGGACGCCCTAAATAGCGACTAGGCCGCGAGGGCCTGATTCCGGAACTCCTCCGGGGTCAGGCCCTTCAATCTTA
>CABUKS010000019.1 GCA_902492235.1 uncultured Collinsella sp. | reverse complement strand
ACGGCGCCCGAAAGGCCGGCACCGACGACGAGGTAATCGTACTGGGACATGGATAAGCTCCTTTTGATTTGGTGTTGGGTGGGGTTAGCGGAACAAGTGCAGCTGGTTGAGTTGTGCTACTGAGTTAGTTCCAATTTGTAGTGTAGCAGATGGGACTGGGCTAAATTCAATTTGTGCTGGAGTCGCTTCCGGCTTTGCCGGCATCGCCGGTTGTGTCGGTGGCTTGCGCCTACTGCTCGGCTGTTGGTCGAGGCTGCACGGCTTCTGCGGTGGCTGCCATGGGCAACGTCGCGCTGACCATGGGCGTGCACGCGACCGCGCAGAGCAGGTAGTAAAGGGGTCATTTCATAGCGGAGCCTTTCGGTAAGCAGCCAATAGGGTCCGAAGGCAACTCCAGGCCAGCACTCCGCACATATTTTGTTGAGTTTATTTTACGGGAACCCCAGTCAACATCAGCGAACTATCTGGGGAATGTTGGGGAGGGTGGTGGACTGGTGGGCTGGCGCCATAGGAGACGGCGCCAGCAACTAATACGGTTAGTCGGCGACCGAGAAGAAGGAGGTGATACATGGCGATAAAGATAAGGGTGAAGCTGGTCCCTCGGCTTCGCGAAGCGGGGATGTCACAAAACGAGATCGCGAGGCCCCAGGGGATGTCCAGACACAGCGTCGGCGACGTCGTCGCGGGCGCCAGGGGGCTCGGAATCGAGGGGGCGGGCGCCGAGCTAAAGCTCGTGCAGAAGCTGGTCGCCTTGACCGTGCTGGTGCTGGACGAGTGACTGCTGGATGAGCCCGATGCGGGGTTCTGCAGCATGATGCCGGAGCTATGGAGGTACGGTACGGCATCGGCTCCACGATCTTCTGCACGCAATACCGCAAGAAGGACTGGCTCGCCAGGCTCGGCGCTGACGTGCGCGCTGACGCCATCATGGACAGGATAGTCCACAATACCGTATGGGTCGCAAGGGCGACTTCAACATGAGGGAAAAGCTAGGAGGAAGGACTGCCTCGTAGGCCGACTCACCGGGGGCGGTGCCGGTCGGCAATATAAGCGGCGCTGATTCGCAATAATCACTGGTGCTCAGAGGAGCAAATACTCACCCTTAGAAGCTCCCCCCTCTATCCCTCCCTTCTGCCTTCTGCCTTCTGCCTTCTGCCTTCTTCATGAACTCCGGGATGTTGGCATGGATGATGCCGATAAAACTTCCGGGCATCCGTCATTCAGCAACTGTCTCATCTGAAAACTAAGGTCAGATGTTGTAGTGACCAAGATTGAAAAATGCCTCGGGCGCTTTAACGTGCTCGATTTTGGCGCGGAATCCACCACGAGTCTACCCTTGTTCCTTAGCTATGAATGTTTCAACTCTGGTACCAAGAATCTGCTCGGGGCGAAGGTTGTGCTGGTTGATCAGCGTCTCACATTGCGCCAATCGACTTCTCTCATTAAGCGTTCCGCAGCTTAGGATCGCAATCAATTGACCGATTGATTTTACAAGCTCGTTAAGCTTATTAAGTGTGAGCACTAATGCTGATTCTGCACTTGCATTCTTGTATGCCAAATTATTTGGATGAACAGATATTGCATAGCATTCCATTTTTGGATATCGAGCCCGTAACCACTCTTTTGCGACCTGAAGCTGTCCATGCTCTTGTTTCGTGAGCGGATTATCCGGAAGTTTTTCGTTTTTTGCTTCAAAGGCAAAAGCAATATGCTCTTCTTCAAAAACCCAGACAACATCCGGCCCGTCACCGTTATTGTCGTAACGTTTCGAGCTGGCACCGAGGTATTTCCCCAGCAACTCAAGTTTTGATTCGAATTCTTTTGAATGGCATTGCTCCGATAAGGATTTCAGGTCTGTGTCGAATTTCGTCGACACATCGCTACTCTTTCGTGTTTGGTACGAAATAAATTCAGCAATCTTTTTTGCTTGCAAGCTAGCGTCAGAGTCTGAGCTGGAGAATATGGGCTTAGCAAGTGAACGGTTGAGCCCGCTTGCGCGAGTTTGTAGCTCTCTGGAAGTCTCTACATCGTCATCCGAATAGGCGATTTGAGCTGCCAGGCGGAGAACAAGCCCCTTTACTGAATTGTCTATATTTTCACCATTCGTAAATTGTTTTAGGAGCTCGACAGCTCGTCCACTCCTACCTTTGCGCCATTCGTTTAGTGCTTTTCTTTCACATAGAGCAAAATCTTCGAGCATGCTGTCATCAATAGAATCAAAATCGTTGACCTTGTCTGCTACATAGGCGGACAAATAGGATGCAAAATTGGGGTCGTCATTGACTCCCTGATCGACGACCTCCTTGAAGTCATTTACTGAACATATTTCATTCATGATGCCTTGACCGCATTCGATTTGGGCCCTTGTTGTTGGGGTCAAAAATACAGCATGGCGGTTGTCTTTAATCCACTCGCATAGATCGGATCCTGTTAATGCGACGACGCAGTAGTCACCTGAGCCCCTCGTGCCTCTACCCATTGCCTGTTCAATGTTTTGAGCAATTGAGCGGGCATAGACTTTGCTATGAGCTAGGATTTTCGACATCAGTTTATGATGATCAGACATCCCTTTGGGGATGCCCGAAACGACAAGTAGGCGGCATGCATCGCCCGGCAGATCGATGCCGTTATATCGATTTGCAAATACAATTGGCACGTCAAGCTTGTTTTCCCTTAGATCGCTTACCGCCTGAGCAACATCGCTTCCTTTTACACTTACGATTCCCAATTGCTCCCATTGCTTCGCGCCTGCAAAACTCGGCTCGAGGACTACAACACCTTTTTTGTCTTTAGCGAGAGCGATCATTTTTTCGACGAGCGCGACTCGTAGCTGCTCCTTTGTCCCAACTTCTAGAATCATCCTGCGCCCTACTCCGGCAAGGGTTTTGGGAGAGATAATATTAATCTCATCTTTCTTGCACCCGAAAGATCTCACGATCGCACTCTCATCAGCGAATGTCGCAGACATGTACACCCTTCTAGGCGATTCTTCGAATGTCGGAAACTTCTCTACAAGGGGAAGAATTGGGGTAATTGAGAATCTGACGCGACTCAGCGTTGCAAGACAGTACTTGAGATCGTCTTTGATGAGATCCCAGCCGAAGTTTATAGAGTTTGCCGTAGGCGTGTCTTCTTCATTTGATGCTGCGAAATCAGAAATGATTCGGGCGACCTTCTGTCGATGCTTATCCCACGCCCAGAATGGGACTTCTAGCACCTCTTCGCCTGCCGTGCGAGTCCCAGAAACGAAATCGTCGAAAGTTGACACCCTATCGATATCATCAAAGCTTGAACGAAAGAGCGTCGTAACTTCTTGATATAAGCTAGGCGAATCCGATGCATTTATCTCCACCGTGAATGCGCTTCGAACCGAGTCAAAAGATGAGTGCGCATCATCTATGACGATTACTGAAACTTCCTCCGCTTCGGGTTCTCCCTCCAAGCCAAAGGAAGACTTGCCGTTAAAGAGGGCTTGATAATGGGCAACGAGAATCGTTGAGCCATTTCTGAAATCTGCAGTAAGAGATTTTCTTCCATTATATTCGGAAGCGGGTATTCCAAGTGTCCTCGCCTGTTCGCACACTTGATGAACAAGCTGTTTGTTGTCAACAAGATACAATGCCCCACGTTTTAGCTCTCGTGCACTGGAGAGGGCAATCAGCAGTCCTATAAGGGTTTTGCCACCTCCCGTGTTTAGCTTGATAACAGTGTCTTTCTTATTTCTGTTACTAAACCATGCATCAAGTACCTCGGCCTGGCTGCTATGTAAATCATCAAAGGATTGGGGTTTCGGCAACCTGTCGAAAATCTCATCAGGCTTGATCCGCAGCGTAGGGTTCTGCGATGCTGCCATCTTTTTAAAATCAACCATCTAATAGTCCTTAGCTATGCTGTTCGACGTTGCAAACTAGATGTTACCTGCTTTTACCATTGCCGTCCTCTTGGGACGCCGCACGTTACCAATGGTAAGGATGCTCGTAAGAGGGTACTGGGGCGACAACCCCGATGCCCTCCTGATGCATAGTGTTGCTGTAGTCAGTGGTTACTCAAACTCCACCTCAACCTGGCTGTGCTCGTAAATTTTGAGCTCGTTGTCAATTTCGACTCGTTCGACTATCCAGCCAATGGCGGAACACTGTCGCATGAATGTATCAAATCGGTTTTCGCCTTTTAGATTGTGGATGGTGACCACTACGCCAAAACGTTGCGGATCATGAGAACCTTTTTGATATCTCGACGACTTGCGAATCATCATGCCCCACATTGGGTTGGCATACACTTTTTTGGGCTTGCTGCGGCTGGTTAGCGGTTCCGATATATGCTTAACATTGTCCCATTTGCGCAGCTTTTTTCGAGCCTTCTCCTCATCGGTTGTGCAGTCTTCCTCGCCTTGGTTGTTGGGCTGCAGCGACTTGATGCGCCCGCCGTTTCCGATTCGCCCAAAATGTAAGTCGAGCTCGGTATCCGCATAGTCGACTCCTTGGTTTCTGTTGCATTTGGGGAAGTAACACAGGGTCGCTCTCGCTACAGACGGGTAAGCTGTACCCGAAATAGGGATAGGAAAGTTGAAGTTGTAATTCTCGCGTTCAGTCGCTACGCCGCTGAGCATGAATCTAATTTCATCGTTACTGGTTTCGAGTATTTTTTCAATTTGGACAGGAACGATGCCGTAGCCGAGTCGATTCATATCTTCAGGGTTTGTCCACGCACATGCTGCATCGATTAGCAGGGCCTTGGCAAGTTCACAGCTTAGGTGCATTTTATAAATGAGGTAGGCAGCTTTCCTTGCAATTAGCGGAGCTGCAAAAGAGGTGCCGACAGCCGGATAGGCCCCGGTTCCGCAGCAGGCGGTGATAGGGTCGTTGCTTTCCCCTCCGTAGTAGGCAAGATCCGGTTTGTGGTGAAAACTCAAGACCGGTCCTCTTCTTGTGTAGGACGCCGGATTGTTGTTTCTATTGACGGCGTTGACAACGAGGGCATTAATGGAGTCCGCTGGGGAGCCAAGATACGTGGGCTTTCCGTTTTCCTGGTTGGTGCCGGCAACAACGAAGAGGACATCATATTTCTGCTGCAGTTTGTCTAGCAGGGCCGCTTCGGGGGAAATGGAGTTTCGAGATACCTCCTCCATTGATCCTAAGGAGATGTTCCAAACTTTGATGTCTTGGTTCTCGGCAACGATGCGCTCAATGTGTTTCATTACCGCGAACGAACTGAATTTACCTGCGGTTGCAACTCCAAAATGTCGAACTTGAAAGTGGCCACAATGGTCATCCAGCGATGGATTTTGGGCTTGAACGTCAACAATCAATGAGCTGACGCATGTGCCATGTCGATAGTCGCTCGAAGTGGGATGTATGTCTTTGGGTAAGCAGCTTATGTAGTCGACCCAATTGCTGAAGTACGGTGGGTATTTCTCCTCAAATGGAGTGTCGATTACGCCGATGATGGGCTCATCGGTGGGATATTCGGGGAGGCTGCTGATGGCAGGGGAGGCCGAGCCTCCGTCATTCATGGGAGTGTAGGAAGACAGATCGATGACCGACATAGCTACAAGGTAAGGGGCGCGCTCGAGCAGCGTTCGATATTCTGTTTCGGTTAACAGAACGCTGTTTTCCAAGAGGTTTGCAGGGGATACGTCAATGTGAAGCTCCTCAAATAGATCCTGCGGGTCCCTCTCCGTTTCAAATAGCGTAACGATTGCGTTTTCGTCGGTAGCCGCTGGCGGCTTGTCTATTCTAAATTCATTGACGTAATAGGAATCGCGTATGAGTTGCGCAAAGCCCGATCGGGTGAGCGTGTGTGAAACGGCCGGATTCCATTTTTGTTTGAGCTTATCATTTTTAACCAGATCGACCATCTTATCTGCGTTCATCAGTCCATCAAAATAATCGACTACGATTCGCTCGCACTCACGCAGCTTGCTAATAGTTGACCGGATGGTCGCCTCGGGAACGTAATGAGTCATCAGGTGCCTTGGGTGGTTCCCATTAAAATCGAGATAACGGGCGCCGCGGATAGACAATTCTGGTTCACTGTCTTTTCCGCCGTTCAGCATCTCTTTTATTCGATTGCTCTTGGCGACAATCTGACGGTATTCAACGGATACCAAGATGTCTTCGATTATGGCATCTTTGGGCCATTTGCTCAGAACGGTTTCGAGGCTCTTGCGAATGTGCGAAATCCTCTCTGCAGTGACCGTGCCTTTAGCGGGGAGCGTTGCGGGACCCGGTCGCGAGCCTCTTGCGGTTTGAAAATCGCCAGTGAGCCTGATTAAGCTGTTCATGAGCTACTCCTTTAGGGTTCGCGCAATGGTGCTTCGTGAAATGCCTGTCAAAACTTCCATTTCTCTTAAAGTGAAACCTTGAGTTTTAAGCAGCTCGAGTGAATCAGGCTCATATCCATGTAGACGCTGATATAGCTTGCGGAGATAGTCGTTTGGATTAAGAGGATCACTAAACGCGACGGAGGTCTTGATGAGGTTTTTGAGTGTGCCGGGCCAGGGCAGATCCGGGCAACTCTGCAGCACCTTTTTTAGGGTCCGAGAGTCGTTTTTGATTGCCTGATTGTTTTTGGTCAGATTCTTTGCGATTGATTCGCCGATATCAACGAGATCGTCATGGGTGTATCTATTAAAGTCAATTTGTACATCGAAGCGCCTGGCGAGTGCCGGGTCTAGTTTGTCGTAAAGGTTCGTTGTTGCGATTATGGCGGATCGCGTGTTCAGCTTGTCGAACTCTTTTAGGAGTGCACTTGTGGCTCGCCCCATCTCACGGACGTCGTTTTGGTTAATTCTATCTAAGGCTATAGCATCGATTTCATCGAACAGGACAATGGCGCCGTCGCCGATATCGTGGATTTCTTGGAAGACCTTCGCGATATTCTTGGCCGTCTCTCCGAGTTTGCTATCGATGATTTGATTGAAATCAACGGCATATAACTGGTAGCCAAGTATTCTGGCTATCTGTTTTGTAGCTTCGGTTTTGCCGGTTCCCGATGCGCCGTAAAAGAGGACAGTGTTGATGTCCACATCTTTAGATAGAGCATTGAGCAGCCCTTGGATATCGTTAGCGATGGCCTGGGGAAGGGGCAGCGAGGTGTTGTTGCTGATTACCTTTTCCAAGAAGTCAGATTCCTGCTCTGTGACTTCTTGTGGCACAAACGTACGTGTCCTAGCAATGAGGGCCATGATGTAGCTTGCAAGCTCGGGTTGCCCGGACGATTCAAAATCTTTCGCAATAATAGTGGCTGCGTTGTTGAAGGCGATGTCGTCGTGTTCCGAATGCGCTCGGATTAAGTCGATGATGTCCGATCTCTTCATGTGTGCTCCTCTCCTTAGTTATATTGTATGAGACAGACTGAGACAAAGCAAGAATTGATTGAACATGGATGCAATGAAGTATGCTAGGATTGAGTTGTCTAGATTCAAACTGTTCTAGATTGGAGGTGAGATTATGACTACCCACCATGGAGGTAAGGTTGGCGCTGCTGCCAAGACGCTCGCGAGCTCCTCGACGAGTAAAGCCGCGAAGACTGCGGCTGCGAAGACGCTGGTCAAGCATCAGATTGCCAAGCATCGCTAGTTTGCGAGCAAAGCATTTTGTAACAGTTGGGAGGTGATATATATGGCTTTGAAGACGATTCGCGTAAAGATTCCGAAGTGCCGAATTGGCGCAACGGGTTCGGTCGGGAAGATCGGAACGACCGCGAAGGCCGTAAAAGTAAAGATTCGCTAGGCTTTAGCGGCAACTAAAGCCTAGCGCGATGTTGACATAGCTGGCCAACATCAAACATTTTATGGGGGTCTCCGGCGAGATTCAAGCGTCGGGGACCCGCGTTATTTTTTGTTTTTATCGGCATATGCGCCGCAGCCTCTTCTTATACGACATGTGGCGGCGCTATTAGTTTGGACAATTAATGAGTGAATTAGATATAGTATCCATTTGGATTAGTTCGATGGTGGCCATAGCAACTGTCGTTGCATCGTGGGCGGGCCTTAGAGCCCTGGTGATTCAAACTTCTCCGAATATTATTATGTTCATTCGGCCAGATGATGTCTCGCCCTCACTAGCGCGGCTTGTTATCAGAAATATTGGAGAGGCGCCTGCATACAATGTTTCGTTTCGACTTTCTCCTGACTTGTTTCTAAAGGATTCTTTCGAATATAAACATGCTTCCGTAGTGTTTGATAGGGGCTACGCAATTTTGCCTCCTAAACATGAGAGGGACATTCTCTTGGGAAGGTTTGAGGATCTCGAAGGATTGTGGGGGAGCTTCATTGTTGAAGTGAATGTCTCCTTTTCAAAGAAATACGGGCGTAGACGTTTCTCGACTATCTGCCCGGTTGAGATTGGCTCATTTGAGAGCACGATCTCTATTTCTTGTGAGACTACTTTTGAAAAGGACCAAAGGGCTGCCTATCGCGAAATCAGGCAGTTTGGTAAGCGCCTTCGCGGAATAGAAAACGCGATTTGTTCATTGGGGAATTGTGACGAAGAGTAAGGTTGTACGCTGGTGACGAATAATTTCCCCCGCAGATCGACGACTGCATGACAGAACACGGCCCTCGTCCCGTCATATGATTTCTAGCGGCTAAACAACAAATCATAGACGAAGGGGACACGGGCCGTGTCTGCGAACCTCGTAACGGTCGACGAGGAGTCGCTGCGCAAGGACATAATGAATCTGGTGAGGAAGCCCGTTAATGAGACGCTCAACGGGCTGCTCGACGAGGGGTCGTCCGAGCTCGTCGGGGCTGGGCACCACGAGGGGACGGCGGGCCTGGGCTATAGGGTTACCGTTCGATTCAAATTAATAGCGTTGATTTATGAATCAATAATTAGTAGCCTATCTAAAAGCGGTATTGACGCGGGTAGCCTACGGGCCCCGCGTCCTGCGGAAAGGTGGCTATCCTTCTTGGGATGGCCGCCTTTCTTTTGTTAAGGTGCCGCAATGACGGTGAAGCCTTTCATGTCTATTGACGATCGGGACAGATTGCCTGTTGACAGAGGAGCGTGTCGGTATGGGACTTGCCGGCGACCACCGCTCCGATACGATTGCCTTGATGAATGGCTGATCCATGATGGGGCTCAAAATATGACTCGAGAGCTTGGCGGTATTGGATTGACGGCCTTGCAAGTTCTCCCTTAAAGTAATAGGCGTGATGAGGCCTTGCGACGATACGTTCGGCTTGGTCCGTGGGAACCGCCGAAAGGCGGTTTTCGCGTTTAGGGGGCTGTTTCCGAAGGACACTTGTCCGAATTTGCTTCTGGGCAGTGGGTTTTTTACTGCGTATTTCGGAAGTGCGGGGAAAATCGAAACTTGCTGAACGCACCCCGATTTTTGCCAATTAAACCGCAGGTCGCAAGGTCTCAAATCTGGGATCTGGCCGGCAGGTCTCGGGTTTTCACCGCACTTCCGAATGCATGCTAAATATGGCTTCAACGTGCTTGGCCTTGAAAGCCATAATAGGTTGCCAATTGGCTACAAGACGAATATAGTTAGCATCATGCTAACTAAGGGGTGGTTATGAATCGAACCAAGCTCCGACCGACATATTCACTTGACGAAGCGAAGTCTTTAGCTCGTTTGGGAAAGATGATGGTAAACGGTAGGGTGCGCAGGCACCTGATGAACCAGTTTGGCTATCTGGACATCGACCATTTCCTTGTTGACCTTTTTGATTATCTGGAGCCTGGCGACTTTAGAAAATCCATTGCGCTCGACATGGATGGCCCTTTGCATGGTGTTTACGCAGATGTCTATGAGTGCCGAGGTTTTGAATGCGAGGATTGGTACGTCAAGTTTTTAATCGATTCTGAAGGCAATGCACATTTGAACGTTTTGTCTGCGAACATCGATGGATATATTCATTAAAGGAGGAGCCATGCGTTGCATGGAATGTGGCAAAGTAATGCAGTTTACCACGGCGCCAATGTCTGAATCATACCGTGGCGAGCAAATAACGGTAAAAGGAATTGAGCATTATATTTGTGAGTGCGGCAACGATGAAATGACCGCTGCAGAGGCGACTAAGCTCGCCCATGCGCTGGCTTCGCAATATGCCAAGACACATGAACTTCTTTCTCCCTCCGATATTAAAGATTTGCGCTCTGATCTCGGTTTAACTCAGCATGAATTTGAGTCGCTTTTAGGGGTTTCAAAACCAACGGCATCTCGTTGGGAGAACGGGGCGTCACAACAGTCTATTACCGCAAATAATCTTATGAAGCTCATTCGAGACGTCCCCGAGGTTCGCAAATATCTGGGTCTTTCTTCTGATGAGACGACCTCGGGACTTAATACATCACAATTTTCGGTGATACAGGGAGGAGAAGCCCCGGCTTATAGGGACTCGACTCCTTTGGCAGAAGAGAATGCCTTTCGATTGGAGATGTAAATGGAAACGCTACAGAAGCAACGCATTGAATCTCCGCTGATTACATGCGTGACTAGAAAAGTGGATAGTTTTTCATTTGATGGCGGAATGACTCCGAAAGAGGGCGTCAATAAGTCTGGCGTCGAATGCAACGTCAGAAATGCTATCACCAGCGCATTTTCGGACGAAAACGGAACCAGGTTTCGCCAGCTCAATTTAGTTATAGAGCTTCTACCCAGCAATGAAGGTCATTACTATCGTTCCGAAATATCCGTCTCCGGCATATATCGCGCTCCTGCGGATTTAGATGACGATGCTTTTGACAGAGAAGCACTTAGCACCGGTATGCAGGACCTGTATTCCTATGCAAGAGGCATTATTGAAAATGTCGCAGCTGGTGGAGTGTGGGGGCCACTTTATCTGCCACAGATTGGGTTCGCAATTTAGCCCCCTTCCACCCCATCCTTTGAAGATGTTCTTAAAGCGGTCTTATGCAAGCCATCGTTTTACAAGGGGTTCCTTTCAGGAGGGTATCCCCTAGTTATTTAGCTGAAGGCTGGAACCGAACAGCCACATTGCCACTTGTCGAATTGTTGAGTCACTGGGCGGTCTGAGAGAATGCCCTCAGTGACACAGTCGTCCCGGACTCTAAGTGAGGCGATAACAAAGAAGGGCCGTTGTTCGGTTTTCCATCAACGGCCCTTTGATGTATTCGCGACTACTGGATGCTGTCGTGTTTTCGCTTCGGGACAGTGGGTTATTTACCGTGTATTTCGGAAGTGCGGGGAAAAATCGGAAACCTCTGAGCATAAACCGAATTTCGGCAACAAAACCGCAGGTCGCGGATGCCTAAAACAGGGGCCTAGTCGACAGATCTCGGTTTTTCACCGCACTTCCGGAAACGCTCGACGGAAGTATGCGGCAAATTTCGGAACCCTCGAGCACATCGCCCTTTTCATGTAAAGAAACCGCAGGTAGAAGCGTTGCTACTATCCGGCGTGGTCGGCATATCAACAATTTGCCGCATACTTCAGGATTGGGCACTCATTTTGCACTCTCGAAGCCCCCTCATTTCCTAAAAAAGTTCTTAAAACAGCCTTAAAGGCGTTCCAACTCGCGTTGACAGTGTAAAAAACGCATGTTTGACTATGACAAATGTGGAATTAAGGGGAGGGGTGCGCCATGGAGGTGCTGGTTGTTGGCAACACCGCATATGTTGACGATGACTTTTGTGCCAAGGCGTTCCCCGGGGACCATGTGCAGGTCGTCGCTGCCGCGGAAGCACGCCGCGATGAGTCATCGCCCCATGCCTCGTGGAAAGAGCTTCTGCAACACCTGGATCAGGCCTACGAGTTCGAACGCGTGGTCTACCTGTCTAATTACCTTACCCCGCATACCGATACCGTGGGCGATATCGAGCTGCTGCGCTCGGTCTTTCGTGCGTGCGCGGGTCGCCGGGTCCAACTGCTGTACGTAGCGGGGCCCGCGGGTGCCGAGGGTGCCGCCGATGCCGCGGGGCGAACGGGCAAGGGAATTATCGCCCGTGCGTCAAACGACCTGTGCCGCTACTACGCTGCTCGCGAGGGCGTTCAGACTAAGATTCTGCGCGTGCCGTTCCTGTATACCGCGTCTGCCGCGCTGGAGGACCCATTTTTGGTGCCGTTGTTCGATGCTTGCTCAACCGGATCGGTTGCTCTGCAGGGCGCGCAGGATGCGGCATTTCCCCTGCTGTGTGCCGAGGAGCTTGCGGTGCTGGTACGCCGTATCTTCGACAGCTGGGATGGTAACTTTGAGACGCTCGACGTTGCCGATACCTTCCATCACACTGCGGGTGAGGTGGGCGACGCCCTCAAGGCACTGTTCCCTGGCCTTGCCGTTGCCTATGGCGATTCTGCCGGCTACGCCCTGCCCGTCAGCGACGTCGTTCGCGTGCGCTATGGTTGGTTTCAGCGGTACGACCTGCTGCGCGATCTTTCGACCATTCAGGCGCGTTGGGATGCCGGTCGCGCGAAGAAGGTCAACCCCTTGCGTGCCGCCATCGACCGCATCCAGATGCGCTCGCTGCCCATCAAATGCCTGGAGACGGGCGTTGCCTGGGCTCTGTTCGAGGTGCTGGAGCATCTGTTCTCACAATCGGCCCAGCTCAACGTGCTCGATTATCGCCTGCTCTACGTGGTGCTGATCGGCACGCTGTATGGCTTGGACTTTGGCCTGGTTGCGGCGCTGCTGGCGTCGGTGGGTTTGGCAGCCAGCTACTTTACTCAGTACGGCTATACCTTCCAGGGTCTGTTCTACGAGCCGTCCAACTGGCTACCGTTTATTGCGTACTTTGTTGTAGGTGCCGTATGCGGCTATGTGCAGCTGCGCAACAGCGAAGCCATTAGGGCGGAGCGCGATCAAAACGAGCTCGTGCGCAACCGCAATACGTTCCTTACGCAGCTCTACCATGACGCTATTGAGGACAAGCGCGCGTACAGGCGCCAGATCGTGGGTCGCCACGACAGCTTTGGCAAGATCTTTGCCGTGACGCAGGAGCTCGATGTGCTCAACCCTCGCGACATCTATCGCAAGTGCTGCGAGCTTCTGGGCGAGATCCTCGAGAACGATTCGGTCGCGATCTACCATGTTTCGGGCGGGGCATTTGCACGCCTGGTGGCAGCAAGTCCCGCGATTGCCGAAGATGCCGCACGTTCGCTCACGCTTGAGCAGCTTGTACCTCTTTTGGGCGACGGGGCTCGTTCGAACCTGTGGGTGAACCGCGAGCTGACGCCGGGGCTTCCCATGTTTGGATACACGATCGAGCGCGACGGGGCGCCCGCCGTGTTGATCTTTGTGCGTAGTGCGGCCGAAAACCAAATGACCCTCTATTATCAAAACCTGTTCCGCATCTTGTGCGGGCTGGTCGAAAGCGCGCTGGGCCGTGCTTTTGACTATGAGGCGGTGGCGCAGGATAAACGCTGCGTTGACGGTACTTGCGTGCTCAAGCAGGCTGCCTTTGGCCAAGAGCTCGCGGCGGAGCAGGCGCTGGCAGATAGCAAGATGGGGAGTTTTTTGCTCCTGCGCGTGGTACCGGGCGCGGAGCCTGTCGGCGAGCTGGTGGGCGCAATTGGGCCGGCAATCCGCGAGAGCGACGCGGCGGGCTTGGTCGACGGCGACGTGCTCTATCTGCTTATGCGCCAGGCAAAGGCGTGCGATCTGCCCATTATCCGCGAGCGCCTGAGCGCCAAGCAGATTGCGGTGGAGCCCGTCGACGGCGTGGACATCGTGGCGCTGCTGCAGCACATCTCTTACACCGGTGACGGCGAGGGGAGTGTCGCTTGATCTCGCTTGTCGTTGCTGCCGTCTTGCTGCTGATTCATGCGCTGGTTTGTCTGATGCTGTGGACGCTTATGAAGCTGGGCCTGCTGCCGGTGCGCGGACACATGCTGGCTGTGATAGTGCTGGTGCCGCTGTGGGGCCCGTTGATGGTGGTTCTGCTATCGGTCCGCAGCGCGGTGTTTGGCGAGGGGCTGAAAGAGTCTGCGCTGGAGTCGCTGCGCTTTAACGACGACCTGCATCGCAGCATCTTGGTGCACGACCGTGACGCCGATGCAGGCGTGGTCCCGCTCGAGGAGGCGCTCATCGTCAACGACCCGGCATACCGGCGCCGTCTAATGCTTTCCATGCTCACCGAGGAGCCCGACGCGTACCTGGCGCAGCTACAGGCGGCTAAGCTTAACGACGACGTTGAGGTGGCGCACTATGCCGCGACGGCGGTGGCGCAGATCTCCAAGGAGTCCGACCTTAAACTGCAGCAGCTGGAGCGTGCCTTTAAGACGGACCCGAGTGCGCAAAACCTCAACGAATACTGCGATTTTCTTGGTGAATACTTGGGCTCGGGCTTGGCTGAGGGGCGCGTTGCTCAGATTCAGCGCCAACAGTACGCGCGCCTGCTTGCGCGTCGCTGCGAGCGCGAGGACACCTTTGAGCTGCGCATTCGATATGCGACGGCGCTGGCCGATGTCGGACAGATCGACGAGGCGCAGGCCGTGATCGACCAGCTGGTGCTCGACGTGCCCGAGGAGCAGGAGGTTTGGATGCTTTGCCTGCGCCTGGCCGTGATGCGCCGCGACGGTGACGAGGTTCACCGTGTGATCAATGCGATTGACAAGCAACATGTGTATTTGAGCGCCGACAACCGCGAAAAGTTGGCGTTTTGGCGCGACGGGGAGGAGGCTAGATGAGCGTGGCGCAACATATCCGCGACCGTGCAGGCCGCTTTCGTTGGATGGGACTCCTCGTGGTGTGGGCGGTCTTTATTGCCATGGCCGCCGTGCTGCTGGTGGAGCGTGCCGGCGTGCAGTACAGTGCGGGCCAGCATAAGCTGGGGATGCTTGCCGCCAACGATGCAGTGCCGGCCTCCTCGGCAATCTTTGGCCAAAAGCCCACATGCCTGGTCATTACCGATTCCGATCAAGCTGGCGTCGAGGACGTTAAAGACCAGTTCGACCAGATTTTGCTGGACATGAAGATCGCCCATCGCGATGTTGATATTGCCACCGACGGTGCGGACGCGATCCCATCGCTCACGTCGTTTGATCGCGTGATTGTGCTTATGCCCTCGCTTGACGGACTGGGTACGCATCTGACCGATCTGATGAGTTGGGTGAGTGCGGGCGGCTCACTCATGCTGGGCATGACGCCAGATAACTCGAACTGCCTGCAGGCTATTGCTTCCAAGCTTGGGATCGAATCGGCCGGATATGACTATGCGACAGCTGAAAGTATCGTTCCGAGCGAGGACTTTATGTTGGGCGGAGGAGAGCGCTATGAGTTCTCGGATCCCTTTGATTCGTCGCTCACGGTTTCATTGCGCGAAACGGCGCACGTATGGGCAAGGACCGGTGACACGGGCGCGCCGCTCATTTGGTCTAACGATTGCGGCAGTGGTCACACCGTGGTGTGCAACATTGGCATCTACGACAAGGTCATGCGTGGGTTCTATGCCTCGGCCATAAGCTTGCTGGGTGATGCCACGGCCTATCCGGTCATCAACAGCGCCGTCTTCTATCTGGACGACTTTCCCAGTCCCGTGCCTTCGGGCGACGGCACCTACATCAAGCGCGACTACGGGCTTTCCATCGCCGACTTTTATGCCAAGGTCTGGTGGCCCGATCTGCAAAAGCTCGCGCAAAAGTACGGCATTCGCTATACCGGCGTGATGATCGAAAACTACGAGGACGCGGTCAACCAGACCGAGCCTGCTCGTCAAGCCGATACCACGCAGTTCCGCTACTTTGGTGGCATGCTGCTGCAGATGGGCGGAGAGCTGGGCTTTCATGGCTACAACCATCAGCCGCTGGCGCTCTGGGATACCGACTACGGCACGCTGTACGACTACAAGACGTGGAAGAACAAGGAGACGCTCGTCGCATCGCTCGACGAGCTTATCGCCTTTCAGGACGAGGTGCTGCCCAACGCGCACGGCTCGGTCTACGTGCCGCCGTCAAATATCCTTTCGGTACGCGCTCGCAAGATTATTGGCGAGGACGTGCCGCGCATTAAGACCGTTGCCAGTACGTATTTTGAGGACGGCACCGACCTGCCGTACGTGCAGGAGTTTGGTGTGGCGAGCGATGGCATTGTGGAGCAGCCGCGTATTGTCTCGGGCGGCATGGTCGACGATTCCTATATGCGTCTCGCCGCCGTGTCCGAGCTCAACATGCACTACGTGAGCACGCACTTTATGCACCCGGACGACCTGCTCGATCCCGATCGCGGCGCTACGGAAGGTTGGGAGGTCTACAAGGGCGGCCTGACCGACTACCTGGACTGGCTTACCAAGTCTGCGTCCGACCTGCGTCGCCAGACCGGCTCGGAATGCTCGGGCGCCATCCAGCGCTTTTCGTCCGTGACGGTGAGCGTGGATACCGGCGCGGATGCCTGGACGCTCAGTCTGGGCAATTTCCCCGACGAAGCGTGGCTCATGTTCCGCGCCAATAACGGCGAGCCGGGTGCAGTCGCGGGTGGCGAGATTACGCATCTGACGGGCGACCTGTATCTGGTCAAAGCCACGGACAAGACGGTGACCATTGCGCGCAAGGAGGGTGGCGACAAATGAGAATCTGCTTGGTACTCGAGGGCTGCTACCCCTATGTGCACGGCGGCGTGTCCACCTGGATGCACGGCTATATCCAGGCCATGCCCGAGCACGAGTTTGTGCTGTGGGTGATTGGCGCGCATGCTGCCGACCGCGGCAAGTTTGTCTACGAGCTGCCCGGCAATGTGGTCGAGGTGCACGAGGTGTTTCTGGACGACGCCCTGCGTCTTTCGGGCGAGCAGGAAGAGGCGTACTATAACGACCGCGAGCGCGAGGCGCTGCGCCGCCTGGTGTCGCTCTCCAATCCGGATTGGGACGTGCTGTTCGATATCTTCCAGCGCCGCCGCGTGCATCCGCTCTCGTTTTTGCAGAGCCGCGCCTTTATGGATATCTTTCGCGACGTGTGCCTGGCCGAGTATCCCTACACGCCCTTTGCCGACGCATTCCATACCATGCGCTCCATGCTGCTGCCTGTGCTCTACCTGCTGGGCAGCGAGGTGCCGGTGGCCGATGTGTACCACGCCATCTCGACTGGCTACGGCGGCCTGCTCGCCTGCCTGGGTTCGAGCGTTCACCATGCGCCGGTGCTGCTCACCGAGCATGGCATCTATACCCGCGAACGCGAGGAAGAGATCATTCGCGCCGACTGGGTGGTGCCGTCGTTTAAGGATCGCTGGATCCGCTTTTTCTACCTGCTTTCGGAGGAGATCTACCGCCGCGCCTTTCGCGTGACGAGCCTGTTTCATAACGCCCGCAAGACGCAGATTGATATGGGCTGCGATGCGGACAAATGCCTGGTCATTCCCAATGGCATCCAGTTCGATCGCTTTAAGGACATTCCCTTAAAGCCCGATGACGGATGGGTGGACATTGGCGCGGTGGTGCGCCTGGCGCCCATCAAGGACGTCAAGACCATGATCTATGCCTTCTTTGAGCTGCACGAGCGCCTGCCCAAGGTGCGCCTGCACATCATGGGCGGCGTGGACGACGAGGAGTACGGCGCCGAGTGCCATGCACTCGTCGATACCCTGGGCGTGCGCGACCTGATCTTTACCGGCCGCGTCAACGTGGTCGAGTACATGGAAAAGCTCGACTTTACCATTTTGACGAGTATCTCCGAGGGCCAGCCGCTCAGCGTGCTGGAGTCGCTTGCGGCGCGTCGTCCCTGCGTGACGACCGAGGTCGGCTGCTGCCGCGAGCTGCTCGAGGGCGCCCCGGGCGACGACTTTGGCGTGGCGGGTTTTGTGACGCCGCCTATGTATCGTAAGGGCCTGGCCGATGCCATGGAGCGCATGTGCACAAGCCGCGCCCGTCGCATTGAGATGGGGGAGCGCGGCCAGCGTCGTGTTGCCACGTTCTTTTTGCACGAGCAGATGCTCGCCAACTATCGCGCGCTGTACGACGAGACGGCGCGTGCGTTTGACCTGCCCAGAGAGGGGGAGTAGCCAGTGGCTGGAATCGGTTTTGAGCTCAAGCGCCTGTTTAGGCGCAAGGGTCTGTTTGCCACGATGCGCGCCTATGGCTACGCCGGCATTGTGTGCACGGGCCCCATGCTGCTGGGCGTGCTGCTCCAGGTGGGTATTTTGGTGCTGTGCGGTCTGTGGGGTGTGGGCCGTGCCAACCAGGATTTGCTGGTGTGCATGGAGACCTATACGCTGCTGGCGTCGCTTACGCTCACGAGCTTTTTCTCCATGCCTGTCACCCGCTTTTTGGCCGACATGCTCTTTGCCGAGCGCGAAGAGGAGGTCTTGCCCTCGTTTTGGGGCTCCAACGCCATCATGCTGGTTGCTGGCACGGTGCTCTACGGCGTATTTTTGCTGTTCTCGGGCGCCACGCTGCTGCAGGGGCTGCTGTGCCTGTGGCTGTTCAACATTATGATCGTCAACTGGAACGGTATGAGCTATCTCACGGCCATCAAGGATTACCGCGGTATCCTGTGCAGCTTTGCGGCCGCCATTGGCGTGGCGTGCGTGTGCGCCCTGGCCACGCTCGCGCTGGGGCTGCCGCCGGTCGAGGGCCTGTTGGCGTCAATCGCCCTGGGCTACGGCGTCATGCTCGCCTGGGATGTGGTGCTGCTGTACCGGTATTTTCCTCAGAGCGACCGCAGCCCCTGGCTCTTTTTGCAGTGGCTCGATCAGTTTATGCCGCTGGCGCTCACGGGCCTGTTTACCAACCTGGGGCTCTTTGCGCACCTGGTGATTATTTGGACCGGTCCCATTGGCGTGCAGGTCAAGGGCTTGTTTTATGGTGCGCCCTACCACGATGTGCCTGCGCTCATCGCGTTTTTGACGATACTGGTCACGACCGTCAACTTTGTGGTCTCGGTCGAGGTCAACTTCTATCCGCGTTACCGCGACTACTACAGCCTGTTTAACGACGGCGGCGTAGTGGGCGATATTGTGGTTGCCGAGGAGGAAATGCTCGCCACGCTCTACCGGGAGCTGTGGTTTTGCGCGCTCAAGCAGCTGTTTGTGACCGCGGCGGTCATCTCGCTCGAGACCACGGTGCTCTCGGCCCTGCCGCTGGGCTTTAACAGCCTTATGCACGGGTATTTTCGCACGCTGTGCGTGGGCTATGGTCTGTATGCCGTGGGCAATACGGTGATGCTCATCTTGCTGTACTTTACCGACTACAAGGGAGCCGTGCTGGCCTCGGGCCTGTTTGCCGGTGTGGCCGGGCTGGCGACCGCCGTGTCGTTGCTTTTGCCGCAGCAGTTTTACGGCTTTGGCTTTTTGTTGGGTGCGGCGGTGTTTTTTATCGTGGCGCTGCTCCGGCTCGATACCTATACCGCCAACTTGCCGTATCGTATCCTGAGCCAGCAGCCCATGGTGGCGACCGACAAGACGGGTCGCTTTACACAACTGGGCCGCTTGCTCGACCGTGCCGAGCAGCGCTATGAGGAAGCCCGCCATAAGGGTGAGCCGCATGGCTGGTTTGAGCGTGCGGTGGTCCGTGTGTATCGCAACTATTGGGGAGGTTCTGATGACCGATAGGATGATGTCTCGTCGCCGCCTGATTGAGGCGGCTGCCGGTGCGCTGCTGCTTTCGGGCTGCTCGGTGCAGGAAGACTCCTCGACCAAAAAGGTCAAAAAGCAGGACAAGATTAAAAAGGCCGAGGCCTCGAATGAGGCCAAGCACCTGCGCGACAAGGACGAGCTCTACGAGGTCTACGATGACTCGGGCATTGTGACCATGTACTTGACGGTCTCGCGCGGCAACAGCTCCGAGAACACTGATCATAGCTGGGCCGAGATCAATACGTACTCTGTGTATGACTACGCCGACATGGGCGTGGCACGCTATCAGGTTATGGGCCTGCTGCAGGCGGGCGACGAAGACGGCCCGGTGGCCGGCGAGGTTGGCTATGGCGAGGAAGCGCCCAATGCTACCGTGCAGGTGCGCGGCCAGACGTCGAGCGGTTATACGCAGAAGAATTACAAGGTGGAGCTCAAAAAAGGAAAGGGTACCTGGCGCCAGCAGCGCGCGATTGCGCTCAACAAGCATATGGCCGAGGGTATGCGTTTTCGCAACAAGATGGCCTACGACCTTATCCGCGGCATTCCCCAGATGATGGGCCTGCGCACACAGTTTGTGCACCTGTGGGTGTGCGACCAGACCGAGAAGTCCAACGACACCTTTGAGGACTACGGCCTGTTTACACAGGTAGAGCAGCTTAATAAGACGGCGCTTAAGGCACATGGCCTAGATAAGAATGGACACCTGTACAAGGTGAACAACTTTGAGTTCTATCGCTACGAGGACACCATTAAGCTTGCCGACGATCCCGACTACAACCAGGCGGCTTTTGAGGGCATGCTAGAGATTAAGGGCGACTCGGACCACACCAAGCTCATCGAGATGCTCGATGCGCTTAACGACGAATCGCAAAAGATCGATGACGTGCTTGCGACCTACTTTGATACCGAGAATCTGGTCTATTGGCTGGCGTTTCAGATCCTGACGGGCAACTGCGATACGCAGAACCGTAACTGCTATCTGTACAGCCCGCTCAACTCAAATACCTGGTACTTTTTGGATTGGGATAACGACGGCATGTTGCGTAAGCTTGAGCTGAGCCTGAAGGGGTTCTCGGACTATGCGAGCTGGGAGCGCGGCGTAAGCAACTACTGGGGCAACGTGCTGTTCAACCGCGCGTTGCGCAGCAAGTCGTTCCGCAGCGAACTCGACCGTGCCGTCAAGGACTTGCGCTCGTATTTGTCCGAGGAACGTCTGGCCAAGATGATCAAGCACTATCGCGAGGTTACCGAATCCCTGGTCTTTGCTTCGCCCGATATCGACAATCTGCCTGTCACCAAGGATCAATACGAGCAGATTGCCGCGGCGATTCCTTCTGAGATCGAGGAGAACTATAAGAGCTATTGCGAGAGCTATAAAAAGCCCATGCCGTTCTACATTGGTGTGCCGCAGATCGATAACGGTAAGCTGCGCTTGAACTGGGATGCCGCGTACGACTTTGAGGCGCGCGATATTCGCTATACCGTTGAGCTTGCGCGCGACTATGCCATAAGCGACGTGCTTTTTAAGGCCGAGGACGTGCTGTTTCCCGAGGTGACCTGCGATGCGCCCGATACCGGCCAGTATTTTGTGCGCGTGCGCGCCACCAACTCCGACGACTATACGCAAGATGCGTTTGACTACTATGTGACCGACGACGGCAAGCATTACGGCATGAAGTGTTTTTACGTGCAAGACGGCGGTAAGGTCGTGGAGGATACGTATGAGGAGGGCTAGCGCGCTGCTTGAGCGCCTGGCGGCACCTCCTGCGCGTACCACGCAGGAGCGTTACCGCCACGAGCTCAAATATCTCATTAACGAGGGTGAGCACACTGCGCTTGCCTGTCGCATGGCGCCGGTGTTTAAGCTGGACAAGCATGCGCGCTCGGGCGGTTACACCATTCGCAGCCTGTACTTTGACGACTACTGCAACTCGGCCTACGAGGAAAAAGACGCCGGTATTCTCATGCGCAAAAAGTATCGCGTGCGCATCTATAACGGCGGCGACAAAGTGATTAAGCTCGAGCGCAAAAAGAAGTACGGTAGCTGGATCTACAAGGAGGACGCACCGCTCACGCGTGGCGAGTTTGAGCAGATTTTGGCTGGCGACTACGACTTTTTGCTGAGGAGCCCCTATCCGCTCTGCCGCGAGTTCTACATCGAGTGCATCTGCAACGTGATGCGCCCGCGGACCATCGTGGACTATGAGCGCGAGCCGTGGGTGATGGATGAGGGCACCGTGCGCATCACGTTTGACATGAACGTGCGTGCCGCGGTGGGAAGCTACGATATCTTTGACGCGACGCTGCCCGCGCTGCCGGTCCTGGAGCCCGGCAAGCTGGTGATGGAGGTCAAGTTTACGGAGTTTTGCCCGCAGCTGGTGCGCGATATGGTGCCGCCGGGCGCGGCCGAGCTCACGGCGGTCTCCAAGTACTGCCTGTGTTACGAAAAGACCGCCTACCTGCGCGGATTTAATTACTGGGAATCGGATTTTGAGAACCGAGGGGATATTTAGACCATGAGCACCAGGGACTTTTTTAAGAACTCCGTCTTGGAGGCGTTTGGCCAGGTCGACCCTGCCAAGATTGGCCTGTCGCTGCTCGTGGCGCTCGCCATGGGCATCCTGATCTATTGCGTGTACAAGCGCTTTTTTACCGGCGTGGTGTATTCGCGTAGCTTTGCCGTGACGCTCGTGGGCATGTGCGTGCTCACCTGCATGGTCACGCTCGCAATCTCGACCAACGTGGTCATCTCGCTCGGTATGGTCGGTGCTCTGTCTATCGTCCGCTATCGTACGGCGGTCAAGGACCCGCTCGACCTACTGTATCTGTTTTGGGCTATTACCACGGGCATTACGGCAGGTGCCGGCATGTATGCGCTCGTGGGGCTCACAGCGGTGGTGATCGTGGCCATGATTGCCGGTTTTGCGAGCCACCAGGACAAGTCGCGCGTGTACATGATGGTCATCCACTACACGGGCCAGACCACCGGCGACGATATCGTGCGTGCATTTGGGCGCACCAAGTTTACCGTCAAGTCCAAGACGATGCGCGGTGACAAGGTCGAGATGGCCGTCGAGCTGTTCTCGGACGGTGTGGATATGCCCTATGCCGACGCCATTCGCGCGCTCGATGGCGTGGAAGACCTAACGCTCATCCAGTACAACGGCGAATATCACGGGTAGAACCCTAGCGAGCAGATTGCCCGGCAGATGCCCGCGCAGCGTCGAGCAGTCCGGCGTTCGTTAGAACGCCGGAACGAACAGTTATCATGGTGAAAGCGATTTCAACGACAGGGGTGCTCTTGGTAAAGATGAAAGATGTGGCCGAGCTGGCGGGCGTTTCGTGCGCCGCCGTCTCGCGCTACCTCAACGGTGGGTATATCTCGGCGGACAAGGCCGAGCGCATTAAGAAGGCGATTGAGCTGACAGGATACGTGCGGTCCAGCCAGGCCCGCGCGCTGCGCACCGGCTCCACCAAGCTCATCGGCGTTATCGTGCCCAAGATTAACTCGGAATCCGTGAGCCGCATTACCGCCGGTATTGGCCAGGTGCTCGGTCGCCGTGGCTACCAGATGCTGCTTGCCAATACCGATAACGCCCCCGATCGCGAGCTCGAGTACCTCGATTTATTCCAAAACCACCCGGTCGATGGCATTGTGCTGGTGGCAACTATGATTACCGACGAGCATCGCCGGGCGATTGAGTCGTGCCGCGTGCCCATCGTGCTGATCGGCCAGAATGTTGAGGGCGCGGCGTGCGTCTATCACGACGATTACGAGGCCGCTTTTGAGCTGGGCCATGCGCTTGCAGGCCGCGTGGACGGCAAGATCGCCTACATTGGAGTTACCGAAGAGGACCGCGCGGCCGGTTATGACCGCCGTCGCGGTTTTGAGGCCGGATTGCGCGCCGCGGGTAACCCGCTCGATGCCGCCTTGATTCGCCTCGGCTCGTTTACGCTCGACTCGGGTTATGGTGCGGCGCGTGAGCTACTTTCCGTCGCTCCCGATGTTTCGTTTATCGCATGCGCAACCGACACCATGGCGGCGGGCGCACTGCGTGCCATCGATGAGGTTCGCGGCGTGGGCGAGGGTATACACCGCGTAAGCGGTTTTGGCGACAACGCGTTTTTGCGCGCGCTGACGGGCGGCATTCCCACCGTGCATTATGGCTACCTGACCAGTGGCGTCGAGGCGACCAATATGCTGATCAACACGCTCGATGGCGTGGAGGGGGAGAGCGGTCTAAAGACGCTCAAGCTCGGCCATCAGCTTATGAATGTCTAGGCCTTTGGCACGTCTGCCTGCCTCTGAGCCGCCTCTTTTTACTTTAAAACTACCTTTCGCCGGCTTATTCCTACCGTTCACCCTACTGTGAAAACGATTACAGACATATGAAACTGAAAACGATTACAGTGTAAGTGTCAAAGATGGCCGGGTGCAAATGTGCCCGTTGGAGGAAAGGGAAGTCATGGACTACCGCAAATCAGCCCAAGAGGTGCTCGACAACGTCGGTGGCGCCGACAACGTTGTTTCGGCCGCACACTGCGCTACGCGTCTGCGTCTGGTAATCGCCGATAATTCCAAGGTTGACAAGGAGGCCATCGAGAACGTCGACGGCGCCAAGGGCGTCTTTGAGGCTCAGGGCCAGCTCCAGATTATTTTTGGCACCGGCACCGTCAACAAGGTCTACGAGGAGTTCATCGCGCTCAGTGGCGTCGAGGCTGCCACCAAGGCCGAGGTCAAGGAGGCCGCGGCGCAGCAGCAGAACATCTTTATGCGCGCCATTAAGGTGCTCGGCGACGTCTTTGTCCCCATCATCCCCGCCATCGTGGCTTCGGGCCTGCTGCTGGGCATTATGAGCGCCCTCAACTTTATGGCCTCCAACGGCTTTATCGCGCTCGACACCAATAACTTTATCTACAAGATCGCCGACCTGGTCTCGGGAACGTCCTTTGGCATTCTGCAGATCCTGATCGGCTACTCCGCCGCTAAGGCCTTTGGCGCCAACCCGTATCTGGGTGCCGTCATCGGCGGTGCGTTCATCAATTCCTCGCTGCAGAGCGCCTACACAGTTGCCTCCGAGGGCGTGCAGACCATGGTCACCGTCATCCCCGGCGTGTACAGCTTTGAGTGGGTCGGCTATCAGGGCCATGTGATCCCCATCGTTATCGCCTGCGCCATCCTGGCCTTCCTCGAGAAGCGCCTGCACAAGATCGTTCCCGAGATGTTCGACCTCTTTGTGACCCCGCTCGTCTCGGTGTTCGTGACCGTGCTCGTGACGCTCGTTGCCGTCGGCCCCATCTTTGTCTGGGCCGAGAACGCCATCCTCGGTCTGATCCAGGCCCTGCTGACCCTGCCCTTCGGCATCGGTTCCTTTATCGTCGGCCTGTTCTATGCCCCCACGGTCGTTACCGGTATCCACCAGATGTACACCGCCATCGACCTGGGTCAGCTCGCCCAGTACGGTGTGACCTACTGGCTGCCCATCGCCAGCGCTGCCAACATCGCTCAGGGTGGCGCCGCGCTCGCCGTTGCCTTTAAGACCCACGATGCCAAGATCAAGGGTTTGGCACTTCCTTCGGCCCTGTCCGCCTTCATGGGTATTACCGAGCCGGCCATCTTTGGTGTGAACCTGCGCTTCTTTAAGCCCTTCATCGCCGGCTGCATCGGTGGCGGTTGCGGCGCCCTGGTCTGCGCGCTCACCTCGCTTGCCGCTTCCGGTACGGGCGTTACGGGTATCTTCGGTATCCTGCTGTGCCTGGCCCAGCCCGTGCAGTACGCGATCATGTTTGCGGTCGCCGCGCTGGTTTCCTTTGGCGTCTCGTTTGTCCTGTACAAGGACGAGCCCAAGGCTTCCGAGCAGGCCTAAGAGCTTTTGATTGAAGGGTGCCCGCGGGTTGTATGCTCGCGGGCGTTTCCCGTATCCGGTGTCGATCTCTGGCGCCTTGTTACTTTCGATCCGTTAGGACTTTGATATGTCTAATGCACTTGGCCGCGACCTTGCAAAGCTGGTTGCCGCTGTTGACGCTGCCGCCTCTGAGTGCGGCCATGGCGCGTATGGCCAGCGCTTCCATATTATGCCGCCGGCGGGCTGGCTCAACGACCCCAACGGTCTTTGCCAGGCAGGCGGCGTGTTCCATGCCTATTTTCAGTATGCGCCGTTTGATGTCGAGGGCGGCGTTAAGGTCTGGGGCCATGCGACGAGCCGCGACCTTATGACGTGGGACTACATTGGCGCCCCGCTGCTGCCCGACGAGCCGTTCGATTGCCATGGTGTGTATTCGGGCTCCGCGATTGCCGAGGACGGCCGCATTCGCGTACTGTACACAGGCAACGTGAAGCTATCCGATGCGGACGGGACCTACGACTACGTCAATACCGGCCGTCGTGCCGATACCGTCTATGTGGAGAGCGTTGATGGCCTTGCCGGTCGGGAGTTCAGCCAAAAGCGCGTGGTGCTGGCGTCCGAGGATTATCCCGAGGATTTGACTTGCCACGTTCGTGACCCCAAGGTGTGGCGCGACGCGGACGGGCGTTATCACATGGTGCTGGGCGCGCGTCGTCGCGTGGATGGTCCGCATGTCGAGAGCCGTTTTTGTGCGATGCACGGCGAGGGTGCCGGGCGCGATGTGGGCGAGATCCTAGTGTATGGCTCGGCCGATATGCTGAACTGGGAGCTCGAGAGCCGTGTGTCTACGCCCGAGCGTTTTGGCTTTATGTGGGAGTGCCCCGGCTATATCGAGCTTGATGCGAATGGCGATACCGCTGCATTTTTGTCGTTCTCGCCCCAGGGTCTTGAGGGCGGTCGTTGGGACCGCGGCAATGTGTATGCCGCTGGCTACATGCCTGTATCGGGCGACATTACGGGTGGCAAGGACGCTTATGAGCTGGGCGAGTTCCGCCTATGGGATGCTGGTTTTGACTTCTATGCTCCGCAGGAGTTTACGTCCGAGGATGGTCGCCACATTCTGATCGGCTGGATGGGCATGCCCGATGAGCCGACCTATGGCAACGACCCCACTGTGGTGTGCGGCTGGCAGCACTGCATGACGGTGCCGCGCGAGCTTACAGCCGGTGACGGCGGCGTGGTGCTGCAGCAGCCGGCGCGCGAGATCGAGCGCCATTATGCCTCGGTGCGTGTGGGGGAGGGCTCGTTGGAGGTTGCCGGCGATACCTGCTTTGACGTTGTTGTTGACGGTGTAGACGGCGCGTTTACCGCGACCGTTGATGGCGAGCTGAAACTGGCGTATGTGCCCGCCGAGGGCGAACTGCCCTCGCGCTTTGAGATGCGATTTACCGATGAGGGTCGCGCTTCTGCCGGCTGCGGTCGTACCGTGCGTTGGGAGCCCGTCGACGAGGTTCGTAACGTGCGCATTGTCGGCGATGTCTCGTCGGTCGAGGTGTTTGTGAACGATGGCGCGCTCGTGTTTTCGACACGCATCTATCCTGAGGCCTATGGCGTGTCCGTTGACGCCCCGGGTGCGAACGTAAACTACCATACGCTCAGCATTTAGGCGAGTCATCGCATATCGGCGCTATACTGCAGCCGTTGCCCACGATGCGGGGAACACCCGCATCGTGGGTTTTTGCTTATGAAGGGACGGTGCCGTGTGGATGTACAGCAGCTAGAAGAGGCCTGGGCTTTGAGGTCCAGTGCGCGCGAGGCGCGTCTTGTTGCAGCCCCGCATGTGCCGGCGGCTCTTTCGCTGCTGGGTATTGTGCGTCCCGGTGACCGTCTGGTGGCCTTTGCGGATGACTTTGCCGATGCGTTTGCGCACGGCTTTGAAGGCTGTGATGTTGTGCTCGTGGACCCGCCGTCGGTTGCGGCGTTTACTGCCGCGTCCGAGGATTTTGATGCTTCGTTTGATGCCGAGGGGCCGCACCTGTGGTGGTTTGTGAACTCTATCGGCGGGTTTGGTCTGCGCGTTCCCGATCTTCGTGCGTTAGGCCGCGCAGCGCGTGAGGCTCATGCGCTGCTCGTGGTGGATAACACCGTGGCTGGTGTCTTTGGGTGCGATCCGTTGCGCTTGGGTGCCGTGCTGTCACTTGAGGCGCTCGACCGTGTGTGCGCTGGTAAGGCTCCGCGCAAGTTGGTCGCCGCTTCGGTGGCGCGCTCGCAGCTCAAGCGCCATCGTGTGGATGCTGCTGCCGAGTGCGCGCACGTATTGTTTGCAGGCTGCGGTGCGTCGGCACTCGACCTTTCTACCGAGGAGGCCGACGTGCTGGAGCGCGGGCTTTCCTCGCTCGACGCCCGCATGCAGGCACATTTCGACCGCGCCCGTGCACTTGCCGAGTATTTGGTTGCCAATGAGATGGTGCGCGACGTGCGCTATCCCGGGTTGAGCTCGCATCCCGACCATGCGGTTGCAACGGGAATCCTCGAGCACGGCTTTGGCCCGGCAGTTGAATTCGACCTTATCGAGCGTAGCTCGGGAGAGCTGTTCGATGCTTTGCCGGGGGAGTTTCGCACATCGCCCGCCGGCGGCGCAACGACGCGCCTTTCGGCCTCACGCGGCAGGCGGGGGAGCACCATCCGCCTCTTCGCCGGTACCGACGACCCCTTGATCGTGGCCGCCACTCTAGACAACGCCCTCCGCAACTAGCTAAATCATCCTCAACTCCATAAGTTGCGGTGAAACAGGGATTGATTTACGGCTTTAACCGCATAAACAGTCCCTATTTCACCGCAACTTATGAGAAGGGGTTGTGTAGCTAAATAGCCCCGTCCCAAATGGCTACTCTTTGATGCTGGCGATGAGGTCGCTTGCTTTGTTGGCGATGATGTTGTTGATGTCGGCCTGCAGCTCCTCGTAGACTGCTATGGCTCGCTCGCCGGCGGGGGTGAGCGTGGATCCGCGGGCGCCGTCGCGCTCGATGAGTTTGCAGCCCAACTGACCTTCGGCCTCGTTCACAATGCGCCAAGCCTTGGAATACGCCATGCCCATGCTCTTGGCGGCGCGGTTGAGCGAGTGCTCGCGGGCAATCCCTTGCAGCAGCAAGACGCAGCCGTGGCCGAAGACACCCGGCAAATCCATGTCACACGCTTGAATGACCAACTTTGCCGTTGTCTTGTACTCCATGTGCTCCACGTCTTCCCGCTAAAGTGTTTGCTGGGCAAACGCAAAGCCTGCGTCAAACCCTCGTGTGCTCTTCTTAAATCATGCATTGTAGCAGTCAAAGTGCGTTAAGATACTTCCCCAGTATTGGGCGCCCAAGGTTGGGCTGGGTCCTACGAGGCCTGCAGCCGACCGGTCGCATGGAAAAAGGAGAAACATGGCTACGTTCTTTCCCGGTGAGTCCCACACGTTTTCGGAGTATCTGCTGGTCCCTGGTTACTCGTCCTCGCAGTGCATCCCCAACAACGTCTCTCTTAAGACGCCGCTGACCCGCTTTAAGCGCGGTGAGAAGCCGGCAATCACCCTGAACATCCCCATGGTTTCCGCTATCATGCAGTCCGTCTCGGGCGTCGACATGGGTGTCGCGCTCGCTACCGAGGGTGGCCTGTCCTTCATTTACGGTTCCCAGAGCGCCGAGTCCGAGGCCGCTATGGTCAAGGCCGTCAAGGATCACAAGGCCGGCTTCGTTCAGTCCGATTCCACGCTGACCCCCGATATGACCATGGAACAGGTCATCGAGCTCAAGGAGAAGACTGGTCACTCCACCATGCCGGTTACCGATGACGGCACTCCCAAGGGTAAGCTCCTGGGCATCGTCACCAGCCGTGACTATCGCCCCAGTCGCGATGACCACCAGACGAAGGTCTCCGAGTTCATGACTCCGCGTGAGCAGCTCATCGTGGGCGATAAGAACATCAGCCTCAAGGTTGCCAACGACGTCATCTGGGACAACAAGCTCAACGCTCTGCCCATCGTCGACGACAACGATCACCTCATGGGCATTGTCTTCCGCAAGGACTACGACAGCCACAAGACCAACCCCAACGAGCTGCTCGACGGCGATAAGCGCTACATGGTCGGCGCCGGTATCAACACCCGCGACTATGCCGAGCGCGTGCCGCTGCTCATCGAGGCCGGTGCCGATGTCCTGTGCATCGACTCTTCTGAGGGCTTCAGCGAGTGGCAGAAGCGCACCATCGAGTGGATCCGCGCCAACTACGGCGAGGACGTCAAGGTCGGCGCCGGTAACGTCGTCGACGCCGAGGGCTTCCGCTTTTTGGCCGACTGCGGTGCCGACTTCATCAAGGTCGGTATCGGCGGCGGCTCCATCTGCATTACCCGCGAGACCAAGGGTATCGGCCGTGGCCAGGCCACCGCTCTGATCGACGTCTGCCGCGCTCGCGACGAGTACTACGAGGAGACCGGCGTCTACGTGCCCGTGTGCTCCGACGGCGGTATCGTCTACGACTACCACATGACGCTCGCCCTTGCCATGGGTGCCGACTTTATGATGCTGGGCCGCTACTTCGCTCGCTTCGACGAGAGCCCGACCGAGCGCGTCAATGTGAACGGTCAGTACATGAAGGAGTACTGGGGCGAGGGTTCTGCGCGTGCCCGCAACTGGCAGCGCTACGACTTGGGCGGCGCCGCGAAGCTCAGCTTCGTCGAGGGCGTCGACTCCTACGTTCCCTATGCTGGCTCCCTCAAGGACGGCGTGGGCGGCACGCTCTACAAGGTCAAGTCCACGATGTGCAACTGCGGTGCCCTCTCGATCCCCGAGCTCCAGGAAAAGGCACGCCTAACGCTGGTCAGCTCTACCTCCATCGTCGAAGGCGGCGCCCACGACGTAGTCGTCAAGGACTCCCAGCAGAGCGTTTCCTATCGATAAGGTAAGAGCTGCATATTAAAGGTTGAGCATCAACCACGTTATTTAGATAAAGCGAGATGCCTGCAAGTCGCAGGCATCTCGCTTGTCGTATTTGCTATTATCAGTCGAGTCAACCTTAGGGTCGGGCGGCTTAGCTTTGTTCGCTACAAGTTCCGCACGCAAAGAAGAGCACTAAATGTGCTCTTCGTCTTGCGCAGGACTGTCCGCAGTAGCGAATAAAGCTAAGCCGACCGACCCCAGCTAAGATTAAAGGAGCTGATATGTGCGATTGCACAGATCATAAGGACGAGATCCCTGCCTACGACGCGCAGGCCATTGAGTCCAAGTGGATGAAGGCCTGGGAGGACTCCAACCTCTTTGCCGTCGACACCGACGACAGCAAGCCCAAAAAGTATGTGCTCGAGATGTTCCCGTATCCGTCGGGCGACCTGCACATGGGCCACGCGCGCAACTATACCATCGGCGATGCCATGGCCCGTCAGGCTCGCATGCGCGGCTACGACGTGCTGCACCCCATCGGCTTTGACGCCTTTGGCCTGCCTGCCGAGAACGCCGCCATCAAGCACAATACGCAGGCTGCCGCCTGGACGTATAAGAACATGGACCAGGCGCTCGCCACGATGAAGCGCATGGGCTTCTCCTACGATCTGGATCGCATGGTCAAGACCTGCAGCCCCGACTACTACCGTTGGGGTCAGTGGATCTTTGAGAAGCTGTGGGAAAAGGGCCTGGTCTACCGCAAGAAGAACCCGGTCAACTGGTGCCCCACCTGCAAGACCGTTCTGGCCAACGAGCAGGTTACCGAGGGCAAGTGCTGGCGCTGCGGCACTGAGCCCGAGAAGCGCGACCTTGAGCAGTGGTACTTCAAGATCACCGAGTACTCCCAGGAGCTGCTCGACGACCTGGAGAAGCTCCCCGGCTGGCCTGAGCGTGTCAAGCAGATGCAGGCCAACTGGATCGGCCGCTCCGAGGGCGCCGAGGTCGACTTTACCCTGTGCGACGCCAACGGCGATCCCATCGAGGGCGACGAGGGCAAGATCACCGTCTTTACCACGCGTGCCGATACCCTGTTTGGCGTCTCCTTCTTTGTCCTGGCTCCCGAGTACGCTCGTCTGCACGAGCTCGTCGAGGGCACGGAGTACGAGGAGGCCGTGACCAAGATCGTCGAGGACTCCAAGCATATCTCCGCCGTCGAGCGTGCCCAGGGCACCCTCGAGAAGCACGGTGCCTTTACCGGCCGCTACGTGGTGAACCCCGTCAACGGCGAGAAGGTTCCCGTGTGGGTTGCCGATTATGTCGTTGCCGACTACGGCACTGGCGCCGTCATGGCCGTTCCCTGCGGCGACCAGCGCGACTTTGAGTTTGCCCGCAAGTACGACCTGCCGATCGTGCCGATCATCCTGGACGATGACGATCGCGCTGCCGTCGAGGCCAGCGGCGAGACCATCGATACCTTTCATGCCGAGACCGTCGACTGGGATTGCGCCCACGCCGCCGAGGGCACGCTCGTCCAGTCCGGCAAGTACACTGGCATGCGCGGCGGTAAGCACTCCGAGGGCGAGGCTGCCATCGTGGCCGATCTCGAGGCCATGGGCTGCGGCCGTCGCAAGGTCGAGTTCCGCCTGCGCGACTGGCTCATCAGCCGCCAGCGCTATTGGGGCAACCCCATCCCGGCCATTCACTGCGAGCATTGCGGCATTGTGCCCGTGCCCGAGGACCAGCTGCCGGTGACGCTGCCCGAGAACCTGGACCTGGGCGCCGGCGAGACCCTCGCCGAGTGCAAGGACTTCTACGAGACCACCTGCCCGGTCTGTGGCCGCCCGGCTAAGCGCGAGACCGATACCATGGACACCTTCACCTGCTCCAGCTGGTATTACCTGCGTTACACCGACCCGCACAACACCGAGCTGCCCTTCTCCCGCGAGGCGGCAGACCGTTGGATGCCCGTCGATAACTACATCGGCGGCATCGAGCACGCCATTCTGCATCTGCTCTACAGCCGCTTCTTTACCAAGGCGCTGCGCGACCTGGGCCTGCTGAGCGTTGACGAGCCCTTTACCAACCTGCTGTGCCAGGGCATGGTTAAGGACGAGAACGGCGACACCATGTCCAAGTCCAAGGGCAACGTCGTGCCCCCGAGCTCGGTTATCGAGCCCTACGGCGCCGACACCATGCGTCTGGCGATCCTGTTTATCGCCCCGCCCGAGAAGGACTTCGACTGGGATCCCAAGGCCGTCGAGGGCGCCAACCGCTTTATCAAGCGCGCCTGGCGTATCGTGTGGCAGCTCGTCCAGTCGGGTGACGCCAGCGTGGCCTTCGACAAGTCCGTGCTCGACGAGACCGCGATGAAGCTCTATCGCGAGCGTCACCGCACCATCGCCAAGTGCACCGAGGACTTCGATCGCGGCCAGTTCAACACCGCGATCTCTGCCGTCATGGAGCTCGTCAACGCGGCGAGCGCCTACCTCAACGCCACCGAGGGCGCTGACCGCGACAAGGCCCTGTGCTACGGCGTGGCCAAGGACATTGTGAGCGTCCTGGCGCCCATCTGCCCGTTCTGGGCCGACGAGCTGTGGCACGAGGCGCTCGGCTGCGAGGGCAACGCCTACGCCGCCGCCTGGCCCGAGTTCGACCTGGCCGAGTCCATCGAGGACACGGTGCAGATCGTCGTCCAGGTGCTCGGCAAGGTCCGTGGCCGCATTGACGTGGCCCGCGATGCCTCCAACGAGGAAATGCAGGCTGTCGCCGAGGCTGCTGTCGCCAAGTGGATCGAGGGCAAGACGGTCGTCAAGGCCATCTGCGTGCCCGGCAAGCTGGTCAACCTGGTGGTCAAGTAAACGCCACGTGCATTGTTGACGTGCTAAAGACGAGGGGCGATCCGATTGGGTCGTCCCTCGTTTTTCATGTACCTGCCCTGATGTCTGCAGTCAATTGTCCTATTCTTGTGGAGAAGCTGTGCGCACGCTGACCTGCAGATTCGTACTGTACTTGCACGTTTCCGCAGCTATTGGTATAGTTTGCTTGCAAATAAAGTTGTAATTGAAAGAAGTGGGGTTTCGGCCCCGCTTCTTTTTTGTATGGATGGAGGTGCCGCAATGGTCAAGACCAAGACCGAGCAGGCGATCATCGACTCGCTCGAGGCCGTCGCTCCCCAGCACGATGTCGACATCGTCGACGTCGAGCTCGTGGGTGCCACCAAGGCCCCCTGCGTGCGCGTGCGTATCGAGGGTGCCGAGGGTCAGAGCCTGTCGCTCAACGACGTCACGGCCAACACCAAGTGGGTCGGCGATGTGATTGAGGAGCTCGACCCCATCTCTTCGAGCTATACGCTCGAGGTGTCGAGCCCGGGTATGGCGCGCCCGCTGCGCCGCCCGTGCGACTTTGCCCGCTTTGTGGGCGAGAACTGCGAGCTCACCTCCACCGCCGCCGAGGGCCGTCGCAAGTACGCCGGCAAGATTGCCGCCGCCACCGAGACGAACGTGACCCTCGAGCTCGAGGGCGGCGAGTCCGTCACCCTCGATTTCTCTGATGTTAAAAAGTGCAAGTTGAAGCCCACCTACGACTTCAAGCCCGCGAAGGAAGGAAAGTAAGATGGCAGCATCCGACATGATGTCCGCCCTGATGGAGCTTTGTCAGGAGAAGCACATCGACCAGCTCTACCTGATCGACCGCCTGGAGCAGTCGCTCGCCAAGAGCTATGCCGAGATCCTGCATCTTGAGTGGGGCGCCAAGGTGACCATCGACCGCACCACCGGCAAGATCTACGTCTACCGCCTGGAGCCGATCGACGATTCCATGGACGAGGAGGGCAACTTCACCGAGTTCGAGGAGATCGACGTTACCCCCAAGAACACGAGCCGCATCGCCGCCCAGCACGCCAAGGCCGAGATCAACGCCATCGTGCGTAACTCCGCCCGCGAGCAGATCTACGAGGAGTTCTCCGGCCGCATCGGTGACCTCATCAGCGGTACCGTGCTGCAGTCCACGCCCGACTTTACGATCGTTAAGATCCGCGAGGGCGTCGAGGCCGAGCTTCCGCACTTCGACCAGCGCCGTTACGAGAACGAGCGCAACGAGCGTCCGATGGGCGAGCGCTACCTGCACAACCAGCACATCAAGGCCGTGATCATCGACGTTCGCGACCCCAACTCCAACCTGCAGCCGGTTCGTGGCGAGCACAGCCGTCCGCCGATTGTCATCTCCCGTACCCACCCCGAGCTCATGCGTCGTCTGTTTGAGCAGGAGGTGCCCGAGATCTATGAGGGCACCGTCCAGATCAAGTCGATCGCCCGCGAGCCCGGCCAGCGCTCCAAGGTCGCCGTCCACTCGCTCGACGACCGTCTGGATCCCGTGGGCGCCTGCGTCGGCCCCAAGGGCAGCCGTGTTCGCGCTGTCGTGGGCGAGCTCCGTGGCGAGCGCGTCGACGTCATCCTTTGGGATGCCGATCCTGCCGTCTACGTTGCCAACGCCCTTTCGCCTGCCAAGGTCACCCGCGTCCTCATCGACGAGGAGAAGGCTTACGCCGGTGTCATCGTGCCTGACGACCAGCTGTCCCTCGCCATCGGCAAGGAGGGCCAGAACGCCCGCCTCGCCGCGCGCCTGACCGGCTGGCACATCGACATCAAGTCCGAGACCCTTGCCGCCGACATCCTCAAGAACGTTCCCGTTCACGAGGAGCCCGCCGCCGACCTGATCGGTGACGAGGAGGACGAGGACGTCCGCCGCTGCGAGTATGTGTCCGAGGACGGCATCCAGTGCCGCAACCAGGCTCGTCCCGGCTCCCGTTTCTGCGGTGTCCACGACACCGACGCCTTCGATGATGCGGAGGACCTGATCTAGCGCGCGGTCGCGCCGGGCGGGTCCCGGCGCGTCTCCCACGCTCGTTCAGTCTCTAGGCACCCAAGGTGCCAGAAAGGGTAGGTGAAGTCATATGGCAAAAGTCCGTGTGTCCACCCTGGCCAAAGAGTTCGGCATGACCTCCAAGGAACTGATGGGTCATCTCGCCGATATGAAGATTCCCGCTAAGTCCGCTTCCTCCACCTTGGAGGACGCCTATGTCGCCATGGTCCGCAAGCAGCTCGCCTCGGTGATCGAGGCCCGCGCCCAGGAAGTCGAGGCCGCCAAGCAGGCCGAGGAGCAGGCTGCCGCCGCCGAGGAGGCCGCACGCGCTGCCGAGGCCGAGCGCGAGCGCATCGCCGCCGAGAAGGCCCGCGAGGAGGAGCGTCGCCAGTTTGCCGCAGCCCAGGCTGCCGAGGAGGCTGCCCGCGCCGAGGCCGAGGCCAAGAAGAAGGCCGAGCAGGAGCGCCTTGCCCGCGAGAAGGAGGAGGCTGCCCGCGAGGCCCAGCGCCGCGCCGTTCCCGCTTCCGACTCCGGTTCGCGCTTCCGTTCGCTGCTCGACCAGATCGCCGCACAGGAGACCGTGCTCAAGGAGAAGAAGGACGCCGAGGACAAGGCCAAGGCCGAGCGCGCCGCCGAGCGCGGTAACCGTCGTGGCGGCAACAACGACCGCCGCGGTGGCCGTCGTAACGATCGCAACGCCTCCGACAACAACTCCGAGCGCAACGCCTCCGAGAGCCGTCCGCACAGCCATCGCACCAACGCCAGCAACAACGTCGCTGCTGGCATGGACTTCCCCAACCCCGATAAGCAGGGCAAGGGCAAGAAGCGCAAGGGCGGTCACAACAACGAAGAGGACCACTACAGCCGCATGGCTCGCGAGGCCGAGGAGTATAGCCGCGAGAAGGTGCTCGAGGAGGCTCGTGCTGCCGTCGAGGAGGCCTCTCGCGAGTCCACCGGTCGCCGCAAGAAGCGCAAGGAGAAGCGCGAGCGCGAGGCTGCCAAGGCTCAGGAGGAGCGCAAGATAGAGGAGGCGCTGGCCCAGGGCGTGGACCCCGAGGACCTCGACGCCATCAAGGTCTCCCAGGGCGTTACCGTCCAGGAGCTTGCCGAGGCGCTCGACGTTCCGGCCAACGACATCATCAAGCGCCTGTTCCTGCTGGGTACGCCGCTCACCATGACGCAGTCCATGTCCGACGACCTCGTCGAGCTCGTCGCCGACGACCTGGGTCGTCAGATCAAGATCATCACCCCCGAGGAGGAGAACACCTTCTCGTTCTATGACGATCCCGCCGACCTTAAGCCGCGCGCCCCGGTCGTCACCGTCATGGGCCACGTCGACCACGGCAAGACGTCGCTGCTCGACGCCATCCGTCACACCGGCGTTGCTGCCGGCGA
Organism: uncultured Collinsella sp.; assembly: GCA_902492235.1. Lineage (GTDB taxonomy): Bacteria > Actinomycetota > Coriobacteriia > Coriobacteriales > Coriobacteriaceae > Collinsella. The sequence goes on along the minus strand of CABUKS010000019.1, from coordinate 8,521 downwards.
GGCGGGCGGCATTACGCAGGCCATCGGCGCTTCGCAGGTCATGATCAACGACCGCAAGATCACCTTTATCGATACCCCGGGTCACGCCACCTTTACGGCTATGCGTGCCCGTGGTGCCAAGGTGACCGACATCGTCATCCTGATCGTCGCCGCCGACGACGGCGTCATGCCCCAGACGGTCGAGTCGATCAATCACGCCAAGGCCGCCGGCGTACCCATCGTCGTTGCCGTCAACAAGATCGATAAGCCGGGTGCCAACCCCGATCGCGTGCGTCAGGAGCTCACCGAGTACGGCGTCATCCCCGAGGAGTGGGGCGGACAGAATATGTTCGTCAACATCTCGGCCAAGCAGAAGATCGGTATCGACGACCTTCTGGAGACCGTGCTGCTCCAGGCCGACGTGCTCGAGCTCAAGGCCAACCCGGACACCTTTGCCTCCGGCAACGTCCTCGAGGCCAAGCTCGACAAGGGCCGCGGCTCGGTTGCTACCGTGCTCGTGACCCGCGGTACCCTGCACGTGGGCGATACGCTGGTCGCCGGCCTTACCTACGGCCGCGTCCGCGCCATGCTCGACCCCAAGGGCCGCGCCGTCACCGAGGCCGGTCCCTCCGACGCCGTCGAGATTCTGGGCCTGCAGTCCGTGCCCAACGCCGGCGACGAGTTCCGCGTGTTCGAGGATGAGCGCGAGGCACGCGCCCTGGCCGATGAGCGTTCGCTCAAGGCCCGTATCGAGGAGCAGAGCCGCGTCAAGCACGTCACGCTCGAGAACCTCTTCGAGACCATCGCTGACGCCGAGGTCAAGGAGCTCAACCTGATCATCAAGGCCGACGTCCAGGGTTCCATCGAGGCTCTTCAGGACTCGCTCGACAAGATGGATCAGTCCGAGGTGCGCATCAACACGATCCACTCCGCCGTTGGCGCCATCAACGAGACCGACGTCGTCCTGGCCGACGCCTCCAACGCCATTATCATCGGCTTTGGCGTCCGTCCCGACGGTAAGGCCCGCTCCGCCGCCGAGCGCGAGGGCGTCGAGATCCGTTGCTACGACGTCATCTATAAGTGCCTCGAGGAGCTCGACGCCGCCCGTATCGGCATGCTCAAGCCCACCGAGGTCGAGGTCGCCACGGGTACCGCGACCGTCCTGGACACCTTTAAGGTGCCCAAAGTCGGTATCGCCGCCGGTGTCCGTGTCGAGGAGGGCGAGATCGCCGCGACCGATTCCGTGCGTCTGGTGCGCGACGGCATCGTGGTCTTCAACGGCAAGATCGCCTCGATGCGCCACTACAAGGACGAGGCTAAGAGCCTCAAGGGTGGTTCCGAGGGCGGCATTGGCCTGGAGAACTTCCAGGACATCAAGCCCGGCGACCAGATCGAGGGTTACCGCATCGACCAGGTTGCCCGTACCGAGTAGGGGGTAGCTCTATGAAGCAAACGCAGGCAACCCGCCGTCTGGGCGAGCAGCTTCGCGAGAAGCTCGGTTATATCCTGCTCTTTGAGGTTTCCGATCCGCGTCTCGACCTGGTTACTTTGACCGCGGTCGAGGTCGCGGTGGACCGTTCGTTCGCGCGTGTGTACGTGTCGTGCGATGCGAGCCGCTACGACGAGGTCATGGAGGCGCTCGCAAGCGCCAAGGGCCGTATTCGCAGCCTGTTGGCTCGCTCGCTCGATTGGCGTGTCACGCCCGAACTCGATTTTCGCATCGATCGCTCGACCGATGAAGCCGAGCGCATCACGCGTGCGCTGGAAAACGTTCCCGCCACGCTTGCGATCGAAAAGGACGAGGACGGCTATCCGATAGCGGATGTCGCCCAGGAGGCAGCTTTAGATGACTAATTCCGCCGACCTCGCTTCGTGCGAGTCTGCAGATATTCAGCGACGCATCCTCGAGCTCATCGAGGGTGCGTCCTCCATTGCGATTTCGGGACATACTTCTCCCGATGGCGATGCCTTGGGCTCCGTATTGGGTCTGGGCCTTTCGCTCATGAAGTTTTTCCCCAACAAGGACATTGCCCTGCTGCTGGCAGACGATGACCCGGTTCCGCGCATCTACCGCTTTATGGAGGGTGCCGATCGTCTGGTGCCGGCATCTACGTACACCGGCAATCCGGACCTGTTCATCTCGGTGGACGTGCCGGTCGTCGAGCGCCTGAATAACTCCGCCGAGGTGCTTCGCCGCTCAACGCATGTGGTGTGCTTCGATCACCATCCGGCGCGCGAGGAGTTTGCCGAGCTCAGCCTGAGGCGCGTTGAAGCTGCAGCCTGCGCTATGATCATCGACCGCTTCTTGGACAATTGCGGCATTGTCGCACGTGATGGCGTTGCGACCTGCCTGCTGTGTGGCTTGGTTACCGATACCGGCCGTTTCCAGTACCAGAATGCCGATGCTGCCGCCTTCCATGCGGCCTCGCGTCTTGTTGCCCACGGTGCCGATCCGGCGCGTGTGGCTCTCGAGGTATATCAGAGCATGCGCGTTGAGTTTTTGCACCTCAAGTCCATCGTTATGGGCCGCATCAAGACGCTGGCCCACGGACGCGTTGCGTATAGCTATGCGTACCAGAGTGACCTTGAGGCTTGCGGTGTCACCTCGGATGAGTGCGACGGCCTGGTTGACGTGGTGCGCTCGGTGATGGGCGTGGAGGTCTGCCTGTTCCTGAAGGGTATCGAGGGCGATACAAAGGTGCGCGGCAACCTGCGCTCCAAGGGCGACCTCAACGTGTCCGAGATCGCTGCTGCCTTTGGCGGAGGCGGACATCCCGCTGCCGCCGGTTTCTCCAACAACGGAACGATTCTCGAGACGCTCACCGTGGCACTTCCCATGCTGGCCGAGCTGGTAGGGGAGGATCCCGCTTCGGTGACCGTCGAGCTTTAACTTTTTGGATGGTACATGGCTCGTCGTACGCCTTCTCAACTGAATATGCTGCTCGCCGTCGATAAGCCGGTGGGCTGCACGTCCCACGATGTGGTCTCGCAATGCCGACGCGCCCTCCATGAGCGGCGCGTCGGCCATGCCGGCACGCTCGACCCCATGGCATCCGGCGTCATGGTGGTGGGCGTGGGCCAGGCCACCCGTCTGCTGGGCATGCTAACCCTCGATACCAAAAGCTATGTCGCCGACATTTCGTTTGGTGCCGAGACCAATACCGATGATGCGGAGGGCGAGGCGGTCCGCACCGTGGCTGTTGCCAACGAGCTGCGCGATCCTGCCTATGCCCGTGAGCACTTGGCCGCTATGCTGGGCCCGCAGATGCAGGTGCCGCCGGCGTTTTCGGCTATCTCGGTCAATGGCGTTCGCGCCTACAAGTCTGCTCGCGAGGGCAATGCGGTGGACCTACCTCCGCGTCCCGTCGAGGTTTATGCCGCCGACCTGATTGCCGTGGGCGGCGAGGGTGATACATGCGTGTGGACCGTGGCGTTCTCGGTGAGCAAGGGCACCTATATCCGTGCGCTCGCTCGCGACCTGGGCCGCGCCTGCGAAAGCGCCGCGCACATTTCCGCGCTGCGCCGCACGGCCTCCGGCGTTGTTTCCATTGGCACCTGTCATGCGGTGGAGGAGCTTTCTCCCGAGTCCGCCGCTGGCTTTGCCCTGGATCCCATTGTGGCCCTGGGCGCCACGCGTGTTGACTTGCCGGGTAATCTTGCCGACGACCTGCTCTGCGGCCGACGCATTCCCGTTGAGCGTGCGCTTGCCGATTTCGATTCCTCGAAGGCGCCGTTTGCGTTGGTGCTCGATGGGGGACTCAAGGCGCTCGCCCGCATTGAGGGCGGCCGCTTTGTCATGGAGCACGTGTTTCCGCAGGCAATCGGCGGTGTTCGATGATGTTGTCCGCTCGCGAGCTCGCGCGTGTCTTTTTCGCGGGCGAGTCGGACGAGGCTCGCATCGTTGCTGCCGATACGTTTGATGAGTGTGAGCACTTGGGTGCCGCTTCAATCGCCATTGGCGTGTTCGACGGCGTTCACCGTGGACACCAGGAACTCATCGAAGCGCTTGTCCGTGATGCCCGTGCCCATGGCTGTAAGGCGGTCGTGGTTACCTTCGATCCCGACCCGGACGTTGTGGTGAGCCCTTCGCCCGCTCAAAAATTGATGACGACGGCCGACCGTCTGCATGCCTTGGCTCAAACCGGGGTCGATGCGGTGGTGGCCTTTCCCTTTACGCCTGAGGTTGCGGCGCTTGACCATGTTGATTTTCTCTCGCTGGTGTCGCGTCTGGTCGACATTCGATCGATTCGCGTTGGCAGTGACTTTAGGCTGGGTCGTGGCGGTGCTTCTGGTGTTGCCGAGATGCGCTCCTGGGGTTCCGAGCACGGCGTTGACGTGTATGGTCACGACCTGCTTTGCGAGGGCGGTGAGGCCATTTGCGCCACCCGCATTCGTCATGAGCTGGGACAGGGCCATGTGGAGCTTGCTGCTGGGTTACTCGGCCGTCCGTATATGGTGCGTGGCGGTGTTATTCGCGGCCGTCACGAGGGTTCTGGCATGGGCTTTCCCACGGCAAACTTGCAGGTTCCCGACGGCATTCAGGTGCCAGCCGATGGCGTGTATGAGGGTCTGGTGCTGGTCGATGACACCGCGTGGCCCGCTGCTGTGAACGTCGGCCTGCCGCCAACGTATGCTGACGATGCGGCATCTGCGCATCTCGAGGCTAATTTAATTGGTTATACGGGCGACCTGTACGGCGCCTCCGTTTCGCTGGCGTTTACGCGCTGGCTGCGTCCCTCGCGTGTGTTCGATTCGCTGGATGAGTTGATCGCGACCGTCGAGGGTAATATCGAGGATATTCGTCACAACTTGGGCGATCAGGGGGTGAGCATTCGTGATTAGCGATGAGGAAAAAGACCAGGTACGCGCTGCGTCTGACCTGGTTGCCATCGTGCAGGAAACGGTCGAGCTCAAGCCTCGCGGCCATGAGTTTTGGGGATGCTGCCCCTTCCATGGCGAGAAGACGCCGTCCTTCCACATTATCCCCGCCACGCAGGTGTGGCATTGCTTTGGTTGCGGCGAGGGTGGCGACGTTTTCACGTATATCATGAAGCGCGAGAACCTGAGCTTTCCCGAGTCAATCCGTTACTTGGCCGATCGCGCGGGTATTGAGCTGCATGACACCGGAGATCGCCGCGAGCGCGGCACCAAGCGTGCCCGCATCTACGATCTGTGCGCCGAGACCGCCCAGTTCTACCACACCATGCTCATGCGCGGTAAGGACGGCCGTCCGCGCGAGTACTTTGCCAGCCGCTGCATGGGCGGCGACGTCTGCCGCCGCTACTGCCTGGGCTTTGCACCGGGCCGTAACGCGCTGGTGTCGCACCTGTCCCAGGCGGGTTTTACCCCGCAGGAGATGATCGACGCCAACGTTGCCGTGAGTCGCGGGCGCGGGCAGCTTGCCGACCGCTTTTACGACCGCGTGATGTTCCCCATCTTTGACGAGCAGGGTCACAACATTGCCTTTGGCGGTCGCATTATGGGCGACGGACAGCCTAAGTATCTCAACACCGCCGAGACGAGCGTGTTTCATAAAAAGCGAAACCTCTACGGCTTTAATTGGGCCAAGGAGTTTATCGTCGCGCAGGATACCGCCATCGTGGTAGAGGGCTATACCGATTGCATCGCCTGCTGGGAGGCGGGGATTAAAAACGTTGTCGCCACGCTGGGCACCGCCCTCACGGAGCATCACGTCAAGACGCTCACTCGCTTTGCCAAGCGCATCGTGTATATGTTCGACGGCGATGCAGCGGGCCAGAAGGCCGCCCGTCGCGCGATTCAGTTTATCGAGCAGGATTCCATGGACCTGCGCTGCGTGGTGCTCCCCGACGGCAACGACCCCATGGAGTTCATCACCGCACATGGTGGCGAGGCACTGCAGACGCGCATCGACGCTGCCGAGCCGCTTATGGACTTTGTCTACCGTTCGCTGCAGGAGTCGAGTGACATCACCACGCCGGGCGGTCGCGCTAAGGCGCTGGAAGATGCGCTGACGCTTATCTATCCGCTGCGCGATAGCTATATGATCGACACGTACTTTATCCAGATTGCCGATCTGCTGGGTTTGGATCTGGAGACGGTGCGCGCGAGCTCGGGTCGTGTGTTTCGCGATGTCGCCAAGCGCGAGGATGCGGAACGACGTCGTGAGCAGAACTATGAGCGCCAGCGGGCACAGACTGAGCGGTCCGGTAGCGCGGGCGGTCGGGCGTCGGGTTCTCGCGATGCCGGTCGCGGTGCTTGGGCATCGGGCGCGACGCCGCCGGTGTCCGCGCCGGTCGAAGAAGAGCCGTACGACTACGTCCCGCTCGATGCCTACGGCGCCGCGCCCGTGGAGGTCGTCGACGACCTGCCGCCGATCGATGTGCCTGATGGTATGGGCGCTGTGCCTGTGGCTGACGGTTCGGGCGCACCGGCTGCGGCGGCGCCGATGGTTCTTACCGATCTTGAACGCAAGTCCTTGGCAGGGGAGCGCGAGCTGTTGACGATGCTCACGAGCTACCCCGACCTGTTCCGCACGTATGCCGACCGCATCTGCTCCATCGAGTGGGTTGACCCGCGTCACGAGTCCATTGCATGGGCCGTTCTGGCAACGCCGCCGGGAACCGATCCTGCAGCCTGCATGGATGCGGCGCGCTCAGTGTGTCCCGATGCGGCAACGCTTGTGAGTGCCGGGCGCATCTCCGCGACGAGCAAGCACCCTACCGAGACGAACATCGTGTTTATGCTCGATACGCTCGAGCTCTACACCATCAAGCGTCGCATGCGTGCCGCACAGGCCAAGCTGCGCCAGGACCGTTCACTCGATGATGAGACCCGTCGCGCGCTGACCGTGCAGGCCGCGCAGGATTCGCAACGTCAACGCGAACTGCAAAAGTCGATCGGCGGCGTGGCGGACCCGTTCCGTTTGATCGGCCTGGAGGCCGCGGGCACCGAACAAGCCTAGATGTTGTGGTCAACCAGCGTATTCTCGCCTATATCCAGTCTTCTTTTTGGGTATAGACGTCAATGTGTGTGCTAAAGTATTGAGTCCTGTGGACTATGAAGGGAGAATCTGTGCCAAAAAAGACTGAGAGCACGGGTACTGGGCTGGAATCCTACGTTGCAAAGCTCATGGGCAACGGCTCAAACAGGACTTCGGTAACCGAGGACGAGATTCAGGTCGCCCTGAAGGATATCGATGTTTCTGACGAGCAGCTCACCGCGGTGTATTCCGCGCTGCGCAACAGCGGCATCCAGATTATCTCCGCGAGCGGTAACGACGACGCCCCCATGGGTGTCGACGATGACGATACCGATACCGATACCGATACCGATACCGACGATTTCGATGACGACGACGAGCACGATTCCGGCTCGCTCGACGATCACGAGCTCAAGATGGCCCGTCAGGCCGACGCTGAGATGGGTTCTTCCAAGAACAAGAAGAAGCGCACCGTGCGCACGTCCCGTTCACGCTCCCGCGTGCGTGGCATCGATGCCTCCACGGTGATGCTGACCGGCGACCCGGTCCGTATGTACCTCAAGGAGATCGGCAAGGTCGACCTGTTGACCGCCTCCGAAGAGGTCGATCTGGCTATGAAGATCGAGGCCGGTCTCGAGGCTACCGAGAAGCTCGAGGCTGCCGATGCTGGTGAGCTCGAACTCACGCGTGCCGAGATGCGTCGTCTTACGCGCATTGAGAACGTGGGCCTCGAAGCCAAGCAGGCGCTCATCAGCGCAAACCTTCGTCTGGTCGTCTCCATCGCCAAGCGCTATGTCGGTCGCGGCATGCTGTTCCTGGACCTGATTCAGGAGGGCAACCTCGGTCTGATCCGCGCCGTCGAGAAGTTCGACTACCAGAAGGGCTTTAAGTTCTCCACGTACGCCACGTGGTGGATCCGTCAGGCCATTACGCGCGCTATCGCCGACCAGGCCCGTACCATCCGTATTCCCGTGCACATGGTCGAGACTATCAACAAACTCGTCCGCGTGCAGCGTCAGCTCCTTCAGGACCTGGGCCGCGACCCGACCCCCGAAGAGATCGGTGCCGAGATGGACATGAGCGCCGACCGCGTCCGCGAGATCCAGAAGATCTCGCAGGAGCCCGTGTCGCTCGAGACCCCCATCGGCGAGGAAGAGGATTCCCAGCTGGGCGACTTCATCGAGGACTCCCAGGCTATCGTTCCGCCCGATGCGGCCAGCTTCTCTATGCTGCAGGAGCAGCTCACCCAGGTGCTCGATTCGCTTGCCGATCGTGAGCGCAAGGTTATCGAACTGCGCTTTGGCCTTGTCGACGGACATCCCCGCACGCTCGAGGAAGTCGGTCGTGAGTTTGGCGTCACGCGCGAGCGCATCCGCCAGATCGAGTCCAAGACTCTGGCCAAGCTTCGCCACCCGAGCCGCAGCAGCAAGCTCAAGGACTATATCGAAAGCTAGTCAAGCAAGAGGCGCCCTCAAGCACATCCGCTTGGGGGCGCTTTCATGTAGTCGTTGGGGACGTTCTTGAATGACTAGTCGTTTAAGAACGTCCATTACAGTCGAAATTGTCAGCCCGGGACCGTCT